>JBGARJ010000040.1:0-50091 GCA_044230315.1 Saprospiraceae bacterium
AAAGAGGTCTGGTCCTCAATACTAAAACCGCTACCAATCTCAATGAGCAGAACATCCGTGATTTATCAATAAGTCAATGAACTTCCGGCAATCTTTTATGCCGCTTTTTCTCAGGTAATCTTAAGGTCCGACGACAAACCCTGAAACCTCCTGAAACCTCTTGAAACCTCCTGAAACCTCCTGAAACCCTCTGAAACCTTGAAACCCTCTGAAACCCTGAAACCTCTTGAAACCTTGAAACCCTGCCCCTCTCACTCCGCGGTCTCGGCATCCAGGATTTCGACAGTCTGGTCGTATAATTCGCGGGCGCGTTCGGGTGTGGCTGCTACCGCTACCAGTCCCAGTTTGCCGAATTCGGAGAGCGCGCCAAGCAGATGGAACGTCACGCCTTCCTGGGTGGTGGCGTTGAAGTGAACCTGGTGACAAATGGCAAGGTCGATCAAATCCTCCGGTGTCAGGTTTTTGTATGCGTCGGACTGGAGGCAATCCGTGGCAAAATAATGGCGGGTTTGGCCGTTGGGGATGTGGTAGATCCCGGTATGGTGATCGTAATAGCCATCGGTCAGAAACTGCAACATCAGATAAGGATGCGTGGTGCCGCCCTTGCGCAGGTTGATTTCGAGGGCATAATGTTGCCACCAACCGCCGGTCTCCTTTACCGAAACAAAATCGATCCCGAAGCGGCCCATCACCCCGAGCCGGCTGAGTAACTCGGCCACCTGACAACCCATACGTCCAAGATCGTTGGCATAGGCCGCCTGGGCTGGAAAGGTAGCCCCGAGGTACACCTGCCCCGACTCGCCGCCCAGCAACTGGTCGTGTGTCGATACCACTTCGATTTGTTTCAACGGATTGATGCGACACTGCACCGAAGGCGACGTTTTTTCAACGCCGTCAATAAATGCCTCTACGATCCCCCCCATATATTCCAATTTCTGGGAAAACACATCAAAAGATAAATCGCCGGCCACCATCCGCAGCTGGTCCCGGAGGGATTCTGCATCGGCCGGCGCCCCCCCCTGCTCGAAAGAATAGAGGGCGTTCCCGTCGCCGGAAAACCCGTCATTGAGTTTGACCACGGCTTTGCGCAGCCCGGGAAACTCCGCATGCAAATCGCGCAAAGCTTCCGCCACCTCTTCCATATTCCGGAGATTTTCAAAGCCAGGCGGCATCGGTAGCCCCGCACGCCGGAAAATCTCCCGGCTGCCGGATTTGGAGCCCCAGAAGGACAAATCGGCCGAACAACCGTACAACGGCACACCCAGTTGCAAGGCCAACTCGTGTTCGAGGTAAGTAATATTGAATCCCGACAGGTGCGCCACATGGCCCGGCGGAATGCACGACCGGATTTTGGCGATCAGCCGCGGTCGCGAAAGGATTTTTTCGGTCAATGACCGGTGCGAGGCATCATGGCAACTCAGCAGGGTCAGGCGTTGCCGGGCATGCCGGCTGGTTACTCCCGGGAGCAAATGCAGGTAATAATCGATGATAACCTCGTCGATGGGCAGGCTGGTCACGTAAATGACGTGCGTGCGGGGCATGCGCAGCAGCATGAGCAAACACAGCAGCCGCTCTTCATAGTGGTTAATCCCGCTGATTTTGGCTAAAATTTCCGGGTCAAGCGTTTGACTTGGAAGGATAATGACTGTTTTCGGGGCCAGTGGATCGGGGAAATGGTGCTTGAATTGGAGGACGAGATCCCGTTGCAAGGCCTCAAATCGCGCTTCAGCACTTGCACCGGACGCTCCAGGGGCAGTATAATCCATCGGGCCGGCGTTTGGTTAAGGACAAGAATGCACGCAAGATTACGTCCTGTCGTCATCATTTCCGGTGACGAAAAATAGCCCAAAGGTTGATTTGTACCCTTTACAGGAAATTCAGGCCGTGGCGCACGGCCGAGCTAAAGAGTAAATAAACCTTGCGTTTGTCCGATAGCCGAAACCGTTCGCGCGCAATATGCTGCGCCGGCGCGCGCCTGATCTTGGCAAACAAATGAATATAGTATTTATAGGCCAGGTACACCCCAAACCGCGCGCCATCCGGCAAGCGCCGGATGCCTTCGAGCGCGGCTGTAAAATCGGCCTGAATATCCGCTTCGATCTGCTGTTTGGCTGTATTGTCGAAATGCTGAAAATCCACCTCCGGAAAATACACCCGCCCGCGCTCGTCGTAGTCGCTTTTTATGTCGCGCAGGAAATTGATCTTTTGAAACGCCGCACCCAAGCGGCGGGCGGGCGCCTGGAGTGACTCGTACCGTTCGGTGTCGCCTTCGCAAAACACCCGTAGGCACATCAGGCCGACGACCTCCGCCGAACCGTAAATATAATCGTTGTACCGGGCCGTATCGTAGGCGGCATGGTGCAAATCCATCTCCATGCTTTGCAGAAAAGCGTCGATCAGATCATGCCCGATGCGGTATTCCCGCACCACTTCCTGAAACGCGTGCAGGACCGGATTCAAACTGATCCCGTCTTTAATAGCGCGATAGGTATCGTCCCGGAATTGGTCGAGCAGCGCTTGTTTGGGGTACTGGTGAAACGTGTCCACAATTTCATCCGCAAAGCGAACAAATCCATAAATAGCGTAGATCGGCGCCCGAAAGCGTTTGTGGAACAAGCGGATGCCCATCGAAAACGAGGTGGAATATTTCTGGGTGATGAGCCTGCTGCAATCCGAACAGGTGGCGTGGTACAACGCGAGATGATTCATACCGGGTTAAGATTTGATGAGCTACTGGTGGTGTGCCGGATGGCCCGGGATCGGTACCACCCAATCGATTAAATTGTATTTGTCACTGCTGCATAGGGGTTATGGATTAAATATTTTTCGCACTTCCCGCGCCACCACCTGACCGCTGATCAGCGAAGGCGGCACGCCCGGGCCGGGCACAGTAAGTTGACCTGCATAGAACAGGTTGGAAATATGCCGGTTCCGGAGTTTGGGTTTCAGAAAAGCCGTCTGCCGGAGCGTATTGGCCAGGCCGTAGGCGTTGCCTTTGAACGCGTGATAATCGGCCACAAAATTGGCGTGCGCATACGTACGCCGGTACACGACCGCTTCACCGATCCGCTGGCCCGTCAGGCGCGCCAGGCGCTGCATGACCAGGTTATAGTAATGTTCGCGGATAGTCGGGGTATCTTCGAGCCCAGGCGCCACCGGGATGAGGATAAACAGGTTCTCCTGGCCCTCCGGCGCCACCGACGGATCGGTTTGTGATGGTGCGCTGACATAAAACAGCGGTTTTTCCGGCCAACGCGGGGTTTCGTATATTTCACGGGCATGCTGCCCGAAATCTTCGTCAAAGAACAGGTTATGGTGCCGCAAGCCCTGGAGGCGCTTGTTGACGCCCAGGAAATACAGCAGGCAGGAAGGAGCCAGCGTACGGCTTTGCCAATAGGCTCCGGAATAGTTTCGCCCGCCCGCGTCCAGCAACTTGGAATCGATGTGGTGGTAGTCGGCCGCCCCCACCACGATATCGGAAGGATACACCTGGCCTTCTGTGGTGATTACCGAGGAGGCCCGGCCATCCGTCGTGAGGATGGAGCGCACCTCGCGATTCAGTTCGATCTTAACGCCCAATTCGTGCGCCAGTGCGACCATGGCTTCCACGATCTTGTACATACCACCCATGGGATACCAGGTGCCCAGGGCCATGTCGGCATAGTTCATCAGGCTGTACAAGGCCGGGGTTTTTTCGGGGGTGGCGCCCAGGAACAGGACGGGAAATTCCAGTAATTGGAGCAATTTTTCATTAGTGAACAACCGCCGCACATGCCTGGCCATGGAGGTGAACATTTGCAAGCGGTAAAGGCTCGCGGCGATCCGCCAATCGGCAAATTCCAGCGCGTTGTGGCTGGGCTTGTGTACAAACTCTTTCATGCCCACCCGGTATTTGTATTCTGCCTCCGCCAAAAAACGCCGCAATGGCCGGCTGCTACCGGGTTCGTAGTGTTCGAACATGGCCTCGAGTGCATCCAACCCGGCCGGCACTTCCATCCGTTCGCCGGGTCCGAAATGCACGACATATGACGGATCGAGCCGCACCAGGTCGTAGTAGTCCGACACCTTTTTACCAAAGCGTTCAAAGAACTGTTCAAAAACATCGGGCATCCAATACCAGGAAGGTCCCATGTCGAACACAAAGCCCTGCGCCGAGAACTGCCGCGCCCGGCCGCCGGGCCCGCCGTTTTTTTCTAAAACGGTTACCTCGAATCCGTCGGCCGCCAGGTTGCAAGCGGCTGACAAACCGGCAAACCCGGCACCGATCACTATGACGCGTTTGGACATTTGCCCCGAATAAGTTGATTTTGTTTGTTTAATCGCATGCCGGAACGCTTTACCCGACACCATGTTCCTTCAAACAGGGGATAAATCAATTTTGTTTAATAGTTTTTAAAAATAGTTAAACAAAATAAAAATACCGTTGCAGCCGGAAGGATATCGCGTATCCGCTGCCCGGGTCCGGCGTTTCGAACAAATTTTCCCATCTTTGAAAAGGAGTAGGGTTGGGATGCCGGTTTTCTTCGCATTTTTGCCCATTCGATCTGAAAATGGACATATACAGCCGTAAATCACAATGGAAGTGGTACCTGGCCGCCGGCGGCACTGCTATCATTATCATTTCCTTGTTCTACACCAAGTATTTGGCTGACCGGCTGGTAGAGCGGGAAAACCAGCAAGCCCAGCAATTTGCCGAAGCGATGCGCCAGATTGGCCTGACCGACGTCGATATGAATTGCGACTTTACGTTGCCCACCCGGATCATCGTGGACAACACGACCATACCGGTCGTAGTGCTGGACGAAGCCTTCCAAATCGAATATTACCGGAACATCAACAACCGCAACCTTGATTCCATGCCGATCCTGGAAGTGCGGCAGGCATTGGACCGGATGGTGGCCGAAGGCGCCGACACGATTCTGATCAACATACCGCCTAATATTCACAAAACACTGATTTACAGCCACTCCAATCTGCTCGGCCTCTTGCAATGGTATCCGGTTGTACAGCTGATCCTGATCGCCGTATTCATCGCGTTCGGCTACCTGGGTTTCAGCGCTTCCCGCCGCGCCGAGGAAAACCAGGTCTGGCTTGGCATGGCCAAGGAAACCGCGCACCAGTTGGGCACTCCGATAACCGCTATCCTGGGCTGGGTGGAAGCGCTGAAAGCCGCCAATGAAGACAACGCGATGAACCAGGAAATGCTCGACGAACTCCGCAACGACGTTACGCGGCTCGAGCTGGTGGCCGACCGCTTTTCCAAAATCGGCTCCGTGCCCGAACTCAGCCCGGTAGATGTATACGACCAATTGGAAAAATGCCGCGATTATATGCAACGGCGTGCACCGCGAAAAGTGACGTTCGACTTTCCGGCGCCCGACGACCACGAAGCCAAAATGGTCAACATCAACCCGCCCCTTTTCGATTGGGTCGTGGAGAACCTGCTCCGCAACGCCATTGATGCCATGGAGGGCGGTATCGGCGTCATCACCGTCACGGTGTACGACGAGCCGGGATTTGTTTGTTTCGATGTAAGCGATACGGGCAAAGGCATCCCGGCCGGTAAATTCGCCACGGTGTTCAAACCAGGCTATTCCACCAAAACCCGCGGCTGGGGATTGGGTTTATCCTTGTCCAAACGCATTATCGAACAATACCACAAAGGGAAAATTTTCGTAAAACGGTCTGAGCCGGATAAAGGCGCCACCTTTACCGTGAAATTGCCGGCCCGGAAAACGCGCTAACCCCACCACCCAATCAAACTTTGCCGGCAATGCTTCGCCACCATATTTCCCTTCAGCCCTTTAACACATTCGGCCTGGCCAGTTCGGCCGCGCATTTTGCGGAAGCCGGCGACCTCGGTGCTTTGCGAGCGGCTTTGCAAACGGGCTTGCAACCGGTCCTGATCCTGGGCGGCGGCAGCAATATTTTATTCACCCAAGACTGGCCCGGACTGGTCATCCGGAACAACTTCAGGGGTATCGAAGTGGTGCGGCGGTTTAAAAACCGGATATGGGTGCGCGCCGGCGCCGGCGAAGTATGGCACACCCTGGTACAATGGGCCGTGCAACACGGCTATGGCGGCATCGAAAACCTGAGCCTGATCCCCGGCTCGGTGGGCGCGGCACCCGTACAGAACATCGGCGCCTACGGGGTGGAGTTGAAGGATGTGTTTGTCGGACTGGAAGCGGTGGAACTCGCCAGCGGTAAGGTCCGGTATTTCAACCGCAAGGCCTGCCGTTTCGGCTACCGCGAAAGCGTGTTCAAACACGAGGCCAAAGGCCGGTACTGTATCACGGCGGTTACCCTATCGCTGTCGACCGGGCAGCACCGCCTGAACACCTCCTATGGCGACATCCGCAAGACGCTGGAGTCGATGGGGGTTGGCACCCCCGACCTGGGGGCCGTCAGCGAGGCCGTGATCCGGATTCGCCGCTCCAAACTCCCCGATCCGGCCCAAATCGGCAATTGCGGCAGCTTCTTTAAAAACCCTGAGTTGGATCGCACAGTATTGGACCGCATCCGGGTCAACCATCCCGCAGCGCCGCATTACGACTTGCCGGATGGCCGCGTCAAGGTGCCGGCAGGCTGGCTGATCGAACAATGCGGCTGGAAGGGCAAACGGGTGGGAAATACCGGCTGTTATGAAAAACAGGCGCTCGTGCTGGTGAATTACGGCGGAGCGACCGGGCAGGAAGTAAAAGCATTGGCCGAAGCCATTATCGCATCGGTGGAAGCAAGCTTCGGTGTACGACTCGAACCCGAAGTAAACATGGTATAAAGCATTCGGAGAAGCGCCGGCAGGCGGCAATAAAAAAAGCCATCCCGTCTTTTCGACAGAATGGCACAACATAACCATGAAAACAATTAACCAATCAAATGCTAAGCCCTTTCTGAGGCTTTACGGTTAAAAAAACCGTGCCAAAATGCATGAGCGCCGGGGTTTTAACACGGCGCCTGAAAAAAGTTGGCGGCATTTTGTCTCCGGGTAGCAGATCTCCGGATCAGGCGGGACACGCAATTCAATCTTCCGGCAGGCGCGCGCGGCTACCAGTCGTGTCATCGGATGGCCGGAGTGGCACATCAACCGGTGGCTGCAGGGGATTGTTGCGCAAATACTGATCGGGGAGCGGTTGATACGGCATTTCTTTCGGCGCATACATATAATACATGCGCGGGGCGCAGCCATTGAGGTACCAACCGGTAATCAGGTACAAAAGCACCAGAATCAACAACACCCCCGTCCAACCCGGCAAGGGCTTGAACGCCGGAGCGGCTGGCGGCGGCAGTTCCGGGCGGGAGAAATCCTCAATGGGTTGGCCTGTCCGGTACGATTCTTCCAGCCAGTTGCGTCGCAAGGTTTCCACTACTTGGCGCAATTGTTCCACAATGGCGAGGTAGCCGTTTTCTTCCGGCTTTATTTCAGTCAAACTTTTTGGGCCACCCAGCACCTTATACCCGGACAGCCGCGAGTGGTTTTTCCAATGCGACGGCGACACCAGCACTGGAAATATGCGCACAAAGGCGTCGCCCAACTCGATATAGCGCGCTACCGCACGCGGGATTTCCTCCTGGTCGATATAAGCGGTGCTGAGGGAATGGTAACTGGTCAGAAACAGGTAGATATGGGCCGCTTCGAGGTGGTCGAGCATATCGTCCCAGCGGTATGGCAGCCTGGATCCCGGCGCCGGTGTGTTGTACCAGATGCGGAGGAAATACTGCTCCTGGAGGGGCTTGAGCCACTTGAGCAGTTTGTCCAGATACGGCTTGTCGGCCGGAGCACAGGAGATGTAAATACGCAACATGGGCGGGTCCTTTACGGGGTTGCCTGTTTCATCCGACAAATATACCCTTGAAACCGGGTTTACCCAACCGCTTGTTTGATCAACATCATACAGGCGCCTGATAAATGTCATCTGTCACGATGACAGACGCAGCGACCTTGCGGCCGGTTTTCAAGAAACTTCAACCATGGAAGTCATTTTTCTCCTCATTCTCATCAGTTTGATCGTGGCAGCCGGTTTCCTGTTGGCATACCTCTGGGCAACAAAAGCGGGCCAGTTCGATGATGACTATACGCCCTCCGTGCGCATGTTATTCGATGATGAGTTGACGGAAAACCGATCCAATGACGGGGAAGAATCAAAACAGTAAAACGAAACCTGCAACGCATTATTAACGAACTTATGAGCCGCGTCGAACAATTTCAGTATGACAACCGCATTGTGCGGGCGTTTGGGATTGCCTCTTTCATTTTCGGGGTTGTCGGGATGTTGGTGGGTCTGATTTTAGCCCTTCAACTGCTCTTCCCTTCCCTCAACATGAGCCAGTACGGCATTCCCTACACCACTTTCGGGCGATTGCGCCCGTTGCACACCAATGCCGTGATTTTCGCCTTTGTGGGCAACGGTATCTTCATGGGCGTGTACTACTCCCTCCAGCGCTTGCTGAAAGCGCGCATGTTTAGCGACACCCTGTCGTGGATCCACTTTTGGGGCTGGCAGGTCATTATCTTATGCGCCGCCGTTTCGCTGCCTGCCGGGTTTACCACCAGCAATGAATATGCCGAGCTGGCCTGGCCGATCGACCTGTTGATCACCCTCATTTGGGTGGTTTTTGGGATCAATATGTTCGGCACCATTATCAAGCGCCGGGAAAACCACCTCTATGTGGCCATTTGGTTTTATATCGCTACGTGGATCACCGTTGCCGTGCTGCATATTGTGCGGAGTTTCGAGTTGCCGTATTCGTTTATGGAAAGCTATCCGCTGTTCTCGGGCGTACAGGAAGCGCTGGTCCAGTGGTGGTACGGGCACAATGCTGTGGCGTTCTTCCTCACGACTCCTTACCTCGGCATGATGTATTATTTCCTGCCGAAAGCGGCCAACCGACCGGTATATTCCTACAAACTTTCGATCATTCACTTCTGGGCCCTGATCTTCATCTACATCTGGGCAGGGCCGCACCACTTGTTGTACTCCTCGCTGCCCGATTGGGTGCAATCGCTCGGCACGGTGTTCTCGATCATGCTGATCGCGCCATCGTGGGGCGGCATGCTCAACGGCTTGCTTACCCTGCGCGGCGCCTGGGACCGGGTTCGGCAGGATCCTGTGTTGAAATTCATGGTAGTGGCCGTCACCGCTTACGGTATGGCCACTTTTGAGGGCCCGATGCTTTCTATCAAAAGCGTAAACGCGATCAGTCACTTTACCGACTGGACGATTGCGCACGTGCACGTTGGCGCGCTGGGCTGGAACGGTTTCCTCACCTTTGGCGCCCTGTACTGGCTCTGGCCGCGCATGTACCGCACCGAGTTGTACTCTACCAAATTGGCCAATATCCACTTCTGGATCGGCACCCTCGGTATTATCTTCTATGCCGTGCCGATGTACTGGTCGGGCTGGACCCAAAGCCTGATGTGGAAAGAATTTACGCCGGAAGGCACCCTGGCATGGGGTAATTTCCTGGATACGGTGACGCAAATTATTCCGATGTACGCCATGCGCGCCTTAGGCGGTTCCCTGTTCTTCACTGGCGTCCTCCTCGGGGTCTACAATTTATTCAAAACGGCGGCCCAAGGCACATTCGTCGCCAACGAAGCCGCCGAAGCGCCGGCACGCGAACCGCGCCAGACCGTAGCGGGTGAATACTGGCACAAATGGATCGAGCAACGCCCCATTCAGATGCTGCTGGTGAGCGCCGTTCTGATTTCAATCGGCGGTATCGTTCAGATCATCCCGATGGTGTTTGTCGACAGCCAGGTGCCGAAAATTGCAAGCGTACACCCATACACTCCGCTCGAACTGACCGGGCGCGATCTGTACATCCGCGAAGGTTGCGTGGGTTGCCACTCGCAGTTGATCCGGCCGTTCCGCAGCGAAACAGAGCGCTATGGCGAGTACTCCAAGTCGGGCGAGTATATCTACGACCGGCCTTTCCTCTGGGGTAGCAAACGCACAGGGCCGGACCTCCATCGCGAAGGCGGGAAATACCCGGACAGCTGGCACTACAACCACCTGATCGATCCACGCACCATGTCGCCGGGCTCTATCATGCCGCAATACCCGCATTTGGCCGACAACGAGCTGCACCTGGAACTGCTGCCCGCCAAGATCAAAGCGCTGCGCAAACTGGGTACGCCTTACCCGAGAGATTTTGAAAAACAAGCCATTGCCGACGCCCAGGCGCAGGCCCTTAAAGTGGCCAAATCGCTGCAGGATCAGGGCGTCAAGGATGAAGGTATGGAGCACAAAGAAATCGTTGCGATCATCGCCTACCTCCAACGCCTGGGCACCGACATTAAAGTGGAACAATCAGCAACCAATAAGTAGTTTGAAGTATAGTGTTTGAAGTTCGAAGCAGTTCCGGGCATTACCAGTAAGCGCCGAACTTCAAACCCTAAACTTCAACCTCCAAATTTCAAACTTCTATGTATAAATACCTCCTTCAGTCCGTCGACGGCATACAGTGGTTTGGCATTACGGCGCTGCTGATCTTTTTTGGTACGTTTTGCTTTGCCCTGGTACGCGTTTTTTTCAGCAAATCGAGCAACCTGGATGAAATAGCCCGGTTGCCACTGGAAGACTGAGCTACACCTAGAACTCTAAATCTTTACAGAACAATGAAATTCGCCAAATATCTCTTCGCTTTATCCCTGTTGGGCATTGCGGTTTCCGGGTGGAGTCAAACGGCCGATGCCGCGGCAACTGCCGCGAAGACCGCCGACCAGTTTCCGCAGCTGATGACCTACGTATTGACCATCGCCGGAACCGCGCTGTTTATCGTTGCGATGGTATATGTGATAAAAGTCAACCAATTTTTGTACAAACGGATACTGGATCTGGAAGCGGCCAAATCGGGCGTGACCTTGCCCGGTGAATCAGCATCTGCTGCCGCGCCGGCGCGCGAAAGTTTCTTCACTACGCTGCGCAAAAAATATTGGGAAGACGCCGTACCGATCGAACGGGAACACGAAATCCTGTCGCATCATGACTTCGACGGTATTCGCGAACTGGACAACCGCCTGCCGCCGTGGTGGGTCAACCTGTTCGTAATTACGATCGTGTGGGCCGTGGTTTACATGTACTACTACCATTGGGGCGGTGGCGGGCCACTGTCGGGTGAAGAGTACAAAATAGAAATGGAGCAAGCCAAAAAACAACAGGCCGTTGCCCTGGCTGGCAAGGCCAATGCCGTGGACGAATCCAACGTAGTGGCCCTCACCGACAGCGGCGACCTGGGCGAAGGCGAACTCATTTTCAAAAACAACTGCGCCGCCTGCCATGGCCAGAAGGGTGAAGGCATGGTAGGACCGAACTTTACGGACGAATACTGGATTCACGGTGGCGGTATCAAAAACGTGTTCAAGACGATCAAATACGGGGTCCCTGACAAGGGGATGATCTCCTGGCAAAGTCAACTCAAACCCAGCGACATGCAAAAAGTAGCGTCGTACATCCTGACGCTCAAAGGTACCAACCCGCCCAACCCCAAAGCCCCGCAAGGGACCATCTGGACGGAGGAAGCCGCCGCCGATTCCACGGCGACTCCCGCACCGTCGACGGGCGGATAGTGCCCCCCAGGCAAAACCAACGCAGGCCATCGCATTTTCTTAACGGGAATGCGGTGGCTTGCTTTTTGGTCTGGGCGGTATCCCACCCGCGCTATCCCCCAGAAATTCATCGATTGATCAACGTCAATTTGGGTCATGATTCCAGTCATAAAACCAGCTATACCACTTAGCGCATCTTGTGCCCAATTTTGACAGTAGAGCTGCACGTCATGACCACAGAACAAAAAGACTGGGACCGCATCATTGAAGATACGGAAGAATTCCGCGATCAGATAGCTACGGTAGACCATGAAGGCAAACGGATTTGGATTTATCCGAAAAAGCCGCGCGGACGGTTTTACAACGCCCGGACATGGGTGAGCTTGATCTTTTTAGCTTTTTTCCTGCTGACGCCGTTTATTAAAGTCAACGGCGAGCAGTTTTTGCTTTTCAACGTCCTGGAACGGAAGTTTGTCTTGTTCGGCCTGTTGTTCACGCCGCAAGATTTCCACTTGTTTGTTTTGGCGACCCTTACTTTTATTGTCTTTATTATCCTGTTCACCGTGGTCTACGGCCGCCTGTTCTGCGGATGGGTGTGCCCCCAAACGGTCTTCATGGAAATGTTTTTCCGGAAGATTGAATACTGGATCGAGGGCGATTTTTTGGAGCAACGCAGGCTCGACAAAGCCCCCTGGACGCCGGATAAAATCCGCAAAAAGGCCCTCAAGCATGCGATCTTTTTTACTATCGCCGTAGTAGTGGCCAATTACTTTCTGGCCTACCTGATCGGTATGGACCAGGTCTTGCAGATCATCCGCGAACCCATGGAAGCCCACACGGCCGGGTTTGTAAGCATGCTGGTATTTTCCGGGGCATTTTACCTGGTGTTCGCGCGCTTGCGCGAACAGGTATGCACGACCATTTGCCCGTACGGCCGCCTGCAAGGGGTGTTGCTGGTCAAAGATTCCATTGTGGTGGCATACGATCACAGCCGGGGCGAACCGCGCGGAAAACTCCACAAACCCCGGTCAGCCGAAAGTATGGCCGATCATCTTTCCAATGGCGCACCAAGTCCGGTGGAACAAATCCAGATGGCAGTAGGCTCGGCAGCCGATACCGGCATGCAACACACCAAACGAGGCGATTGTATCGACTGCAAACTTTGCATCGCCGTGTGCCCTACCGGCATCGATATCCGGAACGGCACCCAACTCGAATGCGTCAACTGTACAGCCTGCATGGACGCCTGCGATGCGGTGATGGACAAAATCGAGCGTCCGCGCGGCCTGATCCGGTACGACTCGATGACCGGCATCGAAACCGGCCGCCGGAAAATCTTTACCGCGCGCGTAATGGGGTATACCGCCGTGCTGTTGGCGCTGATCATCCTGGATGTGCTGCTGATCGCCAACCGGGGTATAGTGGAAACCATTATCCTGCGCTCGCCCGGTCAGATGTACCAGCAAAAAGACGAAACCCATCTGACCAACCTGTACACCTACACAATCATCAATAAATCCACCAAACCCCTGCCGGTAGAATTACACCTCGTCACTCCGCAAGGCAACATTCAGATAGTGGGTCAGGCGCCGGATGCCATCGAGAAGGGCAGCAAAAAACAGGGCGCATTCTTTGTCGAGCTGCCTACGAATGAATTACAGGGCAGAAAAACGCCCATTGTGATTGAGATTTTGTCGGAAGGCAAAAAAATCGACCAGGTTAAAACCAATTTTATGGGGCCCGGACGGAAATAAGCCATTGGCCAGTAGAAACGCAAATCGACCACGTATAAAACTGAAATCAAAAATGAAACTCAATTGGGGAAACAGCATCGCCCTCGTGTACGGACTTTTTGCCCTGATCATGATCACGGTGGTCATGGTGTCGAGGCAATACGACCCTGGTTTGGTCAGCAAGGATTACTACAATCTCGACTTGAACTACCAGGAACACTTCAATAAAAAGCAAAACGCGGCGAACCTGGCCACCGGGTTGAAGGTCGGCTACGATGCCGTCCGGCAAGTCATCCGGCTGCAGTTCCCCGCCCAAACAGGCACGCCGGCCGGATCGGTGAAGTGCTTTCGTTCCGCAACGGTGCAGGACGACGTGCTCCTGCAGATCAAGGCCGATGCCGATGGTCAGATGGAGATCCCCGCGGAGAAACTCGTGAATGGTCTTTGGCACCTTGAGGTGGATTGGCAAGCCGAAGGCACCAAGTATTTCAACGAAGCAACCGTGACGATCATCCACGCCTGACCGTCCACTGGTATTCGCTCAACAAGCAACAACTTCATCCATGTATTGGACGGCCTTTTTTCTCGGACTTGCCGGCAGCCTGCACTGCGTTGCGATGTGCGGGCCGCTGATGCTGGCCCTGCCGATGAGCAGGGCTGCCCGATGGGAGGCTGCCGCCCGGGTACTGATCTACCAATTGGGGCGGATCGGTACCTACGGAGCACTGGGGGTGCTGTTCGGGCTGTTGGGCAAAGGCGTTGCCCTGGCCGGATTTCAACAGGCTTTATCGATCCTCGCTGGCAGCCTGTTGCTGGTAGCCGCTTTTTTTGCGGTCGAATGGGAGCGGGCGGCGCTTTCGATGCCGGGCATTCGAGCGCTCACCCAATGGGTGCAGCGCCGCATCGCGACCATTTTGCGCCGCCATCCCGGCGGGGCATCGTTAGCGGTAGGCATGCTCAACGGCTTGTTGCCTTGCGGCCTGGTGTACGCGGCTGTCGCGGGCGCCATCAGCATGACCAGCGGCTGGGGCGGAAGTGTGTTCATGGTCTTGTTTGGGCTGGGCACCCTCCCACTGTTGTTTGTGCTCATGATCAGCGGCCAGCGGCTCGGCGGCGTGTGGCGCACGCGGTTGCGTGTAGTACAACCGGCGTTGTTGGTGGTGGCCGGTATGCTGCTGCTCTCGAGGGGGCTGCACCTGGATTTGTCACTTTTCGAATCGGCGGTGCCGAAAGCGCTACCCGATTGTCATTAAAAGCCATCTCAAAAATGGCGTTGGTGGTGAAATGAGGGGCTAAAAGAAGCAGACAAGGCATTTTTTTGAGTCGTAGCGGCGCCCTGCGGCGGAAAAACGAACGAAGAATTCGCCTTTTAGGCGCCATTTCAGCCCGTCAGGTATTTAGGAGATGGCTTCTAACAACCGGATAAAGTTAAATCAAAGAGTTAAGGGGTTTTTGTTTTTGCGCCTGCACCAGTCGTTGAACAAACGCGGTGCAGGCTTTTTGTGATTTTTCGGAAATTTGCGGCTATTGGTCGCATTTATTCGTTGGTATCAACAAACGGCCTGTTTTTCGCAGCGCATTTAAAACAACTCTAAACGCAAACGATTAATGGTTACTACAAAAGCACTTTTTGCCGCCGAAGGGCTTGACGAGCGCAGCCTGGAATTTTTATCCAATGCCATTGAAAAAAACAATTTGCCCGGTTTTGACTATTTTGAGTTCAAACGCGCGGTAGCCGCCCTGCTGCAAATGCAACTGGACGAAGCCACCTGTTACAAAAGCGCGTTCGCCACGGCCGCCACAGTGGGCCTGACCAAAGACAAACTGATCGAAACCGCCGGTTTTTACACCAGTGTGCTCCTCAAGGAAAAAGAGCAGTTCGACAAAGCGCTCGACAGCCAAAACGCCACCAAAGTAACCTCCCGCGAACAGGAGATCAAACGCCTGCGCGACCAGATCGAACGCCACAAGGCCGAAATCAGCCGTTTGCAGGACGAGATCGGCGGTTACCTCAACCAGGTTGAACAGGCCGAAGCAGCCGTCAAACTCGAAGCCGAAAAACTGGAAAAAACCAAGTCCTCGTTTGAAAAAACACACAAGGCCGTGCTCCTGCAAATCGAACGCGACGTTGAAAACATGCATAAGTATCTCTGATCCGTCGGTTGCCCTGCCGACACTCTTAAAATTGTCCGGAACATGGAATCCAGATCTTTCTGGCAACGCCCCGAAGGTAAAACGGGTGGAATTGCGCTTGGCATACTGGCTGCCGGCCTGGTTTTCGCCCTGATTCAATACCTGCCCGTCGTGATCGGCCTGCTTCAAAACACGCTATACCTGTCCGGCCTCCTGGCCGCGTTGGGCGTAGTAGTGTACGCCGTGCTCGATCCGAAGGCCCGCAACCTGGTGTGGTACCTGTACAAAGCGGTCATGCGCTGGATTACCGGCCTCTTCGTGGAAATCGACCCGATCGCAGTGCTCAAATCCTATATCGAAGATCTGGAAAAAAACCTGCGCAAACTCAGCAAGCAAATCGGCGCCCTTCGCGGCCAAATGCGGCAACTCAAGGGCATCATGGACGGCAACACGGTCGAAATACAAAAAAACATGGCCCTGGCCGACCGGGCTAAAAAACAAAACGACGACAAAAACCTGGCGCTCGCCGCCCGTAAAGTCGGCCGCTTGCAGGAAGCCAACGCGAAGTACGACGAGCTGTACCGCAAAATGGAGGTACTCTACCGGCTGTTGACCAAAATGTACGAAAATTCGGAGATCGTACTGGAGGACACCAAAGACCAGGTGACGCTGAAAGAACAGGAATACAAGGCTATCCAGGCCAGCCACAACGCCATCCGCTCGGCCATGAGCATCCTGAGCGGCAACCCCGACCAACGCGCCATGTTCGATCAGGCCCTGGAAAGCATGGCCGAGGAAGTGAGCCAGAAAGTAGGCGACATGGAGCGCTTCATGGTCACCAGCCGCAACCTGATGGATTCCATCGACCTCCAGAACGGCGTGTTCGAAGAAGAAGGCCTCCGGCTGCTCGAACAATGGGACCACGAAAACCCCTTGCTGGCCTCACCGTCCGCAGCCCCACCCAAACCCGCCGAAAAACCGCTGGACCTGAATACCCCACCGAAAGAAGTGCTGAAAGACAAAAACGACTATTCGCAGTTTTTTGAATAGTATGGAGGGTGGAGGCCAAACGTCAAATGAATGACTTCAATGTTTGTTCGACGGCTCCCCCCGGTTGTCCGCCAACCCGATTTTCAGGCGGTATCGCCAGCCCGCTTCCAGGGTCATCTTGGGTTGAAAAAAAGTCTGCTTCCCTGTAAAACGTGCTTCCAGGTTATACACATCCGGTTTTAAGCGCCGTTCGATTGTACCGTCCAGCCGGGTGACCACCCCGATCATCGTACGCGTGGTCGATTTTGTAAAGAGCACCACCACGTTGCCAAGCGGCTCCTGTGCCTCCATATCGATGGTTTCGACCTGTACCACACACATGGAATCCACGGCTTGCTTTGTCCGTTCCTGAAGGAGTAAACTGCTGGACAAACCAGTCGTTTCGGGCGCCGGAGCTTTCGCGGTACGGCACGCGCCCACCGCAATTACCAGCAATATGTGCAGAACAAATTTTTGCATAACCTTCTTTTTTTGCGGGGCAGTGTACCGCTATCGGCACCCTGTGACAGCGCTTTTTCCCAAAGCAGGTGCTTACTCATTCCACCGGAAAGTGTCGATTGACAGCCCTGCCAGATCCAGCACGCGGTCTACTACCGTGGCGGCCACGGCTTCCAGGGTTTGCGGGCGGGAGTAGAAGGAAGGCGATGCCGGACAAATGATCCCGCCTGCTTCCGTTACCACCGTCATGTTGCGCAGGTGAATGAGGCTGAGCGGCGCATCGCGGGGCACGAGTATAAGCCGGCGACGCTCCTTGAGCACCACATCGGCGGCCCGCGTCACCAGGTCGTTGCTGACGCCCGTAGCGATCCGCGCCAGCGTGCCCATCGAACAAGGGCATACGATCATCGTGTCGTACCGCGCCGAACCGGAAGCAAACGGCGCCTGGAAATCGTTTTTCTCGTAAAAATCAAAAGGATAGTCGCTAAAATCGACAGGACCGACCTCCAGTTCCCAATTCACTTTGGCGTTGTCTGACAATACCACGCCAACTGCCGTCCACTGCTCCCGCAAAACAGTCAGTTTATCGAGCAGGACTTTGGCATAAACGGAGCCGGAGGACCCGGAAATAGCAACGACTATCTTTTTCATGGTTTGCGTTAAAAACATGTTGGGAATTTTCCCGCTGGGCTGCAATGAAATGCCAAACATGTTTAGGTTCGTTTCCTATTCCACCAAAACCTCATCCACAAAGATCCAGCATTTTTGACCCTTGCCGGGGTGCCAGGGCGGGTTTTTGAGCAGGCTTTTTACCTGCACCCGTACAAACCGGGCTTCCGCCGGCTGCGTCAGTTCACACGGCAACAGGTTGGCTTTTTGCTCCTGCATCGACGCGTTCACCGGGAACGTATTGCGGCCTTGCTGCCGGAAGATCTTCCCGTCGAGCGAAGTTTCGACCTGGATCGCAACCGGATTGAAGATCCAGGCGACGTTGTTCTCCAGGCTATGCACAAACACCCGGTTCACCGGTACTGTTTTACCCATGTCCAACGTAGTCGTCAGGTGCTCGCCTTCGTAGCCCAGCCAGGTGCCCGATCCCTGCAGGGTGGCGATCTCTCCGTCGATCAGCGATGCGGCGCCTTTGGCCGGGTATTTCGGCGAGGGCGGACGCGCTAACGCGGCACTCGCCGGTGTGTAGTGTTTTTTAACAAAAACGGCCTCTACAACGGCGGACGGCAGCCAGCCGTCCTTCGCCGCAAAGGTGCGGACGTGCGCCGTTTGGCTCAAAATAATAGGCTCACGGTACCGGGCCGACTGGCTGGTGGGCGAAGCAGCCTCGTCGAGGGTATAGTACAACGACACGCCCTTGAACGCCGGGTAGTCCAAAACGACCTGCACCGTATCTTCAAAAAAGGTACGGCCGTAGAGAATCCTGGGCGCGCGCAGCGCCATCCGGGCGGTATCCGCCACAACGGCGCCGGTTTCCACCCGGAGCCGGGGGCATTGCCGTTTCAGGCGTTGCACCCCTTCGGAACTCACGGCTGTTTGCCACACAAATAACTGCTGCAAATGCGCCAGACCTGCCAGGTAATTCAACACGGAATCCGATACGCCGGTACCGGTGAGATTCAGCGATTCGAGATAGGTCAGTTTTTGCAACGCGGGACCCAATGCGTCGCGCACCCGGGTGTGTGCCAGGTTCAACCGAACCAGGTGGGGCAGTTCGGTCAACGACGCCGACAGATCGGCATCACCAGCTTGGGTATAAGCCAGATCGAGGTCCACGGTTTGCGGCGCCACCCGCCGAAGGGCGTCCCAATGGGGTTTGGCGGGATTGGGCTGTCCGGCAAAGGACAGTGCCAGCCAGGGCGCCGATTCGCCGAGCGTGTTGACACTCACGAGAAGTGTCCGCAAGCGCTGTATATCCGTCGCCGAAGCTGATTTTACCGGCAAGGCGAACACGGGGCTTCGGTCGGCGCCGAGGGCTTTGTTCCGTTCGGCGGCAAGGTCGGCAGGCAGGGGGCTGTTGCGCAGGGTTGCCTGGAAGTCGGCGCCCTGGCCGATCCACCATTCCAGCAGCCGGATGTCGAAAGCGCTGAGTTGGGGTTTGCCGGCCGGCGGCATGTGATCGTCGTCGGTTAAGGGCAAATGCACGCGTTTCAGCAGGGGGCTGTTTTCAGGTTGGCCCGGTTCGATGACAGAGCCGTGTTTACCGCCTTTCCGGATCAGCTCCGGCTGGTCGAGCCGGAGATCGCCTTTGTGTTTGGAGGCGTTGTGGCAAGACAGGCATTTTTCTTTCAGCACCGGTTGGATCAGCCCGGCAAACACCGGCGTATCCTCCTTCAGGGTTGTTATGGCCGGCGTTGCGGTTTCTGCTTGCGGGTTTTCAAATAAAAAATTGGCGCCGTGGGTCAGGCTTGCTCCGAAATGCCCGGCAACCGTGAGCACTGCGACCCCCACTGAAAAAAGCGCGAAATACCCCCGGCGGGCCTGCAGGCGCCAGGCGGCCAGGGCCAGGGCCGCAGCGCCGAATCCCAGCCATTGATGCTGTTGCAGGAGTGCCGCATCATAGCCGCCGTTTTGCGCCAGCAGCCAGCCCGTGCCGGCAGTGATCAGGGCCGACAAGGCGCCGGCAGCCAATGCCACTCGGATGGCCGGCCGGAGATCTTCGCGCTGCCGCCAACGCGCCAGGCATTCGAGGCCGAAAGCCAGCAACAGGATGCCGATGGGCAAATGCACCAAAAGCGGGTGGAAACGGCCGAGCAACTGCATCGTTATTGAAAGAGGATTTCGTCCAGAAACAACCAGGCCGGTTTACCGGAGCCTGCGTGCCATTGCGGCAAGGGGCCGTAGGGAATCACCCGGATTTCCAGGCGCTCTACTTCGGTCGGACGCAGTACTGCTTTTTCGAAGCGTTCGTATTGCGCCGGGCGGTTTTGCAACGATTCGTCGGGGCGCGGCAGCCAGGCGCCGAGGTATCTCCATTCTTTGTCGCCCGAAGCGCCGTACACTTCCACGCGGGCAGGGGGAAACACCCACGCACCGGGGTCGAACAAGGTACTGACCTGCAGCACACGACAGGAAACCGGGTGGTCGAAATACGCTTGTACGACTATCGTATCGCTGGTTCGAAAGCCCAGCCACGCGCCGTCTTTGAGGTTGTGCCCGGCTTTTTGCAGGTCGAACAGCGTCCATTTCCCTTTACCCGGGTACAGCGAATCGGGCAGGGTGAGCAGCCGAACGCTGTCGGGCACGAGTTTTACCTTGATCGCCCGTTGCTCCGCTATCTGGCCGGGGGCAAAGTCGGGGTGAAAGGCCCGGGCGCGAACCGTACCCGATTCGGTCAGGACGACGGGTTTTTGATACAGCGGCGTGCTATCGGTTGGCGTTCGGAAATCGGTGCTGTAGCGAATGGTAGCGCCGTCCAGGTCAAACTCCATCGCGACGCGAGCGCTGTTGCGGAAAAAGAAACTGTCGACCCGGATTTGCGGTTCAGCCAATTGAAACCGCTGGCCCCAGGCTATGGCAGGTAGTATCAGGAATAAAAGACAAAATTGTTTCATGAAATCGTTTCAAAAATTTGAACGTCAATGTTTTATACCCGCTCCATGCGGTAAGGGTATACCATGCCGCTGTTCCATTGGGCCACATAAATATTGCCGTCGGGGTCTACCAACACATCGTGCGGATGGCGGAAAGCCTTGATGGTTTGATAAAGCGGCTTCAGCGTCCCGTCGGTATTGTAACGCGGGGTATTGGCGCATGGGGCCGACACCACCCGGTTGTTTTTATCCAAAATACAGACGAACCCCGTGCCGCTGTCCCAGGGCAGTTGGCTGATCAGGACGGCGAAATAAACGTTTTGACCATGCACAACAGGCCGGCAGATATAGGCGCCCGGGAGGGCAATGGTTTCGAGCCAGGCGCCATCCAGGGAAAAACGCTTGAGTTTGTTCTCTGCCCGCGAGGTGACGAGCAACACCGGCTTGTCGGGTGTGCGGGTGTCCAGCGCGATGCCGTGGGCATTTTGCAGCAAAACCGATCCGCCGAAGACATTTTTGACCTGTCCATCGTGGTCGTAATGCACGATAAAATCTTTGCCGTAGCCGTCGGCCACATACACATCGCCATTGGGCGCGATGGTGGTTTCGGTCGGGCGGAATTCCGAAGCGTCGGTGTATTTACCCGAGTCGGCCGGCCAGTCGAAGGTGCGGACGACTTCGCCGGTGAGGGTCGTTTTCACCACCTGGTGCCGTTCATAATCGGCGATGTACAGCATTTCGGCGCCGTTTTCGTCGTGATAGGTGAGGCCGTGCGCCCCGGGGTAATCGTGCCCCCAGGCATCGAGCACTTCGCCGTCTTTGCTAAAAACCAGGATGTTGTTGCGGGTCTCGTCGGTGGTCATGAAGATGCGGCCTTGTTTGTCGAAGACCATTTCATGGCAATTTTTTACCGGATGGGTCGACGCCTGCGCTTTACACCAGCGGGTATCGATCCGGTACCGGAAATCGCCGTGGCCGATCAGGGGTTCGCCTTTGAAGCCGGCCAGGGTGCCCAAACTCATGAGTGCGGTGTTTTGTATGAATGTTCTGCGTTTCATAATGATCTGGTATAGTAGTGCCCTCGGGCAAACGGCTGGGGCGTCGTTTGCCCGAGCGGGTTAGATAATGTCGTGTACCACCTGGCCCGAAACATCCGTCAGGCGGAAGCGCCGGCCCTGGTAGAGAAATACAAAGCGTTCGTGGTCGATCCCGAACAGGTGCAACAGGGTCGCTTGCAGGTCGTGCACATGCACGGGCTTGTCGGCAATATTGTACCCGAACTCATCCGTTTCGCCGTACACCATACCGGGTTTCACGCCGCCCCCGGCCATCCAGATGGTGAAGCAGCGCGGGTGGTGGTCGCGGCCGTAGTTTTCATTGATCAGGCCCTGGCCATAGTTGGTGCGGCCGAATTCGCCGCCCCAAATAACGAGCGTTTCATCGAGCAGTCCGCGTTGTTTGAGGTCGGTGATGAGGGCGGCGGAGGCCTGGTCCACATCTTTGGCCAGGCGCGAGGTCATACCCTGCAAGTCGAAGTGCGCATCCCAGCCCATGTGATAGAGTTGTACAAAGCGCACGCCGCGTTCGCACAGCCGGCGGGCCAGCAGACAGTTGGCGGCGTAGGTGCCCGGCACGATGGCGTCGGGCCCGTACAGCCGGAAAGTGCTGTCGGGTTCGGTGCTCAGGTCGGTCAGTTCGGGCACTGAAGTTTGCATCCGGTAAGCCATTTCATATTGGCTGACGCGGGCGTTGATCTCGGGGTCGCCAAAGGTCTCGGCGGCCTGATGGTTGAGGTGGCCGATTACGTCGAGCATCTCCCGGCGGCTCAGGGTATCGAGGCCTTCGGGGTCGCGGAGGTAGAGCACAGGGTCTTTGCCGGCGCGAAATTGTACGCCCTGGTGCACGCTGGGTAGAAAAGCGCTGCCCCAAACGCGGGAAGCGAGGGGTTGAATATTGCCTTTCCCGCGCGACAGAAGCACCACGAAGGCCGGCAGGTTGCTGTTTTCGCTGCCCAGTCCGTAGCTCAGCCAGGAGCCGATGGCGGGCCGGCCAGGCTGCTGGTTGCCGGTTTGAAAAAACGTAACGGCCGGGTCGTGGTTGATCGCTTCGGTGTGCATGGATTTTATGATGCACAGCTCGTCGACCACCCGGGCCGTATACGGCAGCAGGTCGCTGAGCCAGGCGCCGCTTTGGCCATATTGTTTAAAATCGACGCGGGCGCCGATCAGCGGAAGCGATTTTTGGCCCGAGGTCATGCCGGTCAGGCGCTGGCCCATGCGCACGCTGGCGGGAAGCTCCTGCCCGTGCATTTCGCGGAGTTTGGGTTTCCAATCAAACAGCTCAAGTTGGGAAGGAGCGCCACTCTGGAACAGATAGATGACCCGTTTTGCCCGCGGAGCGAAATGCGGCAGGGCGCCGAGTATGGCGTCCTGTGCGGTCTCGCGACGGCAGCTCTGGCCCAGCAACGAACCCAGCGCCAGACCGCCGATGCCCATGGCGGCGCGGTGCAGAAAGGTGCGGCGGTTGTAGTGGAGCAGGTGTTCTAAAACTTCAGATTCCACGGTGTTTGATTTAGCATTGAACCGGGTTTGTAGTTTTTTAGAGGCTAAAACGCTAATTTTCAAATCGTTACAACGTTACGGCTTCGTCCAGGTTATACAATACGCTCACGGTAAGCATGAGCGCAGCCTGTTCGGCCGGGTCGGCGCCGGGGTCCTGGGGGGCGCGGCCTACCTGCAGCACGGCGCGTGCGGCATCGGGGTGCTCCTGGTAACGCCTTCGTTCGGTTTTAAAATAAGCCAGCAACTCCCGCAATTCTTTCTGTTCCATGCCCCGGGTCAGGATTCGCCGGAAGGCCGACCTGATCCGGTCCTCCGGAGTGGCGAGCGCCGGGTCGCGCAGAAGCCGGCCGGCCAGCACGCGCGCGGCCTCCAGCACCTGCTGATCGTTCAACAACACCAGGGCCTGCAAAGGGGTGTTGGAGCGTGAGCGGCGCACCTCGCAGTTTTCCCGCATGGGCGCGTCGAAGCTCAGGTGGGTGGGCGGCGGAATCGTGCGGCGATAATAGGTGTACAGGCTCCTGCGGTACATCTTTTCGGGTACGGTGTCGGGCACGTAGGAAAATTCGCCGCGAAAAGCATTGGCGGTCTTTTCGGTCGAGATGTCTTCCCAGATACCCGGCGGCTGCCAGGGCTTGACGGGCGGCCCGCCAATTTGTTCTACCAGCAGGCCACTGGAAGCGAGCACATTGTCGCGGATAAATTCATACGGCATCCGGACGCGCGGTCCCCGGGCCAACCAGCGGTTTTCCGGATCGGCTGCCAGGGCGCTTCCCGATATTTCAGCAGCCTGTTGGAAGGCCGCCGAAGTGACCAGCAGGCGCAGGATGTGTTTCATATCCCAACCGCTCTCGCGCAACTCCACAGCGAGCCAGTCGAGCAATTCAGGGTGCGTGGGCAGAGCGCCCTGCACCCCGAAGTTTTCCGTTGTTGCCACGATACCGCGCCCGAATATTTCCTGCCAAAGGCGGTTTACCCATACCCGCGCAGTGAGCGGATTGCGGGCATCAAACAGCCATTGCGACAGGCCCAGGCGGTTTTTTGGCCATTTGAGGGTATCAAACGGCAGCACGGCGGCGGGCGGTGAAAAGGGCACGGATTCGGCCGGTTGGTCGTACTGCCCGCGGTTGAGGCGAAAGGTTTGTCGCAGGCCGATGCTGTCGTGCATGATCATCTGCCGGAGGGTGTCTTCCGGTTTTTGCAACACCGAGCGGCCGTTGAGAAAAGCCAGCGGCCCGTCCAGGTCGGCTGCCGTGATGATCATATACGGTTTGGGGGTCTCGAGGTTGGGCACAAAGCCATTCTCCGGCACCTGGTTGAAAAACGCGAAAGTGCCGTAGTATTCCTGCGTTTTGATGGGATCGTACTTGTGGTCATGACAGCGCGCGCACTCCAGCGTAAGCCCCAAAAATGCCTTGCCGAAGGTGTTGGTGCGGTCGGCGACATACTCCACGCGGTACTCTTCATCGATGACGCCGCCCTCCTGGGTGATCTTGTGGTTGCGGTTAAAAGCGCTGGCCAGCAGCATTTCTTTGGTGGCGTTGGGCTCGAGGTCGCCCGCCAGTTGCCAGCTGACAAAACGGTCGACCGGCATGTTCTCGTTGAACGCCTTGATGACCCAATCGCGCCAGGGCCACATGAGTCGCGGCAGGTCGTCCTGATAGCCGTGCGTGTCGGCGTAGCGGGCCAGGTCGAGCCAGTTCACGGCCCATCGCTCGCCATAAGCCGGGCTTGCCAGCAAGGTATCTACGAGCCGTAGGTAAGCATCGGCCGACGGATCGGCCAGGAAGCGGTCGGTTTGTTTCGGGGTGGGCGGCAAGCCGGTGAGGGCGAAACTGACGCGGCGCAACAAGCGGGCAGGATCGGTCCCGGGCGCCGGCGAAAGGCCCTGTTCCTGCATTTTTTCGAGCAAAAAAGCGTCCACGGGGTTATTATCCCAGCCCTTGCGGCGCACCGAAGGCACAGCGGGTCGGGTGGGCGGGATAAAGGCCCAGTGTTCCTTCCAGGTAGCGCCCTGTTCGATCCAGCGGACGAGGAGTTTCTTCTCAAAATCGGTCAGGGCCAGGTGCGAGTCGGCGGGCGGCATCACCGTATCCGGGTGGCTGGCGTAGATGCGGCGCACGAGTTCGCTTTGTTCGGGGTGGTGGGGCACGATGGCAAACCGTTTTCCGGTGGAATCCAGGGCTGCAAAAGCGCCCTCCCGCGTATCGAGGCGCAGGCCGGCCTGGCGTTTTTTTTCATCGGGGCCGTGACAGGCGAAACAGCGGTCGCTGAGAATAGGGTGGATATGCCAGTTGAAATCCACCACAGCGGGCAGTTTTTCCCCGCCGGCGGAGGTTGTGCTGCGCAAATTGGCGAGCCAAAACACGCCGGCAGCCAAAAGTACGGTGATCCAGGGCCAGCGGTTGCGGAGAAAAGCCATGACCAGAATAGTTTTACAGCGCAAAATACAGCCGACTTTTGGAAATATCCGTTTTCGGGAAAATGCACCGTTAACTGTCTTTTTCTGCTCAATGAAATGGAATTTAAAAAACTTTTTGTTTTCTTTGCATTGGTTTTAAAACAAAACACTCTGTCCTATGTCATCGCCTTTTCTCGGTCTGCGCACGGTCATTTACCGGGTCGACGACCTTAGCCGCGCTACGGACTGGTACGCCCGGGCGCTGGGGTTTCAGCCTTATTTTAACCAACCCTATTATGTCGGGTTCAACGTCGGCGGCTACGAGCTGGGCCTGCTGCCCGAAGAAGACGCGGGCCCTGAAAAAGCCGAAAATGTGGAGGTCTACTGGGGTGTTGACCGGATCGACGCCGAATACGCCCGCCTCATCAGTTTGGGGGCCACCGCCCGGCGCGATCCGGCAGAAGTGGGCGGCGACATTTGGGTGGCCACCTTAAAAGACCCCTGGGGCAATTTGCTGGGGTTGATCCAAAACCCGCATTTCGAACTATGAAAGCATACCTACTCGACGCCTTTCGCTACACCGATTTTGCCAACCGGCAAATGCTGCAAAAAATCGGCACCCTGGAAAGCCCCGAAGCATGCGTGCGCTTTTTCAGTCATTTGATCAACAGCCAGAACAAATGGATGGCGCGTATCCGCAACAACGCCACTGCGGTGGCCATGAGCTGGTGGGAGCCCGGGTATCCCCTGGAGCATTTGGAAACGGAATGGCAAAAAAGCCTGCAGGCCTGGGTCGACTACCTGACCGAAATGCCCGAAGATGCGCTGCTGGAAGAAGTGCAGTTCACGGGCTTCGACGGCGGGGTGTTTGCGGCCAGGCCAAAAGATATCGCCCTGCAACTCATCTACCACGGTATCCACCACCGCGCACAGATGCAACTGCTCATTCGGGCACAAGGCGTCGAACCCGACTTTATCGATTACATCGGCACGGTATACCGGAAAATATCCTGAGCTGGCATTTCGAATAAAAATGCCTGATTATCAACACTGTAAACCCAAAACACCCCCTCCTGGCATGCGACCATACGCCGTCCTCCAGGAGCGCTACGCAACCATGCCCGGCTATATTCCGTTTGGAAAGGGATCCGGAATATTATTTTCCTTTATATTAAAACTACCCGATCATGAAACGGAAAGACTTCCTCCGCGGTCTCGGCATCGCGGGCCTGGGCTCGGTGCTGCCGGCGGGCAAATCTGCGGCCGCACCCGCAACCTTGGACAAACTGCTCGCGCCGCCGCCCAATTGCACCCTTATCCCCAGCGAAACAGCGGGGCCATATCCGCTCGACCTGAGCGGCAACTCGGCGATGTTCCGGCAAGACACGCGGGAAGGCAGGGCCGGGGTGCAACTCAACCTCAAACTGCGGATCATCGGCGCTGCCAACTGCTTGCCCATGCCCAACTGCCGGGTCGATATCTGGCACTGCGACAAAGACGGGTATTATTCCGGCTATACCACCAATGCACACAACGGCACCCAAAACCATGTCGGGGAGACCTTTTGCCGCGGCATCCAAATGACCGACGCCAACGGAGAAGTGAATTTTATTTGCCTTTTCCCGGGGTGGTATCCCGGGCGGATCACCCATATCCATTTTCAGGTGTTCCTGAGTTCGGTGCTCCAGGTCACCTCGCAACTGACCTTTCCAGTGACCGAAAAAAACGCCATTTATGTGGCCAACCCCACCATTTACGGCAATGCTTCGGGCGGATACGGCCCCGATCCCGTCACATTTGCCACCGACAATGTTTTCGCCGACGGGTATGCCCTGCAACTGGCCACGCTGACCCCCAATTCGATGACGGGCGGCTACGACAGTTTCCTGGAAGTGACGATCAACGGAAGCGGCACCACCGGACTGCAAAACCTCGAACCGGAGACCGGCGGCCAGTTCAAAATGGGGCAAAACTACCCCAACCCCTACCGCGATGCCACCACCATTCCCTTCACCCTGACGTACCCGTCAAACGTCCGGATCGAACTTTGGGACCTGACGGGCCGCAAAGTCGGTGTCGTTTCGCAGGATAATATGGCCGAAGGCGCGCAAACGATCACCCTCAATATGAAACAGCTCGGACTCGCCACGGGCAATTATGTCTACCAGATCGAAGTGGAAAACAGCAACGGCGTGTTCCGCCAATGCAAAATGATGACGGGGTATTAGCGTTTGAAGTTCGGAGTTATTGTAAAAGGCTGTTTTTCAATGGGAAGCGAGATGCCATTGCAGGGATTGCAACTGAAATCCCTTTGATTGAACTCCAACCGCTTACGTTTCAAACTCTCGAACTTCAAGCTCGGGCGTCAATACCGGGTGGTGTTTGCGTTGCACTTGCCGGTTGATATAATACATCATCCAGATCGTAACTGCCACGCTAACGGCCACTACAAGTCCGAGGGTTGGGTAGTGCAGCAGTTGGCCGTCCGGTTTTTGTGCGATCAACATGCCGGCCACAGCCGAGGCAATGCCGCCGGATACTTGCGCAATGGAGGAATTAACTCCCATGAAAGCCCCGCGGTCGGCCGGGTCGGGCACTGCTGAAGTCAGGGCAGAAGACGTGATCATCCGCGACGTAATCCCGACAAACAGTACGACGTTCAGCGCAATCACGGCCCATAGGGGCGTGATACCCAGGCGGGTATATACGAGTACCAGTGCGATGGTTAGCACCGAACCTGCGGTAAACAACGGGTATTTGCCCACTTTATCGCTGTACCGCCCCAGGAGTGGGCCGGCGGTAAGGGAGAACACCCCGGTCACCATGTAAACAATGGGCAATTGATCGAGGCGCAGGCCCAGGTTGTGCACGGCAAAGGCGCTGCCAAACGGCATCAGCATAAAACCGCCGGTGGCCAGCAGCACCGTGGTGGCAAACCCCATTTGGTATTTCTTTTCCGTAATGGTTTTATACAAGTGTGTCATCGCAGAGCGCCCGGTTTGCAGGGCGAGGTGCCCGTCGACAGGCCGCATTCTCCACACAATGGCGCCGAAAGCCAGCCCGCTCAGGCCGGCAATCATCAGAAACGGCGCATGCCAGCTCCAATGGTTGGCCAGGTACAAACTGATTGGCAGACCCAGTACCTGGCTTACCGCAAACGCCGTTTGGACAACGCCCATTACACGCCCCCTTACCTCCAGGTTGAACAGATCGGTAATAATGGCAAAAATGACCGACCCCATCACACCGCCGAATAATCCGGTTACAATGCGCGCGAGCAGCAGAAATTGGTAATTGGGGGCGATGCCGCAAAAAAATGTGCCCAGGATAAAGCCGGCATAGAAAAAAAGCAGCATGCGTTTCCGGTCATACCGGTCGGCAAATCCGGCCGACAAGAGCCCGGCAGCGCCCGCGCTGAAGGCATAGGCCGACACCACGAGCCCGAATTGTTGGGTAGTCACATTCAATTCCTGCAAGAGTTGAGCGCCCAGCGGCGACAAGACCATGAAATCGAGAATGATCGTAAATTGCAGAAAGGCCAGAATAGCGATAATAAATACCTGGTAGGGCGTAAAAATTTTTTCGCGTTGCATGAAGGGTTTCAGTTGTGTTTACCGGCACAGACGATTAACCGATCGCCAAATGGTATGCGCCGGGGGTAAGTATGTGGACTGAAATCAAAACGGCGTTACGTTTAATGCCTGTTGTAAAAAACCGGGTGGCCGGGCGCCAAAGCAAGTCGTCACCGGGTGTGAAAAAATAGTAACCGGCGTTGTTCCGATTCCGTTCCCACCGATAAAAAATAAACTCCGGCAGGTAGCCCATCCGGCATTTCGAGCAGATCGGAATGGTCGCCCGCATCGCTCTGCTTCTTACTGAAAAACGTGTGCAAACAGGTCCCCTGGCTGTCCCAAATCCGCACAGTAAGGGTTCCGGGCCGTCGCAAACGGTAGTGGAACCTGGCCGACCGGCCAACCGGGTTGGGGAATAATTGCAGGTCGGCCAACAGGCCGTTTGGCGATGCTGTGCCGACCATGAGACCAGCGTCATACCGGGCCAGTGAAAAATCGGGGCCGCTCCCTGCATTGTTGGATACCCCTGCCGCAACCAGCTTACCGTCGGGCTGAAGGGCCAGGGCGTAGGCGTGGTCGCTATTAGCCGTACCGATTGGCGTGATGACCCGGCCGGCAATTCCAAACGTGGTGTCGAGAAAGCCGGCGGCCGTAAAGCGCGTGAGGGCGTAGTTGTTGTTGCCCGTACTGTTGGTATATCCACCGCACACGATCATTCCATCGGGTTGTGCCACGGCGGCCGTGCAATAATCGAGGCTGCCGGCGCCAAAGGTTGTAACTGCGGCGCCGCTGTTCCCAAAGGCATAGTCGGCATTACCCTGGGCATCAAACTGCAATGCGACAAAATGCCCGTTCACCGTACCGGCCCAAACAATTTTACCGTCGTTGCCGACCAGCAACGATTGCGGGTCTGTTTCGCCCACGTAGTAATTGGTCAGCGCCACCCCATATGCTCCGAAATCCGGGTCCAGGTTGCCCTCGGGCAAATACCGGGCAAGTACCAACCGGTACGACGAACCCAGCCGTGTGGAACCGGCTACGAGGATTTTCCCGTCGGTCAACAGTACAATTTTATGGATAATGGACGACACCTGCAGGATCGTATACACCGAGCCGCCTGTGCCAAAATCGGAGTCGAGACTTCCGTCAGTCCGGTACCGGGCCAGGAGAAAATGGTAGCTGCTGCCCGTATTACTGGTGCCGCCAACGAGTATCTTGCCGTCGGGCTGAAGGGCTGCCGTGAAGGCTTTGTCATTCAAATTGGCCGAGAAATTGGTCGTCACTTTGCCCGCCGTGCCGAACGCAGTGTCCAGCGTTCCGGCAGGCAGGTATCGAGCGAGCGCAAATTTGAAGATGCTGCTCTCTTTATTGTTCGAATAACCGGCTACAATGATCTTGCCATCGGGCTGGAGCAGCACTTGGTAAGCGATGTCATCGGCTTTGCTAAAGCCGGTCACCGTGGTAAATTCCGGCGTACCGGTAGAGGAATACCGCACCGTGGCAAAATCCAGCGACCCGTATTTCATCGTGTATCCGGCCGATATGATTTTACCGTCGGGCTGCAAGGCTATTGCATTAATTTGGTCGATACCGGCCGAAAGCGGGGTGCTGACGATGCCCGCGTGGCCAAAAGTGGGGTCCAGCGCGCCAGGTTGTGCATAAGAGGCAGTACAGCAAGCAACCGCCAGCAACAGGGTTATCTTCTTCATAAAAGTGGGTTTAGAGCAAGTTGGGGAACTGGCCTGAAATGGTCCAGCGAATATCGGGATTCCGCCCGGGCATACCGCTTTTAAAACAGGGGATTGGCTGGTGCTGGCCCTAGCTCGACTTAAGCCATTTTAGAAACACAAAAGCGCTTCTTTGGCATACCGGTCACATTTTGAAACTTATTCGCAACTATTAAACGCCCCAGGCCCGGATGCAGCCCGGTAACCACTTTTAGCAAATGCAACAGGCTAAACGCTAATTCCCAAACCCGATCCCGCGCCGCTGGTACACCGACAACTTGCCTTTGTCGAAGGTGAAGGTCGCCACATCATCGAGTACGATGGTGTGCAGCCCTTCCACGTCTTTCTGGCGGGCAGCGTCCTGGGCTATGCGCAGGTTTTGATTTTTGATCGTATCCATCACCACTTGCCGGACGGTGCGGGCGTTGCCGAAGTACTTGTCGCGGAACTGGTACAGGAAGCCCAGGTATTTGACCAGGTGTTCGCGGGCGTCTTCATCCACGCGGTAGTGCTCCTGCTGGAACATGAACAGCGCGATCTCGAGCAGTTCTTCCGGGTTGTAGTCTTCAAAGCGCAGCACTTTGTCGAAGCGGCTGGCCAGGCCAGGGTTGGCTTTGAGGAACGCATCCATGTTTTCCGGATAACCGGCCACGAACACGAAAAATTCGCCGCGGTGGTCTTCCATGCGTTTGAGCAGCGTTTGAATGGCTTCGTCGCCGAAGTCGCCGTGCGAGCCGCGGCCGCTATTGGTAAGGGCATAGGCTTCGTCGATGAAGAGCACGCCGCCCATGGCTTCTTCCACCCGTTCGGCGGTCTTGATGGCCGTTTGGCCGACAAAACCCGCGACCAGGCCCTGGCGGTCGGTTTCGACCATGTGGCCGCGTTCGAGCACGCCGAGCGCTTTATATATTTTGGTGAGAATACGCGCCACGGTGGTCTTACCGGTGCCGGGGTTGCCCACAAACACGGTGTGCAGGAAGAAACGGCCCAGCACATCGCGGCCCGATTCGCGGTTGAAGCGCACGAGGTGCACCAGTTCGCGGATGTCTTTTTTAATGTCCTGCATCCCGATGAGGCTGTCGAGTTCGTGCAGGGCCAGGCGGAGCAGATTTTCGTCGACCGGAATATTGGGCAGCGGGCGTTTCGCGGCGATCTGGACCCGCTGGACGTCTTCCAGCAGGATAACTTTCAGGGCTTCTGGCGGCAGGTCGCGCACATCGGGGATCGCCATCAGGCGCAGGCCGAGCTGGATCTTGGCCTTGTCGAGCAGGTCGTATACAAAACGGGCGTTGCCGAAAGAACGGTCGCGGCGGCGGAAGGCCTCCGTGATCATTTCGTCCACCATTTCCTTGGCTTCCCTGGCCAGCAGGATTTCTTTTTCGCGGCAGGCGTATTCCGAAATCTGGCTGAGTTCCTGGGGCAGGTAATCGGCAAATTCGAAGGTCATTTTAAACCGGCTGCGCAAGCCCGGGTTGGAGTCGAGAAAGGTCTTCATTTCCTTCGGGTAACCCGCGACGATCACCGCCAGGTCGCCCGGGCCGTTGGACATTTCCTTGACCAGGATCTCGATGACCTCCTTGCCGAAATCTTTCGAATCTTCGGTGGAACGCGCCAGGGCATAGGCTTCGTCGATAAACAGCACGCCGCCGCGGGCCATTTCGATCGCGTCTTTCACTTTGGGCGCGGTTTGGCCGATGTATTCGCCGACCAGGTCGGTGCGATCCACCTCGTGCACGTGGCCTTTGGTGAGCAAACCCATCTTTTTGTACAGCCGGCCCATCATTTTAGCCACGGTGGTTTTGCCGGTGCCGGGGTTGCCGATGAAAACGGAGTGGACGTTGATGCTGTCTTTTTCCTGGAAACCTTTTTCCTTGCGTAATTGGAGAAACTGCAAATATTGGGCGTGTTCGCGCACTTTTTGCTTGATCTCGGTCAGGCCGATGAGCGCATCGAGGCGCGACAACACTTCTTCAAACGACTCCAGGTCTTCTTCTTCCGGCTGGAGGTACACCTGCTGGCCCTTGTCGGGCAGCCAAACGCCGTTGACGCCTTCTTCCCAGTCGGCGCCCACTTCGAAAGGCATGACCGCAAGCAATTGGTCCATAAATACGATCTCGGCCGTATAACGGTCGTTGCGCCAGGAACCTTTCACATTGCTCCCCCACCCTGCTGTGATTTTCACGCCTTCATCGCCTTTCTCCACACGGTGCAGGCGCACGACCTGTCCTTTCAGTTCGCGGGCGTCGTTGTAAAACTTGATGAACAGTTCGCACTGCCATTGCTTGCTCAACAGGAGGTTGCGGAGCACTACTTCGGCGTATATATACCGGGTCTCTTCGCCGTTGAACCGGCGGAGATAGTTCCGTTCGAATTCGGGCGTATCGTCGTACGGCCCTTCATACATCCGCAGCGACGTGATCTGCGAGTACGGATTGTCGGTTTTGGTAATGGCACGTCCGGCATCTTCGACATAAAAATAGCGGGTGGCGACCTTTTCTCCTTCGATCCAGGCTTCCCAGTAATACGCGCCTTTTTTCCAGAAAACACCTTCCTGTTTATTGCCCCAACCTTCCCGGATATAACCCACGGGGTCGTATTTGCTCACCTTGCGGCGAAACGGCAGCGCACAGATCTCCTTTTTTTGTTTTTTCACCGCATAGCACCGCAGCTCCACGTTTACTTCCCAGTCCTCGATGTCAAAATGCTTGTTGTAAAACGACAGTTCGGCGTAGATATAGGTCGTTTCGTGCCGGTCGAACACCTGGCGGTATTTCTTCTTGTTGTCGGCCAGCCATTCGGTGGAGGCATAAATCTTCAACTCCCGGAACTTCCAGCGTTTGAAATCCGGGTTTTCGATGGGTGGCTGTGATTGATGGGATCCGAAATACATGAACGATGCGCGTATGGCCCGGTTGAACCGTGCTTTTTTAAATGAATGCGCCCATTATTGGCAGGCGATTTTACAGGCGGCCAACAAAGATGGGCCTTCTATCCGGCAAAATAACCACAGTCTGTCCAAAAATAAAACTATTGCCGGTCGGGTTACCTGAATTTTCTATTTTAAGGGTAGGCGGACCCTCCCGCCATGAAGTGCGCAAACCCGGGGTCGGCCAAATTATTTTAGCAAACTAACGCTATAAAGACAAATGAAAAACCTAACTTTTCGCCAATTGGCCAAATTATCGCCAAACCTGCCTGACCAAATTTTTCCCACCATGCGCAATCTTTACGACCGAGGTCTTTTCCGCACGAAACGACTGCATCACCGCTTTCGGCCCCTCCTTTGGATCGCTTCGATCCTGCTAACCGTTCCCTTATTCGGGCAAAAGACTGCACCGGCCGGTCATCTTCATTATTTGGCGCGCGGCACCGGGCAGACGACCGGCATAGTGGCCAATCTGGCAGTCTGCAACGCCGGCCCTGTACCGGTGGAGACGGTGGTTGGGGATTGTTTTATCCCGTCCGCCGCCGGTTACCAGGGGTATGTGATTCCCGGTTTGTACAACATACGAGTGGAGCCGTTTCAAACGGTCCGTATCCCGCTCGAAGGTTACTGCACGAATGTGCACCGGCCGGCTGTCGCTGATGGCGAATCGATGGCTGATGTGTCGCAATGGGCCGCCTGGGCCGCCAGTGCGCCCCTGCCGGCGCCCGGCTGGATGCCAGGGCAGGGTTTCGAAGCGCTGTACCCTGCGCCGCAGGGCGATCCGTTGGCCCTGTGTTTTCCGGGTACAGGTACGGCATTTTTATACCGCATCGACTTCAACCGGCACCCCCATGAAGCAGCTCGCCTGTTGCTCCATGCGGTATTTGCGGCCGGGCAGGCCTTTGATCAACTGGCGCAGGCGGGCAAAATCCGGCCCTCCCCATTTGGGCATTCGGCGGCCCAATGGCGCAACGAGATGGTACAACAAGTCCTTTGGGCCTATGCAGCCCGCCTCGAAGGTCGAAACTATAACCAGGCCGTTTTTGCCGCGCAATTTGCCGAAGGCGTGGAAGAGCAGTCCAACCAACGTCAGCAAACTTTCCCCGATGCCGCGAGGCAGCAGGTTGAACAACAGGCGGCAACGCTTTGGTCGAATATCGAATTGGTGGGCGTGCAAGCCAAATTGATCCCGCCGGGCGGCGTCCATCCGGCCGGCGTTTTTCAAGAGACCGCAACCGGTGGCGTGGCGGCGACCGCAGCCGAACTGGCCGACCGCCTCAACCGGCCGGCGCCCGAGGGGCCGGAACCGCCTTCCGAACTCATCCCCATGTTGCTTTACCTGCTCGATACGGCAAGCCTGGCAATGTTGGATCGCACCATGCACCAGGATCTGCTACAAACCGCCCTGCACCGGTGGAACGCTTACCTCGACCAGGCCATCGCACGCGCCGACCCCGCTGCGCCGGATGCCCTGCCCGGCCTGTTGAGCGGGCTGGGCCTGCTGGGCAGCGAAGCCGGTGCGGTCCTCGATCAGCCGGCGCGCAACCGATACGTCGGCATGCTTACCGGCAAACTCGAGACCTGCCTCCACCAACTGGCCAACAGCCTGAAACCGGGCGATCCCGCCTATTTGAGCCGGTGGCGCCTGCTGAAATCGTGGCAGACCATGCCCTGGTATGCGAGCTATTGCCCGACGACCGACCCGCTTGGGCAAGTGCTGGCTGATTCGCCCCGGCAGACGGCCCCGGGAGGCTCGCCCAACCTGGATGTCGCGCCGCTGGTTGGGCCGCAATGGAAATTTCTCGCACCCGCTTTTGCCGCTGCGGCTCCGCATAAATTTCCGTGGTGGATTCCCGCTACTGCAGCGCCGGTTGCCGGTATCGGTATTTACTTTTTGGTTCGAAACAAGCGCGGCGGCGACCAACCACCGGCCCTGCCGGTTGCTGCGCCGGACGCAATAACCCTGCCTTGTAATGGTTCCGGAACCCTGAATGTACTCGCCAACGACAGCGGAAGCGGTATTGCCGTTACAGGGGTGGATGCACCGGTTGCCGCCGGTATCAGCATTGGAACAGGTGGAAATCTTTTGTTGGCCAATGCCGGCACGGCGCCGTTCCAATTTACCTACCAGATCACGGATAAAGCCGGGCAAACCGCTACGGCTACGGTGGCGGTAACTGTTAACGACGTGGATCCGCCGGTAGTCACATGCCCGCAAAACCTCACGCTGGCGGGTTGTGAAACGCCGCCGAACCCGGCAGTGTCCGGGCAGGCGACCGCCATCGATAATTGCGACCCGGCTCCTCAACTGCACTATACCGACGCAATCGGAGGCCAGCCTTGTGCCCGAATAATCACGCGCACCTGGGCGGCGGCCGACGCATCCGGCAAAACGGCGGCCTGCGTCCAAACTATATTGCTGCAGGATTTGACACCGCCGGACCTCACCTGCCCACCCCAGTTGACGGTTGAATGCGGCGCGGAAAACGACCTCTCGGTGACGGGCACAGCACATGCCGCGGATAATTGCGGCACGGTGCAACCGCCGGTATATACCGATGACCTGAGCCAGTTCAGCAACTGCAGCGGCACCATCGTCCGTGGGTGGACGGTTTCAGATGGCTGTGGCAATGCTGCGTCCTGCTCACAGCAAATCACCATTGTGCCGGCGCCCTGTACCTTTACGCCGGCCCTGCAACTGGTGCCGGCAACCTGCAACAACTGCAACGGGGGTGCAACGGCAACGGTCGAGCCGCCGGGATCTTACACCTACCAATGGTCTAACGGCGCTACCGGGCCTTCGGTCAACCTCCTGTGCCCGGGTGCGGTGACGCTTATGGTCGGGAACGCCGCGGGCTGTTGGGATACCATCACCGTCCAGGTGCCTTCTGTGCCCCTGCTGCTGACCGTGACGCAAACGACGCAACCCAGCTCGCCGACGGCTGCCGACGGCAGCATCTCCTTGCTGGTGCTGCCTCCCAATGCGATACCGCCTTTTTTGATCCTTATCAATGGCTTACCTTTCGGCACCTCCAATACCCCGAATATTGTTCTCACGCAATTGCGCGTCGGCAAATATCAAATTCAGGTTATCGATAACGGCGGCACGGGCTGCGCCTCCAATGTGGTAACCGTGGAATTGCTTTTCGATGGTGCGCCGCCGCCAGTGGGGGAACTGGAAATATTGCCTCAATCAGGGCTATCCACTGCCTATTTTAGTAGTTTTTACGACATTCAGGTTCCGGAACAACAAGGCGTAAACACCACCCATACACTCCCACCGTATCATTGGGTGCCGGCGGCTGCCGTTGGAGTGAGGGTTCAGCTGCGAAAGGGTTGGCAGGCATGGGCGCAGGTCGCCATGCAACAGGATTGGGGGCCGGTGCACGCCTCGAGGCTGGCAGGCGGCCTTCGCCGGTATACCGGCACTGGTTCGTGGGGCATGTTTTTCGGGGAAATGGGTATCGGGGAAACTCAATTCCTGGTGAATGGTCTCAAATCCGTGCGATGGCACAGCGGCATAGGCGGCGGCTGGCGTTTCCCGCTGCCTGGCCACTGGCATATAGAAGCGCATACACAATGGGAAAAAATTATAGCAGGGCGGGCTGACCGCACGGGGCAGGCATGGCGGTTTTATGTGACCTTGGTCCCACCCGGATAAGCGTGGATGAAGTGGTTTTCAGGTTTAGCAATTAGAAAGCCGATGCATGAAGAACATGTATGGGTTTTCATGCCGGTATTGTATATTCTGTCCAACTTCGCCTCCATGGGGCCAGTCGATACCCGTGCAGATAAATAGCGGCGAAGAAAACCCTTTGCCGGGCTGGTTGTTGTTTGGGCAAATCCTACTTTTGCGCCGTTTTCAATAATGATGGAGATTCGACTTGCTCAAACGGACAGCGACTTGCTGCAATGCCGCGACGTCATGCTGACGCTGCGGCCCCATATTTCGGCCGAGCAGTTTTTGCCTTTGGCCAAAGAAATGATGCAGAGCGGGTATCAATTGGCCTTTATTGAGGCCGATGGCAAGGCGGTGGCTGCCATTGGATTTCGCCACTTGCAATTCCTGTTCAGCGGAAAACATATTTATGTTGACGACCTGAGCACCTTGCCGGACTACCGCGGCCGGGGCTATGGCGGCCAATTACTCGATTATGTGGCGGATATCGCAAAAACGCATGGTTATCAGGTGGTTACTCTCGATTCCGGATTTCACCGGCACGAAGCCCACCGGCTTTACCTGAACAAAGGCTACCAAATCGCCTCCCTGCATTTTTCAAAAAAATTGTCCCCCCATTGACCCCATTACCCACATTGACCCCATTGACCCCATTAATCACATTGACCACATTGACCACATTAATCACATTACCCACATTGACCACATTCTTTACATTCACCAGCCATGGTTACCATAAAATTTCAGTTTGAAGATAAATCCATTCCGGAAAAAACCGTTACCGGCGATTTTGAGGATCAATCCATCCTGGAGATCACGGAGGATTACGACATTCACCTGAACCACAACTGCGGCGGGGTTTGCGCTTGCTCCACCTGTCATGTTTATATCGAAAAAGGGGAAGATTTTCTGGAAGAAATATCGGATAAGGAGGAGGATTTTATTGACCGGGCCATCAATCCCCGGCTGGAGAGCCGGCTGGGGTGCCAGTGCGTGATTTTAGATAATACAGCGCAGATCACGGTAACCATTCCCGACCAACGGCAGATCATCGGGCATGAGCACTAGGCAAACATTTTGGGTGTCGAATCAACCCAATTTCAACAGACCAAACCAATTACATCGCTTCTAACACAGGTATACACGCAACCATGAAATTACTCTTGATCGGGGTGGGACCGGGTATTGGACTCGCCGTGGCGCGGCGGTTCGGGCGGGAAGGCTTCGAGGTACTGATGATCGCCCGGGACAATGAAAAACTGCAAGCATTCGAACAAGAACTCCGGGCAACCGGTATAGCAGCTACCGGGTATTCGACCGACATCGCCGACGAGGCTGCTTATGGCCAGGTGCTGGCGCAGATCGCACACGAACACCCGGACCTCGACATCATTCACTACAATGCCAGTGCTTTCCACCCGGCTCTACCTTCAGAAATGGCATTGCCGGTATTCAAAAGCGACCTGCAGATCAACCTGACAGGCGCCCTGATGGCCGCACAGGTTTTTTTACCGTCGTTGAAAGCACGGGGTAAAGGGACGCTGTTTTTTACCGGCGGCGGCTCGGCGCTCAAAGCGCCCGCCAATCTCACCGCGCTCAGTATCGGCAAAGCCGGTATGCGCAACCTCGCGTTGGGGCTGGCCCAGGAATGCGCCCCGCTTGGAATACAGGTAGCAACGGTGACCGTGTGTGGTATGGTGCAGCCCGGTACCAAATACGATCCCGACCTGATTGCTGCGGTCTTCTGGCGACTATATCAACTCCCGCGGGATCAATGGGAACCGGAAGTGATGATGTAACGGCGGCCGGTCAAAAAATCCGAGGGCAAATTTGGATTTTCATCCAGCGTGGAAACAGGGTAATACATCCATGTTTTCAGAAGTGCCCAGACATGAATTTCCAATAATCAACAAGGAGTTTCATGTTCGGACTTCTTATCCCTTGCCCAGCACCCGTTCCATCCAAGCGAGGGTATAGGCGAAAACAGCTGTCTGCTCCGGCTCATTGTGCATTTCATGGTACAAGCCGGGCCATTCGCGAAAGGTGATGTCGCCTTGCAGCCGTTCGGCCAGCGCGCGCGTACCGGATGCGGCGGTGATCTTATCGGCGCCGCCGTGCTGAAGCAGCATGGGCACCGGCGCATCCCCGGTGTATCGGTCAAGCCAAATGGCGCCATCCAGAAGATTGATCCCGGCGGCCACGCTGAGTTGGTCGTGTACCAGGGGGTCGTCCTGATAGGCTTTCACCACGGCGGGGTCGTGCGAAAGAAAGTGCACCGCCAGACCATTGGGCAGGCGCAAGGCCGGCGTAATATGATGCAGCAGCCGGCCGGCCAGCACTTTAAGCAGCGGCGCCGGAAAGGCCAGGCGCACCCAGGGACTGGTTGCGATCAGGCCGGCGAGCTCGGGGCGCCGGCGCAGTACATAATTCAAGGCCAGGTTGCCGCCCATCGAATGCCCGTACAGAAATTGGGGGACGTCGGGGTAGAGCCGCCGGGTTTCGGCCAGGGCCAGACCGATATCGTCGAGCAACGCGTTCAGGGTTTTGGCATGGCCGCGTTTGCCTTCACTTTTACCGTAGCCCTGATGGTCGTATCCCACGACCGCAATGCCGTTGGCATTAAACCATTGCGCCAGATGGGCGTACCGGCCGATGTGTTCGCCCTGGCCGTGTATCAGCGTAATGACAGCGTGTGGGGTATCGACGGGCCAGTGGATTGCCCGCAGTTGCAGGGCTTCGTTGTTTTTCCAGTATAATTCGGGCATAGTAAAACGTTTGGAGCGCAAAACGTGGCTGGTGGCTTGGGCACTAAGGAATCAATGGGGATAATATTTCTTCTGGTCGCCCCAAAAGGCTGCTATCTGTGCCTTTGGGAAGAGCGCCAAGGCAGTATCCTGAAGGAATTGTTGCGCCGCCGGCAAGGTGGTAAAAGCGCCGATATAGTAGCAGTACGATCCGCCGGCTTCATAGCGCAGGTGCACAGGATCGTATTTGCGCAGCAACGGATGACCGGCAGCCAACGGTTTTTCCGAACAACCGATCTCCACGGTATAGCCAATAAACGTATTGGATAAAGGCTCGGCGACGTACTGCCGGCCCTCGCTCAACTCGGGGAAAAAGTCGCCGGACAGGTTGGCGGGCGGTGCTGTAACGGCAGTGGCAGTTTGCGGTTCAAGCCGATTGAGGGCGGGCCGTTCGTCGTCGGGTTGTTTGGCCACGAGTACCGGGGCGGCCTTGGGCGGCGCTTGTCCGATGAGTTCGAGCCACGGATACCGCGCCTCGGAATCCTGCGGAAGCCCCTGCACCCGGATTTCGATGCGCCGGTTTTCGCGTTTTTCGGCTTCTGAACAGCGCACGCCGCGCCGGCAGCGGTTGAGCGGCTGCGTTTCGCCATAGCCTTTAGCACTCAGGCGTTTGGCAGCGATGCCTCTCTTGATCAGGTAGCCCATTACTGCCTGGGCGCGTTGTTGCGAGAGCCGCAGGTTATACGATGCGCTGCCGCTGGCGTCGGTGTGCGCGCCTACTTCCAGGGTAAGTTTCGGACTTTTTTTCAGCAAAACGGCAACCTGATCGAGCGCCCGGGCAGCGTCGGGCCGGATGGCCGATTTTTCGGCAGCAAACTGCACCTCGGGCAACACAAGCCCCAATTCGTCTCTTTTCCCGGCTTTCTGGGCCCCTGCTACGGCCACCTGAATCATCAGCGCCGACAATATTCCGATACGGATTATATTCATTGAAAATCAATGCTTTAAATAAAAACCCCGAAACAAAAGTAGGAGGTTTGTACCGGATGAACGCGTATTTTTAGGAAAAAGCGGAAGTTTGCGCCATGCGGATCGTTTTTATGGGCACCCCGGACTTTGCGGTGCCGTCGCTCGAAATCCTGTTTCACCACGGCTATGAAATACCGGCGGTGATCACTGCACCCGACAAACCCGGCGGCCGGCAGGGGTTGCAGGAATCGGCGGTCAAAAAATTTGCCCGCGAAAACGGCATCCGCGTCTTACAGCCGGAAAAACTGAAAAACCCCGACTTCCTGGACGAACTCCGTGCCTGCCGTGCCGACCTGCAGGTAGTGGTAGCCTTCCGGATGCTGCCTGAATCCGTATGGAGTATGCCCCCCTTGGGCACCCTCAACCTCCATGGTTCATTGCTGCCCAAATACCGCGGCGCGGCGCCGATCAATTGGGCCATCATCAACGGCGAGACCGAAACCGGCGTGACCACCTTTTTGCTGAAACACGAAATCGATACCGGCGATATCCTGTTTCAGGAAAAAATGCCGATCGGTGAAAACGACACCGCGGGCGATGTACACGACCGCATGATGGCATTGGGCGCCCAGGTAGTGCTGCGTACCGTGCAGGCCATCGAACGCGGCGAAGCCCGGCCGGTCCCGCAGCCCGATACAGAAGCCACGCACGCGCCCAAAATCTTTACCGATACCTGCCGGATTGATTTCAACCAACCCACGCTCCAGGTGCACAATTTTATCCGGGGGCTGAGCCCCTACCCCGGCGCCTGGACGCTGCTGGATGACAAAACCCTAAAAATTCTCCGCACCGAAAAAAAGAAAATGGATCATTGGCAGTTGGGAAACATGGTGCAACCCGGCCAATTTGTTTCCGATGGTAAAGGTTATCTCCTCATCAGCACGCAGGACGGGTTTGTAGCGGTGCTGGAACTGCAACTGGAAGGGAAACGCCGGATGCCGATCCGCGATTTTCTGAACGGGTTCAAATACAATTGGTAAAAAGGCCCGATCTCCGGGCCATTGCAACCGTGTTGTGGTTACTTTGTTGCGGCTCTGAACATGTTCGGAGCCCCATAATGACATGCTAAACTGGTTCTTAATATCGTCAAACTGTCGGATTTGGCCGAAGTGAACTTTCTTTGCGCATACGCCCCAGGTTTAAAATTACGTTTACACCCGCACTTGTAACCAATCACCGTGTTTGTAACATGTTTGGGGCCCAGCGATGAAGTTCCAGGCATGTTCTTAATCCTCACCACTCATGGACACATACTTAATCATTTTCCTCACCTTGTTTGCCAGCGCTGTCTGCGGTTTATCCAATAACCCTTCCGAAATCGGGTCGGAAGATGAATGACCGATTCAAAACTTCCGCAACGCCGTCAATAATTACCGACACACTTCCCGTGTTACTGTAGATCATGGCCGCTTCTAATGGCCATCATGGCGGATTTCCCATAAAAGACAGCAGATTGGTCTAAAAATGACCATGAAGAAATATGCATTTTTTGTTTTTATCCTGCTGGATGTCCTCATCCCGGCGCAGTCGGGTGCGCAATGGACAACGGCTGCGCTGTCGCAGGCACGGCATCACGCGTTTCCACTGGTAGTGGGCCATAAGGTGCTGTTTATCGGAGGCCAGGCGGATGGCGGAGTGGCGAGCAATGTCGTGGATATTTACGATGACAGTACCGGCATGTGGTCCGTCCATCTTCTGAACGAAGGAGCGGAAAATCTGGCCGGACGAAATGCCAGCATAGCGATCGGAAGCAAAGCGATCGTGGCAGCTGGCTCGATAAGCCTGTATGATGCCGAAAAAGACCTTTGGACCCCCATACCAGGGCTCACAACCCGCAGTTACATGAGCGGCGGCGCGGTGGGGCAATATGCGGTGTTGGCGGGTGGTTCGGGGCCGGAAGGCGTATCGGATGCGGTGGATATTTACAATACGGCTACAGACACGTGGTCGGCCGCAACGCTGTCTGAGCCCCGCATGCTGGTGACGGTAGCCAGCATCGGCAACCGCCTGTTTATCGCCGGAGGAATTAAGTCCAACAATGTAAAAAGCGACCGGGTCGATATATGGGACACCGAAACCAACACCTGGACTACCGCCACGCTCAGCTACCCGCGGGGCATGATCACTGCTGTGACGGTAGGAGACAAGGTTGTTTTTGGCGGCGGCAGCGAATTCGATTATGTGTGGTACAACCAGGTGGATGTGTACGACCACACCTCGGGAACCTGGTCGAGCGGCGCCTTGCAACAATATAGTTTTGGCGGTATGCTGAAAGGCCTGGCCGTCAACGGCAAAGCTTATTTTGGCGATGGGAACGACCTGCCGAATTCGTCCAACGCATCGAACTTTTTGGATGTGTACGACCCTGCAACGAATGCCTGGGCCAAGGTGACCTTGCCTGCCGGGCATATCGGGTACAACCTCGCCAGTCGCGGACCCAACCTTTTTGTAGCCGGCGGCATCAACGCTCCCGGGAATGCCCGCGTCGATCAATACAATACACAAACCAAAACGTGGCAACTGGTGGGCTACCTGGGGCAACCGCGCTATTATATGGCGGCGGCATCGGTGGGCAAAACCGTTTTGTTTGCCGGCGGGCTGCAGATCAGCGCCGGCCGCACTGACCGGGTGGATATTTACGCCGACCCGACCTGGACCGATGTTTCCAGTGCGGTCAAAACCGCTTTACTCCCGATTTTTCCCAACCCTACGCCGGGCTTTGTCACGATTCAGATACCGGAATGGCCGGCGCGGCTTGTGGTAGCGGATGAGCTCGGGCGCATTTACTTGGAACAGTTTGACCTGTCAGCCGGGGCGCTTGATTTGGATTTATCGACTTGGCCCAAAGGTGTGTACGTGGCGCAGGTGCTGTGCGCGCAGGGCAGGTATGTCGCCAAAATCGTCCGGAGCGGCGACTAACCCGCCGGCTGCTCCTCGCGCTGCTTCCCCAGTTGAAGCAAGCGTTTTTGCCGGTTCAAAAGTGAAAAACCTGTATTTCGCTGATCAAGGCCGGCGCTTGGCCGCCTGGATGTCGATGCGAATATGCCGGGCCGTGACCGTAGGAAACGTGCAGACCTTTGCCCCTGCCTTCATTTTCAACGGTTTGCAAAAATCTGCCGGAATATTCTCATTAAACTTTGTCAAGAAAAACAGGAATTCGATCTTCATCTACGGTGTCATGCTGTAGGTATCTGTCCGCGAAAAAGCGTAGATTTTCAATTTACGCCTGACCAGATTCCTACGGAATGACACCGTAAATAGTTTAAATTCCAGCTTTTTTTTAATATGACAAAGTAGAACTTCAAAGGGTGAACAAAACGTTACCGCACGACCACCACCCGCAGCGCTTCCGTCCGACCGTCCGCGCCTTCGAGCCACAACACGTAAAGCCCCGCAGCAGCAGGCGCCTCTACCCAAAAGCCGTCGCCGTATTCGACCACCCGGCTGCTCGCCGTCACACGACCCGTCGCATCCGCAAGCCGCCAGGCCATCGCTCCCCCGCTGCCGCCGCTTACCCATACCCGGCTGCCGGTACGCACCGGATTCGGAGCCGCCCGGCGCCCGGCGACCTGCGCCGCCGCCGAGCCGACCCCTACCGTATTGCAGGTGTCCTGTGTCTCGTACGCCCCCAGGTCCACCGTATCGCCGTACACCCGCGGCTTACCCAGCAGGTCCGTCGGCAAACCCACCGCCGCCCCGTTGTCCCCGTAATTCACCGCCGGCGAACACGGCATCAAGCGGAAGTCGTCCTTCGCCGTATCGGCAAACAGCGGATACGTCGCGTACAACACGTGCGGGCCCAGCACCGGCGGCATCGTGTTTTTGGGGTTCTTTACCAACACGTGGTCGATGTAATACCCGCCCATCTCATAAACCATAAAATTGTTGTCGGCAAACAACTCCTCCGGCTTCGAATCTTCCCAAAAGATGCAATTCGTGATATACATCCTGTCGTAAAAGGTAGAGTCGTCGTGCTTCGCATTCCAACTCTTGCTGATCACAAATCTATTATTTTGGTAAAACGTGCAGTTGGTGATATGGGACTCCAACATACCCCCTATACCCGCTGTGAGACCTTCAAGCGCCGCGTTTTCATTTCTGGCAAAAAGGCAATTCTCGATTACCGCTCTGCCCTTTGCCGTTTTGCCGGCAACTCCATAGGACAATGGCTTTTTTAATCCGCTCGTTTGATAGTAATCCACATTATCGATAAACTGCGTATTCCGCACCGACAGGTAAATATCGCATTCGTTATATGCTTGAAAGACGCAAGCGTTTGGCCCTTGATTGCGGCTGTCCTTTATCACACAGTCTTCCAGGTACAATGACATGAGCGAGCCCGGCCCAGAGTAAAAATAAAGAGTTCCGCCGTCATCACGTGATTTATTCCGCTCGAAGCGGCAGTGATTCATCCGACAAATGAACGGCAGGATTGTATCAGGTTGAAGAATTTTGTATTCGTCGTAACATATTCCACCACCATTGTCCGCATAATTTTCAATAAAATCGCAAGAATCCAGTTGCAGATCGCTCTGCTCGAGTGCAAGCGGGCAATAAATCCCGCCACCGGCGTCCGCCACCGCGCTGTCGCGCTCGAACCGGCAGCGCACAAATCGGGAATAGCCCGACACATCCCAAAAGTACACCCCGCCACCGGGCCCCGCCTGCACCCGGTTGTCGCTGAATTCGCAATCCGACACCACAAACGGATGCGCCGCCGGCGACGGACCGCTCTTCAGCACCGCCCCGCCGTACTGCCGCGCGTAGTTGCGCCGGAAAACGCATTGCTCCAACCGCGGGCTCACTACGCCCGCCTGGCCCCAATTACAGTGGATCGCCGCCCCGCCCACCGCGTAGTTGTCCTCGAACCGGCAGTTCCGGATCACCGGGCAGGTCAACGGCGCCTGCGCCGTCGCGCGAAGATACAGGGCCCCCGCCAGCGCCTTGTCGCCGTAGTTTTCCCGCAACACAAATCCGTCCAGGCAGGTGGTGCTGTCCAAACCCTCGCCTGTTACGATGCTGTACGAATTGTCCGTGCGCGCCGCCCCGTCGCCGATATTGCCCGACAAGACCGTCGGGTGCGCCGACCACTGCCGCTGCCCGGGGTCCGTTTCCGTACCCGCAAACCCGCCGTAAAGCCGCACCCCCTGTTTCAGCGCAAAGGAAACCGTCCGGTCGCTCGTCTCCGTCGGGTAGTATACCCCTTCGGCCACCCAGATCGCATCCCCGGCCGTGGCCGCGCCCAGCGCACTCTGCAAATCGGTATAGGCATTGGGCCAGTCCTGACCGTTCTGGGCCCCGCCGACGGCGCTTAGGGCCACGTACCATATTTTTTGGGCCGTCAGGGGCAGGACGCCGAGCGTCAGGAGAAGAATAGTGAGGAATTGTTTCATGAGCAAATTTGTGTTAAGTTGGATACTTGAATGTAATAAGAGTCCCCCGTATTTGATTTACGAGGGACTCATGTTTGAATCAGCAAAAGCGCTACAACGCCTATTGCTTCAACACTTTACCCCAACGGGACCACCCGCCGGTTCGCAGCTGGTAGGCGCAAAAACCCGCCGGAACACGATCCATTCCGTTTATTTTCAAGCGATTGGCTCCACTCAGGTACGAAACTGTTCCGGAATAAACGGGCCGGCCCATCAGGTCGAACAAAACTATTTGCACTTCGCCGGGCTGCGCGGCGTCGAATTGAAAAATCAGTTCGTTTTTAAACGGGTCGGGGTGCACCGACAAAAACCGGAACGGTTCATCCGCCGCCGGCGCCGGCGTCTTGCTGCGCGGCCAGGACGGCGTAGCCGATACGCTCAGGTGCAGCGGCGTCTTCACGGCGGGGTTGCCGTTTTCGTCGAATATGCAGGCCGGCAGCAGCATGCTGTCCAATTCAAAATACGGACTGATATCCGAAATGGGTTGGCGCGCCCTCGCCTTGACCACCAAGAAATTTCTGCCGGCCTGGGATACCGCGTTATTGAGCGAATCGTACCAAAGCGCGCGCAAGCGGCCCTGGCCTTCCGATTCGGAGTAATGGTAAAACTCCGGGCTAAAGCCCGGAAAATCATCGGATTGGACATCCAATATTTCCAGCGCCGCGGAGTCGGTCCGGATGCCCAGTTGCCAGGCGGAAACCGGGACATCGCCGCCCGTGGTATCGCTCCAGACGATCAAATAGAAAACGGCGCTGTCGGGCAGGAGGTTGTGGTCCGAAACGGCGAATTCGCCGATCCCGTAGGGCGAACTTGGCAAATTTATATCCGAATTGCAATTAACGTCGCCCACTTTGACGCCCCAGAAGTTCCAGGATTCCACCGATCTGGCATAGGGCTCTGCAGGCGTGAGGGTCAGGTGGTCCATCCAGGAAAAAGTATTAGGAATATTGAGCAAGGTGTCGGCGCCGTAATGGCGCTCATTGTTTTTGGGGTCGGTCCACACGGCGGCGAAAGGGTCCCAGGGGTTCTGCGGCGTCGCATAGGTCCCATAGAACACATCCGCAAAGGATTGACTTTGCGTGCACAAATCCGGAACGTACCGCCAGCTGCCGGCCGGAAACGTATCTGCCAAACCCAAGATCAATTTCTTGATCAGAAACATGTCGAAAGATGAGACTGTTCCGCTGTTATTTACATCTGCGGCGATATACTGGTAGGGACTGGTAAAAACCCTATTCTGTATACCAAGAATATGAGCATTTATTGATGCAATGTCAAACGTGGATACGCCATTCAGGTAATTGTTCTTGTAATCCTTGTCGGGCTGGATGAGCAGGTCGCCGGTAAAATTGGGGTAGAGGCAGTGAAAGGCCAGGTATCGTCCGTTGACGTCGGTGATCGTCCATTGGGGGTTGCCGCAGAGGTTGCCGTTGCTGTCCCGCAGCGCGATCATGTCTTCGTTGATCGGCAGATCACCCACCTCAGTCCTCCAATCGCAAGGCCGGTACACATAACCCCGGTCGTTCGGGACTTCCTGACAGTTCGGCGTCTCGGGGTCGGAGAGGAAGCTCCAGGCGGAGTTAAAAAGGTAGGCCCAATTCATAACTACGTATTGCTGCGGCGTAAACCGGTCGCGGCAATTGAGGTAATAACTCATCAAATTGGTCTGGTCCGGCGTGTAGGTTTTATCCAATGGGTCGGTCACCGAACAGACTGGGGTGGTACATGAATGGACGTCGGTCAAACAGGGTTGTACCGGGCCGCCGGCGTCGGCCTTCGTGTCGCATAGAAAGTCCCCTGTTTGCCAGCACGTATAGGTAATGTTGTTCAGGGTCACAGTATCGTCTACATATTGCGCGTATTGCGGAAAGAGGGTATCGGCGATATATCCTCCGGCATGCGTATGGCTCAGAAAGAAGTAGTGTCCGAGTTCGTGGGCCAGGCTTGCGGCATCCTGGTTGGTTATAATCACGAACCCATTTTGGCCATATACTTTGTTAGGGTTAGGAAAGCCGGCAAACCCAGCGGGAAAACCGGGCGTCAGCAAGTGCGTTAAGATAACCGGAATAAATCCTTTGGCATATTCCGAATTATGGGTCTCGATATAATGGTTCAACGAGTCGATTTCATTTCCATCCTGGTAGCTCAGATCATACCAATCAGCATTGTCGAGGTACGAAACGCCGCAGATGTAAAAACCCATACCGTTTGTGAACAAGGCATTGGTGGCGCTAATCATCTGTTGCGGCGCGAAATTTTGCTGGTGTGCGGAATATCCGTGCCCGTCCGTAATTACGTATAGCCAGATGGGGATATTCCAAGGCGCCGCGCCGGCAGGCGAAGCCTGGTTGGTATCAATCTCACTATAAAAAGCCTGCATCTGGGCATAGGTAATATTTGGGGTACCACAGGTACTATCCTGGGCCCGAAGGGTTGGGCTTTGATACTGAAGGAAAACAAATCCAATTAGAATGCGGAATGCGGAATGCGGAATGCGGAATGCGGAATGCGGAATGCGGAATGCGGAATGCGGAATGCGGAATCATATTGTGATATTTTGGTGAAGAGAGACATAAAAATACAGAACAGATTCTGAAACCTGGATTTTTTTGATTATTAATTTTTTCATAGATTTTCAGCTATAATATTCTATCTATAAAGGATCATCTGGAAACCGTGCATGACTTGTTACAATAGGTCTGAAATAGTATAAAAACATGGATGGTATATCTGGTATTGGGTCAGGGAACCATATAAACCATATCTCTATTTTCCATCATTTTTCCTGCTCAAAAAAGTCTTCTTTTCCCGTTCTCAAACTTACTTTCTCCAAAATCAGGTTTTATTCCGGCGAAAAAAAACCTGGTTCAGGCGCTTTCAGATTTTTGCCGGTAAAAAGAAAGCCTACTTTTCCAGGAAAAAAGTTTTTTCCGCAACCGACAAGGTTTTCTTTTCCTTATTCCAAATCTGTTTTTGCCAAAACCAGGTTTTTCATTGTTCGAAAAAACCGGCCGACGCCGGTTTCAGGTTTGGTTTTGCCGAAGAAAAAGGCAAGTGCCGGAAAACAATCTTTTCTTTCCCCGGAAAAAAGTTTTTTCACGCCAAAATCAAGTTTGCTTTTCCGGTTTTTGCCCTTGGTTTTCCCGTCGGCAGGTTTTCTTTTCGATTTATCCATTCAGGATTTGGCATGAGAATCCTACTGCCAAGAATAGTCAGCAGGTACATACCTCTACTTGGTCAAAAAAGTTGGAATCTAAACTAATTCCGGTGTCATGCCGTAGAAATCTGGTCGGGAGTAAATTGAAAATCTGCGCTTTACGCCCGCAGATGCCTACGGCATGACACCGGAATTAGTTTAGATTCCAATTTTTTTTTTAATCAATATTCCGGCTAGTTTGCCCCCCCTCTAAACCCGTTAAACCCCATAAACCCTCTAAGTTCGACTTTACTACTTTTCTTTCGTCAGGCTGCCGTTTGAGTTAGCAGGAACCAAAGGTGGCGAATTTTGGCGGAATAACTTTCGACATCGGGTTTAAAAAGGCTTGTTGATAGTTTGGCATTTTGGAATATTTCGAG
>JBGARJ010000041.1:0-49841 GCA_044230315.1 Saprospiraceae bacterium
GCGGGGTGAGATTACAGGGTTTCAGGAGGCTTCAGGGTTTCAAGAGGTTTCAAGAGGTTTCAGGGTTTCAAGAGGTTTCAAGGTTTCAGGTGGTCTCAAGGTTTCAGGAGGTTTCAGGGTTTCAGGAGGTTTCAGGGTTTCAGGAGGTTGCAAGGTTTCAGGAGGTTGCAGGGTTTCAGGAGGTTGCAGAGTTGCAAATGATACCTTTAAATCAAAATAGAGCAGTTTAATACCACATTCACATTACACTGAAACCTTGAAACCACTTGAAACCCTGAAACCCTGAAACCACCTGAAACCCTGAAACCTCCTGAAACCCTGAAACCCTGAAACCTCCTGAAACCCTGAAACCTCCTGAAACCTTGAGACCACCTGAAACCTTGAAACCTTCTGAAACCCTGAAACCTCTTGAAACCCTGAAACCTCCTGAAACCCTGTAATCTCACCCCGCGTCCAGCATATCCAGAAACCATTCTTTTTCGGTGAGGACGGGTTCCGCTTCGATTTTTTGGCGCAGCGCGCTTCGGGCCTGGCGACTGTTCGAGTTGTGCTGGATCAATTGGCGGGCATACCGCACAATATTGAGATAGTTGGTTTTATGATAGCCGATCACGCGCTGGCGCCGGATGAAGGTTTGCATACTTTGCAGGAGGGCGTCGAGGGCGTCGTATTCGCCGGTTTCGTAGTAGATTTTTAATTGCAGCGTCTTGGCGATCAGGTTGTTGATCAGGTCTTTATAGTCGGCCTCCTGCAGGTGCAGCAGTGCCGGTTTCAGACGCCGGCGGCCGTATTCCACCCGCGCCAGGTTGAGGTGAAAGGTGGCGTCGCGGTGCTTTTTTTCCAGGAAAGGGACTTGTTCATGGATGAACTGTTCAGCCCAGTCGATCTCACCCACCCGCAGGGCAATAGCCACGATATTGGAGTAGGCGTAGTGCGACAGCTGCCCGTTCTCGAGCAGTAATTTGGCCCGCAGCGCCGATTGGTACAGGTCGAGCGCCTCGCGAAAGTAGGCCGGCTCCAGTTGGTTGATTTTGCGAATGCAAAAATTAATGGCCAGCAGGTGCAGGTTGCGTTGCTCGTCGGCCGGCAACTGGTCGAGATGCGCCAGTAACAGCGCCTTGAATTTCAGAAAGTGGGTCTCGTTTTCCGGTTCGGTCAGAAAAAAGTAGCAGAAGTAGTACAGACCAACGGCCGGGATCTCCTGCAGGGATTCGCTATTTCGCACATAGGCCAGCACCGCATCGAGCAGGCCGAATTGATAATCGGCTTTGTATACGGTCTGGTGGCTGAGGGCAAAACAGACCTGGCGCAGTTTCCGGGCAATAAAGGCCGTGTCGGTCTGATTGGACAGAGCCTGCCAGTTCAGGGCTTCGGTGCGGCGGCCGGCGGTCAGGTGCTGGTACTGTTCGTATTCGATGGATGCCTGGGCGTCAAAATATTCGGTATGCCGGTAAGGCTGGTCGGCCCAGGCAGCACGCGCGGCGCCGAGGCTTTGCCGGAAATGTTTTTCGAGACCGCGTTTCCGGTACGCGGCCGCCAGGTGGATGGAGTAGTCGGAACTGGCATCGAATACCGCTGTGTAGACCAGAAAATGTTCAAGATGGGCCAACAATTCGCTCATCAACTGCCGCAAGGCCTGTTTCCCGGTTGGCGCCGGAAGACTGCCCCAAACCCGGGCAAATGCCTGGGCTTCCCGGGGTGCAGTCCGGCGGTCCAGACATTCCAGTAAATAGGCATATAACACGAACGGCTGCTCGCGCCGGCAAAAGAAGGGCGATTGCAACCATTGGCCGAAATGTTTGCGTTCGAGGTTGCTGAGAGTGGTTAAGGTTTGCCAAAGCCGGGAGTTTTCCATCCTTGTGCCGCAAATTCTTGCTTGGTTTTGACTGCGTAATTAAAATAATTTCAATTTTAACGTTTGCAAATATTTGTAATTCAATTAATTATTAGAAATATTTTACAAAATAAATTTATTAACGCTAAAATTTGTCTTTGCTTTGTCGGTGGGGTTGCTGAATTTTTGTACCGTCAACATTGCATCTGGCCTCATCCATGGTTTGGCGGTGTAGCACTGTTGGTTCACTCTGCATACCTTCCCAAACACAATATCCTATGTACATGAAAAAAATCATCTTCCTGCTGCTCGCCGTCCTGGTCCTGGTCGTCCGGGGTCTTCAGGCGCAAAACCCTTGTCTTCTGGATGTGCAAATTGCGCCGCCGGATACGATCTCCTGCCAAAGTCCGACGGTGCAACTTCATGCTACCGTGACGCCTCCGGGCAATTATACCCTGCAGTGGTATGGCCCGGAACCAATCGGCAATACCCTCAACCCGGTTGTCAGCACCCCCGGCGTTTATGCGCTTTATGCATACGATTCGCTGGCCGGCTGCTGGGGCGGCGACACGGTGGTGGTACAACAGAACGGTACCATTCCGGCGGTGGCCATTGCTTCCCAAATATTGGGCTGTGCCGACACGGTGCGTTTGTTTGCCCAGGCCACGCCGGTTATCGACTACGATTATCTTTGGTCGAATGGGGCCACGGATTCCGTCATCCAGGTCACATCCAGCGGCAGCTATTGCGTCACGGTGACCAACACCACCAGCGGATGTCAGGCCACGCGTTGTTTCACCCTGGTATTCCCGTCGCCTTCGTCGCTGGAAGCCAACCTTTTCTACTTCAACAGCGCGTTTTGCTTCGACTCTACCGTCATTTATGTTGCCCCAACGGGCGGGCAGGCGCCCTATTCCTACCAGTGGAATACCGGAAATACCACCGGCGCCGAGTTTGACCCCTTGCCGGGCACGTATATTGTGACCATCACCGACGCCTATGGGTGTTCGACCGTGGCGACCCAGGTGGTGGAAGACGACCCCATGGCCTGCGCGCGGGTCAGCGGCTTTGTGCGGGCCGACTGGAACCTGAACTGCAGTTCCGACGCAGGCGATACCGGCCTGAGCGGCAACCGGGTGGAGTTTGTCGCATCCGACGGAACCGTCTATTACGCCTATACCGACAATGCCGGTTATTACAGCATTCGGCTGGAGCCCGACACGTACACCGCCAGCCCCATTGCGCCCAATAATTTATGGTTGGCTTGCCCGGCATCTGTGAATATGACCCTGACGTATAACCAGACGGTAACCCAGGATTTCCTGCTCCAACCGCAAGCCAATTGCCCGGCGATGACCGTTGATCTGACCAATTCCAACCTGCGCCGTTGTTTCAACGGACATTATTGGGTCCAATATTGCAACCAGGGGACCGTCGAGGCGACAAATGCGTACGTCGAGATCACGTTCGACCCGCTGATCACGGTGACCAGCGCTCAAATCGGGTACACCGATCTTGGCAGCAATGTCTACCGTTTTGACCTGGGGGCCGTACCGTTCAATACCTGCGGCAATTTCTGGATCAACGTACACGTCAGTTGCGATGCCGTGCTGGGTCAAACCAAATGCGCAGAAGCGATTATTTATCCAATCGGAACTTGTGAGCCGCCCAATGCCCAGTGGTCGGGCGCGAGCCTGGCCGTATCGTCGCAATGCCTGGGCGATTCGCTGCAATTTACCATCCAAAACGTGGGCCTGGCCCCCATGTCGACTCCGTTGGACTACGTGGTGATTGAAGATGCCGTTATGCTGATGCAGGCGCCGCCGCCGGCTATCATCCTGGCGCCGGCAGAGACGCATAAAATCAAAGTGCCGGCCAGCGGCGCTACCTGGCGGCTCGAAGTGGAACAGGAACCCTTCCATCCGGGCAATTCCCATCCCAGCCTCTCGGTGGAGGGGTGTGCGACCGCGGGAGGGGGCAGTACCGGCTTTATCAACCAGTACGCTGCCGACGACGATGACCCCTGGGTGGATATCGAATGTAACACCATTACGGGTTCGTACGACCCGAACGACAAAATGGGCCTGCCATTGGGCTATGGCGCTACGCACTACATCCAGCCGGGAACGGATATAGAATACCGCATTCATTTCCAGAACACCGGCAACGACACGGCCTTTACCGTAGTGGTCCGCGATGAGTTGTCGCCCTGGCTCGATGCCGCCACCGTAGTGCCAGGCGCCAGCAGCCACCCATATACGTTCGAGTATTACAACGAGCGCAATATCAAGTTCAGCTTTGAAAACATCCAGTTGCCCGACAGCAGCGTGAATTTCGACGCATCTCAAGGCTACGTTTCGTTCCGGGTTTCGCAAAAGCCCGGCGTGCCGCTGGAAACCGACATTCTCAACACGGCCGGCATTTACTTCGATTTCAACGAACCGGTGTACACCAACACCACAGTGCACCGCGTGGGCGACCAGTTCGTGGTGGTTGGCACCTGGCAAGCTTTCCAGCCCGGGCTCGAACTGCGCGTGTCGCCCAATCCGGTAACGGCCAGTGCGGTATTTGAACTGCCCGGCTTGACGGAATGGCAGGCGGAATTGTGCGACATCGCCGGCCGGCCGCTGCGTTCGGCCCGGGTCAACGGCCCCCAATGGCAATTTGTACGCGGCGACCTGCCTGCCGGAATTTACCTCCTGCGGGTGCGCGCATCCGGGCGGGTGCTCGGAACCGGTAAGGTGATCCTGAAATAACTGTATGGGATGAATTCAATACGTTAAACCCGTGTTAACGTGGCAGAAAGCCGGCCGTTTCGCGCGCCGGCTTTTTGCATTTATTTGGATAAAATTCCGGCTTTTTTAGGGCTGTTTTCGTGTAACGCGCAGCGCTGCGGAGGCGTCTAAGGCGCCGGCAAAATACGCAGGACCGGAAAAAACAGCTGGGAATTGGGTTTCCGCGCTACTTTTGCCCCGCCTCTGGATTAATAACACGCCGTTGAGCCAGGTGTTTTTATCGCTGGCACACGCATTAAAACCCGTTCGCTTCAACTATGTACCTGTTGGGCCATTTTATCAAAACCGGCATTCGCCTCGGGGCGACCCGTCCGGAACCCTGGATACCCGCCAAAACGAAACAAAAGAGAGTCCTGATCCGGTTGCTGAGCGAGGCCGCTGATACGGCCTTCGGCCGGCAGTACGGTTTTCGGGAGATTCTGGAGCAGCCGGACCCCGTCCGGGCTTTTCAGGAACGGGTTCCCTTGCACGATTACGATACGATGTACGATCAATGGTGGTCGCGGGCACGCCAGGATGAATCCGATGTGTGCTGGCCGGGTCAGATCCCGTGGTTTGCACTGAGCAGCGGTACGTCCAACGCGACTTCCAAATACATACCGGTGACGCCGGATATCATTAAATCGATGAAGAAGGTCTCGCGCCGTTTGTTCTGCGACATGGCGCATTTCAACCTCCCGGCGGATTTGTTCACCAAGCAGATGCTCATGGTCGGGAGCTGTACCAATTTAACCCCGGAGGGCAACCATTGGGTGGGGGATATGTCGGGCATCATCGGCCTGAACCGGCCCTTCTGGCTCAAAAAATACTACCGCCCGGGGCGTGAAGTGACCGCCATTCCCGAATGGGAAGACCGGATTGAACAGATCACGAAAGAGGCCCCGCAATGGGACATCGGTTTTATCGTGGGCAACGTGGCCTGGGTGCAAATGATCTTCGAGCGCATTATCGAGCGCTATGGTCTGCGCGATATCCATGAAATCTGGCCCAATTTCGCTTTGCTGGTACACGGCGGGATTTTCTTTGAGCCCTATCGGCAGACCTTCGAGCAATTGCTCGGCAAACCGGTCCAGTACGTGGACAGCTACATGGCTTCCGAAGGCTTTTTTGCCTACCAGCCCGGCCCGGAATCGCGTTTGCTCCGCCTGGTAGCCGACGCGGGCATTTTTTATGAATTCGTGCCGTTCAACGACCGGCATTTTGACGAAAACGGCAACCTGCGTCCGGAAGCCAGGGCCATTCCGCTTTCCGAGGTCGAAGCCGGCCATCAGTATGCATTGTTGCTGAATACCGACGCGGGGGCATGGCGGTACTTGCTGGGCGATACGGTCCAGTTTGACGACGTCAAACAAGCCACCTTCAAAGTGACCGGCCGGGTGAAGCATTACCTGAGCGTAGTGGGCGAGCACCTGTCGGTAGACAACATGAATACCGCCATCCGGCACACCGACCTACTCATGGGCGCCGGGGTAAAAGAGTTTGCCGTATGCGCAGTGCAGCACGGATCGCACTGGGCCCACCAGTGGTATGTGAGCGCCGATAATCCCTACCTCAATGCCACCGAGTTTGCTGCGCAACTGGATGCCCATATCATGGAGATCAACGATGATTACCGCGTCGAACGCCGGTATGCGTTGAAGGAGGTGCGGGTGGAGTTGTTGCCGCACGAAGTGTTTTACCGTTGGCTGGAAGCCCAGGGTAAATTGAACGGCCAGGCAAAAATTCCCCGGGTGCTCAAGGGCGCCGTACAGGCCAACTGGGAAGATTTTGTGCGCAAGACGATGAATACTTCCGGGTCGTGATTGAAGCAATAATAAAAGGGGCTTTGGCCGGTTTGGCCTACGGCCTGTTGTTGGGACCCTTGTTTTTTCTGGGGCTGGACGTAACCCTGCGCCGCGGCCTGCGCAACGGATTAGCCCTGGCGGGCGGAGCCTTTGTTAGCGATACCATGCTGGCCACGGCCGGTTGGTGGTCGTCGGAACGCCTGCTGGCACTGGTAAAACAGACGGAATTCCAATCGGGCGTCGGCTTGATCGGCGCGTTCCTCATCATCGGTTTCGGTTTGTCGGCCAGCTGGCCGCAAAAAGAAAAAACAACGGAAATACTGGTTGCCGGGGCTGCGAAACGCCGGTATTCGTTTTTAAAAGGGTTTGCGCTGAACATGGCCAATCCGTCCAACTGGCTCTTCTGGCTGGGCCTGGCCACCGCGGCCCGCGCCGAGGCGCCGACGGGGCTCCGGCATTACACCCTGATTTTTCTGGCATCAGCGTTGGTCATGGTACTGAGTACCGATGTGGCCAAAATCGTATTGGCTGGGAAAATTGGCAAACATTTGCGCCCGGATCTCCCCGGGAAAATTGTGCGGCTGGCCGGGTTTGTGTTGATCGGGGTGGGGAGCTGGGTCGTCATCAAAATTGTGCGGGGCATGTTTTGATCCGGCGGTGAAATTTCCGCTGCGCTATAAAACTGTAACATGGAAGCATTGCGCGAACAATGGTTGATCTTTATCAGCACACCCATTTATGTACTGGTCATAGGCCTTGAAGTGTTGCTCAGCCATTTCCGGCGTTCGGATTCGTACACCTGGCGCGATACGCTGGCCAATTTATACCTGATGCTGTTGAATAGCGGGATCGATCTGCTTTTTCGCGGGGTGTATGTGCTGGTGCTCGACCGGTTTTACCACCACCGTTTTTGGAGTTGGGACCAGGCGATAGGGTATTGGATAACCCTGGTAGTGGCCATGGATTTTCTATTCTATTGGCTGCATCGCGTAGACCATCACAGCCGGTTTTTTTGGGCGGTGCATGTGACCCATCATTCCTCCGATAAATTTAACCTTACCGTAGGGTTTCGTTCTTCGGTTTTTCAACCCCTTTACCGGTTTGTGTATTTCCTGCCGCTTGCCCTGGCCGGGTTCAAGGCGATGGATATTGTTTTCGTTTTTTCGGCTACGCAAATTTGGGGTATCCTGGTGCACACCGAGCACGTGGGCAAACTGGGTTGGTTCGAGCATCTCCTGGTGACCCCGTCGCACCACCGGGTGCACCACGCCAGCAACCCCCTGTATCTCGATCGCAACCTCGGCATGTTATTCATCATTTGGGATAAATGGTTTGGCACGTTTCAACCGGAAGTGGGATCCGAAGCGTACCAACCGATCCGCTATGGCCTCACCAAACCGCTGGCCGGCGCCGACCCGGTGAACCTGGTATTGCACGAATGGCGGAATATCTGGCGCGATCTGCTTCGGCCGGTCGGTTGGCGAAACAAAATCCGGTACCTCTTTGGTCCGCCGGGATGGAGCCACGATGGCAGCCAACTGACCAGCGAACAACTACGGTGGCAGGAAGGACTTTCAGCCGAAAAAAAGCAAGCCTGATCCGGTTTTGTCTATGAGCTGCCCGCCAGTATTCGGGTTTTAATAGACAAAAAAAACGGTTTGATCGAATCCCTGACGACCAAACAAGAGGAGTACCCGACTTTCGCTTTCCGAAAAAGTGCAATACCGGCCGGACCCGCACTTGATTGATCTTTTCCTTTAACCCGGCAGGTACCTTGATCTATGCGCCAAATTCTTCGGATTCTCTCGGAAGGCGCTGCGCAAGCCTGGCAACAACTGATGGCCAATAAATTGCGCTCCTTCCTTTCGCTGCTGGGCATCACGATCGGTATTTTTTGCATTATCGGTGTAAAGAGCGCCGTGAACTCCCTGGAGGACAATATCCGCGGAAGCCTGGCCAAACTCGGCAATGACGTGGTGTACCTGGCCAAATTCTCGTGGACGGAAAATCCCGGTCAGAATTTTTGGAAGTGGATGCGCCGGCCCAATTTCACTTTTTCCGAATTTGAAGAATTAAAAGATCGCCTCCCGTCGGCTGCCGAGGTGGGGTACTGGCAATATATTGGGAACAAAACCATCAAATGGCGCTCGTCAAACGTCGAGAACGTGCCGTTTATGGCGATTACGGAGGAATGTGCCGGGATCTTTCGCCTGGAATTTGAAGGCGAAAACCGTTTTTTCTCCTCGGCGGAATACCACAACGGCGCCGAAGTGTGCATCATCGGGGCTGCTATAGCGGAAAGTTTGTTCGGCCCGGATATTGAACCGCTGGACAAAGAAGTGAATATCGGCGGGCGCAAGTTGCGTATAGTCGGCGTGGTCAAAAAGGAAGGGAAGAACCTGCTGCAGATCATGAATTTCGACCATGTGATCATGATCAGCCACACCCTGGCCCGCCGCGGCTTTAACCTGCGCGACAAGGGGCCTTGGGTCGGCAATGCGACCCTGGGCGTACGGGCAAAGCCGGGTGTCGACCTCGACGTGTTAAAGGATGAAGTTACCGGGGTGCTCCGCACCGTCCGACGGCTGAAACCACGTGAGGAGAGCAATTTTGCCATGAACACGCTATCCATCCTCAGCGGCCTTTTCGATCAGTTATTTGGCGTGATCAACATGGCCGGATTTGTCATTGGGATATTCGCCCTGATCGTGGGCATGTTTTCCGTTGCGAATATCATGTTTGTGTCGGTGCGCGAACGGACGAACATTATCGGCATCAAGATGGCGCTGGGCGCAAAGCGCTGGTTTATTTTGCTGGAGATCTTATTCGAGGCCGTAGTACTCTGTATTGTTGGCGGCATATTCGGGCTGTTCTTTATCTGGGTGGCCACCGCTGTGTTTTCCAAAATTTACGATTTTGACATCCACCTGTCGGTGACCAATACTATGGTGGGCATTGTCACCTCTATCGTCGTCGGGGTATTGTCGGGTTTGATCCCCGCCATTCAGGCAAGTGGCATGGACCCCGTTGAGGCCATTCGCAAATAAGAACATGTTGCGGAGGGTCACATCCGCAGGTCCTCTACGTGGGTGCCCGGGTATTTTGCCGGATCCAACTGGAAATAGTCGGAACTGAACGTTTTGTTCGGCGACAGGCGGGTCACCTGGAACGTGTAGCGGGAGCCATCCTTGGCAAATGCCTTGATGCTTTCGATGGTACCGGCTTTCTCATCGATGCTCACCCGGATTTTAAAGTATTCCGAATTTTTATCCTTGGGCTTGAATTCGATTTGGGTCAATACCCGGCCTTTTTCCGCGATTTTATCCGTTATGGCGAACAGATAGTCGCCTTTTTCGTACCGCCGCAGCAAATCCTTGGGTGTAAGAAAGCCGTTGGCATCGTTCGGATCGGTGTCATTGATCTGGATTTCTTTGTTCTTTTTGAGGTAAACCCAGGTCGTTTTTCCGTCGCTCACGATGATTTGCTGGTCCATATCGAGCCGGAATTTGTTGCCTTGTTGACCGACGCTGCCGTTTTGTATCTCTTTGGGTTGGGCGGTGACCTCGATCGTCAGCGTAAAGGTCGCTTCGAGGGTTTTATAGCCGTCGTATTTCTTGCGGATACGGTCCAGGATTTTCCGGGCTTCGGGGTCCGATTTCTCCGGGGCGGCAGTAGTTTGAGCGCCGGCAGTCAGGACGCCGAGCAGCAAGAATGAAACGAGCAAGGTGTTTTTTCGCATGGATATTGAAATTTACCGCAAAGAAACGATGAAAGCGCCGCCGCAGTTGCCGCGGCAGTGGTTAAAGATTCGCAAATGTTCTAGCGGCAACTTTTTACCCGGCGCTGCTGTTTTAACGTAGTTTTCGGGGTTGTTTTGACCTTCTTCCCCGTATTATTGATATACCTAAACCTTATACCCTGGTAAAAAACCAGTTTTTTAATTTATGACCAAAAAGAAGAAAAAAGGCGGCAAAAAGTTGAGCGCCAAAGCCTTACAAATCGAACTTCTAAAATATCTGCTGACCCAACCCAAAAAGCAATTCTCCCCCCGCCAACTGGCCGACCTCCTCAAAATTGAGAATAACAAAGATTCTGTCGAATACGCCCTCCTGCAGTTGCAACAGGCGGGGTCGGTACAGGCTTTTAAGGAAAATAAGTTCAGCGTAGCCCTGGAACGGCTCACCCTGCCCCGGGAAAAATCCGAACCCGCGCCCGGCGCCCGGCAAAAACAGTTGCCCGAACCGGCAAGCCGGAAATCGACTGGCGCAACCCGCAAAATAATTGAAGGCCGGGTGGATATGACCCGCAGCGGATCGGCTTATATTGTGACAGACTCGCTGGATTCGGACGTATATGTCGCTCCGAAATACGTACACAGCGCCCTGAACGGCGATATCGTGCAGGTGGTGTTGTTCCCGACAGCCTACCGGCGCCGCGGACAAACCGAACGCAAACCCGAAGGGGAAGTGCTGAAGGTACTGAAACGTTCCAATGAGTTTTTCATCGGAACCCTCCGCAAAAGCCGCAAATATGCGTTGTTGTTACCCGACAACCCCAATATGCCGGTGGATATATACGTGCCGCTCGAAGCCTGCGGCGATGCCCGCGACGGAGAAAAGGTAGTGGTGCGCGTGACCGATTGGCAGGAGGGCAAGGGCAGGGTGCCGCTTGGAAAGGTAACACAGACACTCGGTGAAGCCGGCGGCAATGATTTTGAGATGAAGAAGATCCTCATCAACGCCGGTTTCGAACTGATCCATTCAGAAGCTGCTTTGGAAGAGGCGGACGCAATCCCGGACTCGATTTCACCCCAGGAAATCGACCGGCGCCGCGATTTTCGCGATGTCCTGACCTTCACCATTGACCCCGAAGACGCCAGGGATTTCGACGATGCACTCAGCATCCGCAAACTGGATAATGGCAACCTGGAAATCGGGGTCCATATCGCCGATGTAACGCATTATCTCAAACCGGATACCCCCCTGGATATGGAAGCGTTCCGGCGCAGCACATCCGTTTACCTGGTAGACCGGGTAAATCCAATGCTGCCGGAAAAATTGTCGAATAACCTCTGTTCGTTGGTCCCGTATGAGGACCGGCTGACGTTCTCCGCCGTTTTTGTGTTCGATGCGCAGGAGCGCATCGTGTCGAGGTGGTTTGGCAAAACCGTGATCCATTCGGCCAAACGTTTTTCCTATGAAGAAGCGCAAACCATCCTTGACGACCAACCCAGCGAATCTCTGCGGCAGCTCAACATTTTTCCGGCGCTGGATTGGGCGATAAAAACCCTGAACAGGCTGGCCTTGAAAATGCGCAAGGAACGCGAGCGAAACGGCGCCATCGGATTCGATACCGAAGAAGTGCGGTTCCGGTTGGCGGAAGACGGCACGCCGATAGAAGCGTATGTTAAAGAGCGGAAGGCGGCGCACCTGCTCATCGAAGATTTCATGTTGCTGGCCAACAAGGAGGTGGCGCTGTTCATCGAACACAAAGCCGCCGATCAACAGGAAATTCCCTTTGTGTACCGGGTGCACGACCTGCCAGACCTTGAAAAAGTGGCAGAATTTGCGCGCTTCGCCGCAGAGATGGGGCACCCCATGCAAGTGAACACGCCCAAGCAAATTGCGCAATCCTACAATGCGCTGATGCGGGCCGCCCAAAAAGACGAACGGCTGAAAATCCTGGAACCACTGGCGATCCGCACGATGGCCAAGGCGGTATATTCTACCAACAACATTGGGCACTATGGACTGGGATTTTCGCACTATGCCCACTTTACCTCGCCGATCCGCCGCTATGCCGATGTGCTGGCGCACCGCTTGCTGGAGCGCAACCTCGATGGCCGCAGCTTCCGGATGGATAAAACCAAACTCGAGGAACAATGCAAGCATATCAGCGCCCAGGAGAAAAAAGCGGCCGATGCCGAACGCGAGAGCGTGAAGTACAAACAGGCCGAGTTGCTGCGCCGGCATATTGGCGAAGCATTTGATGGCTACGTCAGCGGGATGATTGAGCGTGGCTTTTTTGTCGAACTCCCCGGATCTTTGGCCGAGGGGCTGGTCGAATTTAAGTTTCTCGACGACACCTATGTTCTGGAAGAGGGCACGCTTCGCGCCAAAGGCCGGCGCTATGGCAAGGTGATCAAGATGGGCGACCGGGTACGGGTGCGAATCCTCGCAGTGGATTTAGGTCGCCGGCAAATTGATATGGAGTTGGTTGAAGATTAAAAAACCGTCTGAAAATCCCTGCCAAGTGGAACACATATCTTTTGATGCTATGCTTCGGCAATTTTTTCGGCAACAAAACAGCATCGTTCCCTCCTAAGGAGCCTTAGATATTTTCAAAATCTTGACCTTTCAGCCTCCTCTGGAAAGGGTTTGCGCAAAAACCAGTTCTCAGTACATTGCCACAAAAAAGAACCCTGCTGCCCGGAGCGCCGGGAGCAGGGTGCATTGTTATCGTGGTTGGTTGTATTAGCCGCGTGATTTCTGGTCTTTTTGTTGTTCGGTGCCGGGTGCCGGTTTGTCGCCGGGTTTGCGGGTTTTGGGCTTAGGCTGATTGGGGGCGGGCTGACTTTCCGTTCCGGACCGGGGCTGCTCCGGCCGTTGTGTGCGCGGTTGTTGCGGATTTTGATCGGGCTGTTGGGTGCGCGGTTGTTGCGGGTTTTGATCGGGTCGTTGGGCGCGCGGCTGCTCCGGATGTTGTTCCTTATCATCGCCTTCGTGTTCCTTGCGGCCTTTGTTTTTGTATTTCCCTTTTGCCTTTCCTTTGCCTTTGGCATGATGGCCTTTCGCTTTATTCCCTTTTTCTACCTGGTCTTTATCGCCGCCTTTCCCTTTCCCGCTAAAGGCGTTTCCATTGGAGCGTTCTTCGGCGTGTTTAATACGGTCGGCATCAGAATCGCCGGAATGGGCTTTGTTCGCTTTTTCCGTTTTATTGGCCGGCGATGTTTCAGTGCCGGGGCGTTGGGAATCGGTTTGCGCCATGGCTACAACTGCAGCCAGCCAGGCAACGAGGGCGGTAAGCATGATTTTCTTTGACATAGAAAAAATGGATTTGTTAGAAATTGTCCTTAATACGCTCAACCAGGTTGATGCATACAAATTCACGTGGCTCTTAACAGAATTTTAATCGAAATAATATGTGCCTGCGTAAATCGGATTTACTTTTGACCGAAAAGCTTGTCCCGCCATGACAAATCGAAGAAGTTTTATCCGTCAGACCGCTGCTATATTAGGCGGTCTGGCCTTGCACCAAAATGCTCGAGCAGCCTTTCAATCTCCCGGTTTGCCGGCGCTGGGCCCGGATCTTTCGGACGATGAATTCTGGCGCCAGATCCGGATGGCTTATGCCTGCAGCCCAACGATGATCAACCTGAACAATGGCGGGGTGAGTCCAACCCCCAGGGCTGCCATGGATGCCCTGGATTACTATAACCGGATGTGCAATGAGGCGCCCTCCTATTATCTGTGGCGTATACTGGACCAGGATCGCGAGCCATTGCGCTACAACCTGGCTGCGCTGGCAGGAGCCGATTTGGAGGAAATTGCAATGAACCGCAACGCTACGGAGGCCCTGAACACGGTTATTTTCGGACTGAACCTGAAAGCCGGCGATGAAGTGGTGCTGTCGAAATATGATTACCCGAATATGCTGCATGCCTGGCAACAACGGGAGAAACGCGAAGGCATCCGGTTGGTATGGGTGGACTATGACCTGCCGAGCGAAGATGAAAAAGCCCTTACGGAGGCTTATGTATCCAAATTTACGGATAAGACCCGTATTGTCCACATCACCCATTTAATCAACTGGTGCGGCCAGATTTTGCCGGCCCGCCGGATCGCCGACGCCGCTCATGCCCGCGGCATCGAAGTGGTAATCGACGGAGCGCATTCCTTTGCTTTATTGGATTATAAAATCCCGGACCTCGGCGGTGATTACTTTGGCACCAGCCTGCACAAATGGTTGTGCGCGCCGATCGGGAACGGCTTGCTGTGGATACGGAAAGAAAAAATCCCGAATGTATGGGCGCTGTTGTCGAACGATAACCCGGCAGGCGACAATATCCGGAAGTTTGAGAGCCTGGGTACCCGGAATTTCCCGCTTGAAATGGCCACCGGCTATTCGATTGATCTGCACAACCTGATCGGGTCGGCGCGCAAACAACAGCGGCTGCATTACCTGAAAAATTATTGGATGGAAAAGGTTCGCGACCTGCCCGGCATTCAATTTTACACCTCCCTGCATCCGGATTGGGGCTGCGCCATCGGGACGTTTGGTGTAGCCGGGAAAAAAGCCGCAGAAATATCGGAAGCATTGTTCCGTGACTGGAAAATTCACACCACCAGTATTTCCTGGGAAAAGGTGGAAGGCGTGCGTGTTACCCCCAACGTGTACACGACCCTCCCGGAATTGGACAAATTGGTCCTGGCCATTACCGACTATGTGAAAAAAGGGTAGCAGGTATCCCATAACCGGACCGGCAATTGCGGCAAGGTAGACCTATCTTTGCAGCCGCTTATTTTTTGACCAATATGTTGAATATGCCCGAGCATATCCTGTTTTCAGTAGAAAATAATGTTGCCCAAATCACCTTCAACCGCCCTGACGTGTTTAACGCTATGCACCATGCCATGCGCCAGGAGATCCTGGAGGCGCTCGATACCTGCAAAAAAAATACGGACATCCGGGCGGTGTACCTCACGGGAGCCGGCAAGGCCTTTTGTGCCGGGGAAGACCTGCAGGAAGTGGTTGCCCCGGAAGGCCCCACCCTTAACCAGATCATTTCAACGGGGTATAATCCGATGGTATTGGCCATCCGTACCTTGGAGAAACCTGTAGTGTGTGCGGTGAATGGCGTGGCAGCCGGCGCTGGCGCTAACATTGCCCTGGCTTGCGACATTACCGTAGCCGCTTTTTCGGCTTCGTTTACGCAAGCCTTTTCGAAAATTGGCCTGATACCCGACAGCGGCGGGACCTGGACGCTTCCCCGCCTCGTGGGCATGCAGCGGGCCACTGCCCTGATGATGTTGTCCGACAAAATTTCAGCCACCGAAGCGGCCGCCGTGGGCATGATCTGGAAGGTGTTTCCGGACGAATCGTTTGCCGCCGAATCGCTTCGGATCGCCGAAACGCTGGCCCATATGCCGACGAAAGGATTGGGTATGACCAAACTGGCGCTAAACCAATCGTTCAACAACGATTTTGAAGCGCAACTCATCGTGGAAGATGCCCTGCAGTCGGCCGCAGGGCAAACGCACGATTACCGCGAAGGCGTAGCGGCCTTCCTGGAAAAACGGAAACCAACGTTTAAAGGAAACTGAGCACGCATGCGGTTGCATAAACTACTCGTCTTTCCATCCGGATATGGCCGGCGCGGAACAGGCCAGGCAAGAACGTTGCTGCCGGTCATTTTGATCCTGCTGGGCGTAACCGTGTGGATTAGCCCCAAGGTGCGTTTCTTTTTACTGGAGGTACTCGACTACCCTTTTCATTACAGGGAATACAAACAATTTGGCATCCGGATACCCCATGGTTACCGGGTGCACGGCATCGACGTGAGCCGGTACCAGGATCGGGTGGATTGGGAACGGGTGAAAAATATGCAGGTAGACGATGTACGGATCACATTCGCCTTTATTAAAGCCACCGAAGGCTCGTGGATGGAGGACCCCTGGTTTGATTACAACTGGGACAATGCCCGCAAACAGGGCATTATTCGGGGGGCGTATCATTATTTTTTGCCTGATATAAGTCCGAAAGCGCAATCCACGCATTTTTTGCGGACAGTCAAATTGCGCTCAGGCGATCTCCCTCCGGTGGTGGATATTGAAGAAGCCAGGGGCTTGACCAAAGCACAGGTGCGGAAATCCACCAAAGACTTTCTGGCGGCAGTGGAGCAGAATTTTGCCGTCAAACCGATTGTTTATACGAATCGCGATTTTTATAAAAATTACTTTGCCGATCAACCGGAATTTAAACCGTACTGCTTTTGGATCGCCCATTATTATGTGACCAATTTGGAAATGCCCGATGACAGTAAGTGGCATTTTTGGCAGCACAGCGACCGCGGGACGGTCAACGGGATCAACGAACCGGTGGATTTCAACGTGTTTTATGGCGATAGCGCAACGCTCCGGCGCCTTTGTGTGCCCTGAAAATCCGGTTCGTTAACCGGACGTTAAACGCCTTGGCACTTCCGCAGGTTGCCGTATTTTTGTCGGGATTTTTTTCTCATTCCTCAACATTATTTTCTCAAGATGAAGAAAACGCTGCTCGCTCTGACGGTTTGTTGTTTTGCCGTTGGACTTTTTGCCCAAACCAAATCACTCCCTTCTGCAACGGTAAAAACCCTTGAAGGTCAAGCGCTCAACGTGCAGGAACTCGGTAAATCCGGTAAAATTACCATTATCAGTTTCTGGGCCACCTGGTGTTCGCCGTGCAAAAAAGAACTGGACGCCATTAAAGATTACTACGAAGAATGGCAATCAAAATATGGCGTGGAGCTGGTGGCCGTAAGCGTGGATGACCCACGCACCGCTGCCAAAATCCCCGGCATGGTTGCCCAAAAAGGCTGGCATTACCGCGTGCTGCTCGACTACAACAAGGAGTTTCAGCAAGCCGCCAATGTGGCATCAGTCCCGTATACCCTCCTGTTGGACGCCAAAGGCAACGTGGTATTCGAACATACGGGGTACGCTCCCGGCGACGAACTGGAGTTGGAAGACCAAATCAAAGCGTTGAGGAAATAAGCACCTGACTTTGAATGAAAGCGAGACCGCGACCCGATCATCGGGCCGCGGTCTCGTCTTTATTAGCAGGAGCAGCAAGGATTCAGAATGCTACTTCGATACGCTGGATCACCCGCCCATCCTTGGTCTGCACCTGTATGGTATATTTACCGGGGTCGAGGTTCCAGGCCTGCAAGCGCAACCCGGACCGGTGTTCACCCGCAATCGCGGGTTCATTTTCGCGAAGCGTTTTCACCAGTTTGCCATCGCTGTTGAACAATAGGGTACTCAGTTTTTCATCCTGCTCCAGCGTGTATTGGAAATTGCTTTCCACCGTCAGCGCCTTACCCAATTGGGCGCGCTCGCCGGGCACTTCCCGGTGTTCGTAGCGCACGCGGTATTCAGGCTGTTTTTGACCCAGCAGATTGGCCATGAAACGGGATAATTCTGCATCGTCGATACCGGAAAGACTGTGCTGGCTGGTCACGCACCAGACAGCCGACTGAGCTTCGGGGCCATCAATCTTCCCGCTGGTGTAAAGGTACTTGAGCAACTGGCACAATTGCTCCGGCGCCATAGCGCCCACGGTAAATGTTGTTCCACTTCTTGGTGAAATATTGCCGGCCTGTGTACAGAAAGTCTTCAGGAGTGTCTCCACTGGTTGGTGCGCGCTTACAGCAAGCGTGCGCATTTCGGAAACCACCAGCCGCTGCATTTCGGGGTCGGAGGGGTCCATGAGCAAGCCCTGGGGGATGCGGATACGGAGCGGTTGACCGTTCAGATTATTACAACGCAACTTAAGGCTTTCACCCTCGTGCCCGCCGATACCTTCCACCGTGACCGACACCAGTTTTTGGGCAATGGCCACTGAAAGTTCAACAACCGTCGAGGCCGGTGGCCTGGAACCCTTTTTCTGTGCGAAAACAGGCAAAAAACAGAAAAGCAAACAGGGTAGCAGGAAATATTTTTGCATAGGGAAGATGTTCGTAGACTCCGTTCGACTGGCGCAAGAAGTCTTTTCTGTCTCAAACGTGTGCAGTTTGGTATTTCGTCCCCGGCCGGAATATTTTAAGTTTGCGAGCCGCTCCTTCCAATGGGGAATGCAACAAACCCTGATGGCTGGCGGCTTCACACCTGATCGCTTGTTTATGAGTAAGGGAAAGCATAAAAATCGCCGGCTGCAAACCACCCAGCCCGCAAGCCGCGGAGCCGTTACGGCGCAATCGGGATTTCCGACCGCGTGGTTGGTTGGACTGATCGCGATATCCGCTTTTGTTTATAGCCCCATGCTGATGCACCAATTCACCAACTGGGATGATGAGGCGTACGTGGTGAACAATGCGCTGTTACACGGCCCCGACTGGAAGGGTATTTTTACTCAACCCGTGGTATCCAATTATCACCCGCTGACCATCCTGTCCCTCGCACTGAACTACCAGGTTTCTCATCTACAACCTTTTACGTATTTTTTGATCAACCTGTTGCTGCACCTGCTGAACACCGGCCTGGTTTTTTATTTTGTTTGGCTCCTTTCAGGTAAGGAGCGTTGGGTGGCCTTGTTTACGGCGCTGGCATTTGCCTTGCACCCCATGCATGTGGAGTCGGTAGCCTGGATCTCGGAGCGGAAAGATGTGTTGTACACCGTATTTTATTTGTTGGCCCTGATCCGGTATTGGCGGTTTCTGGAGTTGGGGAAGCGCGCCGACCTGTGGTGGACTTTTGGTTGTTTTCTGCTGTCCTTACTGGCAAAGCCTGCGGCTGTGGCTTTTCCGCTTTCCTTGTTCTTGCTGGATTTTTGGCGCGGCCGTTCCCAGACGCGCGCGGTTTGGCTGGAAAAGGTGCCGTTTTTGTTGGTAGCCCTGTTTTTTGGCATTTTGACGGTGTCGGTTCAGGCGGAAAAAGCGTTGGTATCGATAGAAAAATACACGCTGTTCGACCGGTTTTTTTTCGGTTGCAATGGCCTGGTGCAGTATGTGCGCTATTTCTTTTTCCCGGCGCCATTGTCGGCCTTTCATCCGTACCCCAAACCCGGCGAGTTGGGCATGTGGATCCATTTTTCTCCCATCGTACTGCTCGCCATGGTCGCCGCACTGTGGTATTTCAGGCGTTACAAAGCTCTGGTATTTGGCGCGCTGTTTTATGTGGCCAACATTATCCTGGTTGTGCAATTCATTGCTATTGGCAACACCTTGTTGTCGGAGCGCTACACCTATGTGCCGTATATCGGCCTGGCTTTTGCTTTATCGATGGTTTGGACGCAGGCAGTGCGCCAACCATGGAGTAAACAGGCGCAATGGGGGGTTACCCTGCTGGCGCTGCTGGTCTGGGGTTACCTTTCACGCGAGCGCGTAGCCGTTTGGGAAAACAGCGAAACGCTTTGGAGCGATGCGGTGCTCAAGTATCCGGAAGCGCCGCTTCCGCATTCCAACCGGGCGAACTACCTGTACGAGTTGGCCATGAAACCGGCCAATGCCGGACGGTCGCAGGACTTGATGCAGCGGGCGCTTGCCGACTGCGATGCGGCGCTGGCCAGCAATCCCGGGCATTTTGCCGCCCTGGATATTCGCAGTATTATCTATTTGCGCCTGGTTCGATACGAGGATGCCTTATCCGATGCCAATACGATGATAAATGTCAAACCGGGCGATATAAAGGGCTACGTCGTCCGCGGCAGCGCTTATGAGCATTTAAAGCGCTACGATGAAGCCCTCGCCGATTATTCGCACTGCCTCGAACTGGATCCGGACAACACGGAAGCGCTGAACGGCCGGGGTACCGTGCTGTTTAACGGCAAGCAACAATACCGCGAGGCGCTTGCCGATTTTGACCGGGCTATTGCCCTGAAGCCAGACGGCTCTTATTACCTGAATCGATCGCGCTGCTATTATATGTTGGGCGACCGGCCGAAGGCCCGCGAGAATGCCTTGAACGCCCAACGCGCCGGCACGATGGTTGCGCAGGATTACCTGGACGCCATCAATCGCTGATCTGTTCTGTCAGTACCGCACATAAAACAGCGGCTTATAATAGCGGAGCCGACCCTCGGGGTTTCGAACTGCCTGCAACGGAGCTACCGCGACGAGGCGGCAAGCGAGCATTTTCCGGCGTACGTCGAAGTACCAGTGTTGGACGAGTCGTAATTTTTCCACCTGCTCCAGGGCATTGTTTTGAACAATACGATCGACCACGGATTGCCCGTCGTCGTTGAAGGTGTTGAGGGTGTCGGTTGTAAAAATTAAAGCCTGAAGGGCCTGGGGAGCCATTGGATCGAATGTTTCGCCGGAAAGGACGGGATGGGCAGGGTGTTTCGTTTCACGGGTAGCCCAGGCCTGCAGGTCGAGTTGCCCTTTGCGGGTATCCCATTCCGCCCAGTCCGGGGTATTGTCCTTGGTACGGGTTTGCAGGACATATGCCGCCTTTTTTTGAAGGACCTTTTGTTGTTTTCGATCAGGCTGCGCCATTCGGATCCAGAGCAGGGGTGTCCGGCCGGTAATTTGGCCGTCGGCGTCGCGTATACTCAACAAAGGCGCTACAGCGAGCAGCCGTGTGCCGAAGGCTTGTTTTCGGGTGTCGAAAAAGAGCAGCATCCGGGCCCGGAAAACATCAATATCAGTAGACTGAACCGCTTCCCGTTCGGGTTGCGGTTCGGCGCCTGGCAAATCGCCCGGGTGGTCGAGCCATTCCGATACCTGCCTTTGTATGAGCGGTTGAGTTAGTTGCGCATCGGAAAAACAGTCAAACGCGCCAGCCTTCAAGGCATCCAGCAGTTGCTGACTCAGATACCGGCCGGGTTCTATTTCGCCGTAAATACCCTGGGTATTGACCTGGTTTTCCAGGCGAACCAGTTCCAGCAGGTTGTACTCTTCGCCCAGGTCGTTATTATACACCGGGTTGAGTTCAAAATCCAGGGTTTGTTCGCCGATCCAGGCGATATTCGGGTCGTGCTGCAGGTCGTCGGATTGCCCGAACAAGGCCGTTGAAAAGGAGAGAACGAGGAAAATACCGGCGAGGCGCATGGAAGTCGGTTGAAAGGATAAAATAAAAAAAGCGGTTCATGCAGGAACCGCTCTCACCATGTGCCCGGGACGGGACTCGAACCCGTACGACCTCTACGGTCACAGGATTTTAAGTCCTGCGTGTCTACCATTCCACCACCCGGGCGTTGACAAACCGTCGACAAAAATAGGGCTAAAAATGAAAAAACCCACGCACTGCGTGGGCTTCTTTTGAGCGGAAAACGAGACTCGAACTCGCGACCTCAACCTTGGCAAGGTTGCGCTCTACCAACTGAGCTACTTCCGCAATTGTTTTATAGAAACCGTTGTTCCTAAAAGCGGCTGCAAAGATACGAGCGTGTTTAGGAAACGGGCAAGGGTTGGGTGGAAATTTTTTAAAAAATTATGCTTATCGGGTAGGCCTTTGCTCTACGGGCGGGTTATCCGGCGCCTAAAGCGCGAAAGGAACGCCGTTTTACGGCGAGCAACAAGGCTTCGTATTCGATGGGAATAATTTCGCCTTCCACCAGCAGCGTTTCGACCCGGCCGGCAATTTTGGGGTATAACCAACCGACGATTGCCTCCACCGGATCGGTTTCTTCAAAGGTCAGGTAAAGCCGGATCGTTTCCACAAAGCCGATACTGCGACCCTGGTATTCTTCATCGGCGATGAGAAATGCCTCCGTTTCGGGTATTTTAAATCGCTCACCCAGGGTCAGCCAACGGTAAAACGTGCCGAACAGGTGGTATTTCAGGTCCTTGTCGCTGGTGCGGATCTCGATTTTCATGGCTTGGTAGGCAAACCGCGCCCGGGGGTCCAGGATAGGCGCTCCGCCGGATGGTCCAGGGGCCCCTTGACCGGCTGGCGGAACGGGCTGGGATTGGCCGGCGTACCAGGCCTCCAGTTTGTCGGCCAGGCGTTGGATGCTTTGAAAGCGGTCGGTGGCCAGTTGGCGCACGGTGGCATCGCCAAATTTTTCAAAGTTATCGGGGTGGTATTTAGCGCGGAGCTCCCGCAGCGCCTTGCGGAATGCCGCTTCGGTGAGTTGATCCGGCGGTGCGCCAAACAACTCGCTGATGCTTTGAATTTCTTCCGTTGTAAAGGGCAGATTGGGCATGGTCAGCATATTTACTCGACTTGGTTTTTTGGACTGGCTTCGGTTTTTCGTTTAAAATAAAAATAGGTCTCCAGTTGTGCGCGCACCGGAATGTCGCTCGCACTCCTGCGGTATTCGTTCAAGTCCTGCCGGTCGATAATGCGCGCTTTAACGTTATCTTCCAGTTGCAAATTAATGAGTGCCTTGATTTCCCTTTTTAATTCCTCCGCATACACCGGGAATGTCGTTTCGATCCGGAAACTCAGGTTGCGGTGCATCCAGTCGGCACTCGACAGGTACGTTTTGTCTTGGCCGCCATGGTGAAAGATGAACACCCGGGCATGTTCGAGAAAGCGGTCGACGATACTGATCACTTCTATGTTTTCGCTCAATCCCTTGACACCCGGCACCAGGCAGCAAATGCCGCGGATAATAAGTTGGATCCGGACGCCTGCCTGGGAGGCTTCGTACAATCTTTGGATAATTTCCCGGTCTTCCAGGCTGTTCGTTTTGACCAGGATATGGGCCGGTTTTTTTTGTTTGGCGGCCTCGATCTCGTAGTCGATCAGGTCGTACAGGGCCGGACGGAGGTTGAATTTTCCGACGAGCAGGTGTTCGAATTCCTGTTTAGGCGGCTTGATGTTTTCGAGGAACGTGAATACCGTGCTCACCTCGCTGGTAAGCCGGGGGTCGGCGCTGAACATACCGAAATCGGAATATACCTGGGCCGTTTCTTCGTGAAAATTGCCGGTACCGAGGTACGCATAGAGGCGCGGATGGCCGCTTTCCACCCGGCGGACGAGCGCCAGTTTGGAATGCACTTTCACGCCGGGAAAAGAGTAATGCACCCGGACGCCGGCCCGCTCCAGTTTTTCACCCCATTCCAGGTTGGCCGCTTCGTCGAAGCGAGCCTTAATTTCAACAAAAACCGATACTTGTTTGCCGAACCGCACGGCCTCCATCAGCGCTTCCAAAATTTTACTCCGCCTGGCCACCCGGTACTGGATGACTTTAATGTGCGTAACCTGAGGGTCTTTGGCCGCATGTTCGAAGAAATTGACCACGGCCTGGTACGATTGGTAAGGCACATGCACCAATTGATCGCCTTTCCGGATGACCTGAAAGGGGTCCTCCGTGTCGTGTAATGTAGGGTGGGGTAGCGGCGGAAGCGCTTTGTTCTTGAGGTGGCTGAGTCCGAAATCGGGGAATTTAAAAAAGTCGAAATTGTTGTGATACCGGCCTTCCGGCAGCATATCGTATTTGCCGAGGTCGAACGTATCCTTGAGGTAATCGAGCAGGTGGCCGGGCATTTCGCGGTCGAACACAAAGCGGCTGGCGGGACCGACCTGCCGTTTTTGCAGGCTTGATTTTATTTTTTGCACCAGGTCGCCCGAGTATTCGTCGTCGATATACAATTCGGCATCGCGGGTCAGTTTGATGGAGTAGGTATCCTGGATATTATATCCCGGGAACAGCCAGGACACGGAATGCCGCACGATATCGTCGAGCAGGATCAAATCATGGCGTCCGCTGGCCGAAGGCAGGGGAACGAAGCGGGGCAGCTGATCGGACGGAATCTTGACGAGCGCATATTCATTGTCGACCAGGGGCTTTTTGCGCTGGCGCAGGTTGACGGCCAGGTAGAGGTGGGCGTTGGCCAGGAACGGCCGGATCCGGCCTTTCACCAACAAGACGGGCATGACGAACGGCAGGAGGTTGTTGTGAAAATAGTTTTCCACAAACTGTTGCTGTTCAGCGTTCAGGTCGAGACGCCTGAGAATATACACGTGGTGTTTGCGAAGTTCCGGAACAATCTGGCTTTCAAATATTTGGGAGATTTCTTCCTGCTGCCGGTTCACAATGCGGTGGATTTCCTTCAACACGGCACGCGGTATAAAATCCAGTTCGGCTTTTGTTTTTTTCCCCAGCTTTTTCAGGTTGCGAATATTGGCCACGCGGATGCGGAAAAATTCGTCGAGGTTGGACGAGTATATAGCCAGGAATTTCAGCCGCTCCAGCAAGGGCACGGCCGGGTCTTTCGCCTCCTGCAATACGCGGTAGTTAAAGGAAAGCCAGGAGATGTCGCGGTGCACGTACGGCAGGGGATTCATTTCGATGGGCGATGGAATGACGTGAGAATAGTGGAATCAGTTGTTCGGCGAATTGGAGCAAATGTGCAAAAATACCCGGTTCAGGGGTGCAAATGTGTTCGATTTAAACAAAAAACAACGCAATTGTTCGTGCTATACCGACGAGGAGCCGTTGGCAGTCGATAAAACGGGTAAAAAACACCGGCCCGGTCAGAATAACGTTCCCTGTTGTGCCGGTGGTACCTCAGGGTGCGGAGCGCGGATTTGCAGGCCCGGGATGGCGCCTGAAAAAACCTTGCCGGCATACACGGCCAGGTCGGGGGCCAGCAGGTTGTCGGGTTCGTGGCAGAAGAAATAGGCGCGGTGGAGCCCCTGGCCGAACCAGTCTGCCAGCCGGCCGGCCCAATCGTCGATCCGGCTGAAATCCGTCGGGTGCAGGCTGTTGCCGACAAAACGGATGAGCACCGTGCCCGTCGTCAAGCGGAGGTGGCATACATCGCGCCGGCCCGCTACGTCGGTGATGACCGTGGAGACGCCGTGCGTGTGGAGCAGGTTGAAAAAATCCTCAGCCGGCAGGGTGGGCTGAAAAAACGACGCATGGCGCGCTTCCACGGCCAGCGGAATATCGGCTGGAAACGCCTCCAGGAAACGCGTCAGCATCGGGAGTTGCCGGGTGTTGAAATGGGGCGGCAACTGGATAAAACAACAACCCAAGCGGTCGCCCAACTCGCGGATCGCGTCGGTGAAAAGTTGAATTTCGCGGCCCGACAGCCCCAGGTCGCGGGCGTGGCTGATCGTCTGGGGTATTTTGGGGCAGTACCGGAAATCGACCGGCGTCTCGTCGCGCCAACGGGCAACGGTTGCAGCATCGGGTATGCGATAGTGGGTGGTGTTGTGCTCTATAGTATTGAACTGGCGGCCGTAGTACTCTAAGAAGGCTTTGTCTTTCGCACCGGCCGGATACCAGCGCCCCGCCCAGGCCTTCATGTTGTAGCCGGTGGCGCCCAGATAGATCACAGGCGGCCCCGGGCGGGGTGGCACGGTCTGTAGCACCGCCGCGTTTTGCGGCGGGTCAGGTGGAAGGGAAAAGTCGACGTGGTCGACGGAGGGGAGTTTGCCGAAGTCCATGCCGGCAAATATAGGCAATAAAAAAACCCGTCGGACGGCCTGACGCCACCCGACGGGCAGAAAAGGGAGGATGGATTACTTGTGTTTTTTGTTTGTGTTTTTTTTGCCAAACGCATCCCACACTTTCCAGTCTTTCACTTTTTTACGCTCGCGTTTGGCGAATATATAGCGAACCGAAACGGAGGCGCCGTTCCAGTCGAAGGGCTTGGCGCTTTCGCTCAGGTGAAGTTCGGGTTTCCAGTCGACAGCCAGGTTGATGCGACCAAGCGTGAGTTCGGCGCCGCCGATGAAAGAGAGGCCGTACACGTTGTTGTTGACCTGGGTATCGTTGCGGGAGGCCTGATTGTTCCAGTAGTAGTGCCCGCCCGCGCCGTAATAGAGGTTGGTGCCGCGAAAGATGATCTTCTGGTGTTTCTCGGCCAGCAGGGTCAGGCCGAGGTTATCGGAGGCAACGGAAGTGTGCAGGATGCCTTCTGCTGTCCAGTTGTTCAGGAGATATTGTTGAACGGTGAGCTGTACACCGTTGTCGATCCGGACGCCGGCGGCTGTTTTATACGATTGTGCCGACAGGGCAATGCTGAGCGAGGAAAAAAGGAAGGCGGATGAGCAGAAGCGGATGAAGCGCATAATGGCGACGTTTTGTTCGTGAAATGACGGAGAAAAAACGGGCGCTAAAATCCGCTATTTTGAGGCCTCTACGGCTTTAAGCATTTCTTAACCCGATGGCTTGCAAACCTTAACGCTTTCTTTGGCAACCGGCAAAAAGATGGCGGATGCGCGTTATTTTCGCCGCCGCTTTCCAGTTGTTTTGGTGGACAGATGAACCGGAACAACCTTGTTTCAACTTACGCTGCTACCTCGTTTTGCAAATCAATTGGCATGCCGCCCGGCAATTCCTGCGCTTTTACCCGGATGCCGGCACACGGTACCAGGTTCACTCGCCCTTCGTTTTTGAATGGGCCAATGCGGTGCTCGAAGACCGGCGCTGGTACTATGCTTTCGACGAGATCGAGCGCATCCGTGGCAAGATGCTCCAAAGCCCGGTCGTACTCGATATGGTGGATTTCGGCGCGGTTGCAGCGGATGGCGCGTCCATCAAACGGCGGGCGCCGGTGCGGCAGCTGGCACGGGTTGCCGCCAGCTCTGCCGTTCAGGGCAGGCGCTTGTTCCGGCTGGCAAACTGGTTGAAACCGGCACGAATGCTCGAACTGGGCACATCCGTCGGGATCGGCGCGATGTACCTCGCCTCGGGAGCCCGCCAAGCGCAGTTTATCACCCTGGAAGGTAGCGAGGCCTGTGCGCATGTGGCGCGTACCAACCTGGAGATGATCGGATTAAATCGCCAGGTAAGGGTAATGGGCGGGCCGTTTGCGGAAACCCTCGCGCCCGCGCTTGGCGCCCTGGGCCCGGTCGATCTGGTGTATTTTGACGGGAATCACCGGCAAGCCACCACCCTGCAATATTTTGAACAATGCCTGGAACATGCCCATGCAGGCAGCGTTTTTGTCTTCGACGACATATACTGGTCTGCCGAAATGCTCGGCGCCTGGCATGCCATTCAAGGTCATGCCCGGGTGACCTTAACGGTGGATTGTTTCGACCTCGGTTTTGCCTTTTTTAACCCGGATGTGAAAAGTAAACAGCATTTCCAACTGCTGCCGGCCCGTTGGAAGCCCTGGAAAATGTGGTAACAGGCCGGATTGGCCAGTAGACCTCAATTTTAGACCATGTTTGAAATTTCAGACGTGTTCTTAATTTTCCCGTTTTTGACGGAGGATGAAATCCAAAGCTGTATATAAACGCAATCGCTCAACGTGAAACATTGGTGGACAAAATGGACGGTTTGGGAATTTCTTCCCTGGTGGCTTGCCAATATGCCGGTTTATGGCATGTACGGGTGGTTTGCTGCACGGGCGCGGCATTTATTTTTCTTCAGCAATGTCAATCCGGCCATTCCGCTGGGCGGAGCGGTTGGCGAATCCAAGCACGCTATTTTGACCCTCCTTCCGGATGAGATCAAGCCCAAAACAGTGTTCGTCCCGCCTGGAATAGTGGCGGAGGAAATTGCACAGTATATGCGCGAAGCCGATCTGGGGTTCCCCGTAGTGGCGAAACCCGACGTGGGTGAGCGCGGTTTTTTGGTGCAGGTATTTGAAGACCTGGATGGCCTGCGTCGCCATTTGGAGCGGTTCCGGGCGCCGTTCCTGCTACAGGAATTTCTGACCCTGCCGGTGGAACTGACGGTATTGTTTCACCGGTTTCCCGACAGTGGCCGTTTCGGGATCACCTCCGTCTGCATCAAGGAATTCTTGTCGGTTTCCGGCGACGGCGTTTCTTCCATCCGGGCCCTCATGGCGCTGGCGCCCCGCTCTGCGTTTCAATTGGCGCGCTTTGAGCGGGAGTTCCCGGCGCTGCTGGACCGCGTGCCGAACGACGGCGAAACAGTGTTGCTGGAACCGATCGGCAACCACGCCCGGGGCACCAAGTTCGTGAATGGCAATCATTTGATTGACAAGGCGTTGGTGGAGACTTTTGCCCGGGTATGCGAGCGGATCGACGGAGTTTTATACGGTCGTTTCGACCTGAAGTGCTCCTCTGTGGAGGCTTTACGGCGTGGTGAATTTTTGGTCATGGAACTGAACGGGGTACTGGGCGAGCCGGCGCATGTGTACGATCCCGCCTATGGGATGTGGCGGGCGTACCGCGATTTTTACCGCCATTGGCGGATCTTATTCGACCTTCACCGGGTGCAGGCACGCCGGGGGATACGCCCCACCGGCTACCGCGATGCCTGGCAATTGATCCGGCAATATTTCCGCTACAAAAAAGAATTGGAAACCCGGTAGGTGTGTGAAAAGCCATACCTTTGTCGCTTTATTTTGCAATTTTTATCATCGTATTTCCATATCATGGTTATTGAAACAAACAAGGTAGTGCTGGTGCATTACACCCTGACCGAGGGCAACGCCGAAGGCGAAATGATTGAATCGACGAATGGCCGCGACCCGCTTGGCTTTATTTACGGCGTCGGTATGATGATCCCCGATTTTGAACAAAATTTAAAAGGCCTCAAAACCGGCGACAAATTTTCATTCGGCATTAAAGCTGCCAATGCCTACGGCGAATACGACGACAGCGCCGTGGTGGAAGTCCCCAAAAGCATGTTTGAAATGGACGGCAAAATCCCCGACGGCGTACTGGAGGTGGGCAATGTGTTGCCGCTCACCGACCAGCAAGGAAATCATTTTCAGGGCACGGTGGCCTGGGTTGGCCTTGATAAAGTAAAACTGGATTTTAACCACCCGATGGCTGGCGTGGATTTGTACTTCACCGGTCATGTTGAGATGGTTCGGGATGCCGAACCGGCCGAATTGGAACACGGCCACGTGCACGGTCATGGCGGGCACAACCATTGATGCCATATTGATCCTACTCTGCTGAACACTCCTCATTCTCCTGTGCAAATGAGCTCCACTGGTTCCACACATGGGCATCACCGGCTTTCTATCGCCGGTTTAGTGATCACGCTTGGCATTATTTTCGGCGATATCGGCACGTCTCCGCTTTATGTGATGAAAGCCATTATCGGGGAGCATAGTGTGATCAATCGGATGGTGGTCATGGGGGGTATTTCTTTGGTGTTCTGGACGCTTACGATCCAAACTACGCTCAAGTATGTGTTGCTCACGCTTCGCGCCGATAACCGGGGCGAAGGCGGGATATTTTCGTTGTATACCCTCGTGCGGCGGCGGAAGCGCTGGCTACTGTTCCCGGCCATTATCGGCGGCGCAGCCATGTTGTCGGACGGGATGATCACCCCGCCAATTTCTGTTTCTTCTGCTATTGAGGGCTTGGCGATCAAGTACCCGGGCATCCCAACCATGGGTATTTCGATCGGCATTATCTCGTTGTTGTTTTTTGTACAGCGTTTCGGCACGGCTGCCGTAGGCAAGAGTTTCGGCCCGATCATGTTCCTGTGGTTCAGCATGCTGGCTATCCTGGGGGTTTCCCAGTTGGGGCATGCCCCGGAAGTATTGCTGGCCCTTAGCCCGCATTACGGCGTGCTGTTGCTGCTGTCGAGCCCCAAGGCTTTTATCGTGTTGGGCGCCGTTTTTTTGTGTACTACGGGTGCGGAGGCCTTATATGCCGATCTGGGGCATTGCGGGCGGCCGAATATCCAGGTCAGTTGGATCTATGTGAAGATCTGCCTGGTACTGAACTACCTGGGCCAGGCAGCCTGGCTGTTGCACCATGAGGGACAGGTGTTGCCGGAAAATCCATTTTACGGCGTGATGCCGCACTGGTTTCTCTGGCCCGGTATCATTTTGGCTACCCTGGCCGCCATTATAGCCAGCCAGGCGCTTATATCCGGATCATTCACTCTGGCCTCGGAAGCCATCCGGTTGGGTATGCTGCCGAAGCTGACGGTGAAATTCCCGTCCAACCTGAAAGGGCAGTTGTATATCCCGGCGGTCAACTCGTTTTTGTGGATGGGGTGTGTTGGAATTGTATTACTGTTCCAGCACAGTTACGCCATGGAAGCCGCCTATGGCCTGGCTATCATTCTGGCGATGTTGTGCACCACTGTCTTGTTGGCCAACTGGTTGATCATCAAACGGCTGAATGAAGTATTGGTATGGGGCTTCCTGTTGTTTTACATCTCCGTGGAAGGGCTTTTCCTGGTGGCCAATTCGACCAAGTTTATCGAAGGCGGGTATGTCACCCTGGCCATGGCCACCCTGCTGTTTGGCCTGATGATCCTCTGGGTAACCGCCAAGCGGATCCGGATGCGGTATTCGGACGAGGTGAAAATCAAAGACTACCTCGATCAGCTCATGGTGCTGAGCAACGACAGCGACGTACCCAAATACGCCACCAACCTGGTGTTTATGAGCAGCGCCAAAAGCCCAAAGAAAGTGGAGGAGAGCATTTTGTATTCCCTGCTGCAAACACAACCCAAACGCGCGGATGTGTATTGGTTTGTTCATATTGAAACCACCGATGAGCCCTATACGATGGAATATGAAGTCAATACGCTGGTGCCCGACGATGTATATAAAGTCAACTTCTCGCTCGGGTTCAGGGTACAGCAACGCATGAACGTATTTATGAAGCGCGTAGTGGAAGAACTGGTAGAGAACGACGAACTTTCCGTGCATTCGCGCTACCACAGCATGAGCCATAAATATCCGACCGGAGATTTTCGTTTTGTACTCATCCAGGAATTTTTGTCCAATGAAAATGAATTGCCCTGGGTGGAACAACTGATCCTTTCGATCTACCTTTCGGTAAAAGGTTGGATATCGTCGCCCAAAAACTGGTTTGGCTTGGACAGCGATTCGGTGGATATTGAAAAATCGCCGCTGGTATTGCAGCCCGTGAAAGATGTCCGGCTAAAACGGGTATACCGCCGGACGGGCGGCCCATAACTAACGGTGCCGGTCCGAACATATGCTTATCCTTTCTTCGTAACTCCGTTCTTTTTTCTATAAAATTTCTATTGCAATGAACAAAGGCACCGTCAAATTTTACAACGAATCCAAAGGATATGGTTTTATCGTGGACGAATCGTCCGGGCAGGAGGTTTTTGTACACATCACCGGCCTGATCGATAAAGTGCAGAATGGCGACGCCGTCACCTTCGAAACCAAGCGCGGCAAAAAAGGCATGACTGCCGTGAATGTAAAGGTGGTCTGATCTGTTACGGCTGGTGCCCCGGCCGCTAACTCACGAAAGTAAAGGTATAGTTGGCCCAAAAATTCCACAGGGTGACGACTGCCGTTGCGACCAGTTTTGCCACATAAAAATTCAGTTTGTAGCGCTCGTTGAGCAGGTAGATAATGCCGTTGTTGATACCCAGCCCGATGATAGATGCAAACAGGAATTTGGAAAACTGCGTCACCACGGAGGGGTCGTGGCTGTGAAAGGTCCAAATGCGGTTCAGCACATAATTGCTGACCACAGCGCACAAAAAGCCCGTGCTGTTGGCCAGGTACTGGTTCAGGCGCGCTTTTTCCCGGCAAACCCAGGTCACGCCGAAGTCCACAAATACGCCGGAAAACCCGACGACGCCGAATTTGAGGAACTTCCAGATCAATTCGTTATTCATCAGAAGTCAGTTGTTGTTTGTCAAAAAGGGTTCTTACCAGTTGAACCGTAAGGATTATCCAGATCAAAATGCAGGGAACCGCTTTGAGTACATACGGCTGCACCCAATGTTCCCGGAGGCTGCGGGGGAAAATATCGGTCGGCGTAACGGAGGCCATGGTAAAGGCGATCCAGAACAACGCTGTTTCCCCACGCATCGGCCGCGGCAGGCTCCAATACCACAAACCAACGCCGCACATGGCGATGACAAACGTAGGCGATTCTGCCTTGTGGTTGAAGATAACCACCCACAACAGCAATCCTGCCCACAACAGCAGACGGTTCACGGGGGTTGGCTGCCGCTTCACCGCCCAAACGGATGCCCCCAACAGGGCCAGGCCGGAAAGTGTGATCCCGAGTTTGGGCGCTGCCCAGCCCAGCCAGGTTTGCAGCCAACCTTGCACTGACAGCCCTACGGAGTGGCTATGATCTTCCTGCAATAGTTGCCCCCACCAGCGGTACACGTCCCACAACTCCCCGGGCTTGAGCACCACCAGCGGCGCCAGCGCGAGCGCTATGCACCAGGCTGCCAAGGCGAGCGCGAACCTGCGCCGGCCAGGATAAACCAGGGCAGGCGCTGCGGCAAAAATACCGAATATTTTGAGGTAACCCCCTGCCGCGGCCCAGCCGGCCGCCCGGCCGGGGCGCCGGTTCTCAAAGGCGACGAATCCCCACAAGATGAGTGCCGCCGTTAGGCCGTTGCTTTGGCTGTTTTGCATGGAAATCACCAACTCGGGCAACACAAACCAGGCTATATAGCAGCGTTTGGCCGGTTCCAGCAACGGGACGCGCAACAGGGCCCAGAGCATGGGCAAGGCATTGAGCAGGTTCCAGAGCGGAAGCCCCAACCAATTGGGCAGTCCGGCAAAAGGCGCCATAGCCATGGCAAAGGCGGGGCTGTATTTGTACAGGTCCCATTGCTCGGCAGGGTAAGCCGCATAGGGGTTCAGTCCCTGTATCAGGTGGAGGAAGGAGCGTTTAAAGATGACATAATTCTCAAAAGCGGTGTACCCGTGGATATTGACCCCCTGCCACAAACTTTGGACGCTCACCACCAGGGCAGTCAAGAGATACGCCAACCAAAGATTTCGTTCCGATTGCAGAAAACGCCGCACGTCCGTTACTGTTTTGAATGGGGTTCCACCGCGACAACACCGTCCGATTTTTTAAAGAGGTCGAGCAATGCCGTCTCACTGATTTCAGCCGGATCGAAGCCAACGATCCATTGGTTTTCGGCCGATATGCGGCGGATCAGGAGCAAGCGGTACCCTTTAAAGGTGTTAATCCAGTTGCCGGCATTGATCTCGGGCTTCAGCGTCACTACCACTTCGAGCCGGCGGCTCAAGGGCGGCTCTTTGGGATTGACGCCGCGCTTGATATTAAAATCGTGGGCCTCGGCCAGGTCTTTGATCAAGCGCTCCAGTTCGAGCAGCGGTTCGGGCCGGTCGATGGAGCCCGTGACGGACTTTTTCCGGTCCTTTTCAAAAACGGTGATGGTAGCCGAGGGTGCGTCCACCACATTTGATTTTATGCGCTCGGGGTATTGCCAAACGTTGACGGCCCGTACTTTTTGGCGGAGTTGCCTGCGTTCGGCTTTGGTCAGTTGGAAGGAGTCGCGCCCCATGCGTTCGGCGAAGTTCTGGCCTTCGTACTCAACATAGCCATTGGCAAATATAGTGAGCCGCGCCACGGGGCAATAGCCGAAACAACCGCCGGTTTTGAGTTCCACCATGGGCCTGTCCCCGGAAAGGGCGTGTTGGCCGGTTTTACAAGCGCACAAGCCTGCCGCCAGTGCCAACAAGAGAAGTAATCGTTTCATGGTCAAAACGCGTTTGTTGGGCAAACATCCGATTTATGTTTTGAAAATTAGTTGGCCGGGCGGAAAATGTGCAGGCGGAAATGCGCCTTCAGACCCGGCGGGCTCTTATCTTCGTAAAGTGTTCCAACCAACTGCGCGCGAAGCCAGCTTCCGGATGCCGGCAGTTGTTCAACATTCAGCCATGACAACGATCCAAATTCTACTGCTTTCCTTTCCCTTGTTATTTACGGTTTGTAACCGCGACGGAACCGGCCGGGGGCCCGGCGAGCGCGGCAGTGCAGCGGATGCGCACGGGGTACCGGGTATGGTGCATATTCCGGGGGGGATACTGCATATGGGAGGCGACAATTATCAGGCTGATCCGAATGAGCTGCCCAAACACCAGGTCAGGATCGACGCTTTTTGGATGGATCAAACAGAGGTCACGAACCGCCAATTTGAAGCCTTCGTGCAGGCAACAGGCTATGTGACTGTTGCCGAACGACCTGTCGAATGGGAGATGATCCGGAAAACGCTGCCGCCGGATACCCCCAAGCCGCCCGACAGCCTCCTTCAGCCTGGCGCACTGGTGTTTCGTGCTACCGACCAACCAGTGCCCTTCGATGACGTGTCGCGATGGTGGCACTGGACGGTGGGGGCCAATTGGCGGCACCCGGAAGGTCCCGGCAGCACAATTGCCGATAAAATGGATCATCCGGTGGTGCAGGTAGCCTGGGAGGACGCCGCGGCTTACGCCGACTGGAAAGGCTGCCGTCTCCCGACCGAAGCGGAATGGGAATGGGCAGCCCGTGGAGGACTTGCCGATGTGGTCTATTCGTGGGGCAACGAGCCCGCGGGCGCCGGCAAGCCGAAGGCCAATTTCTGGCAGGGGCTGTTTCCGTATCAAAACACACTCCGAGACGGCTATTATACCACTGCGCCGGTCGGGTCATTCCCGCCGAATGGTTATCATTTGTACGATATGGCCGGCAACGTTTGGGAATGGTGCAGCGATTGGTTTGATGTCGATTTTTACAAAAGTGAAAAAGCCACCCGGTCCAATTCGCAGGGCCCCGATCAGGCGTACGACCCCTTCCTGCCGGCTATGCCGGAAAAAGTGATTCGGGGTGGCTCTTTCCTGTGCAACGACGATTATTGCTCCGGTTACCGGAATGCACGGCGCATGGGGTCCAGCACGGATACCGGGCTCAACCATACCGGATTCCGGTGTGTGAAAAGCGAATAGGCTTGAGTCGAAGCGGAATAACAACCAGCCATTATTTGACCACCAGTTTTCCGCTGCCGATCAGTTGGCCCTCCAGTGCGATCCGGAACAGGTAAACGCCTTCAGCGAGGGCGTCCTTGCGCAGCAAAAACGCCGGCGTGTCGGCAGACAGGTTGCGAACCCGGCGGCCAATCGCGTCGACTACCTCCAGCCGGTAGTGGCCCTGTGCAGGGACGCCGTCCACGGTGATCCGGCTCGATTGCTCCAGCGGGTTGGGCGCAACCTGCACGGTGTATGCCGGTTGCTGCGGCTGCCAAAGCCCTACGCTCACAAAGTTCTCGCCGATCCGGTGTGCGGTGGTATTGGTAATGACCGGATCGTTGAAGTCGAAATAAATGGCGGCCTGGTTGAAGATATCGGTTTCTAGCGGCACGTCGCTGCGCGGGTTGACCCGGAATTGCACAAAACCGTGCGATTCGGGTTCGTTAACATTGCTGTCGGGGAGCATAATGTTTTGAAAATCAAAGATCAGAATGCCTTCTGCGGCCAGTTGGAACTGGTACGGATGGCTGCTGACCCCCGGCCGGATGGTCAGGGGATCGAGCCAGGGAGACAGGGTGTCGCGGATCACCACCAGGAACGCCGTGTCGGTGCCGGTATTCTGGAACCGGATCTTGTATTCCAGCTCGGTACCGGGCCGGATGTAGTGGTCGATACCGAAGCCGGTGGGGACGGCTTGTTTGTCGTTCGGGTCGTAGGAGCCGACGTTCGCTGCGCAGTTGATATCGATCCAGGGGTCGGCGTCGTTGAGCGCGAACTGGTTGACATAACCCATGCTGAACGAACCGGTATTGGAGCAGCCTTCAACCGACAGGATGGGTTTGGACAAAACGGGACTCAGCGGTTCCTGTTTGGCCTCGATGCGCCAGGTGGCCCCATTTGCCGGTACGCTGACGATCATGGTCCCGTTGGGCTCCAGGGCCGGACCTGTGCCTTGCAGGCTCATGATCCCGTCTTCGATTACGATATAGTCGAGCGGTTGCGACATCGGTGCGGAGCCGGTATTTTTAAGGATAAAATGCAGGGAATCGCCGGCGCATTGCGAGACCACTTCCACCAGCGCTCCCGACCACATGGGATCGGGTGGCTCGCAGGAGAAATCGGGATAAATACGGGCTTCGGAGCAATGTATCTGGCCAAGTACGGCGGTACAAGCCACAATGACCCGCACCCAAAAGGTGCCGCACTCGCCCGGCTGCACCGTGCCGAGTTCGAACCGGAAGGTGTTGTTGCCGAGCGCGGTGTAGCTCTTTTGTGCGCCGTCGATCGTCATCAGGGAGTCAAGTTTCAGCATGACGTAGGCGCCGGTTGCCTTTACGGGGCCCTCATTGCAATACTTCAGGTAATAATAGTTGTTGAGGGCACAGCGCCGCAGGATCGATGCATTGAGGTCGACCGTCATTTTTGCGCATTCGGCCATCGGGTGTTGGATTAAAAAATCCACCGTCGCGACTTCTCCTGTTGCGGCCAGGTTTACCGCCACGTCGTTATCACAAATTAGAGAAGTCGGCGTCTTGGCTATCAGCGTCACGGTGTAGGCGCCTGGAAGCAAACTGATGCTGTAATGCCCGCCGGCATCGGAGAGTCCGTAGAACGTGCCATTGGCGCCAATCGCTTTCAGGAAAAAAGCGCTCAATCCGGTTTCTCCTGAATCGGCCAGGCAATTCGCGTTTTTGTCCCAGGTGATTTGCCCGACAACCCGCGTACAGGGAGTGGTACCGGCCGACGACAGGATCACGGTTTCTTCCACAGAACAGTTGTTCGCATCCGTCACGGTGACGTGGTAGGTGCCATCTTGCTGCGGGTGCGCCGCCGGGCCCGACTCTCCGTCGCTCCAGAAATACTGATACGGCCCTGTTCCGCCGGAAACGGCCACCGAAATAGTTTTGTCGCAGACGAAGGTGTTGGTAATGACCAGTGTTGCCGATGGGCCGGACACGGTGAACGTTTTTGTTGCCAGGCAACCCTTGTTGTCGGTTATCGTCAGGTTATACACACCGGCTGCCAGGTCGTCCAGGATATTGGTATTGCTCGCAATAAAGCCGTTCGGGCCGGCCCAGGAATAGCCATAAGGCGCCGTTCCGCCGACAGGGGCAATAGCAATCCTGCCATTGGTATCGCCAAAGCAGGTGATGGGTATTATAGTGGTTTGATTGGCCGGCACCTGGATTGCCGCAGGGCCGGCGATGGTGTAGGTAAGGATCACGCTACAACTGCTTGCGTCGGTCAGAGTAAGGCTGTAGTTGCCTGCCGGCAGGCTGGAAATATCTTCCTGGGTGGTGGTGAATCCATTCGGGCCGCTCCAGTTGAAGGTATAACCCGGCGTGCCACCGCCGGGGGTGATATCGATGGCGCCTTGGTTGAGGCCAAAACAGTCCGGCGTGGTGATGATCGCAGTGGAAGTCGGAGCGCCGGGCCCCAGTGCTACTGTGGCGACCGCTGAGGCCGTACAGCCGTTTGGCGTGGTGACCACAACGGTGTAATCGCCCGAATTATTGGCAGTTGGGTTTTGAAGTGTGGAGGTGAATCCACCGGGACCAATCCATACAAAAACGGCGTTGGGTGAAGTGGAGCTGGACATCAGCGTAACGGCCGGATTGGTACAGGTGATCGTACCGCCGGTAGCCGATACATCCGGTGGCGTGATATCCTGCAGTACCGCAGCAGTGGCCGAACTGGAGCAACCGTTTGCCGGGTTGGTCACCGTCAGCGTGTATTGGCCGGGTATGTTGACTTGCGGATCCTGTATGTTTTGATTTGCTGCTGTGATCCCGGGGCCGGTCCAGTGGAAAGTGTTCCCCTGACCGGTTGTCGATCCCATGAGGGTAATTTCGGGTGTGGCGCAGGTGATCGTGCCACCCGTAGCACCGGCCAGGGGAATCGTTGTATTGGCGCCCACCGGAGCCGTGGCTGTTGCAGTGCAACCGTTCGACGGGTTGGTGACCGTTACGGTATACAGGCCTGCATTACTCACTATTGCGTTTTGCTGTTGCGAGCTGAATCCGAAGGGGCCGGACCAACTGTAAATCACACCCGGCGGAGTGGCGTTGGCGAAGATGGTTACCGTAGGGGTGGCACAGGTGATGAAATTGGACACCTGGACGTTGATGGCCGGCGGCGACTGATTTTCATACACGGTGGCCGTGGACGTAGCGGTACATCCGTTGGCAGGATCGGTGATGATTAGGGTGTACACGCCTGCGGCGGCGACTACCGGGTTTTGCAAGATGGACGAAAAAGCATTTGGACCGGACCAGAGATACGTGGCGCCGGAAACATTCGACGAGCCTTGCAGGGTCGCGGAAGGGACGAGGCAGGTCAGGGTTTGGTTGGGACCGGCGTTGGCGGTGCATTGAGCATCGGCCATGCGGGCGCCGGTAATCAGCAGGAAAAACGGGAGTATGTATTTTTTCATGTTCGGTGACTTTTCACGGTGGTATTTGATGCTGCAAAAGTGGCAAACGCTTTCCCGCGGCGCAAAGACAAAAATTTAAGATTGTAGCCTTATTTATGTTTTTTTAAAAATTAAACTATTGAAATATAGGTTTATATAAAAAAATTGTAGCCAAAAATTACTTTTGAAGCCGGTATTGCCTCAAAAAATCGGCAGCTTTTTCTCAATAGTCCGGTACATTTTGCTGTTGGCGAGGACTCCAATAGCGGCATTTCGTTGAAAATCAAGCCTTAACGCCGTTGTTGGCGTCCTCGCCAACAACATGTACCAGGCTTCATTTCAGTGGTTTGCAAAAACCTGCCGGACTGCTGTTTTCTGAAAATCATGGAAAAAACCCGCCTTTGGGAGGCTTTTGCTGCGTTGACAAAAACCGAACTGCGCGCGTTCGACAAATTTGTCCGCTCGCCTTTCTTTAACCAGAAAACACAACTGGAGGGGTTGTGCGCCTACCTGCGCCGTTGCGTGGAATCGGGCGAACAGCCGGCGTCCCCTGCGGCCTTCGAAGCCGCGTATCCCGGCGCGCCGTTCGACGACCAGAAAATGCGCCTGGCCAACAGCGATTTGCTGACCCTGCTCGAACACTTCTGGATGTACCAGGAAAAATTTGCCGATCCGGAACGCAACAAGATCCGGCTGGCCGGCAGCTACCGCAAACGTAACCTGCCCAAGCACAGCCAGGTGGCGCTGCGTGAAGCGCGGCGCAGCCGCGAACAACAACCGTGGCGGCATGCCGAATACTTCGACGACCTGCACCGGATCGAGCTCGAACAATTCCAATCGGCTTCGGCCGCCAAACGCTACGAGGCCTTCAACCTGCAGGAAATCTCCGACCTGCTCGACACCACGTATATTGCCCGCAAACTGCGGCATGTCTGTTTTGCGCGTTCACACCAGGCGGTGGTCCAGACGGAGTACCATTTCGGGCTGCTCGACGCCATTTTCAAACACGTGGAAAACGAAGGGCTCCTCGATGTGCCGGCTATTGCCTTGTATTACCACGGCTGCCATTTCCTCGCCGACCCGGCTGCCGAAGCCCATTTTTCCGGCTTCCGCCAAACGCTCAGCGGCCACGCCGACCAGTTTCCACCCGACGAACTCCGGGCGTTGTATCTGCTGGCCATCAACTTCGGCGTCAAGAAAAGCAACGAAACCGGCGACCAGTACTGGTACCGGGCGACGTTCGACCTGTACCGAGAGGCGCTGGAGCGCCAACTCCTGGTCGAAAACGGCGTACTCTCGCGCTTCGCCTACCACAATATCGTGGGCGTGGCCATCCGGCTGCATGAGATCGGCTGGGCCGAGGATTTTATTTACCGCTACAAACTGACCCTTGAACGGCACTACCGCGAGGCTGCGTTCAGCCTCAACATGGCCCGCGTAGCCTACACCCGGCAAGACTACCGCGCAGCGCTGCTCCACCTGCAGCGCGCCGATTACAAGGACTTTATCAACAGCCTGAACGCCAAAACCCTGCAACTCAAAATCTACTACGAAACCGGTGAAACCGACCTGCTGGAAAGCCACCTCGATAGTGTGAAAAACTACATCCGGCGCCAGCGGGCCGTGGGCTACCACCGCGACAACTTCCTGAACATCGTCCGCTACACGCGGGCCTTGCTCCGCCGCAACCCCGACGACCCGGCTGCCCTGACCGAATTGCGCCGGCAGATCGAACAAGAACCCGTGCTGACCGAAAAGGAATGGTTGTTGAGCCAATTAAATCACAATGGATTAAATCAATAGTCTGGTACACTTTGCTGTTTATAGGGCGCCAACTGCAAAATATATCGAACTATCCATTTGAATACATTTTGTTTTAAAAATAAAAATTTTGATCTTTGCGGCACGTTAAAAAAACAAAATGTATTTCCATGACAACAGCCGAAATTGCCCGCCAACTCGTCGAACATTGCCGCAGCGGCCAGTTCGCCCAGGCGTATGCCGATCTTTTCGCCCCCGATTTTGAGAGCGTCGAACCGCTGCACGGCATAATGCCGCATGTGGTGGGGGTCGAAGGAATTCAGCAACGCGCCGCGCTGTTTCATGAGACCATCCGCGAAGTGCACGGCGGTTATTTCAACGACCCCCAGGTGGCGGGCCGCTTTTTCACGCTCACCATGGGTTTCGAAGCAACCCAAACCGACGGCGTGCGGCGCCAATTCGATGAGGTCGGCGTATATGAAGTACGCGACGGGAAGATTGTACGCGAGCAGTTTTTCTTTTGAACGGAAAGGAGGCAAATTTGTAGCGCCGGCGTGCGCCCCTTTTGTTCCAGGCCCTTTCAATTTGGCCGGGAACCTGCGGGGAGCTGTCGTTTCGCCGTTTCTGTTCAAAAACCGGGATACCCATGCACAAGCGCTACCTTTTTCTGATGCTGTTGTTTGGCGCCCTGGCCTCCTGCACCACGCGGTATTACCTGGTGCGGCATGCCGACCGCCTCGATAGTTCTGCCAATTCACCCCTTTCCGCCGCCGGTTTCGCCCGGGCCAACATCCTGCGCGACACCTTGCTCGACAAGCGCGTGGGCCTGATCTACGCCTCCACGTTTCTCCGTACCCAACAAACTGCCCAACCCCTGGCCGATGCGCTGCACCTTCCGCTCACGCTCTACCGGCCCGATACCACGGCTGAATTGATCACCGCCCTGCAGGGCATCCGCGGCAAGAACGTGCTCGTGGTGGGGCATTCCAATAATATCCCGCAAATCGTGGAGGGCCTGAGTGGGGGGGCGATCATACCCATCCCGGAGAATGATTTTGACAACCTGTTTATCGTCACCATTCGGAAAGGGTGGGGGCCGCCGAAACGGACGCTGGTACGGACAACGTATGGGCCGCCGTCGCCGTGAGGGTCCTTTCGACTTCTTGTGTTACGGTGTAGGGATTTTAAATCCGGCTACTTATGGCTGTGTTTTTAGCACAGCCAAACGGTGTGGGAGCTTACCGTTGAAAGTAAAACCTGGCTATATATCAAAAAGGGTGAATCATGGAGGAACCGGGAGTTGCATGCGCCAGATGACCTAGAGCCCTCCATTTTCGTCGGGAAATTCGCAGCACTTCATACTCCAGATTTACCCGATCGCCTGCTCCAAATCCCCGATAATATCCGCTACATTTTCGATCCCGACCGACACCCGGATCATGCCGTCGGTAATGCCGTTTTGCTCGCGAACGGCGCGCGGCACGTTGAGGTGCGACGAGGAGGCAGGGTGCAGGATGAGCGTGTCGACGTCGCCCAGGGTGGGGGCCAGCGTGCAGAAGCGGATGCGGTTCATGCAGCGCAGGCCGGCTTCCAGGCCACCCTCGAGTTCGAAACTGAGCATGCCGCCGAAGCCGCCGCGCATCTGGCGTTTGGCCAGTTCATGATCGGGGTGGCCGGGCAGGCCGGGGTAATTGACGCGCGACACGGCGGGGTGTTGCTCCAGCCATCGGGCCAGGGTCAGGGCGTTGGCGCAGTGACGCTCCATGCGGAGGGCCAGCGTTTTCAGGCCGTTGTGGGTAAGCCAGGCCTCGAAGGGCGAACAATTGGTGCCGGCGAGTTTCATGGCCCGCCATACGCGCTGGCGCATCAGTGCGCGGTCGCGCCCGACGATCACGCCCGCGATGCTGTTGCCGTGGCCGTTGAGGTATTTGGTGGTGGAGTGGATAATGAAGTCGACGCCGTGGGCGAAGGGCTGTTGCAGCAGCGGGGTGGGGAAAGTGTTGTCGATGGCGCACCAGGCGTCGTGGCGGTGGGCCAGGCCGGCCAGCGCGGCGATGTCGACGCAGGCCAGGGTAGGGTTGGCGGGCGTTTCGCAGTACAGCATCCGGATGGCCGGCTCGTTGCGCAACAGCGCCTCCACGCCGGCCAGGTCGCGCAGGTCGGTGAAGATCGTCTGCACGCCAAGCGGCGCGAGGATGGCCGTGAGCAATTCGGTAGTGCCGCCATACAGGTTGCCCTGGCTCAATACTTTATCGCCCGATTTCAACAGGCCCAGCAGCAGGGTGGAAATGGCCGACATCCCCGAGGAAGTGAGCACAGCTTCGGCCGCTACCTCAAGGCCATATGCTTCGAGATCGGCGATCTTGCGCGCCACGGTGTCCACCGTCGGGTTGGCGTAGCGGCTGTACACGTGGCCGCTTTCGATGTTGTTGAAGATCTCCATGCCCTGGTCGATGTTTTCAAATACAAACGACGAGGTGGCGTAGATCGGCAGCACATGCGGCGCCGTGGTGCGGTTTTCGTGGGGTTCTTTGACGACGAATGAATCGGGATGCATGGCGGTGGGTTTAGTCCATCGGATAAAAATACTCGCACACCTTGTGCAGGTATTCACCGGGTCGTGCTTTCGACGAAAGGAAGAGCGAAATGCGGGCGCCGGCTTCGTAGGGCGAGTCTTGCAGAATGGCGTCCGCTTTGCGGTCGTGATCGAGGTCGCCGTACCAGATGAGGCGCACACTGGGGTTCAGGCCTTCCTCGGGCTGCACCCAACCGGTGATATCCTGTTTGTTGGAGGGGCCGTCGGGTTGCATTTCCATGGCGTACAGCCGGTAGCCGCTGACCTGAACGAAGTCGGAGCCTTCGAATTGGGCGCAGCCTACGGCAGCCAGGTAATACGTGGGGGTGATGGTGGTATCGTCGGGTTCCTGCCCCGGGAAAATGGGCAGCATGATACCCGGCGTGAGTTCGTTATTGAGGTAGATGGAATTGGGATCGAACAGGCCGAGGCTGCCGGCGAAGCCCGGCTGGAGCGGGGCGGCTGTGCCCAGGATAAATTTGCTGGTGTCTTTCTGGTTGGTTTTCAGGGCCTTGACCTTGTCTTCGAAAAATTCGTTGTATTCTTCTTCCAGGCGCACCTCGATTTTCCGGACCTCATCGGCAAACGAATCGCGCACGTACACGCCGTACCAGTTGAGGCCGGGCAGGGATTCGAGAAAAATATCGCCTTCCTGGTACAGATTATACGCCCCGACCACATGGGCGCTGAACACATATCCGGTCTTGTTTTTGTATTGTACCTTGAGCCAGGCGCCCGACTGGCTGTCGATCTCGACAAACTGGCCTTCGTTGACCGCTTCCAACAGCGTGAGTGTGGCGCCGCGGGGCAGTTTTTCCACCACTTTGCCGGTCAGATCGGGTTTGTCGCGCAGGTTAAGCACAGAAGCGTTGACGACGAGTTCCTCCGGGAAATAGTTGATTTGGGCGGCAGCAAAGGACGGCAAGAGGCAGGCAGCCCAAAATGCGGCGAACAGCAGGTTTGTTTTCATGAATACATTTTGACGGCAAAGGTAAAAGACTGCCAGGGCAGCTGCTACCGGCCATCAACATCTTTATTAATTTTGCCTATGGAAATGCCTTCACGGCTATCCTTTTCGAGCATCCGTCATGGAAAAGAACCGCGACTATTTTAAGGACCTCCTGGCCGAAAACGCGCAGGACCAGCTGTACGAAGAGCTCTTTGCCCTGCTGACCTGGTATCTGCAGCGTTACCCGGACAAGGCCGTTTCGGAAAAATACGACGAATTGGTACTGCTTTCCGGCAAACTGAACGCCTTGCAGCAAAGCAACCGGCTGGGTACCATCACGATGGATGAATTAAACACGGAGATGAGCCGCGTCAATGCCGCCATGCTCGAACTACTCAACGGCCTGCCGGATGTATTTTTTGAACGCGCGCAAGCGGCCGACACGACTGTGACCACCGGCGCCAAAAAATTGTACGCCATTCCCTCGGCCCTCGGCGCAGGCTTGTTCTGGATGGGGTCGGTCATCATGTTGTTGATTGCACTGGGCTCTTTGGTCCAACAGAATTATGTCACCTTCGGCTTTACCCTCCTGGCGACACTGATCTGCCTGCCGCCGGCATTCGATTATCTGGCCGATAAGTTCGGCGTTTCCCTGAGCGGATCGGTCCGGGTCTTACTGATCGCAGCCCTTACCTCGATCGGATTGTCCTTTGCCAAACCGGTGGAGAAAAAGGAGCCGGCGCAGGGAATCGAACAACCGAAATGAACAAACCTTCGACTTTCGGTTCGTACCGATCCGATACGAGTGGGGCCGCCGGACGTCGTCCGGCGGCCCCGCCTATCTTCAATAAATATTGCTTCTAAACCGCTCTAAGCCTCTTTCTAAACTTCTCTATCTCAATGACCTTTTGCCGGTTCCACGTTTTTCCAGGCGGGCGCAGCGGACGCAGCCTTGTCGTGTTTGCCGCCGAACCGGTAGGCTACGCCAAAACTCAGGAGATAGTCGGCAAAAGCGGCGTCGCCTTGGGTGAAGATGCCAGTGCTGGCGGTGCGTTGTTTGTCGTCGTAACTCTGCACCCGGGCGCGTTTGACAGCCACGGGAACGCTGGCGTTGAAGGTGAAGTGCCGGAAGGTGTAGCTGAGGCCCGGCTCGACCGAAACGGCGTAACCGGGCCGACGGAAGCCGGCGCTTCCGCCGATCAGGTCGCTCGAAGGAATGCCTTCCATGCGGCCGCCGAGGTACGCGCTTAACCCTTTTACCGGGATGCTGAAGTAGCCACCCAAACGCACGGCATATTGATCGGGGCAGGAAAATTCACCGTTGCCGCTGCGGGTTTTTACGCCGTTAGTTTCGCGCGGACTGATCATGTAATACAAGTTGGTGGTCAGCGTCAGCCATTTACAGATGATATGATACCCCTGGACATCGAGGGCGATGCCCGTGCCGCCGTCGCCCGGTTGAATTGACTGGTCGACCACGCCTTCTATATCCTGGTCTTTGCTGGGGCCTTGATTGTAGAATAAATCGGTATAGTCGGCTTTGCCGGTCGGCAGTTTTACCCCGACCCCGACGGCATAGTTAAAATAGTTGTCGGCTTTGGGTTTGAAGAGCCAGTAACCCAGGCCGAGGCGGACATCTGCCAGGCCTTTGGATGAAGTCTCGTGCCGTTCGCCGAGCCCATTGGGCGGGTTGCCGCCGTGCTCGTACATGGAGGAGCGCGTGTGATAAACAAAGGGGACCACGGCATTGGCATACAGCCGGTTGGTGATGCCGTAATTGACCGACAAATCGAGGAAGTACGAGTGGTTGATCACTTCGGTGCCTTGCTCGACACGAATGGCTTCTTCCGTTGTGCCGCGGAAGTGCCGGAAGGATTTGAAGTAACGCATGCCGGAGCCTACCTGAAACTCGCCTTTGGCGAGTGTGTTCTCATCGCCGCAACTAACGCTGCAGGCTGTGCCCCGGATAGCTACGCAGCCTTGGGCCATAAGCTGCTGTACGGAAAACAGGGAAATCAGGAGAATCGTTGTGTAAAGGATTCTTTTCATGACAGGGATTGTTTTTGTTTGTTTTAAAACCATTTCGCGTGAAATGCTGGCCGAATCGGCCGGTTTGGGTTCACGCACTGCTAACCTTACAGGCTTTGGGGGCAGACAGGACGATTATTGGAGCTAAGGTAAAATGCCTGGGCTATTTACCGGGAATTTTAAAGTAAATTCGGGTAAAGTAACATCCCCAAGCCATAAGGACCCGCGGATTGTGTGGAGTTCATCCATCATTCCTGGTTCTGCGTGCCACTGACCGGAAGCGTTTGTTGATCCGGCACGCGCCATTCGCCTCAGAAATCGTGCCGGCCTTGACCAATCACTAGAAATTCCACATTTTTGCCATACGTTTGAGCCGCCATTTTCCTGCTAATCCAGGCCGATCTCAAGCCCAACCCCGCCGTAGTCTCTGGTTTTAAATGATTCGTTAATCGTTTTGCCGGGCAAAAGAAACGCCGGAACCGGCCGTTTTCTGCCCGACCAGAACAAAGACTATCCCATCCCATGATTGAACGCTTCCATGCGCACCGGCCCCACCACGCCCACCGATTTGTTTTTTTCGCAGTATTCTTTTTTTGGTGCAATTTTTCCATGGTTTTATTGGCCCAAACGCCGGTGGAAATTTGCAACAATGGTATCGATGACGACGGCGACGGGCTCATCGATTGCTACGATCAGGATTGTACCTGCACGGGTCAATGCGATAACTTTTACTATACCACCTGCAACGCCGATTGTTTTTTTATTCCGTCTTGCGATAGTATTACCCTGGGCATCCAATGGGTGGGGCAAGCGGAAACAGGCACGTACTCGCCCCTGGTAGCCGGGGATATGGACCGCGACGGCATCCCGGAGATTGTGACTTACCATTCGGAAGGCACCGAGATATTTATTATCAACGGCGCTACGGGCGCCACCAAAGTGCAGATCAACTCGCCGGTGACCCTGGCCGGGGGCACGGCGCCGGCGATGGCCGATCTTGACAACGACGGGTTCGGCGAATTCGTGATCGTGGGGAACGACCAGATCCTGCGCTGTTACAGCCACACCGGCGCGCTGAAGTGGGCCAGCACCAGCCTGGTCGGTTATGCCAACCGGGCGCGCTTTGCCGTGCCCAATATTGCCGATTTCAACCACGACGGATGGCCCGAGGTAAACGTGGGCAACCAGGTGTTCAGCGGACAAACCGGCGCTTTACTGGCTTCCGGCGGCCCGGGCGTTTCGTCGGGCGAACACCCGGCGCGGGTGGCCGGCAATTTCTCTTTCGCTTCGCCCGTCGTCGTCGACGCGCTGCCGGCTTCTTTCTGCCCCGATTGCGACGGTCTGGAGATCGTAGCCGGCAACCAGGTGTTGTCGGTCAACCTGGTCACAGGGGTTGTGGCGCCTGTAGTAACCGCGCCAGCGCCTTTTACCGACGGCTTTACAAGCATTGCCGATATTGATAAGGATGGCGATCTGGATGCCATTGTGCAAGGGAAGAAGGGCGCCCAAAACACCGTTTATTGTTGGGACATCCAGACGCCGACCATCCTGCGCGAATTCCAATTGCTCAACAACTGGGGCGATGGCGCCTCCCGCGTCAATGTGGCCGACCTGAATGGTGACGGCCAGCTGGAGGTCAGTTTTGTCGGTTTCCCCTGGTTGTACGCACTGAATAACGACTTCACCCCGATGTGGAAACTGGCGAACACGGATGCTTCCTCGATCACCTGCTCCAGCGTGTATGATTTTTGCGGCGACGGCTCAGCCGACGTTATTTACCGGGGTCAAACCAAACTTCAGGTGCTGGAAGGCGCAACCGGCCAGGTGAAATGGGAAGACGACTGCCTTTCGCTCACCCACATTGAAAACCCCCTTGTGCTGGACGTGGACGGCGACGGCCAAACGGAAATCGTGATCGAATGCGGCAGCAACGGCACGGCCGATCTGGGTACCGTCGTGGCGTATGAGGCCATTGGCCTGCCCGGTATTTCCTCCCGGCGCGTGTGGAACCAGCACGCCTATTTTAACACTAACATCAACGAAGACCTGAGCGTACCGCGATACCAGCAAAACCCGAATATCGTAGGCGACAGTCTGCGCATGAACAGTTTTCTAAACCAGTATTTCAATCCGACGTTCCCGGCGCCGGATGGCGCGCTAATGTCGCCTGCGATCACCTGCGTTGGCGATTCTATTGACATCACTATAACCGTTTGCAATTATGGCGACAACGTAATGCCCCTGCAAACGCCTGTCTCGGCTTATAAAGGCAACCCGCAAACTTCAGCCGCTACTTGGCTGGGCATGGCGCCGCTCGGGTTCGATCTGGCGCCCGACAGCTGCAAGACGTTCAAAGCGCGGCTGCCCCGGGTGGCGAACGACTCGGTATTTATCGTATTGAACGACAATAATACCCAACCAACGCCCTTCAGCCTGGCCCAGGATTTTCCGGTCACAACCATCGGCGAATGTGCGTTTGTCAACAATATTACGTCCGTTTACTTCCCGTATAACCCCGCTGCGCTTAACCTTGGGCCCGATACCCTGATCTGCGACAATGCCACGGTGTTGCTGAGTGCCGCCGGCCAGGATTTGATCGCCTGGAAATGGCAGGACGGCTCGGTCGCGCCGGTGTTCAACGCCCCGGATGCCGGCACCTATGCCGTAACGGTAACGGATATTTGCGGGATTACCCAAACCGATACGCGGATCATTGGGGTAGACAGCAGCACGGTACTGAAACTGGGCCCCGACCGGATAATCTGTCAGGGCGAAACCGTGAACCTGGGCCAGGCCGGGTTTGATACGTACAACTGGCAACCGGCAGCCGCAGTGGATTGTGCGAATTGCCCCGACGTATCGGCAGGTCCCCCGGCGTCCGGTTTTGTGACGCTGAAGGCCAATCTGAACAACGGCTGTTACAGCGTCGATTCGGTGTACTTTACCGTTAACGACACCTTTAACTATACCATCGACACGACGATTTGTTACGGCCGGACCGTACAGTGGAATGGCAAAACCATTGCCCCGGACAGCAGCCACACGTTTTTCCTTCAAACGATGCATGGCTGCGACTCCACCGTTCAGGTCAGGGTCACGGGCACCACGATCGGCACGTACCAGATTTCGGTGGACACGGCCGTGTGTTTGGGCGACATTTTGACCTACAACGGGCTGAATCTGTTGCCCGGAGATGAAAAGACGTTTTTGCTGTCGGCTTTTACCGGTTGCGATTCCACGGTATTTGTCAAAGTGATCCCGAAAGACACCTTTTCCACCGCCGAAAAATTCGTGCTGTGCGCGGGCGAAACGGTGACCGTGTTCGGGCAGGAGCAGGGCGTGTCCGGCGTTTTTCAAAAAACGTTTACCGCCGTCAACGGCTGCGATTCCACCCATACGGTTCAACTCACCGTGTTGCCGGCTATCCAAATTGCCGTAGACGGTACGCCGACCTGCCTGAATGAAATGGACGGCATGCTGACAGCCACGGTATCCGGGGGGGTGCCGCCATATGCCTATGCCTGGAACATTCCCGGCGCCAGCAAGGCTACCGTCGCCAATTTGCCGGCCGGTAATTATTCCCTCACGGTTACCGACGCCAGCGACTGCACCGAAACCAGCACGGCGGCGATAACCAATTTTCCGCCCATTGTATTTAGCCTGGAGGCCGATTCGGTGCACTGTTTCGGCGAGGCAAACGGTGCGGTGCACCTGGAGAGCCCCGACCCGGCCTTGGTATTCAGTTTGGATGGGTCCGTCTATTTACAGAGCAACCTGTTCAGCGATCTGGCCGCCGGCCAATACACCGTATTTGCGCAGGATGTGCACGGTTGTATCGATATGCAGGATATCGAGGTGGCTCAACCGCCGGAAGTGGTGGTCAGCCTGCCCGAAGATGCCACGGTGCTGCTGGGCGACTCTATTCAGCTCAATATTTTCGTGCCCAATGCCGGCTTGGTACAATATACCTGGGAGGATGCGTCCTACTTAAGTTGCGCCGACTGCCCGAATCCAGTCGCCCGGCCACTGAACAATATCCACTATGTGCTGACGGTGACAAATGCCAGTGGCTGTTCAGCCACCGATGATATGAACCTGCAGGTCGATCGCCGCTTGCTGGTTTATGTGCCGAATGCGATGGCGCCGGGCGCCAAAACCGACCTGAACGGCCGGTTTACCCCTAGTTTCGGCCCTTCGGTTCAGCGCATCCGCCGCCTGCAAATCTTTGACCGCTGGGGTTCGGCTGTTTTTGAGCAGCGGGACGTCGCGCCCAATGATGATACGCGCGCCTGGAACGGCACATGGAAAGGGAAGGCCGTGCAACCGGGCGTTTATGTCTGGTTTTTGGAACTGGACCTGGTGGACGGCGGCCAGGAAACACTCAGCGGAGAGATAGCGGTGATCCGGTAGCCCGCTTTGACCTGTTTAAGCGGGTCGGTGGCCTTGGAGAA
>JBGARJ010000042.1:0-48214 GCA_044230315.1 Saprospiraceae bacterium
AAACCTCCTGAAACCTTGAAACCTCCTGAAACCTTGAAACCTCCTGAAACCCTGAAACCCCTTGAAACCCTGAAACCCCTTGAAACCCTGAAACCTTGTAATCTCACTTCCGAAGGTCTGCTACAATTCGGGTAGGCCGGTTGGCGATATCCCAGGCGGTGTAAAAAGCCAATTGAGCGCGCTTGGCGGCGGCGGCGGCGTTAATTTTATCGGGCGTATCGCTGGGTTTATGGTAGTCGGGGTGTGTGCCGCTGAAGTAAAAAATAGCCGGAATACCCCGCTCGGCGAAGTTGTAGTGGTCGCTGCGCTCGTAGTAATGATTGGGGTCGTTGGCAGCGTTGTATTTGTAGTCGAGTTCCAGTTGGGTGTAGGTCTGGTTGGCGAATTCATTGATCTCGTGGAGCTCGGTGCTCAGCCGGTCGGAGCCGATCACATAAATATAATCCGGATTGCCGGCATGCCGTTCGTCGATACGCCCAACCATGTCGATATTCACGTCCACCACGGTTTTTTCCAGGGGGAAAATGGGGAATTCCACATAGAATTTGGAGCCCAACAGGCCTTTTTCCTCTCCACATACCAGCATACAAACCACGCTCCGCTTGGGGCCCAAGCCTTGTTTTTTGGCTGCAGCAAAGGCCCGGGCGATCTCGATCACCGCAGCGGTACCGGAGGCATTATCGTCGGCGCCGGGGTAGATCACCTCGTCGGCATGGCCCAAATGATCGTAGTGGGCAGTCACAAAAACCAGTTCGTCCTTTAATTTGGGGTCCGAGCCTTCGATAAATCCGATAACATTGGCGCCTTGCAGCGTTTTGGTCTGTTTGTCGAGGTGCAGCAGAATTTCCGTTTTGACCTTCACCGGTTTGAAGGCCTCCCGGTTTCGCAATTCAGCAAAGGCATCCTCTGCTTTGCCCGATTTTTTCCCTAAAATGGCATTGGCTACCGCTTGGGAAATAAACATATTGCTGACCATGCCTTCCTCCATATTGTCCATGTCCGGAGCATATGGTCTCCAACCCCAGGTCGATAATTTCCGGCGGTTCGATTTGACGTTGTCTTCAAAATTCGGGTCGACAATAAACACCATGACAGCGCCTTTTTGTTTCGCCAGTTTGACTTTTCGCTTCCAGTCGAGCGACCAATTCGAGCGAAAATCGGTGCCGGTTATAAGCGACCTGCCGTCCGTGCCCATCGGTTCGCCATCGTACAGCAGCACGGCTTTGCCGTTGACATCCGCTTTGCCGTAATCGTTGTATTTCGAGTCTTCAATCCCGTAACCCACGAAAATGACCTCTTTGATATCCAGCATCGGCTGGCTTGGGTTGTAGGAGGGGTAAACGTAAAAATCCGTGCGATTCTTGAATTCCTGGTTGCCCACTTTCAGGCTAATGTCCTTCCAGGATTCATTCTTCATTTGAACCGACTGAAAATAAGTGTGCCGGTCAGCAACGGGTGGCAGGTCAAGTGATTTGAACTGTTCGGCGATATAGTCGGCGGCGAGCCGCTGGCCGGGCTCGCCGGTTTCCCGCCCTTCCATAGTAGCCGAGGCGAGGGTGTCGATCAGCACTTTGATATCGGGGGCCGCGATCGTGGCGGCGAAAGGCCGGGCATCCGGTAACGCATAGCGGTGTTCGGTCTTTTTGGGCATCATCGGCTGCAAGGAATCGCCTGGCATTGCCGACTGCGCGTTCAAGGCAGCAGCATATACCATAAGCAAAAGCAACACACGTAATCTCATTGTTAAAATAGTATTTTGTGTAAAAAAGAGGTTTGGGAGAAGGTTTCGTCAGGCACAGGCAATTTTGTTAACCCGGCGCTCATGCCGGCCGCCTTCAAATGGGGTATTCAGGAAAATACGGACCATCGCCTGCGCCAGGATTTCGGGCACAAATCGTGCCGGCAAGGCGATGACATTGGCGTCGTTGTGTTGACGGGCCAGCTGGGCGATTTCCTCCGTCCAACAAACCGCACAGCGAATGCCTTGATGTTTGTTGGCTGTGATCGCTACCCCGTTTCCGCTGCCGCAAATCACAATGCCCCGGTCGGCGCGTCCTTGTTCTACTGCATCGGCCACGGCATGGGCAAAGTCCGGATAATCAACAGAATCGGTGGAATGCGTGCCGAAATCGAGCAACATATGGCCCTGCCGTTGCAACATAGCCACCAGCCCGTCTTTATACGGAAACCCCGCATGATCGCAACCAATAGCGATTTTCATGGTGCAATTGGATAAATTCGTGATGGAATAATGGCGGCAAAGATAGGGCTTTAACCGAAAGCCCCCTTTGCTCATTTTGGCGATTCGCCCAAAGGCCGGTTTGCAGGAGTAAACGTACTTTTGGCCCTGGTTGTTTGCCTTCGGCATGTTTTTACCCTTGTTTTCACCGTTGGACCAAAACGAACTGCAGTATAAAAATGAACAAACACATCTTTTCCAGCCTCTCCCTGGTTTTCTGTCTTACTCCCCTTATCGCCCAGCAACCGGCTGCCACGTCAGATTGGGCCATCAAAATAGCCCCCGAAATCCGACCGGCATTTTACCGGGGCGAGCCGGCAGATATTCTCGTTCTTTTTAGCGAAAAAGCCGACCTGAGCGGGGCTAAAAGCATCCATGGCAAAACGGCCAAGGCTCAATTTGTGTACGGGCAACTGGTGCAAACGGCTTCGCGAAGCCAGGCAGAAGCGATCCGGATTTTACGCGCACGCAAGGCCAACCTCAACAGCTTCTTCCTGGTAAATGCCATTGCCGTTTCGCACGCCGACACCGGGGTGATCCGCTCGCTGGCAGCCTTGCCGGAAGTGACCGTCGTGGCGTCCGATCCGGATGTACCATTTAGTCAACCGGATAACCGGCCCGATGGGGTGAACAGCCGGGGTATGGTCGAATGGGGTGTGGAACAGATCCACGCGCCGTCCGTATGGGCCATGGGCTACAACGGGCAGGGCATAACCGTGGGCGGCGCCGATACCGGTTACGACTGGATGCACCCGGCGCTGAAACCCCATTACCGCGGGTATAACAACGTCGATGGCAGTGTGGACCACAACTACAATTGGCACGACGCCATACACGAAATCAGCCTGCTGGCCGTAGACAGCATCCCCGGCGCCTTCAACAACCCATGTGGGCTCGATGCAACCGAGCCCTGCGACGACAACAACCACGGTACTCATACCATGGGCACCATGACCGGCGACGACAACGAAGGCAACCAGATTGGTGTAGCGCCCGGCGCCAAATGGATAGGTTGCCGCAACATGGAACGCGGCAACGGGAAGCCTTCCACGTACATCGAATGTTTCCAGTGGTTTCTGGCTCCAACCGATCTCAACGGCCAAAACCCGGACGTAAGCAAGGCCCCACACGTCATCAATAACTCGTGGCTATGTACATTCGGGGAAGGCTGTATAAATCTGGATGTCAACGAATTGATCCGTGAAGCCGTCGTCAACCTCCGTGCTTCGGGCGTGGTGGTGGTGGCAAGCAACGGAAATTACGGCGCCGGCGGATGCGGCACGACACCTGACCCGCCCGCCTATTTTGAAGAAAGCTTTAGTGTTGGCGCTACCGATGTTGACGATGCAGTGACGAATTTCAGCAGCCGGGGACCCGTTTTTACCGACAACAGTTTTCGGCTGAAGCCAAACGTAGTAGCGCCGGGGGCCGCCGTGCGCTCGTGTATCCGGAATGGCGGCTATGCCCACTTTTGGGGCACCAGCATGGCCGGGCCGCACGTGGTAGGGCTGGTGGCGTTGCTGCTGTCTGCGCGGCCCGATCTGGCCGGCGAAGTCGATAAGATCGAAGACATCATCGAGCAGACGGCTGTTCATATCCCTGTGCAAATCGACTGCGGCAATGTGCCCGGCCATGCATACCCGAACAATACTTGCGGTTTTGGGCGTGTCGACGCGCTCGCAGCGGTATTGCGGGCGATGGGCGCTCCCACCCTTTCTTCCGGCGAACCGGCGGGAGAACTTTCGGTATCCGTATTTCCAAACCCGGTGAGCGATATGGCATTGTTTCAATTCCGGCAGTTCACAGGGCCAGTGGAAATCCAACTGTTTGCGGCCGACGGGCGAACCGTTTGCCGGCAAGCGCTGGTTGCCACCGGCGACACGGTGCAGCCCGTACCCGTTCAACACTATCCGGCCGGCATTTATGTTTGGCAGGTTCGGACCAATCATCAGGTGATTTCCGGAAAACTGGTCAAGGAGTAAGTCAAAATTGTCGTGCTTTTCCATCTTTGTGCCCAGGCGACGGCGGGCCTTACCACCCTACCCTGCTGTTGCGACGACCATGCACAAAATCGACATGCACACCCATCTCCTGCCCGAACGGCTGCCCAATTTTGCAGAAAAGTTCGGCTATGGTGACTTTATCCATCTCGAACACCACAGAACGGGGTTTGCCCGCATGATGAAGGGTCAAACCTTTTTTCGGGAGATCGCCAGCAATTGCTGGGATCCGCAGGTTCGAATCGGAGAATACCTGCACTACCATACACCCGTCCAGGTCGTCTGCACCATTCCGGTCATGTTTTCCTATTGGGCCAAACCCGCCGATTGCCTCGACCTGTCGCGTTTCCTCAACGATCACCTGGCCGAAGTCGTAGAGTCCTTCCCGGAGCATTATATCGCGCTTGGGACCATCCCCATGCAGGATACCGATTTGGCCATCCGGGAATTGGAGCGCCTGAATCAATTGGGCTACCCGGGTATTCAAATCGGTTCGAATGTGAACCAACTGAACCTCAGCGAGCCGCAGTTTTTCCCGATTTTTCAAGCCTGCCAGGCGCTCAACATGGCTGTTTTTGTGCATCCCTGGGAAATGATGGGCGAGCAGCACATGCGCAAATACTGGCTTCCTTGGCTCGTCGGCATGCCTGCCGAAACAAGCCGGGCCGTCTGTTCGCTTATCTTCGGCGGCGTGCTGGAACGGCTCCCGCTGTTGCGGGTTTGTTTTGCACACGCCGGCGGTTCTTTCCTCACTACGGTGGGCCGCGTACAACACGGTTTCGAGTGCCGGCCCGATCTGGTGGCAGTCGATAACGACAAGCCTCCGCGGCACTATCTCGGCAAGTTTTGGGTGGACTCCGCCACACACGATCCGCAGTTGCTTCGGTACATTCTCGATGTAGCGGGCGAAGACAAAGTATGCCTGGGCACCGACTATCCGTTCCCGTTGGGCGACCTGGAAATCGGCACGTTTATCGAGCGTATGAACCTCCCGGAAACCACCCTGGAAAAGGTTTTTTATAAAAATACGCTCGAGTGGCTGTACGGCGCCAAAGGGTAAGATGGCGGGTTTTAGGCGCTAAATCTACCTGTTCAGCGCCTTTCATTTAGTTTTTCGAACATTGGAGGGGCACTTTTGAGCCAGTTGAACAAAATCAATCTGGCATGAAGACAAAACTGCTCTGTTTATCCATCTTACTATCCATCGCCTTAAGCCTGAAGGGGCAAACGGGCGATTGGAGCAAGGCCCTCGCACAGGCGCGACAACTGGCGGAAGCCGGCTCGCACCGGGAGGCCGAAGTTGCCTACAACAACTTGTTACAACAAGATCCGAACAACCTCGACGCCCTCATCGGGGCAGGTTACAATTATTCCTGGAACAAACAATTCGACCAGGCAAGGATCAAATTCGAGACCGCACTTTCACTCGATGCGAATGCGACGGAGGCCCTGGTCGGCATGGCTTACAACTACGCCTGGGCCGGAAATTATGCGGTGGCGCGCCATACCTTCCAGCGGTTGCAATCGGCCCAACCCACTAATATTGATGCGGAGAAAGGCCTGGGGTATGTGAGCCTTTGGGAAGGCGACGGCGATGAGGCGGTTCACTATTTTCGGCAACTGGCCCTGCATTTTCCCAGTGAAATAGAATACCGCATCGCGCTGGCACAGGCGTACCTGATCAAACATGAAGTCAAAAATGCCCGTTTGGCGCTCCAGAGCGCATTACAACTGGATGCATCCAACCGGATAGCCAATACCCTGCTCAACAGTACGTATGGCGTGGCGGCGCCGCTCGAATTCGACGTATGGGCCGGTTACTCCGCCACCGAAGGCGAAGGCAAATTCAGCCTCCGGACGCTTCAATTGACAGGCCAGTTGAGCAAAAAATTGCGGATGTATGTCAAGTATGACAACTCCCTCACGCTCGACCTGGCCTCCTTGGTGCGGGCCAATCAGGAGGCGCAGGCACTATCGCTCGGCGGGGCAGTCAACTGGAACAAGGCGCTTACCACCCGCTTGGAATTCGGCGCCCGCATCCTCCCGGATAATGTGACGCAGAAAATTCTGGGTGGCGAGCAAGTGTACTTTTTTGGCAAAGGCATGCTCGTCAAAGTCGGCGGATTTTATGGCTGGAGCAATAAAATAGCGAATGAATGGCTGGGCTATGGAGGGGTGCGAATACCCGTGACTTCCTGGTATGCCTTGGAACCCTATTACTTCCGTTCGCAGGTGGAAGATGCGCCTAGCCCTGAAAACCGGTTCCTGCTCAACAACCAGTTGCGCAGCACCAAGGGCTATGAACTCAACCTGGGACTATTGTATGGAAAAGCAGGCGTAGCAGACAGTATTGACGACAAAATTTTCGGCAGTTATGCCACTGCCGTACTGCCTCTCAGTCAGGTTATTTGGGGGCATCTGTCGGTCCGCTGGGAGACCACGCCCTTTGCCGATCTGACCGTAATCGCTGCCGGGGTAAAAATACGTCTCGAAAAATAACCTGTTCGGCCACAAACTCAAACTACTCATTTTATTCCATTACCGCGTCAGCACTGGGCATTGACCAGCGCAGTCTGGCTATAATTTTCAAGAAATGAACACGCCATTTACCAGTACCAAGCCATACACCGAAGCCACATCGCTACGCTTTCAACCTGTCGCGGTTTCGCCAGCCGCTGCGAGCAAAACAACTTCCCGCCCTATGGCCAGTTCACCCAAGCCCACGCTGTACCTCGTTGTATTCGCACTATGGATTGCCGCCCTTTTGTGGTTCCAGCCCCGGTTGCTGCTGTTAATGGACATGGCGTATCACCTGCCGAGCCGGGTGGCGCTGTGGCTGTTTATTGGTTTCATCGACTTTGCCTGGTTGTACGGCATCTACAACGTGGCCATCGTAGGCTTTGCCGTGTACTACCAAGCCATGCGCAAGTGGACCCCAGCCCGGCCCCTTGCCAGCTCCACCCCCGCACCGGGCATACTCCCCCCGGTAGCCATCCTCTACACCACGTGTAATGATTTCGTGGAAGAAAGCGTACTCTCCTGCATTCACCAGGATTATCCGAACTACAAGGTGTACATTCTTGACGACAGCAGTGCGCTGCCATACAAGCGAATGGTGGATGCCATCGCCAACCGCTACCCTGAAAAAATACAGGTAGTGCGCCGCCCCAACCGAAAGGCATTCAAGGCAGGTAACCTGAACCACGGCCTCGAATTTGCCGCTATAGACGAGCCGTATTTTGCCATTGCCGATGCCGATGAGGTATTGCCGCCCGATTTCTTGTCCAAACTGGTGCCTGTTCTGGAGCAGGACCCCACCTGCGGGTTTGTACAAGCCAATCACCGGGCCAACCCAAACAGCCTTAGCACCCTTTCCAAATCCCTGGGCGTCGGCATCGACATCCACTGGAAATGGTACCAACCGCTGCGCAATGACTACGGGTTTGTCATGTTTTTGGGGCATGGCGCGCTCCTGCGCCGCAAGTGCTGGGAGGAAATTGGCGGTTTCCCGGATATCGTCAGCGAAGACCTGGGTTTTGCGATCCATATCCGGGAGAAAGGATACCGCGGGCGCTTTGCTGAAGAAGTGATCTGCTATGAAGACTTCCCGGATAACGTGCGCGCATTTCGCATCCGGCATATGAAATGGACCCGCGGCACCAGCGAGTTTTTACGGCAAAAGATGGGTTGGCTGCTGCGCGCCCGCAACATCTCCTGGACGGAAAAACTCGATGTTTTGTTCCCTACCCTGAATCTTCCGCTTACGCTGGTCTATTTCCTGTTTATGTTGAATGCCAACCTGGCACTGCCGCTTTTCTTCGGCCATTCGCAAGAACTGACTTTTGTGGTGGGCGGCCAGGAATTCCTGATCCCTATCCTGGCCCTGAACCCAGGTTTTGAAGTCATTTACGACTGGGATTTCTTCGCCATCACCATTCTGACCTTTTTCGCGCCCGTACTCAGTTTTGTACTGGCGTTGGCGCACAAACCCTTAAAGCTCTTTCGGTTTCTTAGTCACAGCACGGCCCTGTATGCCGCACTTTCTCCGCTTTCATCGATCGGTGTAATTGCTTATCTGATCTCGGGTAAGGCTTTTTTCCTGGTGACCGGTGATGTTAACCAACAGGAATACCGCGCCAGCCAGGTCAGGGGTCATTGGTCGAACTTTGGGAAAATCCGAAACACATGGACGCAATTCCTCGCGAAGAGCCACCCCGACACCGCTCTCGTGCAAGGGTTTGAGATCGTAGTCGGCCTGCTTTTTATGGGCTTGTCGTTGTGGATGTTCCAAATATCGTTCTTTGGATTGTGTCTGGCGTTCCTGTTGCTGCCGCTCATGCACCACCTCCCCTGGAACAACAGGTTTATAAGATTCGCGGTGTACGTGCCCTTCCTTCTGATCATGCTTGGGGTGGCACTTTCGGGGCTCAGCGTATTTGGTATGAAAGCCGTATTTTTTGGGTACGGGTTCCATTTTTGAAACCAGCGAAACAATATCTAGGATGCAGCTACGCAACACCTGTATTTTACTTTCAGTAGTACTCAGCCTGGCTGGCCGTTCCGGCGCCATCAGAGCAGCCATCTTGCCGCCGGGATTTGCGGAGATTAAAGTGGCAGACGGGCTCAATCCGACCGCGATGGCGCTGGGACCGGACGGGCGCATTTTCCTGGCGCAAAAAGACGGACGTATTTTGTTGATGCACAGCGACGGAGCCTTGCACGACGAGCCCTTCGCCACCCTGCAGGTCGACGATTTTAACGAACGCGGCCTGTGCGGCATCGCCGTACACCCACATTTTGAAACTGAACCATGGGTGTATGTGTACTACACCGTAAAAGGTGCCGATCACAACCGCATCAGCCGCATTCGGGCCAATGGTGATTTTGCCGTGCCGGGCAGCGAGCAAATCCTGCTGGAACTGCCCGCTCTCAACGGTACCATCCACAATGGCGGAGCCCTGGCCTTTGGGCCCGATGACCATTTGTATGCCGGCGTGGGCGACGGGGCCAATTCGGCCAATGCGCAAAATCTAAATACCTTATTGGGGAAAATCCTGCGGTTGAGCGCCGACGGCGCCATCCCGGCAACCAATCCGTTTTACCAACAGGCGAACGATAACAACCGTGCCATATATGCTTACGGCGTGCGTAATCCATTCTCTATGAGCACAGACCCTGCGACCGGCCGCGTCCTGTTCTGTGATGTGGGCAACGGCTCATGGGAAGAAGTCAACGAATTGCTGCCCGGTAAAAACTATGGCTGGAGTCTGGTTGAGGGCCCATTGAACGGCCAGCAGCAGCCGCCCGATTTTCAGCCACCGCTGTACGCTTATCCGCATTCGGAAGGTTGTGCGGTAGTCGGCGCAGCATTTGGATTCGGCATGCATCCGTCGATTCCGGCCGCCTACCAAGGGCAATTCTTATTTGCCGATTACTGTCAGGGTTGGATTCAGATGCTCGATCCCGGCACCGGTCTTGTTTCTGGCAGTTTTGCTACCGGAATCGACCGGCCGGTCAGTCTGCTTGTTTCGCCCAACGGCGATCTGTACTATTTTGCCCGGGCAGGCCTGGGCGGCGGTTCGCCGGACGACAACACCGTCAGCAATGAGGGCTCGTTGTGGAAAATTTTCTGGACCGGCGACGGCGCTCCGCTGATCACGGGCCAACCACAGAGTTTGTTGCTGCCCATCGGCGAATCCGCAACGTTCAACATACAGGCATTCGGCCATCAGCCCCTGGATTATCAATGGTTTAAGAATGGCGCCCCGATCCCGGGAGCAACCGATGCTGTGTTTTCAGTGGATAATTTGACCCTTCCGGACAGCGGCGCTTGGTACGGCTGTTTGGTCAGCAATAGTTTTGGCAGCGACAACAGTGCTTTGGCCCTGCTCCGGGTCACCGGCAACCAACGCCCCATTCCCGAAATCTTGTTCCCTTCGGCAAATGCTACGTATCGCGGTGGCGACACGCTTTATTTCGCGGGGCAGTCAACCGACCCTGAGGAAGGAGCGCTCCTCAGCAACCGGCTTTCCTGGCGAATCGATTTTCATCATGCCAACCACACGCACCCGGCCTTGTCGCCGGTGCCTGGCATTTCCGAAGGGCTTTTTTACATTCCAACCGAAGGCGAAACAGCCACCGATGTATTTTACCGGGTCTATCTAACGGCTACAGACAGTGGTGGCCTCGTAAAAACAGTGTGGCGCGATGTGAAGCCGGAGTATACAATGATACACCTGGACGGACCGCCGGGTGTTCCGGTCAATATCGACGGCCAAATCCGGCCACTGCCCGCCGATTTTGAAAGCGTGGTCCATTTGCAGCGCCACATCGAAGCGCCTGTTTTGCAACAAGTAGACGACACCACATATTTGTTCCGGAGCTGGTCGGATGGCTATCCCAATCCATTGCGATCCTTTCCCGCGCCGGCAAATGGTTTGACCCTGGGCCTGGTATATGACAGGTTTACCCCGGGCAACGGGAGCGGGCTGCGCGGCGCTTATTTTTTTGATCCAAACGGCGATTTTAATGAACCGCCCGCGTTGATCCGGATGGACACTACCGTGCAATTTAACTGGGCCGACAACTCGCCCGATCCGGACGTATTGCCGGCCGATTATTTTACCGTTCGATGGACCGGTTTTGTTCAGCCTGTATTTACCGGTACGTACACCTTTTCGGTACGCAGCGACGACGGTTGCCGGCTGTGGGTCGGCGATTCGCTTTTGATCGACAAATGGCAACCGCAAACGGCCATAGAACATTCCGGTACGATTTCGGTGAAAGGCGGGCAGTTATATCCCATTCGGCTGGAATACCTGGAGATCGGTGGCGGCGCTTTGGTTGAATTGCGCTGGAGCAGCGCCCTTCAGCCCAAACAAATTATCCAGAAGCGACAGTTATACCCCGATAATGGCCTCGATACAGCCATTTTGCACGGCACGGTAGGTATCGATGAAAATGGGAACGGGCTGTTGGACGCCCTCGAAAAAACGCTTCCCGGAGTGCAGGTTTCCCTGTATCAAGAGGGGGTTGACACCCTGGTAGCGCGACAAAATACGCTTGCCGACGGACGGTATTATTTTGCCAATTTGTTGCCAGGGGCCTATTATCTGCGATTGATCCCCGCCCTTACTGCCGATAAACTCACGCCATCGGAGCATCTTGATGCCGATGGCCGCACCCCGGTTTTCGATCTGTCGGCAGGAGAAAACCTCAACTGGAATACGGCGTGGATACTCGCTACACCCGCCTTGTACGGAACGGTGTGGCTGGATGCCAACAACAATGGCGAACGCGAGCCCGCAGAGGCCGGCATCAGCAACGCCGTCGTGTTGTTGTACCGCGCAGATTCCACTTTTGTATCGGCAGCAGTAACCAATTCAGGTGGTGGGTACCTCTTTTCTCTACTGGAGCCCCGGGAGTATTTTCTTTTATTTGATCTCCCGTTTTACTCGCAGCCGCTGGCGCCCGGATATGGGTTAAACGACCACGGGCAAACCCCCAATTTCAACATAGCTGCCGGGAACAGCCGGGAAGTGCTGGTCGCATTTGTGCCCGGGCCGGTTTCCGGGCTGTCCGCCTCACCAAGTCCTGAAGCGAAACTGACACTTTACCCCAATCCGGCACACTACGACCTATGGGTCGGCCTCGAATTATCTGAGACTCAAAATGTAACATTTGAAGTATTCGACCTGACTGGCAAAACGCTGTACCGGAAGCGCGAAACGGCCCCGGCCGGCCAAAGTGTCTGGCAAATACAAGTGCATGATTCCCCCCCAGGCGTCTATCTTTTTGCTTGTTCAACGCCGTCGGGTCGCTGGCAAAAACGGTGGATCAGGCAGTGAAGCCTTTTCTGCCGTTCAATGCGCAAGGACAATCAGTTTTCCTCCCGATAAAAATCGCCCGGCCCCATCCAAAAGCCGCACCAGGTACAGTCCTGGCTGCTCAGGGGCAGAGATCGCTTGTTGCGGGAGCAATACCGATCGCGCAAGCCGGTTTGCATGCACTTCCCAAAATTCCACACTGGCAACTTGGGGCAACTGGCTGCTGTTCGCGTAGTGGATCGTCGAACCCGGCAGCGCCGGATTAGGAGATAGAATAAGCACTCCGTCAGGGTTTTTCTGCGGACCGGGATGGGTAGTTAAAAACGTGGGGCGCAATGGAAATCGCACCAGCACGCCCAGGTTGTTATTGACGGTATTGGCCACCAGGCCGACGGCGCTACCCGGCGTATAGCTGACAGTGGAGTGGATCGACCCGGAAAAATACAAATGTTCCTGGGTGGCGGCCAGGTCAAAAGAGCGGTCGGAGCCCGCGCCGCCGGTTGTAAACACCGACAAAAACGTGCCGTCTGGCGCAAAATGCGCAATAAACTGGTCATAAACCCCGGCACTGGTCCGAAAGACATGCGCACCGGGTACCGGGTTAAAATCGGTTGTTTCGGAAAAGGCCCCCGCCACAAAAACACTACCATCGGGGCTTCCCGTCACGGCTGTGCCTTCTTCTATTCCAGGCCCTGTGAATTGCTTCGCCCAGAGGGGCTGACCCGTGGAATCTACCTTCAGCAGGAATACATCGTAAATACCATTGCTGACCGGTAGCGCTGTACCGGACTGGGCAGGTACGGTTACAAAGGAACCATTATACCGGCCCGTGATCAGCGCGGCGCCGGTATGGTCGAGCGCCAGTCCCTGCGTCGAAATAGTCGATGGGCCGGTCAGCTGAACAATGGTTTCAATGTCACCCTTGTTTGTCAGGCGGGCCACAAAAGCGTCGGACGAACCGCCGGACGTCAGCGCCAGGTTTTGTCCATCGGGGTCTAATCGTGCGCTGCCATGAAAATTAGCGGTGAGCCAAATATGTCCGGTTGCATCCATCACCAAGCCGGTGCCCTCGCGCACTTGTTCGAATTGCTTTACCCACAGCAATGCCCCGGCATCCGAATACCGGGCTATAAAGAGGTTATCGGCGCCCGCTTCCGTCAATATTTTTTCAACCGGGGAGGGGTCTACGTCGATGACGCCGCGAAAGGTTGCCAGTATAACTGCCCCGCCGTCGGGACAAGCCAGCACTTTATGAATTCCGGCGCTGTAGGTACCCTTCAGGTCGATTTGCCAAATCGGCAATCCGTCTGAAGCATATTTCAGTAGCCTGGCCACCTCGAATCCGGGCGTAACCGTAAAGGCACAGGATGCCACGAACACACTGCCGTCAGGCGCTGCCGAACAATCGGGCAAAGTGTTGGGTTGGGAGTCGCCCGCCCGCAACGGGTTTGGAATAGCCCAGTCAAAAGAGCCGTCCGGCTCAAACCGGGCTAAAAAGGTCGATGGCGGCGCTGGATTGCCTTGCAGCCAAAAGGTATCCGCGGATGGGTCAAAATCGGTTTTGCCGGAAAAGGCACCCGTAGCAAATACGTAGCCGAGAGGGTCGGTATCGACATGGTAAATATCAAGGCCAAAACCATAGGCCCAATCTGCGCTCCATTGTGCGAACAACGCGCCGGGAAGGAGCAGAAACAAAAGCAAACGCATGGAATTATATTTTTCCGTAAGACTGCCTCCATTCGAAAAATGCTGCCTGCGTTGCCCTATTCATCGGCTTTGAACCGGTACTCGCCGCTTTGCAAACGGCGTTGTGCAAAGGCGAAATATTCAGGCACGATCTCAAAACCCAGGTACTGCCGTCCTTCGAGGTGGCTCACAACGGCCACCTGGCCCGAACCCAGGAAGGGGTCGAGCACAACATCGCCGGGCAGACTGCTGTAGGCCAGGATCTTTCGAATAAGTTCGGCCGGAAGCTTGGTTGGCGTTTTTACATCGCCGGTCCAGTATTCGCGCGGGATGTTCCATACGTCTTCCTTATCCAGGTAATGCGCGCTGCCGCCCCCGGTGTGGCGTTCGTCCTTAGGAAAACGGGCGTAGGGGAAAAATTTGCGCTGTTTATCATCCAGGCAGGCAAAGAGGATGTGATAATGCGAGGTTACATACTTGCGTTTGGTGACCAAACCGAATTGGTATTTCCAAACCAGATGGTTGACCAACGTAAAATTCAACTCGTCGAGGGCAATCAGCAGGTCTTTCAGATAATTCCAGCCGGAGAAGATATAGAGGCTGCCCCCGGGTTTGAGCACCCGTCGGACCTCGCCCAGCCATTCTCTTGTAAAAGTCAGGTAATCAATGCCTTTTACTTCGTTATAACCTTCCAATACCCGGCTTCCTTTGCGGTTGTAATTCGCACGTTTGGCTTGAAATTCGATGCCGAACGGCGGGTCGGTTATGACCAGATCGACACTCGCATCGGCCACGTGCCGTGCCATGCCGGCAATACAATCTTCATTAAAAATCCGGTTAAAGGTTTGCATGTAAGGCTTTGTAGGTCCGCTGGTACTTGCGGACGATTTTCCCGGCAACTTTCGGGAAAAAGCCGTGTTCGACCCAACAATTCGGGTAGAATGTGTAAAAAATTATTGCCTGACCCGAATACGCAGCCGGTCAAAGAAACCGGCGCTTACCCGGCTGCTTGTCCAGGTATTCAATTTGAACGGAGCCGATGAGGATTTTGTACTTCCCGGCCGGCAGGGTGGAAACGTCGAACGACCATTCGGTTGTTTTCGAGGAAAATAATTTTTGCAACACCACTTCGCCATTGGCATCCACCACTTGCACCGGCAGATCTTTGACCGGTTTTTCATCGGCCATCAGCCAAATTTGGTCCTGTGTGACCACGACTTCGATATATGGATAGGTTTCGCCTGGCGGCGTGGAGGCGGTTTGAGCCCAGTGGTGATAATTGAGGCCCAAGACCAACAGTGCAGTGACAATAACTTTCGTTTTCATAGCTTAACGATTACGTTTCAATAACCGGCACAATGGACACTCTTGTGAAAAGCGGGGTTGCAGCAACCAGGCACTTTAACGATGAAGGCCCGGAATTGACCGTTGAACGACGTCTAGGCACCCACGGCTTGATTTCCGGCCTATGGACTATTTGGTATCGGGGATGGCCGGTTGTATAAAATTCAGCATTTTCGCCGTTGGAATTATCCTGTCACGAGTCAAACGAACCTGCGCATGAAATCTATCTTTTTGGCAATGCTGCCCTGGCTACCGTTGCTGCTTTCCGGCCAGCCCACCGACGATGCCGCGTACATTCGCGAACATTTCGACAAACGGGAAGTGTATATTCCCATGCGCGATGGCGTGCAATTATTTACCAGTATTTATACGCCAAAGGATCATTCGGTCGACTATCCGATCCTGCTCAAGCGCTCGCCATATTCCTGCGCGCCTTATGGCGCCGAGTCTTTTGCAACAAGCTTTCAAAACACATACCTGACCCGTGCGGGCTACATTTTTGTCACGCAGGACGTGCGAGGGAAATACATGAGCGAGGGCGACTTTGAGGATGTCCGGCCGTTCAACCCCGGCAAGAAAAAACCGGGCGATGTAGATGAGGCCAGCGATACTTACGACACTGCCGAATGGTTGTTGAAACACGCCGCCGGCAACAACGGCCGCATCGGAGTGTACGGCATTTCCTACCCCGGCTTTTACGCCACGATGGCCATTCTTGCCAACCACCCGGCTATCCGGGCCGTTTCACCCCAGGCGCCTGTAACCGATTGGTTCATCGGCGATGACTTCCACCACAACGGCGCATTCATGCTGATGGACGCCTTTTCGTTTTACTCCGGGTTTGGCAAACCCCGCCCGCAGCCGACTATGGCCGGCAGCCCCGGGTTCTCAGATTGGAATACGCCCGACAACTATCAATTTTACCTCAATACCGGCGCCTTGGCCCAATTTAACAACAAGTACCTGCATGCCGGCATCCCGTTCTGGAATGAGCTCATGCAGCACCCCGACAGGGATAGCTGGTGGCAGGCGCGCAACCCGCGGCCGTACCTGACAAATATTCAGCCCGCCGTACTGACAGTAGGCGGACTGTTTGATGCCGAGGACTGTTTCGGCGCCTGGAACGTGTACAAGGCCATCGAAAAACAAAACGCCCCCTCCACCAGCAACCGCCTGATCATGGGCCCCTGGAGTCACGGTGGCTGGGCCCGCGACCCAGGCGATCGCCTTGGGAATATCACCTTTGGACAAAAAACCAGCGAATACTTCCAGCAAGCGCTGGAATTCAAGTTTTTTGAATATTACCTGAAAGACCGCGGTACTATGGATCTGCCCGATGCCACCATTTTCGAGACGGGAACCAACCGCTGGACACAATACGACGCCTGGCCTCCACCAGCCGCCAAACCCGTTAATTATTACCTCCAACCCGGTGGCCAACTCGGCCAGGCGCCTGTTGCCACGCCCGGCAGCCTGCCAGACCGGTACACCAGCGACCCGGCGAAACCCGTTCCGTACACAGACGGCGTACACCTGCACCGGACGCGGGAGTATATGACAGACGACCAGCGATTTGCTTCGCGCCGACCCGACGTGTTGACATTTCAAACCAGTGTGTTAGGTGAAAACACCACCGTGACCGGGCCGGTCACTGCCGATCTTTGGGTCAGTCTCGACGATGGCGGACGCGCCGGGAAGGGTCGGTTATTGGATGCAGATTTTGTGGTAAAACTGATTGACGTTTTCCCCGACACCCTTTCCGGAACAGAAAACGGTGTGCCGCTGGGGGGATACCAAATGTTGGTGCGCGGCGAAATCTTCCGGGGGCGTTACCGGAATAGTTACGAAAAACCCGAAGGTTTTCAGGCCGGAACGCCGTACCGGGTAAAATTTGAATTGCCCGATGTGGCCCATACTTTTTTGCCGGGCCACCGGATCATGGTGCAGATACAGAGCAGTTGGTTTCCGCTGGCCGACCGGAACCCCCAGCAATTCATAAACATTTACGAAGCCGGCGATGCCGATTTTATCCCGGTGGAGATTAGCCTTTTGCACGATAGCGCGCACCCATCAAGTGTGGCGTTGCCGGTTTTGCGGTAATTTTTTACCTATTTTTGAGCATCGTTCGGCTTAGAACACATTTGGATTTTTATCGCCGGGTTGAAAACGGAAAATTTCACTTCATACTGCCTTAGAAGTTGTTTGGCGGATTGCCTGGATACGTCTGTTAAATTCGCCTCGGCTGAACCAAAATTTTCCGTTTTTGCTGCAGCATGAAAATCCGAACAGGTGCCTAATCAATTGTTTCACATGAACCGCCTTTTTTCTGGTCAACCTTTGCATAATTGGCTGGCATTGTTGGCCTTAACCTGTCTATTGGCCTGTACAGGCCGCTCGACAGCAGTCCGGTATGTGGCCTATATCGGTTTCGACCTGCACGATGAGCAGGAATCGGCGAAACGCGATTTCGCCGAGCACCTGCATGCGGCCATGTTGAAAGAATACCTCAACCGGCTCAACCAATCGAATTACAGCTTGCATTTAGACACCCTGTTGTTTGATTGTCCGTTCGTTGAAAACAAATCGAGCATTGAAGCCATTTATCAAAAAATAGCCGCCAACCCAGACATTTTACTGGTGGTGGACAACACCTGGGGCAAACACATTCAGCACGCACAGCCGATCATCCGCGAGCGCAACATCCCGGTCATTGCGCTCAACGCCGACCAAAACAACCTGGACTACAATGGCAATGCGGTGTTCCTGAGCCCCAACGATCCGCAGCCGATCTACATGGTTCGGTTTATCAAGGAGGCCCTGAAAGTTGGGTCGGTCGGGTTTATTACCGAACACGATTACCGGCCGCATACCATCTTCACTTCGCTGCTGGACAAAGATTCGATCCATTACCGGGTGTTGGCATCCTTATCGCAAGAGACGTACCAAAACAATAACCAGGTACCGAAAGCCGATTCGCTGGCATTGGTACAACAACTGGGCGCCTTGCTGCGGCAAAGTCCCGATTCGGTGATCCTGCTCAATACCCACGCCGGTTACGGCAATGTCGTCTTGCGGTACCTGAAGCATGCCGATGTACCGCCCAAGGTCTTTATCGGCTTTTTGCAAAGCACCAACCTCGATCCGTCGGAGATCGAGGAGATCACCAAAAAGGGCCACACGCTTATTACCCTGGAAACAGTCAATGAGACGTTTCCGATCGAATTGTACCGCAACCAGCAGACCTTTCGCAAACTCTTCCCGGCGCGCTATTTCACCCATAAAAACACCGATCTCTACTTGTGGCGGTGTTACGATGCAGCCAATATTCTGGAAGCCGCTTTGCGAAAAAAAGTGCGGGACCGCGCGTCGCTTTCCCAATTCTTTCAGGGGTTGCGCGGCCGGAAAATAGCCGAGCGCAATCAACTCTACCAATTTGACAGCACGCTCATTCTGAGTAAAGCGCCCACATTCAACCAGGTCAACAACGGAAAGTGGCGCAGTTGCCCGGTCCAAATCAACAGCCAGGGGAAAGCAATTCCCAATTTGCGCGTCGGGCTCGATATTATCGATATCAACGAGATCGACGTGCGCAACAACTCCTTCTCCTGCAATCTCTTGTATTGGGTTATTGCCGATTCGAACTACATCGACAAGGAAAACTACATTGGCTTCGAAAACATGAGCACCAACGAGGCCGAGCGCGACGAGGTAGCCACGCAGCACGAAGACAATTTTATCATCAAGATCTACCGCGTCAGCGGGAAGTTTTACTCTAATTACGAAACCTTCGATTTCCCGTTCGATCACCACCAGATCAGGATCCCCATTTCGGCGCTTAGCACCAGCGACGAGATGAAGATCAGTTTCGACTTCAGCCGCTTGTTGGGCAAAGTGAAAAAGGACTCGTTCAAGTTTATCGATTGGGCCACCAACGATTATTTCGTGACGATCGACAATCAACTCACCAGCCGGCTCGGCTCGCTGGATCAGATTTCGGCTGACAGCAACGATGCAGCGCGGTATCTGGAAAAGTACAAGATCCTGAACGTCCGCCTGGAGGTCAGTCGCCGGCCTTGGGGCGCCATCACGCTGATCATTCTGCCCTTCATGATGTTCAGCATTCTACCGATTTTCATGTTGTTTTTCCACAAAGCCAGTTTTGATGAGATCGGCGAATTGATCATCACCTCTTTCCTGGCGGCCGTCGCGTATTCCATCAACCTTACCCAGCTTTCACCCACCACCGACTCCATGAACCGGGCCTACCTGTTCCTGCTGCTCACCCTGGGGGTCAATTTTTTGTGTTTCCTCTATGTCACCTACTCCGACCGGCCCTTGCCGGCTATCCGGGAGCGGGTCATGGAAATCGTCCGGATTTACGTCCCGTATGTGATCCTCATGCTGTACATTATTTTGGCCTATTTCATTTTCAACCTTAACCTCTGAGAACCAGGCGTTGGTGGAAAAATCAGTCGGCAACCCCAATTTCAGGCGATATTTGTACGGCAACTGTTGCCGGCGCACGGGCGGACCGAATCCCGTCCGGAAACCTGACTTATCCAGATAGTTGTTTACCGGGAATTCGTTTGAAACCTGATTTTTGAGTATCCTGTAGAAACCGGATTTTCCAACCTTCAAATGGTTCTGCTATGAAAAACATGTTAACCTTCCTGTTGGCAGCCTGTACGCTGACAACAGTGCCTTTTGCCGCTCAGGCTATCGATGCCGGCGTTTCGCACATCGTTTTTGCCACACCCGAGAAACCTTACCTCGAGATCAACATAGAGATTGCGGCTTCGTCGGTTACCTTCAAACGGGTAGACAGCCTGCACCTGCAAGCCGGTGTGGAAACGTTGATCCTGTTGAAACGGGGCGATGAGGTGGTGAATTATGAAAAATACCGGCTGAACAGCCCGCTGGTCGGGCTGCCTCAGGACCTGCTTGATGTAAAACGGCTGGCGGTTGTTCCGGGTGAATATCAACTGGAAATTTCCTTTTTGGATATCTATGATCCTGATAACACCAAAGTGTACCGCGCGCCGATCAACGTCGATTTAAGCGCCGGCATTTACCTGAGCGATGTACTGCTGCTGCGCAGTTACCACCCGGATAATTCGGACAACCCCTTCACCAAAAACGGTTATTTCCTGGAACCTTTGCCCTTCAATTTTTACGACCGCAGCGCTACGCTCCTCGCCTTCTATGCAGAAATCTACCACACAGCCCAGGCTATTGTCGATGAAACGTACCTCGTTCGTTATGTGATTGAACAGGAATTAGGCAATGGTCTTACCAACCTGATCTCGTCCGGCGCCCAGCGAAAAAAACCGTCGACGATCGACGCTATCCTGGTGCCGATGAACATCAGCAAGCTGAAAAGCGGCAACTTTACCCTGACGGTAGAGTTGCGCAACGCTACCAATGAATTGCTGATGCAGCGGAAAATTACCTTCCAGCGGAGCAATCCGTTTCTGGATCTAAAGGAAACCGAGCTTACGCAAGCGGTGGTGGAAAAACAATTCGTCATGGATTTGACGGAAGAAAATTTGCGCTACAGTCTTCGGGCTATCGGGCCGCTGATGACCGGCGACAATTCGGAAACCCTGAAAAACATATTGCAGGATACTGCCTTGAGCGCCATGCGGTTTTTCCTGTTCCGCCATTTTGTTCAGGCCGACCCCAACAACCCCGAACAGGCTTTCCGGAAATACATGGAAGTGGCCGGATTTGCCGATCAACGGTTCAACAGCGGTTTCCGCCGCGGTTTCGAGACCGACCGTGGCCGCACCTATATGCGGTATGGCCAGCCAGATGATGTCGTGCACGTGGAAGACGACCCCAGCGCGCCGCCGTACGAAATCTGGGTGTATTACAACTTTCCGAAAACCCGGCAGAAGAATGTGAAATTCCTGTTTTACAACCCCAGTTTGGCCGGTGAGGACTACATTTTACTCCATTCCAATGCCCGGGGTGAAATCAACAACCCCCATTGGGAGATCGACTTGTACAAACGCAATGCCGGTCAGGAATATGATGGCGATAATTACAACGACGCGACAACCATGAAACGCAACGTAGGCCGTTACGCCCGCACTTTTTTTGAGGATTTCTAAACCGGTTACGGCAACCATTTTTTGCGGTCGGCCAAGGTGCCCAGTTGCTCCCAGGTCAGCATAATATCGGTTTGTCCGATAGCATAGGCGGCTACTTCATACGGGTTGTACAAAAAACGGATACCGGATGGCAACAGGCAATAGTTCAGAGGCAGCGCCAGTTGCTCATCAGGCATCAGCAACAGATCTTCCAATTTGGCGTCGGGCACATCGGCCTGGTGCGCCTTTACAAAGGCCGTTTCCAGCATACTGCGCAACGCCGTGGTATCGCTGACCAGGTCGCTGAGCCGGAGCGATTCGGCGGTTTTCAGATCAAACGTGTTCAGCACGGTGTAATAATAGCCGTGTGCACCGCCGGTAAAGGAATAACCGTTCATTTGTACCGATAGCCAGTGGTCGTTCTGCAACAGAATTTTGGTATCGAGTTCCATCGAATACGACATATTCACTTCCGAACCGGCTTCATTGTCGTCTTTGAGCAGGTTGAAAAGTTGGCTGGAGGCCGAATCGAGTGCCGGTTTCAGCGGTAAAGATCCGTCGGCATTGGCGGCCAGATAAACAGCAGATTGGATGGAGTCGTTGAGGCGCTGGACAGCAGTGGAGTCGGCCCCGCCTGAAATAACCGGATAGGTCAGGTTCATTTCAGCGCACAGGGAGTCGCGCAGGCATTTTTTATACGCATAAGTCTGCAAGGCAACCGATAGGGGCTTGGTTTGAGATGCGGGCCCGTTGGTGCAGGCGGAGAAGGCAATCCATCCGGCAGCAAGCAGAATGGACAACAATTTTATGCTTTTCATGTGATATTCAATGGTTTGCGGACGAATGTTCCAAGGTCCGGGCTGGTAACATACCTTGCAGTTTTTCCACCACATAATCCACCTCTTCCCGGGTATTGTAATGGGAAAACGAAAAACGGACACTTTTACGTTCGGGATCCGCACCGATTGCACTCAGCACGTGACTGCCTTTTTCAGCGCCGCTTGCGCAGGCGCTACCGCCGGAGGCGCTGATTCCCGCGATATCGAGGTTGAGGAGCAGCAATTCATTTTTAGGCGATGGCGGGAAAGACACACTCAGCACCGTGTACAGGGCAGGCCCATCGACGTCGCCGTTGAACCCGATATCGTCAAAGTTATCCTGAAGCCGTTCCCGCAAGTATTGGCGTATGGCGGCAATATGTGTACGCCGGGATTCCATTTCAGCAACAGCCGTTTCCAGCGCTTTGGCCAATCCCACGATCCCGTACACATTTTCCGTGCCGCCGCGCATATTGCGCTCCTGGGCGCCGCCATCGACAAAAGGCTTGATGGGGGTATCCGGGTTGACATACAGAAAACCGGTCCCTTTCGGCCCGTGAAATTTGTGGGCTGATCCGGCAAGGAAATGGACGGGGGTTTCGCGCACATTCAGGTCGAAATGGCCAACGGTCTGCACAGTATCGGTGTGCAGCAGGCTGCCATACTGCAGGCACAAAGCAGATACCCGGTCGAGATCGAGCATTGTGCCGATTTCGTTGTTGGCATGCATCAGGGAGACCAGGGTTTTGGGGCTGCCCGGCTCGGCAAGGGCCTGCTCAAGGGCGAATAAATCAATACGGCCGAGGGCATCTACCGGCAACCAAACCACTTCCACCCCATCGTGCTCCACGACCGATTCGATCGAGTGCAACCCGCAATGGTGTTCCGTAGGGCTGCTGATGATCCGGCGGACGCCGAGGTCACGTACGGCGCATTTGATGGCCATGTTATTGCTTTCGGTACCGCCGGAAGTAAAGAAAACATCGGCAGTGCTGGCGCCAATGCAATGGGCCACCGTTTTGCGGGCGCTTTCGATCAGCGCGCGCGCACTGCGTCCTTCCGCATAAATACTGGAAGGGTTGCCAAATTGCTCGCGCAATACCGGCAACATAGCGTCGATCACCGCTTCGGAAACAGGGGTAGACGCGGCATTATCAAAATATACTCTACGCATAGTGTCTAATTGCTGGCCGATCCAGTCGGCCGGATTCCACTTACCGCATTCAGGAACGCAGTTCATGAATATCCTGCATGATCTTGCGGGCCAGATTGTCGGCGATCACGGCAGAGGTGCTTTCGGCATAGATCCGGATAATGGGTTCGGTATTCGACGGCCGAAGGTGCACCCAACCGCTATCGAAGTCGATCTTCAAACCATCTTCGGCGTTGATTTGTTCGTGGCGGTATTTTTCCTGCAGGGCTGCGAATACCTTTTCCAGGTTGATATCGGGCGAGCGCTCGATCTTGGTCTTGGCCATCTGGTATTCCGGATAGGTTTTTCGCAGCGTGGAAATTTGCTTGCCCGCCTGGGCTAAATGACTCAAAAACAGCGCAATACCTACCAAGGCATCGCGCCCATAATGCAATTCGGGCAAAATAACGCCGCCGTTCCCTTCCCCACCGATCACGGCTTTGACGGCCTTCATTTTTTCCACTACGTTGACTTCTCCAACGGCGGCGGCAAAATACTGTCCGCCATACCGCTGGGTAATATCGCGCAGGGCGCGGGTAGAGGAAAGGTTGGAAACCGTATTGCCGCTGCCGCGCTTTGCCAGTACATAATCCGCCACAGCCACCAGGGTGTACTCCTCTCCGAACAGTTCGCCATCCTCGCACATGAAAACAAGGCGGTCCACATCGGGATCGACAGCAATGCCCAATTGGGCTTTTTGCAGCCGAACCTCGGTCGACAACTGGCCCAGGTGTTCTTTAAGGGGTTCCGGGTTGTGCGCAAACTGACCGGTGATCGCTCCGTTGAGCAATAACACCTGGCAGCCGAGAGCTTCCAAAAGCGGCGGTACTGCCAGCGCTCCGGTGGAATTGATCGCGTCGACCACCACCCGGTATTGCTTGGCTTTCACGGCCTCGACATCAACCAATGGCAACGCCAGAATTTGTTCGATATGCCGGGCGATATAAGAGTCATCCATCCGGTAAGCGCCAAGTTTGCCCACAGGGGCATATTCTATATCGCCCCGGGCGACGCGATCGAGTACCGCAGCGCCGTCGGCAGCGCTGATAAATTCCCCGTTTTGATTGAGTAATTTGAGCGCATTCCACTCACGCGGGTTATGGCTGGCGGTTAGTATGATACCCCCGCCGGCTTTTTCAATTGGAACGGCTATTTCAACGGTGGGCGTGGTACTCAGCCCCAAATCAACCACTGTAATACCCACGCTGCGCAAGGTATTCACGACAAGGTTACTCACTATTTCGCCGGAAATACGCCCATCGCGGCCAACAACGATCAATGGAATCCCCGTGGTGTCGAGCACCCATTGGCCAAAGGCTGCGGTGCACTCTACAATGTCCTGGGGTGTCAGGTTTTCGCCCGGCCGGCCACCAATGGTGCCCCGAAAGCCGGAAATTGATTTTATCAGTGGCAATCCGAGTGCTGATTTTTGAGTTTTTAGAAAATGGGTATGTCGCGAAGCGGGGGGAGAGGTGCAAAAGTACGCAGAATTTTGCTTTGCATTGGAGAATTGTGCCCTTTACCTGGCTGTCGCAGGCTGGGAGCCAAGCGATGCCCACATTTTGTCATAAATAGCCGTGTTCTCATAAATACCTGAAAACAGTTCGGCTTTTGGCCCGTATGCAAAAACAGGCACCATTGAAGCCGAATGCAGCCTTGTGGTGAAACTTACCGAAAAGGAATTTCTAGAATTGCCGGCATTCAGGCCGGTGCCGCCGCATTCATGATCGCCGGTCACGATGACGAGCGTTTCGCCGTCCGACTGGGCAAAGCGCAAGGCTTCGGTTACAGTTGCATCGAAATCCAGCATTTCGGCCTTTAGCCATTTGGCGTCGTTGGCGTGCAGGGCCCAATCGATTTGACTGCCTTCCACCATCAGGAAGAAGCCTTTTTCACTCCGTTTTTGCAGGTACTCGCACACCTTTCGCGTTGCTGTGGGCAGGTAATGGCGGCCAACGGGGGCGCCGTCGGGCTCGCGTTCGGCCGTGAAGAGCATAAATGGAGCAGACCCGTCCATTGGCAAACGGCTGAAACTCGTGCCGCTTTTTATAATGTAGCCGCGTTGTTGGAGGGTATCCAACAGATTTTTACCGTCGGGGCGGTCGTCAAAATAACCCTGCCCGCCACCGACAAAACAATCGAAAGGCGTTTTTAAAAAATCTTCAGCTATGGCGTCGGTAAAGGCCCGCATATCCTGGTGGGCAATAAAACTGGCCGGTGTGGCATGAGTAGCCGAACAGGTGACTACCATGCCGGTCGCCCAACCACGCGAACAGAGGTCCTCCAGGATCGTCTGACACGGATGGTTATCGGGGGGCAATACTCCGATGGCGCCGTTAAAGGTTTTGTGGCCGCAGGCAAAAGCGGTGGCGCCCGCCGCCGAATCGGTTACGCGTTCATCATAGGAATGGCTTTTGTGAAACCCGACCACCGGAAAATGTTCCCAAACAGATTTTCCCACGCCTTTCCAATACAAGCCCGCCGATACCTGGGGAACGGCCATACCGTCGCCGATCAACAAAATGATGTTCTTAGGCCGTTCGGCCAGGGGTTTGGGCGGTTGGGGATCAAATGCCGGTTTTCGTGCCGGTTGGCAGGAAAAAAAAAGCAGCAAGGCAGGCAGCAGAATCCGGAGGAGCATCGTTTTTACACATTAGACCAAAAGTCCGTCGCGCATTTCCAGGCAACGGTCCGAAAGGTCGGAAAGTTCTTTGTTGTGCGTTACAATCACAAAAGTTTGGCCATATTCATCGCTTAAGCGCCGTATGAGTTGATGCAGGTCCTGCGATGCTGCGCTGTCGAGGTTGCCGGTGGGTTCGTCGGCAAAAATGATATCCGGCTGGTTGATGAGCGCCCGGGCTACGGCAACGCGCTGTTGTTCGCCGCCGCTCAGTTCGCTGGGCTTGTGCTGCAACCGGTGGGAAAGGCCGAGAAAATCCATCAATTCGGCGGCGCGTTTCCGGACATCCGCTTCCCCTTTCTTTTGGATAAACCCGGGAATACACACATTCTCGATCGCCGTAAACTCGGGGAGCAGGTGGTGAAATTGAAACACAAACCCGATGTGCTGATTCCGAAATGCTGCCAGCTGGCGGGCGCCCAGGTTGCGCACGATGGTTTGATTGATGGCCACTTCGCCCTCATCGGCATTGTCGAGCGTGCCTAAAATATGCAACAGGGTGCTTTTGCCCGCGCCTGACTTGCCGACGATGCTCACAATTTCGCCCCGGGAGACTGCGACATTAACCCCTTTCAGGATATGCAACTGACCGAAAGATTTATGGATGTTATTTGCTTGAAGAACCATGTATTTGATGTTCGGTTAGTCGAAGTTACCAGCGCCCAACCCATTTGAACCGCGGCAAAGATACTTTACCGGACCGCCCTTTTGCGGTAAAAATTGTCTCAAACATAACGCACATACTTTTAATCAACCACCGGAACAACAGTACATTCGCGGCTCCGGCTTTTTGATCCACGCCCGAATACCGTTTTCCCAACCCCAGCTAGCCGCTCCAAAATCCAAGGCCGAACACTGCTTTATGAAGATCCTGCAACTCAGTAAGAAGTTTCCGTTTCCCCTAAAAGATGGTGAAAGCATTGCCATTACCAACCTGGCAAAAGCCTTCGATGCGTTGGGAAGCGCCGTAACACTGCTGGCGATGAACACCAGCAAGCACTGGTTTGATCCATCGCTGCTTCCAGTTGGGTTTGATCATTACCAATCGGTACATACCGTGGATGTGGATAACCGGATTAAACCCGCCGCCGCACTCCGCAATCTGTTTTCCAAGCGTTCGTATCATATCGAGCGCTTTGAAAATCAACAGTTTGCCAACAAACTCATCGAAATTCTGCAAACCAATACTTTCGATGTCGTTCAACTGGAAACGCTGTATCTCGCTCCGTATATTCCCATCATCCGCCGATATTCCAACGCCCTGATCGCCCTGCGGGCGCACAATGTGGAACACGAAATCTGGGAGCGTGTGGCCCAAAACAGCCACCCCCTGAAAAGATGGTACCTCAACCGGATCACGCCGCGCCTCAAGCAGTTTGAAACCGAACAACTCAACCGTTCTGACCTGCTCATTGGTATTACTGAACGCGATGTAGAGCAATTCCGCCGTCTGGGCCTGCGAAAACCGGCGGTTGTTACGCCGATCGGGCTGGACAGCCGCGATTACCACAACGACGACGCCAGTTTTCAACGCCCGCTGAGTCTGGCCTTTATCGGTTCGCTCGACTGGATGCCCAACGCCGAAGGGTTAGCCTGGTTTTTGGAACAGGTTTGGTCGCCGCTCCTGGCGCCGCGTTTTCCGGAACTGACCTTTCATATTGCGGGCCGGAATACGCCGGACTGGCTTTTCCGCCTGCAACTTCCCGGCGTGCAGGTGCACGGAGAAGTGCCGGATGCTTCTGCGTTTGTCAACCAACATTCGATCATGGTGGTGCCCTTGTTATCGGGAAGCGGCATGCGGGCCAAAATTCTGGAAGGCATGGCGCTGGGCAAGGTGATTTTATCTACCAGCATCGGCCTGGAAGGCATCGACGCGCGGCAGGAGCGGGAAGCCCTGGTTGCCGATCACCCGGAGGCTTTCCTGAAAGCCGTGGAATGGAGTTGCGACCACCCCGACCAGTTGTTTTGCATTGGGCAACGCGCTCGCCGGTTTTGCTTCGAAAATTTCGACAACCTCGAGGTGGCGCGTCAGCTGCTGCACACATATCGCAGTTTGCGGCCCAAACAACCGGTTGCGGTTTAGGCGGTCGCGTTTTGAAGAATTATATCACTCAAATGGATGCCTTGCTATGTTTTTACGTACCTGTTGCCTGGTGCCGGGCATGTTCCTGTTGCTGGTTACCGGCGTCGCCCAGCCCTATTTCCAAAACAGCTACAGCCTCCAGGGGTATTCCTTTGAAACAGGCGCCATCGCCCGGTTTTCCAGCGGGCAAATAGCCGTTGCCGGGGCGCAAATCCACGAACAAACCGGGCAAAAAGTGCCTGCCCTTATCCTGCTGAGCAGCACTGGAAATGTAATCTGGGCCCGCCAGTTTGATATTGGCTTTCCCAACGGCCAAATTGCCGATCTGACGACCTCTTCCGACGGCAAGCTGTTAGTGGTATTTGGGAAAGACTACCTCACACAAGGCGTTTCCGGATTGGCACTGCTCAATTTATCCGGAACCATCGAGTGGTCCAAACAGATCAGCACGTCAACCGAGGTGTTCTTCAGGGTCAGCCCCCTGAAATCCGGTTATTTGGTTACCGGGCTGGGCGGCGCGGATGCTCAAATGGGGCTGGTGGTCAAAATAGGCCCGGACGGGCAGGAAACCTGGCGCAGGACACTCAAACAACCCAATAATTCGATCGAATTACAAGGCGCCTGGGAGGATGAACAAGGATACTTGTACCTCAGCGGTAAAATAACCGATACAGGTTTGACCGACGGCCTGTTGATCAAAATGACTGCTGGCGGCGACCTGGAATGGATGCGCCGACTGGGCACGGGGGAAACCGATGCGCTGTCGGATGTAGCCCCTGCTTCCAGCGACCAGTTGCTCCTAGGCGGCTACACGTATGGATCCGACGGATATGCCCGGGCCTGGTTGACTCGCACCGACCGCAGCGGAACAGTGAAATGGTCACGGAGCTACCAACTAAACGGCGACGATATTTTCCTGAGCGGGCTTCAGGTCCAGGGATCGGCAATAGTACTGGCACTTTCCGGCCAGGGCGCCGCTCCGAATCTGGGCGCCGGCATGGCACAGATAAATGAAAGCGGCGATTTGCTTTGGGTAAAAAAGTTCGACCCCGCGGGGCAAATCGCCAGACATGCCCGCCTCGCCCCTTCTCCCGCGGACGGTTTTCTCCTCGCAGCCGATGCGCAGGCCGGTATTTCCAAAGATATGTACGTGGTACGGGCCAATTCAGTCGGCGATGCGCCGCCTTGTTGTTTGTTATCGTCCAACCTGACCGTGGTAGATCTGAGTTTGAAAAATATTACCCTGGTTCCGGATGTCGCGGTACCGGCGCCATTGATCGGGGTGAATTGGAGCCACACCCCCTTCGGCCCTTTAATGACTCCGCTCTGCCAACCGCCTAAACTCGATTTCACGCTGTCGGACACCAGTATTTGCCCGGGCGAATGTATCGACCTGAGCATTGTGGCGCCCGATCCGGCGGTGAATTACACCTGGACCTACCCCGGCGGCGTACCCGATGCGGCAATTCCCGACCGGGTCTGTTTTCCCGGTGCTACAACGGATATTTCGATCACCCTCACGGCAAACGGTTGCCAGAAAAGCACCAAACAAGTAGCGCTACGCCCGGTACCTGAACAATTTCCCAACGTATTCACGCCGAATCGCGACCAGGTAAACGACCGTTTTTTGCCGTTGCTGTACTGCCCGGTCCAGGCTTATCATTTTATGGTGTTCAACCGTTGGGGGGAACAGATGTTCGATACCACTGACCCGGCAGAGGGCTGGGACGGCACGTTTAACGGCCAGGACGCCGCTTCAGATGTCTACGCCTGGGTCGTGGAGTTCAAGACGGCGGCACAAGACCCCGGCGGATGGGTCCGGAAAAGCGGCAGTGTTACCCTGTTGCGTTGAGCAGTTTCAACACTTTTCCACAGGTTTTCCCCAGTGCCCGGTGGATAACTTCAGCGGGCAACAACTGCCGTTTTCTCCTGCCCGAAAGTATCTTTGCCGGGCTGTGCCGGATTCGAATACGGCCAGCGTGTTCAAGATGAAGATAACATACTTCGGCCATTCATGCTTTCTGGTTGAAACCGGCGGAAAACGGCTGCTTTTCGATCCATTTGTCACGGGCAATCCGTTGGCCTCCGGCATCGATGTAAACAGCATCCGATGCGACTACATCCTGGTAACGCACGCCCACGGCGATCACATCGGCGACCTGGAAACCGTGATGCACAACAACCGCGAAGCCACGATCGTGGGCATCTGGGAAATCCATGCGCATTTCAACGCAAAAGGGTTCCGCACCCACCCCATGAACAAAGGCGGTTGGTGGAGTTTCGATTTCGGCCGGGTAAAAATGGTGAATGCGGTGCACAGCAGCAGTTTTTCCGATGGCGCTTATGCCGGTGAGCCGGTTGGCTTCGTTGTAAATACAACCGACGACACATTTTACATAGCCGGCGATACGGCCCTCACGCGCGACATGGAGCTGATTCCATTGACGTGCCCTGCATTAGACCTGGCAATCCTGCCAATAGGCTCCAATTTCACCATGGACGTTTCGGATGCCGTTTTGGCCAGTGAAATGATTCAATGCAAGCGTATCCTCGGTTGTCACTATGATTCCTTTGGATTTATCAAAATAGACCACGCAGCAGCCCAAAATGCCTTTGCGCAAAAAGGCTGTGAACTCATCCTGATGCCGGTTGGAACAACATCGGATTTTTGAGTACACACTTTTCAAACCTTCACCCGAGCATTCGGAGCAAACTTCGAACTAAACATGCTTATGAGCAAGATAATTACCATTGCCAATCAAAAAGGCGGCGTAGGCAAAACCACTACGGCCATTAACCTCGCCGCTTCCCTGGCGATCCTGGAAAAAAAGGTATTGCTGATCGACGCCGACCCGCAATCCAACGCTTCATCGGGCGTGGGGGTGCTCACCAGCGAAGAGACCGTAAGTCTGTATGATTGCCTGGTCAATGGCGCCGACCCGCGGGAGGCGATTCTGGCCACCGAAACGCCCAACCTCTGGTTACTTCCAGCCAGCATCAACCTGGTAGGCGCGGAAGTGGAATTGGTCAACAAACCCAAGCGGGAGTATATCCTGCGCGAGATTGTCCATAAAATTCGCAAAGACTATGACTTTATCTTCATCGATTGCTTGCCGTCGTTGGGCCTTATCACGGTCAACGCGCTCGTGGCGGCTGATACGGTGCTGATCCCGGTACAGTGCGAAATGTTTTCATTTGAAGGTTTGTCTAAACTCAAAAACACCATTGCCCTGGTCAAACAAGGGTACAACCCCAATTTGCAGGTCGAAGGGCTGCTGATCTCCATGTACGACAGCCGCCTGCGCCTCGCCAACGCCATTGTGGAAGAAGTGCGCAACAGCAGCAACGACTACGTGTATGAAACGATTATTCACCGGAATTCACGCGTTGCTGAAGCGCCGATGCAGCATGTGCCGGTAGCGATGTATGATGTGAGCAGCAAAGGCGCCGTTAATTTTTTCAACCTGGCAGAGGAATTTCTGCGCCGCAATTAGGGCCTACCTGGAAACCTCACAGGCTTCGCCAATCAAACCGGTAAAAAATGTCGAAAAAAGTAAATAAAGCCGATTTCGGTAAAGGAATCCGCGCCCTGCTGGCAAATCCGCAACAACTGGAACAAGCTGTGCAGGACAATCCGCAGGAAGTGGTGCGCGAACTAACCCACACGGTAGCCATGCTGCCGATCAAGCAGATAGAGGCTAATCCTTTTCAACCGCGGACGGAATTTGACCAAACGGCCCTCGATGAACTGGCCGACAGCATCCGGGTGCACGGCCTGATCCAGCCGGTAACCGTACGCCGCCTGCACGACAAAGCATATCAACTGATCTCCGGCGAACGCCGTTTCCGCGCCAGTCAGCTTGCCGGACTCCAGGAAATACCAGCCTATGTGCGGCTTGCCGACGACCAGCAAATGCTGGAGATGGCCCTGATCGAAAATATTCAACGCCAGGATCTGAATGCCATCGAGGTGGCAATTTCCTATCAGCGGCTCAAGGAAGAATGCAATCTAACCGATGAACTGCTTTCCGAACGGGTAGGCAAACAACGGAGCACGATCACCAATTATCTGCGCCTGTTGAAACTACCGGTGGATATCCAGCAATCCATCAAAGACGGCCAGCTCAGCATGGGCCATGCCCGCGCGCTGGCCGGCGTAAACGATATCGCATTCCAACTTTCACTCTTGCGACAAATCACGCAGGAAGACCTCTCCGTGCGGGCCGTCGAAGCACTTATCGCCCGGCACCAGGAAGACCGCGCCGCTAAAAAATCAAAGGCCGACAAACGACTGCCCGACCACCTCCGCGAAATTCAGGACCAGTTCCGCGCTTTTTTCGGCGCAAAAGTCGACTTGAAACGCAGTGATAAAGGGAAAGGGCAAATCGTCATCAAGTTCGAAAACGATGGAGAATTGAACCGGCTCATCGATCTGATCGAAAATAAATAAGCCGGTCTGTGTTTGTCAATAGTTCGGTAAGTTTAGAACATGTTTGGAATTTCATGCAGAGGCGAAAATCCAAACATGTTCTTATTGGAAACCCTTGAAAATGAAACCTGGAGCATGTTGTTGAAGAGGACGCCAACAACGGCGTTAAGGCTTTATTTTCAACGAAATGCCGCTGTTGGCGTCCTCGCCACCAGCAAAATGTACCGGACTATTGTTTGTAACACTACACTTCTGCACGGAATCTTTTTGTTGGTTTCTTCCCGGCTTTCAGGCACTTGCTTTCGCCTGAAAAGGAATGCAAATTTGTAAGCATTCCTTCACCAAAACGATTGAAAACCATGGCAAAAGCATCCGTCATTCCGTTCAAGTTCCAGTACGCCGCCAAATTCATTTGCACGGTGCATATTCCGGGCACCTCGCAGGCCGACCCGGCTTTTTTACCAGGCGCTTACCAGACCATCGTCAATTTGCACAACCCGGGCCAAACAACCAACCGGTACCGCATGAAAATCGCCCATCCGGGCGGAATTTCCGCCTGGATCAGCGGCAGCCTTAAATACGACGAGGTGGCACGTGTGGCTTGCCCCGACATCGACAAATTTCATCTGCCCCTGATCCACGGTTTTGAGGGTTTTCTGGTCATCGAAAGCACGCAAAGTCTCGATGTAAGCGCTGTTTACCTGGCCGGAGCATCCGGTGGGCCTGTTTCCAGTATTGATGTCGAAACGATCAGTGAGCGCAAGATCTAACACCTGTAACACTACAGGGAAAATTCTACGGCGAATTCAGTAACCCGTTCTCCTTGTACGGATTGCCCGGGCAGGGGCAACATTTCGGTTAGGATAAGCATGCCGTTTCGGCGTACCAGCATCCGTTGGAATAAATCCATCAAAAGAGGGCTGTCCTGGTCAAAATATTGTGGTTTTTCGCCTGGCATCCGGGCAAAAAAATGGCGGGGCACACCCCATGCCTGCAATACCGACCGCAGTTGCGCAAATGCTTCCGGGTCAAATGTTTTTTGCAACGGCAATAGCCGCCACGCTGTTTCGTCCACGAACCAGGCCGCCCGCGCCAGTACCAGGTGGTCCCACGTTTGCCTTGGGCGAAAGCGAAGCGCCCCATCCGGATGGGGTTCTAACGGCTTGGCAGCCAACAAGGCTTCGATGGAAACGGCTGGCACGCCCAGATGCCATAATAAGTCTTGCACCGGCAGGCGCGTTTCCGGCGCCTCAAGACCCAAATCGACGAGCAACAACCGGCTGCCGGTGTTGCGGTCGTACAATTCCAGTGCATCCTGAACGAGTACAAGCTCCACGTTGCCCAGCAAAATATCGGCGCCACCGGGCGCTGCCGTCGCCCGTCCGCCGGGCGCCAGCAGCGCGTCGCGCATCAGCCTGGGTTGCAGGTTGGCGTTGATCCAGCCTTGCCAGGGAAAAGCCGCTGTCACCGTTTGATCTGTACTGTTCGCGCTCACCCATTGCCGCAGCGCATCTTGTACGCCTTCCGAAAACAGATGCATCCAGCGGGCAAACAATTTGCCGCCACCGGCAAACATGGCGTTCACGACTGCAAAATATTCGCCGCCTTCTGTGTAGACCTGCAGGAGTGCGCCGATCCGGGCCGGGTGGGAGGGGCGCTGACGACCGACGAGTCTCCGGAGCGAAGCTGCATGATACCTGGACAAAAAATACCGGCTAAATGTCAAAAAATCGATGCTCTGGCGATCGCCTGACGCTGCACTAACCTCCGAAAACAAGTCAATTGCAACAGGCGGGATCGGTTTGGCCGGCAGCATGGCCCAGCACTGTGCCAATTGGCCGGTCAGGTTTATAATTGCCGCCAATGCAGGGCCGGGCAATTCGACTGCTTGCTCCACATCTTCATAAAACAATTGTTCGGGCGGGATCGGCGGCATATCCACCCGAGCGGCCGAAAAATAGTCGTTCAGCCGTTTCCAGGCTTCCTGTTGGATAAGCGCAGCCTGTTCGATGGGTTGATACGGCAGGGACCGGGCCGCTGTTTGCAGCCAATGCAACAACCCGGCAGTTGCCACTATAACGGGCGTTGCCGGCAAAAAGCCCAGAAACCGGTACAAGTTCCCACTCCAGTTTGGCGAAAGACCGCGTTCCGGCAAGTTCCATTCCAGCAGACCCAGGTCCACCCATTCCAGTAGATGGGCCGTCAGCAATGCTTCGGGAGCTTCCACCGCTCCGGCGAGGGCCTGTAAAGCCATGTCAAACGGCATCTGACGGTCGTTTCCCAGAAACAGTTCCACCACAAAATCCAATAATGGGGACGGATCGGCCTCCTGGAAACCCTCCTCGGCACCGTGGAAGTACAACCATTGATAGCGCTCCGTTTGCCTCCCTACGATGCATGGATTCAACCGCATTGTCAACGTCCGGTAAAAAGCCTGCTCCCGCAGCAAAACGTGATAAAGGGCCTCCAAAAAAGCCACGTTCGGGGTGACTACGGATTTGGGCAAGGCAAGTTTATCAAGTACGGGCGGTTCGTCATCCGGCGACAACCGGAGCATGGAAACGGTCGTAAACCGGCTCAGCGGCGATGTTTTGAAGGCCATCCGGGTTGCATATTGCAATATGGAAAACGCGGTCTGGCGGTCTTTTTTGACCATTAACCCGGCCGGCTTGTTCCGGAATGCCGCCAAGCGACCGAGCAGGCTGTGGCTGGCGAACAGCAGCGCGCGTTGGAACTGCTCCTCACCGGCTATATCCTGCAAGGAGCGGTAACCCAAAGCCAGGGCCTGCCGGTATGCCCGGTCGAACCTGTCCTGCGCCGCTTTGAACTGCTCTTCCGCCGCTTGTGCGCGGAGTAGCGCCGCCTGTAAGACCGGCGCCAGCGGCATGTTCAGCACCGGGTCCAATTGGGCTGTCTTGTTCCGTGCTGGTAGTTTTTTCGCGTCATATACGCGTTGCCGGAATTGATAAACCAACGTTCGTTCCGGTAATCCTTTCAATTCGATCAGCAACTCATCCAGTACGCGAAGTAAAGCTTCCTGAGCCAAAAACCGGTCCCGGCGGCCAACCTCCAGGGCAGTTTCCAGCGTCTTCCACGATGCTGCCAGGGTATCGAGCCGGGCAGAAGGCAACCCGGCCGTACGAACAAGCATCAATGGAAAAATGGAATAAGCAGGCATTGGCTTTCAATTACGGCGAAGGAACCATTTTTTGTAGCGTCTTTATGCTGTTTGCACATGAAAAAAATCGTATTGGCTTTTTTTCTCCTGAGTAGCGGCGCAGTGGTTGCGCAGCAAGCTGCAAACGCGCCATTTCAGTATGGCTTTTCGGCCGGAGCCGAGTTCCAGACCTTCAGTATGGGCATGCTACCGCATCAGCCCGGCGACCCGTACCGCAGTTACCGGCACGATGGGGGCGCCGGCGTGTCGGTCGGTTTGTGGGGCAACTGGTCCATCTTGCCCGCCTTGAGCCTGCGCCCGGGCATTCAATTGGCACACACTTCCGGCACTATCCAGTACCAATGGGAAGACGGGCAAATATTTACCTGGAAATACCCGTTCACCGAACTGGAAATGCCGCTCCATTTTGTGTTGAGCAATACCTTCCGGCGCGTGCCGGTGCAGGCAAAGGTGTTGTTTGGCGGCCGTTTTTCCTGGAACCTTTCAGCCGAACCGGCCGGCGCGCCGCTGCACCTGCTTGCCCAACGGCTGGGGTTGGATATCGGCCTGGGCGCCGGCATCCGCCTGGGGGCCTGGACGCTGAGTCCGGAATTGATCTATTCATACGGCCTCAACAATTTGCACGATTTCCGCAATACACCCTACGACTGGACCGTCGGGCGCATCCTGCGCGATCGGTTCAGCCTGCGCATAATTATTGGCGTTCAATAGCAAATTATTTTCCAGGTAAATTTTGTACCGTATTTCCGGTAAATTTGCATAGCAGGAACCGATGTGCCTGATTTTTAATCCAGTATAACCTGATCTTCTCACCTGAAAAGTATTTCCCATGTTCAAGAACCTTACCCCGCTATTGCTGCTCCTAAACGTCGGGTTGCTCCCCAATCTTTCGAAAGCCCAATGTTACCGGCTCTTGTGCTCGGTCAACACTCAAACAGCCTGCGATTTTACCGACAACAATCCTTTTTTATGGAATACACCGGACTGGTGGGACCCCGTCGCAGGCTTGCATGACCTGGCCGATGCCGTTATTGATCCGGCCATGCAAGTCTTGGATACCTGCGATATCTCGCCCAAAGTCCGGTTCCAATTGTTGCTCGACTTGGATGCCGACTCGCTGTTCGAGACGCTGATCGATGGTGACAGCCTCGATCAATACCCATCCGGCATGGTGCCATTTGGCAACTTTCCAGACCCGCAAAAGGCTGAATGGCGACTCTTCGACACGCGACCGCTGCCCATCGAAAAACTATACCGTTTTTCCATTCAAAGCACGGTCGACACCATGACCCATATAATTACTTACCATATCCGCTGGAACACCACCGATTCCGCGACCGTCTTCAACCCGGCCTTGGTTCCATATGGAAAATGCCAGGCAAAATGGATTGCCGAGAGCGATAACCTCCCGCCCGACACCTGCATCTATAATGTCAATGTACGGGATTGCAAAAACCCTGTATTTATTTGCAATGACGGACTGGTCGCCACCTTATTGCCGCCCCATCAACTTGAAATCTTTGCCAGCGATCTGTTGCTTTATGCAGAGGACAATTACACGCCGGTAAATAAACTCCAATTAGCGGTACGCCGTTCCGGCACCGGCAGCGGTTTCCCGCTAAATCCCGATGGGACGCCGGTGGAATCGGTTGTTTTCGATTGCGACGATATTGGCTCCGGCAACTTCCATATCGTAGAGCTTTGGGCGCGCGATCTGGCCGGCAATGTCGATTATTGCGAGACCTTCGTTATCGTTCAGGACAACTACGACCTATGCAATCCCATCGCCCCCAAAATGATCACTTTCTGCCTTGAACACTGTGATCACCCATTCCCGACAGCGGTCGATTATGAATTTACCCTCCATCCCGCCTTGCCGCCCATCTGGGTTTCGGACCCGCCGGTGGTTACGCCCGACGGCTGCACTACTTACACCCTGCACGGCTTCCCGGCAAACACCCCGGTAACCATTACGCCGGTTAAGGATAACGACCAACTCAACGGCGTCAGCACGTACGATCTGGTGCGGATTGCCCGGCACATTTTGGGTACCGAACCCTTGGACAGCCCGGAGAAGATCGTTGCGGCCGATGTCAACAACTCCAGGAGTATTACCACTTTCGACCTTGTTGAGTTACAGAAACTGGTACTGGGCATATATCCTGAACTTCCGAACAATACTTCCTGGCGGTTTTACCCGGCGGGATTTGTGTTTCCCGATCCGACCAATCCTTTCCAAACCCAAGTCGCTGAAACCGTTACACTCGATTCGATCAACGGCGATACCGTCCGCTTTACAGGTATCAAAATAGGTAATGTGACTTGTAATACCGGAACAGAATTCCCGGCTCCGCCGCAAGCCGAATCGCTTCCTGCAGGCGCTTCATTCTGTGTGGGTATTCCCAAACTGAATTTGCAGACCGGCGATACCGTGCTGATCCCGCTTACCGCAGTGGATGGGGGAGAGTTTTCCGGCTACCAATTCGACTTGTTGCTGGCCTCGTCGCTAAAAGTGGTGGATCTGATTCCGGGTTCCGGCATGTCGGCCTCCAATTTCGGCGTGTTCGGATCCAACGGCATCCATGTGAGTTGGTTTAACGCCTTTTCGAGGGTGTTTGCCCCAGGTGAAGCGCTGTTTTTTATCAAAATTACAGCCAGCCAACCGGTATCCACCGAATCCAATTTTACAATGCCCGGCGTACGCATCCGGGCCGAAGGCTACAACGCTGCCGAGGAGGTGCAACCCTTTTCGATCTGTTATACCGAATCGGTCGGCGTAGTCGAGCGGCCCGGAACCCTGCAAGTCAGCCTTCAACCCAATCCGGCCGGCGAACGGGCTTGGTTGTTGGTATCCCGGGACGCAGTAGGCCCCGTCCGGGTGGAAATATTCGATGTGACCGGCCGTAGCGTACTAAGCAAGTCGCTGTCGGCGCCGGAAGCCAACCAACCCGTAGAGATTCCGCTGAACGCTTTGCCCCCTGGCCATTATGAATACCGCGTGACTGCTGCAGCCGGTTACGCCAGCGGGAAATTGATCAAATTATAATTTTACCAGAATAAAGCGCCCGCTGAACGCCGGGGCGGCTTTGCGCACGCAGGATATGTACCGGAGTCTTGTTTGCGAATGGCCGCCCCGACAGATCAGTCGGAGTTTCCGCGCTGCATGAATTGGGCTGCGCCATCGAGTTCCGCGTAAAAATCCACCCCGAATTTCCGAATGATCGCCTCCCGCAGGAAACGGTACACCGGCATTTGTTCCTTCTGTCCCAGCGTACAAGCGGCCGAACAGATATCCCAACGGTGGTAGTTGAGCGCTTCAAAGCCGGCTTCTTCGTTTTTTTCGATCCGGATGGGGTATAAGTGGCAGGAAACGGGCTTTTGAAAGTCAACCGCTCCGGCACGGTAAGCTTGTTCGATGCCGCATTGGGCTATACCATCGCGGCTCAGGGTCATATAGGCGCAGGGGCCCTGATCGACCAGGGGGGTGCCCCATTCATCGCTTTCCTCAAACCACACATATTTGCCTTGTTGTTCGATTGCCTGGATTCCGGCGGGGCTGAGGAAAGGTTTTATTTGTTCAAAAATCGAGTCCAATACCGGCAATTCCTCCGGTTCCAGCGGCGCGCCGGAGTCGCCCTCCCAACAACAGGCGCCTTTGCACGCCTGGAGGTTACAAATGAACTGTTCTTCCACGAGGTCGTCGCTCACCAGTTTGTCCTGAACAATGATCATAATCGCTGTGTAAATGGCGTTTCGGTGGCGTCAACCCACCAGTTTTTTCAAAGATTCCTGCATTTTTTTCCGGGCCTCCCGCTTGAGCAGGGCAGTTGCGGGCACCACACGTTCGGTACAATCGGTTAGGGGGCAGCGCTCGCAGGTCACGTTCACTTCGCGTTTCGGAATGCTCGGGTCGTCCCAGAACCGGATGACCTGCTTGGCCTGGTCATCGAGCAGGATACCAAGCGTAACACTCACGTTGCGGTCTATCGTCGGGTAACCGGGCTTGGCCACCGCGAAACACAGGTATTCCTCGCCACTGTCCAGAAACTTAGCGCGCTGCACGCCCGTCAGCAGGTGCGCGTGATCGCCGGTTTTGCGCTGGTACGCCTGCAGGTCGCGGAGCAAAGTGATCGACACCCAGCGGCGGCAATAGTGTTCGTCGAGTCCGGAAGCATGGGGCTGGTGCCGGCGATTGAGGTGCAATTCTTTGTCGATATCAAACTTGTCGTTCTCCAGATCGTGGATAAACCGCAGGAAAAACACCTTGTGGAGGTCAAAATCGAGCGACAATACATTGAAGCGCTGGAACAACACTTCGGGGCTGGCCTGGTACTTGGCCATCAGTTCGAGCAGGAACGGCGCGTTCCAGTTGGGTTGTTGAAAAAAGGCGCGCAGATCGCGTACAAAGGCATTCCGGTTGACCAGCACGGCTACGGCAAAATAGGCCGCTTTGTAGTTGTTCAGCGCTTCTTCGAACGAATTGACGCGGAGCAAGGTGGAGGCCAAGGGCCGCTCCCGCAATTGCAGCACATTGAATCCCAGTTCTTTGGCCAATTGAAAAGCGCGTTGCCGTTCGTTCAGGCGGCTGTTGAGCAGCAGCACCCGTTTGCGCGGGTTGAACACCGATCGAAGGCTCTTGAGCTCCGGATAATCATCCAGCCCCTGCCGGTCGATTTTGTAGTTAAATTCCGTTTGCAATAAATCGGCCAGCAATTGCGCGGGCACGCCGCCGTTTTCCGGCAGGTGGTGCAACTGCACAAATTCGTCGGCGGCTTGCTCCATATCGCCGAAGTAATTCATGTGCAGCTCCTGATAAGCCCGCAAGGCGGCGAAGAAAAAATTCTCATCGCGCAGGGAGTAATTCCGGGCGATTTCGAGCAGGGCAGAAATAAACGCATTCACCCGGTCGGGAGCGCGGGCGATAATTTCCACGACCTGCTGGACTTCGATCCCGAAGAGATCGAGCGGCAGTTCGTTCAGAAAATTACTTTGCAACAAATCGCCGATCGGCGCGTACTGTTTGGTCAGTTCGGGCGAAGCCAGAAATTCGGACGTGATGCCGAGCGCATCGGCCAGTTTTTGGAGGTTTTCCGGCTGCGGATACTTTTTACCCTTTTCTATCTCGTTGAGGTACGAAACCGAAATGCCGGTGCGCTTGCTGAGTTCCTCGAAATTCCAATCCCGCTCCTGGCGGAACTGCCGGACTTTCAATCCAAGCACAATTCGTTGTTGTTGGGTTTTCGCCATGACCGCTGCAAAGGTAGTTTGAAGTTCGGAGTTTGAAGTTTGAAGTTCGGGGTAAGTTCGGGGCCTGAAGTTTAAACCTGCACCCGGCAGATTTTTATAGTTTTGCGCGTTGCAACAGCATTCCGGGTGCTGCCCATTGCGGTTTACCGGAGGCTTGGTGCAACCCTTTCTTTGTACTTCAAACTGGATCAGACATGCGTCAGCAAATTGTAGCCGGCAACTGGAAAATGAATAAGACCCTGGACGAGGGGTTGGAATTGGTCAAATCGGTATTGGATAAGGTGGAACAGCGGCCGCGCGGGCCGGTCGTTTTTGCCACGCCGTTTCCCTATTTACAGGCAGTGGCCAAAATGTTGAAAGTGCGCAAAGGGTTCCATCTGGCTGCCCAAAACTGCCACCATGAAGAAAAAGGCGCGTATACGGGCGAGGTATCGGTGGACATGCTGGCCTCCGTTGGCGCCGACTATGTGATCATTGGCCATTCGGAGCGCAGGCAGTATTTTAAGGAAACGAATGAACAACTCGCCCGGAAAGTCAACCTGGCCTTGTCCAAAAACCTGATCCCTATTTTTTGTTGCGGCGAACCGCTGGATATCCGGGAAAAAGGCACCCACGTGGGCTTTGTAGCGAAGCAATTGAAAGCCAGCCTGTTTCACCTCCCCGAAGCTGAATTTCGCAAAATCGTCGTTGCCTATGAGCCGATTTGGGCCATTGGCACGGGCAAAACCGCCACGACCGAACAGGCCCAGGAAATGCATGCCGCCATCCGGGTGCTGCTTGCCAAAAAATACGGCAAAGCCGCGGCCGACGATACCAGCATCCTCTACGGCGGCTCCTGCAATGCCCAAAATGCGCCCGAACTGTTCCGCCAACCCGATGTGGACGGCGGCCTGATCGGGGGCGCCTCCCTGAAGGCGGACGACTTTGTGGCCATTATCAATGCAATGCAATAAAACCATCCGCCATGCTTACGGCCGATACGCTCAATTTTTTGTACGAGCTCTCCCAAAACAACAACCGCGACTGGTTCGAGAAAAACAAAAAACGCTATGAAACAGCCGTAAAAAAACCGTTCGAGCAGTTCGTCGGCGCCATGATCCGCCGGATTCAACAATTTGAACCGCATTTTCAAATTACGCCCAAGGAAAGCATTTTCCGCATTTACCGCGATACGCGTTTTTCGGCCGACAAAACGCCGTACAAGACCCATCTGGCGGCGGTATTTACGGCGCAGGGCCGCAAAACCACCGAAGACTGGACTTACCCCGGGTACTACTTGCAGGTAAGTTACGGTAGTTTCAACCTGGGTGGCGGGGCTTACTTCCTGGATAAAGACATGTTGCCGAAGGTGCGGCAGGCTATCGCCCAAGACCCGCAGACGTTTCACCGGGTGATCGAAGCGCCTGCTTTTACAGACAAATTCGGCGCCATACGCGGTGAAACCAACAAGGTTCTACCACCGGAATTCAGGGCCGCAGCCCAGGCCGAACCACTTTTGTACAACAAACAATTCTGGTACATGGCCGAACTGGCCCCGGAGCACGCGCTTGGGCCGGATGCGGTGGACTTTGCCGCCGGTTATTTCGAGGCCGGCAAGCCGGTGAATGAATATTTTAGGAAGGCGTTGGGGATATGAAGTGGAGGCGGATGAAGCACCTGCTCATTGCAAATCAAATCTGCACACTTTTTGGGCAAATTTTTTCCGCATTCGGTCAAGTGCCCGAACTTTTTGAGCAAACCTGCTTCGAACTTTAGGCAAATCCGCACACTTTTTGAGCAAACTTTTTCCGCATTCGGTCAAGTGCCCGCACTTTTTGGGCAAACCGGCTCCGGACTTCAGGCAAATCCGCGCACTTTTGGGTGAACTTGCTCCAGACTTCATGCAACTCCCGCGCTTTTTGGGTGAACTTACTCCGGATTTCAGGCAAATCCGCACACTTTTTGGGTGAACTTGCTCCAGACTTCAGGCAAATCCGCACACTTTTTGGGTGAACTTGCTCCAGACTTCGGGCAAATCCGCGCACTTTTTGGGTGAACTTGCTCCGGACTTTAGTCAAATCCGCGCACTTTTTGGGTGAACTATTTCCGCATCCGGTCAAGTGCCCGCACTTTTTGGGCAAACCGGCTCCGGACTTCAGGCAAATCCGCGCACTTTTTGAGCAAACTTTTTCCGCATTCGGTCAAGTGCCCGGACTTTTCATTTTTACCCTGACCCGGGCGACGATCACAGCGTATTCGAATGATCCCTAACCCCCTTGATCAACAACCAAAAAATAAAGGGTATTTCGCCGGCAAAATAGATTGGGAAAATGAATTTCATCAACGGTTGAAGGCTGCCGGGCAAGAGGATAAAGGTGAAACACTGCACCAAATAACCCAGCCCATTGATCAGAAGCAACACACCGAATATTTTCGGTATGAACCCCGACCGGAATACCAATAAACCCAAAGGCATCAACCAAAGCCCCCAGTATACGGTGAGCAATTGACCGGAAATCCGGGCGATTTTGAGGAAGGACATCGCAAGGCTATGCGCCTGATCCAACTGGAATGTTGACAACAGTTTTCCCTTGAACATTTCCAGGGCAGTTAATTCCAGTGCATGGCCCGAAAAAGCAACTGGAACGGACACCAGCACCAAATACACCATTAATTTGGCTTGATATTCATTGATGTGTCCAAGCATCTGGTATAACAACAATGCAATCACGATAAACATCACGTTGGAAATGGCGCCAATTGCAATATCAATCCGCAAGAGGGATTCATTGGCCAACATTTTATGCGCGGTAGCGGTCGCGTCGCCGCTGACATAAAGCAGGGGGCCTGCATACAGGAATGAAAAAATGCCCAGCACTGCAAGGATAAAATACAGCGCCCCGGTCAGTCTCGCCGTTTTGCGAAGGTCTGCGATGGAGAGCGTGGTTTTCATATCGGTTCGTTTTGCGGTTTACCCCAAATGAAATTGCGGAACAAGTATCGCCAGGGCATAGCCACCATTGGAAAAACCACCCAAATATACACTCCGGCCATTTCCGCCGCCGGCGAGCCCGCCAGTTCTCCCCGTTGCCAAAGGGGATAGGCCACAATGCATAACCAGGCTATTTTGTAAATGATCTCAAAGAGTACAATCGGCAGCATTTTCAGCGGATACCGGATCCCGATAAACGAAATGATGGAGTAAGCCCCCCACATGCACCAGGCTGCGGCATGTGCGTTATTCCAAGGGCCCTTATGGCCAAGAATATAGCTCCATGACTCCCACGACAAGAGAAAAAACATCAGGGTAAAAAGCAGTTTCAGCAGGTATATATTTATCCTGGGTACGCCCTCAAAGTAGTCCTTGTTCCGGCCGAACCACCAGGACAAGCGCAAAAACGGCCATCCGGTTGTGCTGTTGTTGTTCTTTTTTGAATTTGTATCCTTCATCATAGCGGAGAAAAACCTTCGTTTTCCCACAAGAATATCGGGATAGTCTGGGCTGTCGAAGGTGTAGACTACAAACCCCCGGAATCCGTCAACAGACTACACAACTGCGTCAACCGAAGCGGAAGGAAATGGCGCGAATCATCCGGGTTGGAGTGGTATTTAACCGCTTTCCGATCTCCGGGAATTGTGCTGTTTGGGCCATCCAACTGCTTTGTACCGGTTTGTCTTCCTTTATTGCCGGGGGAATTGGAGCAATGAATATTGCTGGCGTCCTCCGGGTAACAGCAGCTACCTAAAACTCAGGCTATTTCATGGCCGAATTGGCCCAGGAACTTGCTCTTGGGCCGGAAGCCGTAGATCTTATCGTCCAGTATATGGAAGATACCAAACCCGTCAACGTGTTTTTCCGCCAGGCGTTGGGCCTCACCCGAATACCGCTATTTTTTCAGTTGCCGCTGAATATCTTCCAGGTAATCGGTCTGCAGCTCCTGGATCGCCAGCAATTTCTGGTTTTGATGGATCATAAGATGGTCCAGTTTTTCGTGCAGGAGGCGGATCTCCAGTTCGGCTTTCAGGTTCACTTTGTAGTCGTGTTCGCTGCGCAGGCGGTCTTTTTGTTCCTGCCGGTTCTGGCTCATCATGATGATCGGCGCCTGAATGGCGGCCAGGCACGACAGGATGAGGTTGAGCAGGATAAACGGATAAGGGTCGAATGGCCGGGTGGCCAGTACCCAGATATTGACGGCCATCCAAATCAGCAGAAAGGAAAAAAAGAAGATAATAAAGGTCCAACTCCCGCCAAACTCGGCAATATGATCGGCTACGCGTTGGCCAAAGGTGAGCCGGCTTTCTGCGTCCTGGTCGAGATTTTCGGAAATCAGCGAGTCGTTGGCCAGGGCGTCGAGCACCTCTTTTTCAAGGTCGGTGATCTCTTTGTTTTCCTGGGCGATCATGCCCGTGAGGTATTTGCGGCGATAGTCGTTCAGTACCTCTTTGGACACATAATCCGAATTGCTGAATTGAGGGACATCCTGCAGGATCAAATTTCGGAGCTCCGGGCGAATAAAATCGCCCCGGATGGCTTCGGCCGGGTTGAGCCGGCGCTGCGTTACGGCACAAATTGGGTGTGTTTTTTCCATACTGCTTACAATAAAAAATCCGCGTTGTTTGGGACCGGTCGAACTGCCTTATGCCGCGCAAGGTATTAAACCTTACACAGTCAGGCGACGACCATATCCAACACAACGCGGACGGGCTATGTTGTCAAATGCCCCGCTTATTGGTCGCGTTTGATGTATTCCTTGTTGCCGTTGGCATTGATATAGTATTTCCCGCCCCGCGGCCCGGTGTACACGGTATGGCCGTTGTATGTTTCGCCGGAAGGCCGGTCGGGTGTGGTTTGCGACTGCCGGGGAGCGGCTGCCGCTGCGGGCTGGCTCCTGGTTGTTTTGGCCGTCGGCGTTGAAACCGCGGCAGGGCTTGTTCCCGTAGCGGCAGTGGTGAGGCCGGCGCCCGAAGCCGGCGCTGGTTTTGTCTTTTTGGCCTTGGTGGATCCAGTAGTGCCCGAGGCGCCGGCAGCAGCCACGCCCGTACCCGAAGCCGGTTCCGTCGTTGTCTTTTTAGCCGGTTTGGAACCCGTCGCCACGGTGGTGCCGGCAGTAGCCGCGCCTGTACCCGAAGCCGGTTCTGTCTTCGCCTTTTTGGACTGCTTGGAACCCGTCGCCACGGTAGTACCGGCAGTAGCCGCGTCTGTACCCGCAGCCGGTTCTGGCTTCGCCTTTTTGGACTGCTTGGAACCCGTCGCCACGGTGGTGCCGCTAACAGCCGCGCCCGTACCCGAAGCCGGTTCTGTCTTCGCCTTTTTGGACTTTGTGGAGCTTGTCGCTCCGGTCGTGCCGGCCGCAGCCGTGCCGTTCAACGGTTTATCGGTTTGTACGGCGCTTTCTTTTGCCGGCGATTTGGCGGATTTTTTCCCGGATTTCGGCGCTGCAGACGCATCCGTCGACGCCAGGCCGGTTCCTTTCGAGGCACTTTTTCCGGACGCTGATTTGGAACGGGTTGAGGTTCCGGTTGACTTCGTATTATCCGTTGCGGCAGCGGCGGTTGTGTTGGCGGACGCGTCTTTTTTGGAAGCCCGCTTGTGCACCGTCGTGGGTTGTTGGCCGGTAGTGCCCGCCGGACTTGGGTTGGACTGGGCGGACAGCTGGGTAGCCGTCAGGGCGAAAGTAGCCAGAAGCCAAACCAGGCTCCGTTTTAATGGCAATTGTTGTTTCATGTCGAAAGAAGTTAGAAGTGAACGCTGATCGGTAATGACCCGGCAAAGGTGCCGCACTCATCCGCCTCTCGGCATTGCTTAGTGGTCAAGCCGGAAAAAAGCGGGGGTGAACTGACAGGATTCCTCCTTCAACTTTCGGGAAAAAGTCTACTTGCGGTTCGTGATTGAGTCGTTCAATTTTAGATCCATTTACAATTTGAAACGAGCTGCCGGTCCGTTGTTTGGCTTTTTGGTTAAATTGGAGTATCCGACCTTTGTCCGGCATTGTTACTTTTCTTTTGCTCGCCCAAAAGAAACATGAGTCATCCCGAATTTTCAAATTCTTCAGATTCTTCGCTTCGCTCAGAATGAACTGTGTTTACGGACAAGGAATAGGGTTAAAATTTTGCACAAAAGTTGTTTGAGCTTTGGCAATTGCCAAAGCCTGTCGCAGCAACTTGTGTGCCACAGCGATGAGAGCTTTCATTTTAGGTTTTCCAATTTTGAGGAGCCTTTCATATAGGTTTTTGCAGGGTTGGTTGACCTTAGCAGCCTGCATGGAACACAGGTAAAGCAATTGCCGTATTCGAGCCATGCCGAGTTTGCAGATTCGGCTTTTACCCCGGACACTAGTGCCAGACTGAAATATCCGCGGACAGATGCCAACATAGGAGGCCAGTTGTTTGGCAGAGTCGAAGCGGCTGAACCCTTGGGTTATGACCGTCAAAACGAGGGCGGTTTTGCGCCCGATGCCAGGGATAGACAGCAGGGCCTCCATTTCGGCTTGGTGGTGGAGCCGGGCGAGGGCTTCCATCTGTTGTTCCAGGTCTTTGATCTCGGCATCCAGCGTTTCGAGCACCTTTTGGGCCGATGCGCTGAAGGCTTCATTGGGCACACCACTGGCCTTTTGGGCATGGAGTTGGTTCTTGAGCGCCGTGCGCTGTTTGACGTACTGGTCGAGGAGTGCTTGGAGTTGGGACAACTCATTGATGTACAATGGGCTAGGCCGCCAACCCTGTGGCTGCTCTGTAGTGCCGTACATCATCAGGCACTTAGCATCCTGACGGTCGGTCTTGGCCCGCAAAAGACGCATTTGTGAAAAACGCTTTACCACCAATGGGTTGACTACACTCACTGCAACCCCAGACTCAAAAAGAAAGGTTGCCAGAGGCAGGTAATACGGCCCAGAGGCTTCCATTACACAGTGGGCCTCTGATCCGGCATGTATAGAACTAAATGTCGAAAACCATACTGTGTCGTTTTTAAAACGACCGCTACGAACCATCCCGCAATCCCAATAGGCCACGTCAAAGGTCTTTTGAGAAATGTCTATGCCAACGATCATCTTTGTCATCTTTGTTCGTCAATTATAGGTGAAACATATAGACTGTTCAACGCTTATCTATTCTTCATCCGAGGTGGCTTTAAAACCCCTCAACGAACTGTCCAAGCACCAAGAAACAGCCCAAAAATGGGAGGGACTACCATTCCGAACGGCCTGAATCGACCACTGACAAGAATAAGCCTCTCTCCCAAAAATGTCTAAGACAACTCAAAATCCAATTAGACACAAACATAGAATGACAGGCCATTAGCGTAAAAAAATGTCATTCAGATGTTTCGCTATGCTCAACATTTTAACCTCGATATGGCTATTTTACGCGTTGGAATATTGAGCGTAGCGAAATATCTGATTAATCACCGCTTACCCCAAACG
>JBGARJ010000043.1:0-46003 GCA_044230315.1 Saprospiraceae bacterium
TAGCTGCAGTGGCCGCCAGATGCCCGCCGGCCGAAAAACCCATAATGCCGACTTTGTCCGGTTTGACCCCGTAGTGGGCGGCATTTTGACGGACGAAACGGATGGCCTGCTGCGCATCCTGCAACGGCGCGAGGGCTTTTTCAATATTTATCGCGTCGTTCGGTATCCGGTATTTCAGTACAAATGCGGTGATGCTGTCTTCGGTTAACGATTGCGCCACCAAGGTCCCTTCCTTATCGATGGCCGTACCGATATACCCGCCGCCGGGGCAGATGATCACACAGGTGCCGTTTGGGTATTTCGGTTGATACGCCGTGAGGGTAGGTATAGCGGTGTCATAAATAAACCGGCCACCCGTTGCCCGTGTCTCGACCCGTTCCGCGTCGGGCACCTTTTTATTATTAGGTATCGATCCGGAGTATAATTCCATTGCGGAAGGGTCGGGTTGAGCATAGGTCCTGAGCAGGAAATGGACGCACAAAGTGAAAAGCAGGCAAGTTTTTTTCATATGTGATTGCGGAGAAAACAAAGTTTGTCAAAATGGGAGGAACCAACGCCCCGCGAATGGCCGGGCTGCCTAAAAATACTGGGAAACAACCGGTTTTCCGGGTTTACTCACTCAATAGGGGATTCAAAAGGCGGCTTATTCCGCGTCCTTTAACGGATTCCAGTCGCCCAGCAATTTATCCAGGGTGTAGTTTTCCGCATCAGCGGTGGTAAGCGCGTGCGACCATTTTACCCGGCTGCCGGGTTGTGCGCCGGGCCCGAAATTTTGGTACTCGGCATAGAAGGCCGTCTGCTCTGCCTCGGGTTTATTCCAGTTGTGCCAACCCTCGGGTCGGATCACATTACCCAATTCGCAGCCGAGGAAAACCACTTTGGCGAAAATCCGCCAGGGCCGCCCCAGGTACACTGAATGCTCTGGCGCACTGCCATAAATTTTACAGCCCCGGAACACAAATCCCACCTTGGTATCCGCTTCGGTTGAAGCCGCTGTGACGTACCCGCTGCTTTTGCAAAACACCTGGCAGCTGTCGAAAACGGCTGTTGACCAGCCAAAGATGAAATCGACGGTGCCTTCAATATAGCAGTTTTGGTAGTATTGACGGCTGGCTTTACCATGTGGATAAAGAGTATCCTGGTTGCCGAGAAAGCGGCAATTTTTAAATTTTACCCGGTCGCTATCGATTCGTACGGCCACGGCCTGCCCTACGGCGCCCGCTGAATTTTCAAATGTGATATTCCGGGCTTCAAAGTCGTCGCCGAAAATAAAAAACGACGCGGAGGCGGAGGTGCCCAACTCCTCGCCAAACTGGTTTTTCCGGCTGGCGTAATCATCGAAAGTCAGAATAGTGCGGTTGACGTCCTCGCCGATAAAAGTAACTCCTGTGGCCGTCGGCGGCAGGAGCAGTTTTTCCTTGTAGGTGCCGTTTTTGATGAAAATAAGCGTCCGTTTCCGCCGCAAGGGCGGTACGGCGTTTATGGCTTCCTGTACGGTCCGGAAAGTGCCGCTGCCGTCGGCCGCCACGATAAAATCATACTTCGGGACCGGATCGGCCGGGCTGGTTTGCGCCACTGCAGCCACGCTTAGAAAAAGCGCCAGGAAGCCGATCAGTTTATTGTAAACCGGTGTTTTTGCCATTATTTGAACACTTTTCGAAGAAAATCAACACTGAACTGCAGGGTTGGCCGGAACCAGGGATGTACGGTCCAAAAGGAATGCGGTGCACCATCGAAAGTATGCACTTCGGAATACGTGCCGGCTTGCCGGAGCACCCGGATAAAATCGTCGCGACCTGCGTGGAAACGGGGCATGCTGGAATTCACAAAGAGGAATGGTGGAGTATGGTCGCCTGCATATTCAAGCGGCGAGGCGGCGCGCCAGTTTTCGGGCTTGGTTTCCCGCGTGCCGCCGAGCCATTGGCTGGCAGCCGTGCTTTCCGAAGCGGCTTCCGGATGGACAAATGATACAATACCGTCGATATTCAGCACGGCCTGCACGGTACTCGAATGATCGGGGTATCCTTCGTCGCCTTCGAATTGCGCCAGACCGTTGGTGGTACCGAGCATCGACGCCAGTTGCGCTCCCGCCGAACAACCGTATGCGGCAATTTGGGTGCTATCCAGGCTATACTCTGCGGCGTGCGCGCGTAACCAGCGCACCGCAGCTTTCAGATCGTACACAGCCGCCGGAAAAATTGCCTCGGGGCTGAGCCGGTATTCGACCGCCACAGCGACATAGCCTTTTCCAGCCAGTTGCTGCGCCATTGGCACCTCCATCGCTTTGCTCCCCGAGCGCCAGCCGCCGCCATGGATCAGCAATACCCCCGGGTGGCCGTTTTTACGCCGGCGAGTTGGGTAAAAGATATCCACGTGAAGCGCCCGGTTTCCGATATAGGCATAAACGACGTCGGTTTGAAACCCGACGCGCTTTGGCAATTCCGGGCTAATAGGTAGCACCGATGAATTGTTTTTTCGAATATGCTCATATGCGCTGCGCAAGGTGTATGAGGTGTCGCGGGGAATGGTGTCGTTTTGGGCCGTGAGCAGCGGTCCTCCCGCGCTCAAAAAAAGCAACAACACGAACCTGTTCTTAAGTGCCGTAAAATCCATATTTCGCCGGATGGTCATATAAAACGGGCAAGTTAGCAAGGCTACCCGGCCGGAAGCAGCACATTTTATCACTTTTTCAGCGCATTATTTCACATTCGGGCGGGTGGATCATAACGCCGGGCTCCGAAACGGCAATCCGTTTGAGAACGTTCCGATAACGATTGCGTAGAAAAACTTACCGTACGGTTTGTCTGCGGCCAACTGAGAAAGATAACTTCCCAATACAAACTATGGATATGTTTACGCATTTATCGAATGCATTGCGCCGGCCACTCGAGCAGATTTCCGGCCCCTTGGAGCAGTTGCAAAATTCGGATGCGAGCCTGACGGAAAGCGAGCGCAGGCAGCTTTACCGGATCATTGGGCTGCACACATCCCGGTTGCTCCACCTCGTTGACCGGCTTCGGGATACGCCGCCATCCGTCCAACCGGTGCAACCCGAGCCAAAATCCCACGAAACCGGACGGCTAATCCAATTGCCGGATGAACAGGGCCGGTGAAATGAATTGCTGACGCCAACGGGACGCGGCCGCTCTTCCCACGATATTGAACTGTTGAACCGGTTGTTCCGGATCATCGAGGATAATCTGGAGCAGCCGGATTTCAACGTGCATAAAATGTGCAGCATGGTGCACCTCAGTCACATGCATATTATCCGGAAAGTAAAATAACTGACGGGCAAAAAACCAGTCGGTCTGCTGAAATCACACCGGTTGACGCGCGCCACGGAGTTGTTGTGCCAGCACCACCTTTCCGTGGCTGAAATCGCGTATAAAGTAGGGTATGATATGCCCAATTCTTTTGTCGTGCTTTTAAGCGGGAGTACGGCATCAGCCCCAGCGCTTACCCGGGCCGTGCCGCGCTTTGAGCCGGCAGTTAAGGGCGCACAACCTCGTGTTTCGGTTGAGAGGATTCCCGCACGAACAATTCTGACGACAACTGAAGGGTGCGAAAGATTGGCGTTTTGGGCTTTTTTTCGATCAGATCAAGCAACAGCCCTGCAGAGGTGTGGCCGATCTGAAAAGCAGGCTGTACGACGACGCTCATGGGTGGGTTGAGCAATTCGGCGACGTTCAGGTTGGAGAACCCAACGAAGGCGATATCCTCCGGAATGCGGATTGGGCGTTTTTTCAAGCCGGCATAATACGCCAGCGCCAGCCGGTCGGCGGCTGTCATAAATGCATCCGGCGGCGCTGGGAGTGAAAACAGCGCATTCAGGTTGCTTTCCACTTCATCAACCGTGTAACTGCAGTACTTCACCAGTTGCTCGTCGAATGGCACGCCATATTGCTCGAGGGCGCCCAAATAACCGCTCAGGCGCTCTTTGGTAATCGACAAACCCGGTTGACTGGTAATATGGGCAATGCGCCGCCTGCCGGTTTCGAGCAGGTGTGCCGTAGCCTTGAATGCCCCGCTATAGTTGTCTGCCACCACCTTGTGGGTATTAATTTCTGCCGGAATCCGATCGAAAAAGACCAGTGGCATACCCCGTTCATGCAAGGATTTCAAGTGGCTGATATCCACCGTGTTGCTGGACAGGGACATCAGTAGCCCGTCGACCCGGCGTGCTGCCAGATGCTCTACCTTCTCCACTTCCCGTTCATATGATTCCTGGCTTTGAAAGATCACCACATGGTAGCCGCGTTCATATGCGGCGGCCTCGATGCCGTTGATCGCCTGCGAGAAATAGTGGTTGGCAATTTCCGGTACGATAACGCCGATAGACAGGCTGCGGTTCTCTTTAAGACTCAAGGCAATTGGATTGGGCCGGTAGCGCATTTTTTCAGCATATTCCAGCACCAGGCGCTTGGTTTCCGGGTTAATCTCATAGCTGTCGCGCAGTGCGCGCGACACGGTAGAAGTAGAAAGGCTCAGCGCCTTTGCAATATCTTTGATGGTAATGGTTTCCACGAATTCAGTCACTCCGGCTTTAGCTTTCAAAGGTAGTATTTTCCGGATAATCAGTATTAATGTGGCAATGCCGGGAACGTTCCCGATAACGATTGCGTAGAAAAAAACATCGTTTTGTTTGTCATTGGCCTATCGGTAAAGCTATCTTTCCATTGGTAATTTGGCTTTCTGTAAAATTTTATTCGCTGCTGCCGCCCAATATTATCTGTAAAATTCTAATAACGAAGATTGGTCCGCCTTTAGGCCCGGATAGTCAGAGCAACCAGCCCCTCCACTTTAATTCAACCGCCCGGAAGGGCCACCGGCCGTTTGTCGCAATGTGCCGGCATTAAAATTAAACATGTGAAGAAATTTATATTCCTGTTATTCCCGCTTTTCTGCCTGGCTTTCGGCAAAAAGAACACGCCAACGGTGTTTTTGGCCGGTGATTCCACCATGGCACAAAAAAAGCCGGAAGACGCCCCCGAAACGGGATGGGGCATGGTTTTTCCCGATTATTTCGATACTTCGGCTGTGCATTTTGAGAACCACGCAGTGAACGGCCGGTCGACCAAAAGTTTTCGCACCCTGGGCCACTGGGACAAGATGATGGCACGGGTGGAGGCTGGCGACTATGTACTGATCCAATTTGGCCACAATGACTCCAAAGTAGACGACACGACGCGCTATGCACCCGCCCAAACGGACTATCGCGAAAACCTGAACCGCTTCATTGCTGAGATCCGCGCCAAAGGCGCCCTGCCTGTTTTGCTTACCCCGGTGGTGCGACGCAATTATGACCGGGATGGACATTTTGTAGACAAGCATGGCGACTACCCCGGCGTCGTACGGGAGGTGGCCGCGGCGCAGGGGGTACCCCTGATCGATCTGTGGGCCAAAAGCAAGGCCCTGCTTGAACAACTCGGCCCGGATGGATCCAAACCGATGTTTATGCATGTCCAGCCGGGTATCTATCCGAAATTTCCGGAAGGGAGGGAAGACAATACCCATTTTACACCATTTGGCGCGGCCATGGTAGCGGCCCTGGTCGCCGATGGTGTACGCGAGTCGAACCTGGAACTGCGACAATATTTAAAGAAAACCGTGTTCCCCGAAAAATACGCCTACGAATTACCCAAGATCAATGAGCCGGTGTTCAGGAGCGACACCTTTCCAATCCAGGACTTCGGCGCCCGCCCCGGTGGAATCGTGCTGAACACGCAAGCCATCAATGCGGCAATTGATACCTGCAGCCTGCGCGGCGGCGGCGTCGTACTCATCCCGGCCGGGCTATGGCTCACGGGCCCGATCCGGCTGCGCAGCCATGTCAACCTGCATCTCGAGCAAGGAGCTTTGCTGCAATTCACCGATGATCTGGACCAGTACCCCCTTGTCCGCACCAATTGGGAGGGCATGGAAGCCATTCGCAACCACTCACCCGTATATGGTGTGGATCTGGAGGATGTGGCCATCACGGGGAAGGGCATGCTCGACGGCGCTGGCCTGGCTTGGCGCCCGTTGAAAAAATCGAAAGTTACCGCCGATATCTGGAAAAAAATCATTGATTCCGGCGGTGTGCTCAATGAGACGAAAGACACCTGGTACCCCTCTGCCCGGGCACTGCGGGGTGCGACCATGAACCGCCCGGGTGTGATTGCCGAAGGTTTCGACGAAGCGAAAGCCACGGAAATCAAAGAATTTTTAAGGCCCAACATGGTAAGCCTGATCCGCTGCACTCGGGTTTTGATTGACGGCCCCACCTTTCAAAACTCGCCGGCTTGGACGCTCCATGCTTTGTTGTGCACCCATTTTAGTCTGAAAGGCGTTACCGTGAAGAACCCCGCGTATGCTCAAAACGGCGACGGGGTGGATGTGGAGAGCACCCGGAATTTCCGTATTGAAAACTGCGTGTTCGATACCGGCGACGATGGGGTTTGCCTTAAGTCCGGCCGGAATGAAGAAGGCCGCAAACGCGGGGTGCCCACATCCGATGGTATTGTGCAGGGATGCACGGTATACAAAGCGCACGGTGGATTTGTGATCGGTTCCGAGATGTCGGGTGGCGTGCACAATATTTTTGTGTCCGGTTGCACCTTTTTAGGCTCGGATATCGGCTTGCGGTTCAAAACCACCCGTGGACGGGGTGGGGTAGTAGAAAACATTTATATAGCCAATATCAACATGACCGACATCCCTGCCGAGGCGATCCTGTTCGATATGTATTACAATGGAAAAGAGGCGGCGGAGGCTTTGAAAAATCCGGAAATGACATTGCTGCCGGTTACTGAAGAAACGCCGGTGTTCCGTCATTTTTATATCCGGAACATCGCATGCCGGGGCGCCGAGCACGCCGTGTATGTTCAGGGCTTGCCCGAAATGAACGTGCAGGATATTCACCTGGAAAACTGCGTTTTTCACGCTAAAAACGGCCTTTTTATGGTAGAAGGCGATGGCTTGAAATTGAAAAACGTGGTGCTTGAAACGGAGACGGAGACTCCGGCGATTTTTGTGCAGAACAGCCGGAATATTTCACTCGACCAGGTTCAGATCAGCGGTAAAGCCGTAAAAGGATTGGAAATCGAAGGAAAGAAAAATGGCCCCATCCACCTGCAGGATGGCAATGCGCAAACCCTGGGCATCAAATTTGGGGAAGGCGTAAATCCTGAAATCTTAACCCGGAACTGAGCATGAGAGGGATTAAACTGATCGGCTTTCTTTGGTTTGCGGGCACTGCGTCGCTTGCTGCACAAGCTCCCGCGAATTGGTCGGCCCGCATGGCGGCGACGCTGATGACCACCTATCCGGATTCGTTTTGCTACGATAAATCCAAACCGGCGCGTTGGGATTACGAACTCGGGTTGTACCTGAAAAGCCTCGAACAATTGTGGCGCCAAACCGGCGATGGGGCGTACTACGGCTACATTCGCCGCCAAATGGATTTCTTTGTCCAGGACGACGGTCATATCCGGACCTACGATTTGGATGCCTATAATATCGATCACATCACGCCGGGCCGGCCCGTTTTGTTGCTCTGGCAACAAACAGGACAGCAAAAATACCGCCTCGCGGCCGAAACCCTCCGACGCCAACTCGCGGGGCAGCCCCGCACCAAAGAAGGCGGTTTTTGGCACAAAAAACGCTACCCCTGGCAGATGTGGCTCGACGGCTTGTACATGGGAGAACCGTTTTACGCTGAATATAGCCGGGTCTTTAACGAGCCGCAAAATTTCGATGACATCGCCAACCAGTTCATCTGGATGGAAGTTCATGCGCGCGATCCGTCCACCGGCCTCTTGTACCACGCCTGGGATGAAAGCCGCGAACAAGCCTGGGCAAACAAATCTACCGGCCAGTCGCCCAATTTTTGGGGCCGGGCAATGGGCTGGTATGCGATGGCGCTGGTTGATGTGCTCGACTACTTTCCTCCAGACCATCCGAAATATGCCCGTTTGGTGGAGATATTGCAACGTTTGGCGGTGGCGGTGACAAAGGTGCAGGACCCACAGTCCGGCGTTTGGTACCAGGTGCCCGACAAACCTGGCGAACCCGGCAATTACCGCGAAGCTTCGGCTTCCTGCATGTTTACCTATGCCCTGCTGAAAGGCGTGCGACTCGGTTACCTGGACGGCAAGTTTCTGGAAAGTGGAAAGAAGGCCTACGCCGGAATCCTGAAAGAATTTATGGTGCAGGACGCCGAAGGCCAATGGCATCTGGACAAAGTGTGCAGCGTCGCCGGACTTGGTGGCAACCCTTACCGCGATGGCAGTTTTGAGTATTACGTGTCGGAGCCCATCCGCCGCGATGACATCAAGGGTGCAGGACCGTTCATCCTGGCCAGCCTGGAAATGGAACACCTGGCCGGTGCCGGAATCGGTAAAGGGCAAACCGTATTGCTCGACCGGTATTTCAACAATGAATACCGCGATGGGGTCCGATTTCATTACACCTGGGAAGACACCCAAAACTCCGGCTATTCCTGGTGGGGGCAGATCTTCCGCAATCTCGGCGCTCAGACCGCTTCCCTGGACGCAGCACCTACTCCCGCCAATCTGAAAAACGCAAGGGTGTACATTATCGTCGACCCAGATACCCGGAAAGAAACGACCAGCCCGCATTTCGTTGAAAAGCAGCACATTGGCGTCCTGAAAAAATGGGTAAAGGCTGGCGGCACTTTGGTATTGCTCGCCAACGATACGAGTAATTGCGAAATCCAACATTTCAACCAATTGGCGGCCGCTTTCGGTATCCGGTTTTCCGATAAGAACCGCAACATGGTGCAAAACAACCGGTTTGAGCAGGGCGCTATCCCGGTGCCGCCGGGCCACCCGGTATTTCCAACCGCCCGGAAATTATACATCAAAGAGATCAGTACGATGGAATTGCGACCGCCTGCCCAACCGTTGCTGACCGATGGCTCCGACGTGATCATGGCCACTGCGATCTACGGCAAAGGCCGCGTATTTGCGCTGGGCGACCCATGGCTGTACAACGAGTATGTTGACGGGCGAAAAATTCCGGCCGAATTTGACAATTTCCATGCCGCCCGCGATCTGGCGACTTGGCTGTTGCATCCTGTGGTTGTCCCCACTGGCAATCAGGAAGCGGCGCAGGTGGCCCGGGCAGTGGAGGATCTGCGCCTCGCTATGGTATCGGGCGACCGGAAGGCCCTGGAGCAAATTGCCGACGATGCCTTGACCTATGGGCACTCGGGTGGAAAAATAGAAGACAAAGCGGCTTTTGTCGATCAAATCGCATCCGGACGTTCCGATTTTACCGAAATCACGCTCACCGACCAAACGATTGCGGTGGTCGGACAAACGGCTATCGTACGGCACAATTTGTCGGCGGCAACCAACGATGCCGGTAAAGGACCCGGCACCGTACACCTGTCCATTTTACTGGTTTGGGTCAAGGAAAAAGGCGCCTGGAAACTGCTGGCCCGCCAAGCTGTGAAGAAAAATTGATGGCGTATGAATCAATTATCTAAAAACTATTTGTCCGGGCGGCCAGAATTTGCGTTCATGATTCTGCCCGAAAAAGTGCTCCAGTTCGGCACCGGCGCCTTGTTGCGGGGTTTGCCCGATTACTTCATCGATCGGGCAAACCGGCAGCACTGTTTCAACGGCAGGGTGGTGGTGGTGAAATCGACTGACGCGGGCGACGCCACCTCTTTTGAACAACAGGACAATTTGTACACCTTGTGCATTCGGGGTATTGATAATGGCCATGCCGTTTCCGAAAATATAATATCCACCGCTATCAGCCGGGTGCTTTCGGCCAACCGCCAATGGCCCGATATTTTAGCTTGCGCCGCCAACCCGGCAATAGAGATCGTCATCTCTAATACAACCGAAGTCGGGATTCAATTGGTACAAGAGGATGTCCGGCAGATGCCGCCTGCTTCATTTCCCGGCAAACTGCTGGCCTTTTTGCTCGCCCGTTACCGGGCATTCCACGGCGACCCAAACAAGGGCTTGGTCATTGTGCCAACCGAGCTGGTGCCCAACAACGGCACACTGCTCGAGTCGATCGTGTTGGAATTGGCGCATTTAAATCAACTCGAATACGGGTTTATAGAGTGGCTCGAAAGCGCCTGCACGTTTTGTAACTCCCTGGTTGACCGTATCGTACCCGGCCAGCCGGCCGCCACGCAACAGATCGAACTCCAACAGGAACTCGGCTATACGGATCGCCTCCTCACCGTGGCAGAGCCATACGCACTATGGGCAATCGAAGGCGATGAAAAGGTAGCATCCGTGCTCTCCTTCCGGCAAATCAGTCCGGATGCAGTAGTAGTATCGCCCGATATCAACCGGTTTCGCGAGCGCAAACTCCGCTTGCTCAACGGCACCCATTCTCTCAGTTGCGGCCTGGCGCATCTAGCTGGCTTTACAACAGTCAGCGCTGCCATGGCCGATGCCGACATGGCAGCTTATATCGAACAATTGATGCTTGGCGAGATTGCCCCCGCAATCCCCTTTGAACTACCCGCCGGCGATGCCCTTCAGTTTGGCCGGCAGGTGCTCGACCGGTTCCGAAACCCGTCGGTAGAGCATCGGTGGCTCAGCATCAGCGTACAATATACCGCCAAAATGCGCACACGGAATATTCCCGTGCTCCTCGAACACTACCGGAAGACAGGAACTGTTCCGGTATATTTTGCCCTCGGATTTGCTGCTTTTTTGTGTTTTTACCGCCAACCCGGCCACTCCGTTCAGGATGATCAGGCAGCGCACCTCACGGAAAAATGGGAAGTACTTACCCCGGCAAATTTGATACGCGAAGTTCTATCGGATACCGAACTTTGGGGCGCGGACCTGACCGCTTTACCAGGTTTTGCCACCCAGGTTACCCAATTCGTCAACGACCTGCTAACAACCGGCGCCCGTCAAGTACTACACGATCTGGCTTTGAAGAATGAGACCAAAAATTTTGCAAATACATCCGCTTGATAACGCGATAGTTGCGTTGGTAAACCTGCCCAAAGGCGAGACCGTACAACTGAACGGCCGTTCCTGGACGCTCGTAGCCGACATACCGGCCAAGCACAAGTTCGCCGCCGATGCGCTGAACCCCGGCGACGAGGTGCGGATGTACGGCGTGCTGGTGGGGAAGGCACAAGGGCTGATACCCGCTGGCGGCCTGCTTACCACTACCAATTTGCGGCATGCCACAGTAGGGTACACCTTGCGCGAACATACCGGCGCACCTTGGCCGGCGCCCGACGTGTCAACGTGGCAAGGGCGCGAATTCTTGGGCTACCACCGCGCCGACGGTTCGGTAGGCACGGCTAATTACTGGCTCGTCATTCCCATGGTATTTTGTGAAAACCGCAACGTGGATGTGCTGCGTGAAGCTTTGGTATACGATCTGGGATACGATAAAAAACGCAGCTACCGCGCGCACACCCAACAATTGATCCAGTTGTACCGCGCCGGCAAAAATGTCAGCGAGATTCTGCACGCCGACCTGATCACCCAGCCGGCAACAGCCGCGCAACGACTGTTCCCAAACATCGACGGGGTAAAATTTCTGACGCACGAAGGCGGATGTGGCGGAATCCGGCAAGATGCCCAGGCCCTGTGCGGATTGCTGGCCGGGTATATCACGCACCCAAACGTGGCCGGCGCCACGGTACTCAGTTTGGGTTGCCAAAACGCGCAGGTGCCCATGCTGCAGGAAGAAATCCGCCGGCGTGACCCCGATTTCCAAAAGCCGCTGGTCATTTTGGAACAGCAAAAAATCGGAATAGAATCCGATCTGATTGCCGAAGCGCTGAAACAAACCTTTGCCGGCCTGGTGGAAGCAAATCGCCTGGAGCGCCGCCCGGCACCCTTGTCGAAACTTTGCATCGGACTCGAATGCGGCGGTTCCGACGGGTTTTCCGGCCTATCGGCCAACCCCACGCTGGGCCACCTTTCGGACATGCTGGTTGCACTTGGGGGCTCCGTGATCTTATCGGAATTCCCCGAATTATGCGGAGTAGAACAGGAACTCTGCGACCGTTGCGCAGATGCAGCAACGGCGGCGCGGTTCAGCGAATTAATGACTACCTATAATCAGCGCGCCCAGGCAGCGGGCAGCGGTTTCGATATGAACCCGTCGCCGGGGAATATTCGCGACGGATTGATCACCGACGCGATCAAATCAGCCGGAGCAGCCAAAAAAGGCGGTACATCTCCGGTAGCAGCCGTTTTGGATTATCCGGAAAAGGTAACGGCACCTGGCCTGAACCTGCTGTGCACACCCGGCAATGACGTAGAAAGCACCACTGCCGAAGTAGCCGCCGGTGCAACGGTAGTGTTGTTTACAACCGGCTTGGGCACGCCTACCGGCAACCCTATAGCGCCCGTAATCAAAGTGTCAAGCAACACGGCGCTCGCCCAGCGCATGCCCGACATTATCGATTTCGATGCGGGCGGCATTATTCGCGGTGAAATAAGCATTCCGGAAGCCGCGGGTCACTTGCTGGATTACGTCGTGCAGGTAGCGAGTGGACAAGCGGAAGTAGCGGCCGTGCGATTGGGGCAGGACGATTTTATTCCCTGGAAACGCGGGGTATCGCTTTAACCTCCCATTCCATCAATGATACGTATCATGACAAAACCTTTCCTCGACCAGCATTTTTTACTTCATACGACGGCGGCGCAGCAACTCTTTCACGATTATGCTGCGTCAATGCCGGTTATCGATTACCACAACCATTTGCCACCCCAGCAAATCGCGACGGACCACCGCTTCGACAATATCACCCAGGTCTGGCTTTACGGCGACCATTACAAATGGCGGGCCATGCGCACGCATGGCATTTCGGAAGACTACTGCACTGGCACTGCCAGTGATTGGGAGAAATTTGAAAAATGGGCTGAAACGGTCCCGTATACGATCCGAAATCCTTTGTACCATTGGACGCACCTCGAATTGCAGCGGTATTTCGGCATTACCGAATTGCTCAACCCGAAATCAGCGCGCGCTATTTATGAACAGACCAGCGCGATGTTGCGCACCCCGGAGTATTCCGTCCGGAATTTGCTGCGCAAGATGAACGTCCGGGTGTTATGCACCACTGACGACCCTACCGATTCACTCGAATGGCACCGGCAGATTGCGGCCGATCCATCGGTTGGAATTATGGTTTTACCGGCGTACCGCCCCGACAAAGCGATGGCGGTCGAAGTCCCGCAGACCTTTAATGCCTGGACGGATCAACTTGCTGCGGTCGCTGGTATGTCGATTTCAAACTACGATGATTTTTTAACCGCGCTGAAGCGGCGGCACGATTTCTTTGCACAACACGGCAGTCGTGTCAGCGACCATGGGCTGGAACAGATGTATGCCGAGCCCTACACCTTAGCGGAGATAAAAACCATTTTCCTGAAAATACGCAGCGGGCAAAACCTGGATTTGGCGGAAGTGCTAAAAATAAAAAGCGCCCTGCTCCATGAGTTTGCCCTCTGGGACCACGAGAAAGGCTGGGTACAACAGTTTCACCTTGGCGCCCTGCGCAACAATAACTCCCGCGCCATGCGGCGACTGGGGCCCGATACCGGCTGGGACAGCATCGGTGATTTCCGGCAGGGCCAGGCACTCGCGCGTTTTCTGGACCGGCTGGATTCGGAAGACCGGCTCGCTAAAACTATTTTGTACAATCTTAACCCGGCGGACAATGAACTAATGGCCACGATGATCGGCAATTTTAACGACGGTTCAGCCCGTGGGAAAATTCAGTTCGGTTCGGCCTGGTGGTTTTTGGATCAGAAAGACGGAATGGAAAAGCAATTGAACGCGCTGTCGAACATGGGGCTGCTCAGCCGTTTTGTCGGAATGCTAACCGATTCGCGTTCTTTCTTGTCATTCCCACGGCATGAATATTTTCGCCGTACACTGTGTCAGTTGCTTGGCCGGGAAATAGAAAACGGTGAACTTCCTGATCAGCTGGATTGGATCGGTGAGATCGTACGCGACATCTGTTTCCGCAATGCTGCTGACTATTTCAATTTTCAGCACCACGACTAAAATCCAAACCGCTCCTGCTGATGCCAACGGTCGTTACATTTGGTGAGATCATGATGCGCCTGACCACCCCGGGCCAACAACGTTTTACACAAGCTACAAGCCTGGGTATCACCTATGGCGGTGGAGAGGCCAATACGGCTGCAGCATTGGCTCAAATGGGAGTGCCTTCCGCACATGTAACCGTTTTTCCCGACCAGGACCTTGGACGCGCCGCCGCCGCCTTTTTTCAGAAAGCGGGCGTCGATACGTCGCACATGACCTTTGGCAATGGCCGGTTGGGGCTGTATTTTATGGAGGTTGGGGCCGGAATACGACCGAGTCGTATCGTGTACGACCGTTATGAGTCAGCGTTCGCCAAACTGGACCCGGCCATTTTTGATTGGGAAAAAATTCTGTCAGGCGCGCGGTGGTTTCACTGGACCGGTATTACCCCGGCCGTGTCGGCTTCGGCGGCGCAAGCCTGCGCGGATGCGATCCGTGCCGCCCGCAAGTTGGGTATCACGGTGAGTGCCGATGTAAATTACCGCCGGGTGCTCTGGCAATACGGCCAGAAAGCCTCCGACGTGATGCCGGCCTTGGTGGAGGGTTGCGACGTTGCCGTGTGCACGAAAGGCGATGCCGCCGATATTTTTGGTATCCAATCCACTGGTTTTCAGGATATGGCGCGGCAGATGCAACAACGTTTTCCGAACCTGAAGCAAATCATCGCCACCCGCCGCGATACCGTCAGCGCTTCGCACAACCGGCTCACCGGGCGTTGCTTTGAAGGGGGAAAATACCACGAGTCGCCCACCTTCGATCTGAACCCCATCGTCGACCGGATTGGTGGGGGCGATGCGTTTATGGCCGGTTTTATTTACGGTTCGCTTCAATTTAATGATCCTGCCCGCGCCCTGGCATTTGCCACGGCCGCGTCGGCATTAAAACACACGATCGAAGGCGATTTTAACCTGTCCACGGTTGAGGAAGTGGAGCAAGTCATGGCCGGCGATGTCTCCGGGCGGCTGTTACGCTGACACCGCGCCTTATTTTTTCATTGATCACCAATTGAAACACGTGCTTGAACAACTAAAAAAATCGCCGATCGTCCCGGTCTTTTTTCACGCCGATGCTGCATATGCCCAGCAGGTGGTAGAGGCTTGTTATGCAGGTGGGCTTCGCTTTTTTGAATTTACCAACCGCGGCCCTGAGGCCTTTGGCGTGTTTGAAACGCTGGTCCGGCATGTGCGGATCAATTGCCCCGACCTGGCGCTTGGCATCGGTACCATTTACACAGCGGCAGATGCTGAACGGTTTTTGGACGCCGATGCCGATTTTCTCGTACAACCGGTCACGACCGCCGCGGTGGCCAATGTCTGCAGGACACATGGGAAACCCTGGATACCCGGAGCATTGACCCTCAACGAAGTTTGGTCGGCCTGGCAACTGGGCGCTACGGCCGTCAAGATATTTCCCGGCAACCTGGTAGGCCCCGACTATATCCGCGCTCTGCGCGGTCCTATGCCCGATGTGCCGATCATGGTAACCGGCGGAGTGGAACCGACAACCGCCAGCATCGGCGAGTGGCTGTCGGCTGGCGTGCAGGCTGTCGGCATCGGCTCTCAATTGTTTAAGGGCAATCTTGCCGACCCGGCTGCCCTGACCCAACGCATCGCTGCCTTGCTGGATTTTGTACGGCACCGCTAAGTCCCGCGAACCACTTCGTTTTATTCAACGCAGTTAACTAACTCAACTACATGCAACAACCTATTGGAAAATACCGCTGGACGGTGGTGGCGCTGCTTTTTTTTGCCACCACCGTCAATTATCTCGACCGCCAGGTCATAGGCTTGCTCAAACCCACCCTTGAACACGCATTTTCTTGGTCGGAAACGGATTATGGCAATATTGTGATGGCTTTTTCAGCGGCTTACGCGCTGGGCTTGTTGTTCTTCGGTCGTATTATCGACCGGATCGGGACCAAAAAAGGGTATATCGTATCGATTATTGCCTGGAGTGTGGCGGCTATCGGGCATGCTTTTGCGCGCAGCACCGTTGGCTTTGGTGTAGCCCGGGCGGCATTGGGGCTTGGCGAGTCGGGCAATTTCCCGGCTGCTATCAAGGCCGTTGCCGAGTGGTTCCCGAAAAAAGAACGCGCCCTGGCCACCGGTATCTTTAATTCCGGGGCCAATATTGGCGCTGTAGTGGCGCCCATAATGGTGCCCTGGATACTGGGCATGTGGGGCTGGCAGGAGGCCTTTATCATTACCGGCCTGATCGGGTTTGTCTGGCTGGTTTTTTGGTGGGCCTTGTATGAGATTCCCTCCCGGCAAAAACAGCTGAGTCAGGCAGAGTTTGAATATATCCACAGTGATGCTCCGGAGATGAAAGACAACAACGAAAAACCGGTGGACTGGTTTCGCTTGTTTCGCATCCGGCAGACCTGGGCGTTCATTTTTGGCAAGATGCTGACGGATCCAATTTGGTGGTTTTTCCTGTTTTGGCTGCCATCCTATTTTTCAAGCACTTTTCAAATTGACTTAAAGAAACCCAGTTTCGAACTGGCGGTCGTGTATACGGCAACCACAATCGGAAGTATCGGCGGTGGCTACCTGTCGGGTTATTTTATCCGCCTGGGCTGGCCGGTTTTTCGGGCCCGCAAGACGGCTATGCTGATCTTCGCTTTGTGTGTTGTACCGATCGTATTGGCGCAATATGCCACTAATGTGTGGGCAGCTGTCGGCCTGATCAGCCTGGCGGCAGCGGCACACCAGGCCTGGAGCGCCAATATTTTCACCACTGCTTCGGATATGTTTCCCAAAAAAGCCGTCAGTTCAATTGTGGGCATCGGCGGTATGGCAGGAGCCGTAGGCGGCATTTTGTTTCCGATGCTGGTCGGGCATTTGCTCGATGCCTATAAAGAAGCCGGCAACATTGGGGCCGGTTATAATGTATTGTTTGTCATTTGCGGTTGTGTTTACCTCCTGGCCTGGGGTATTATGCACCTGTTTACACCCAGAATGGAACAGGTAAACGTGTGACCGGCAGACACTGGGTTGGTTCCGGTTCAAAAATTGATCTGATGTATTCAAAACCGATATTTTGCATTTTTCTTTTGCCCCTGGTCTGTTCAACTGTTCTGCACGCCCAATCGGCTGGCCGGGCAGCAGGAAAACCCTGTGTCTCGGCTGTCTGGGTGGCTGATCAGGGGAACGGGACCTATAAAAACCCGGTGTTGTACGCCGATTATTCCGACCCTGATGTCATCCGCGTAGGTACGGATTACTACCTGACGGCTTCCAGTTTTAACTGCACGCCCGGCTTGCCGATCCTGCATTCCACCGATTTGGTCAACTGGACCATCATCGGGCATGCCCTGCCCAAACAATACCCCCTAGACCATTTTGATGTGCCCAGGCATGGCGCCGGTTGCTGGGCGCCCTGCCTGCGATACCATGCCGGCGTTTTTTATATTTATTGGGGCGATCCTGATTATGGGGCGTACATGGTGAAAGCCGACAACCCTGCGGGGCCTTGGTCGACGCCGGTATTAGTGCTGGAAGGGAAGGGCATTATTGATACCAGTCCATTGTGGGACGACGATGGTCATGTCTGGCTGGTGCACGGATGGGCGGGCAGCCGGGCCGGGGTAAATAGCCTGTTGACCGTAAACCGCCTCAGCCCTGACGGAACAAAAGCGCTCGATGAAGGCAGGCACGTCTTCGACGGCCACGACGCTCATCCCACAGTGGAAGGACCGAAGTTGTACAAACGAAACGGCTATTACTACATACTGGCGCCTGCCGGAGGCGTCACCATGGGATGGCAACTGGCGTTGCGCTCCAAAGACATTTACGGCCCTTACGACGAAAAAATCGTGCTGGAGCAGGGGCGTTCTCCCATCAACGGCCCCCACCAGGGCGCCTGGGTGGACACACCGGAAGGGGAATCCTGGTTTATTCATTTTCAGGACCAGGGCGCCTATGGCCGGGTTACCCATCTGCAGCCTTTACAGTGGCGTGATGATTGGCCGTTCATTGGCGCCGACCTGGATGGCAACGGCATCGGCGAGCCGGTGCTTACTCACGCCAAACCGGGAACCGGCACTTCGGCGCCGCCCTGCTCGCCGGCTGAAAGCGACGAATTCAACAGCGATACGCTGGGCCTCCAATGGCAATGGCACGCCAACCCGTCGATAACCTGGAGTGCCCTGTTGCGCGGCGCCGGTTATCTCCGGCTATTCGCCATAGGTCAACCGGCCGACGCGCCGAACCTGTGGCCTTCGCCTAATTTGCTGCTTCAAAAATTTCCGGCGCCCGATTTTACGGTTACGACCAAAGTCAAATGGGCCGTGGATTCGACGGCCGGCACCGGAAAGCGAGCGGGCTTGCTTATCATGGGCAACGATTATGCCTACCTGGCCATTTCCCGGGATACGCAAGGGTACAAGGTCAGTCAGGTTGTTTGTCAAGGCGCTCCGGCCGGCCACCCGGAAACAGTGATAGCCGAACAACGGCTGCCAGGCCCCTCAGCCTATTTGCGGGTACAGGTAAGCGCTCCGGATGCCCGTTGCCAGTTTAGTTACAGCACCGACGGCACCCGTTTTTCGCAGATCGGCGCATCATTTCTGGCGCAACCCGATACATGGATCGGCGCTAAAGTCGGGTTGTTTTGCACGAGCAACAACCCGGCGCGTCGCGGTGGCTACGCCGATTTTGACTGGTTTCGGGTGGGCCATTAAAACCAGGGGCTTATGGAAAACAAGAACAAGTTTGACCGGAACAGGTGGTTTACAGCCGTTTTATGCTTGAGCATCGCCTGCATGCTCCACAACCGGCTTGGAGCGCAGCCCTACGCCACTGAAATGGTGGTAGCCCAGGACGGAAGCGGCGATTTTACGCATATTCAGGATGCCATCGATAATGCCAAAGCGTTTCCCGACCAGCGCATTACCATTTTTATCAAAAGCGGAGTTTACCGCGAAAAGATAAAGATCTACGCCTGGAATACGATGCTTACCCTGAAAGGTGAGCATGCAGCCACTACGATCATTGCCGGAAGCGATCATTTTAGCCAGATCGGTCGCGGGCGCAACAGCACCTTTCACACGGCCACACTCTTGGTACAAGGCGACGATTTTCACGCTGAAAACCTGACAATCGAAAACACCGCAGGCCCCGTAGGGCAGGCCGTGGCACTCGCCGTGGAAGCCGACCGTTGCTCCTTCCGAAACTGCCGGGTGCTTGGCCATCAGGACACCCTGTATACCGCCGGCTCGAACGGGCGTCAATATTTTTCCCATTGTTATATCGAGGGAACAACCGATTTCATTTTTGGTCCGGCCACGGCGTTATTCGACTCTTGCCAGATTCACAGCAAGAGCAATTCTTACATCACGGCAGCCAGTACGCCTAAGGGCAAGCGCTTTGGGTATGTGTTTCGTGCGTGCCAACTCAGTGCTGACGATGGCGTCGACTCGGTGTACCTTGGCCGACCCTGGCGCGACTATGCGCGGGTGGTCTTTTTGCAATGCACCTTGGGGCCGCATATTCTGCTGCAGGGCTGGAGCAATTGGTCGGGTACACAACGCGATAAAACGGCCTTTTTTGCCGAATTCGGTAATACCGGCCCTGGTGCTGCCACAGCCGGGCGGGCGCCCTGGAGCCGCCAATTGTCCAAAAGAACGGCGCGCCACTATACCCTGGAACGTATTTTGGCGCCGGATCCGCCAATCGGAGCTACTGAATGGGTCCGGTATTAAATTAATGGGAAACAATTGTTACAAATCCCCGGCCGGCATTTGTCCAGCTTTCATGGCGCTCACCTGCTGCAGACTGAACGGCGGATCCAATATAGCCGGCGTTTCCTGGTAACTACGGAACAAGTCAGCGATAAAATGCATCCGGTCGGGCAAGTCTGCCCAATCGACTGCGCCGGAATCGCGTGTGCTGTCGGGCGAAGGGTCGATCCGTTGCAGCAGTGCGAGTAACTCGGGCAAGGTAAGATCCTGCAATATTTCAGGAAACCCGGTGTGCAAATCTTCACTCAACCGCAGCCGTTGGTGGCCGATCGTCAGTTCCATCAGGTGTTTGGTGAGGAACAAACGGGCGCGGTGACGCAAGCCATCGAAAAAGAAGTTAATGGCCTGATCCAGGTCGGTAGGGCGCCCCAACTGTCGGAGTATCCACCATCCCGTGTAAATGATCCAGCCCCGGTAAGGGAAAAGCACTGCGATAAGGCGCCGGGAAAATGTGGAAGGGTCGACGACCGAGGCCTCAAGCGCCGCCGCTATTTCCGGCTGCAGCCGGGTTTGTTCGTGAAATCCGATCAGCAAATTGGCCAACAACATCGCTTCGGCGCGTTTTTTATCGTCGGGTGCGAACAAAGCGCGATAGATCGACTGAAAGGCCTGCTGCAGGTATTGCTGGCCGTCGGGCGGATCGCCTGGACGGAGACCCGCACAAAAGCGGTCGATTTTACTGGTCTCGAAGATCTGATCGTCGAGACATTCGGCGGCGAATCGCGCGAATTCCCGGCCAATTTCAGCGAACACTTTTTGATTGCCCCGGCCAACCTCTGCGCCGGCCCGCTCCATCGCCGCACGGGGGTCGATGGCATCCCGGAGGAGTTGGCGGATCGCATCGGGACTGTGCCGCGAACTGCCGAGTTGGATCACTTTCATCAGCGCGTCGATGGATTGTTGTGCGCCGGGGTCGTCGAGCAAGGCGTGTTCCAACGCGCGCGCAAGGTCTTCCTGGCGGATGGTCTGCCCGGCTTGTTTGGATGCCCAGGTAGCGAACGTGCACCAGTTGGCTCTGGGGCCGGTCCGCTGGACGACTGCCGATGACAATTCGAAATAGCATTGTGTTATCAACAGGTTCCGTTGAACCGGATCGGAAAGCGCGGCAATCTGGTCCGTTTCAGTAACAGATGGGACTTGTTTCAATGGCATGGGAATGCGTGTTGCAGTGGCACAAGTGGCCGGTTCGAAATAATTCCCGGCAAAGTTATCTCATGCAATTTTTCCAAAGTGAATTACAATTGCATTTAATTTCGCAGTACTTTGTTCCCCGAATTTCAAATTATTTGGAATAATTCTGCGGTTTTTTAATCGTCAGACCTGTTCTTGAAAATGCACATAATCCAGTCATTCTATCACTATTGTTAACCAAATAACAAATTCGCTATGTTCCGTTTTTTATTCAAAATGATGCGAAGGTGTAAACAACCGGTAGTCGTTTTGCTGCTGGTAACCGGCTGCCTGGCTACCGGTTATGCACAAAAACGAATCACCGGCACTGTGTCGGCCAGCGACGGGTCATTACTGCCCGGCGCCACCATTGCGGTGAAAGGCACCAACCAGGGAACCACTACAGATGCTTCCGGCAAGTATACCATTATGGTGCAGGAAGGTCAGCAACTCGTTTTTTCCATGACGGGGATGGAATCGCAAACCATAACGGTTGGCGCGCTATCCGAACTGGATGTTACCCTGGCTGATGCGTCCTTTCGGCTCGGGGAAACGGTTATCACCGCATTAGGCATAAAAGAGGATCGACGCAAATTGAGTTATTCCACCCAATCGGTCAAAGGCGAAGACCTGCAAGGTACCCAGCGCGACAATGCCTTCATGGCCTTGCAAGGGCGGATCGCCGGACTCAATCTGGTGCCCACCAGCGGTCTGGCCGGCGGCTCTATCAACATCAACCTCCGGGGGGTCAACTCGATCGGCAATAGCAACCAGCCGCTGATCGTGCTCGACGGCTTGCCCATCAACAACAGCACCCTGAACCAGCACAATCTGTACTCCGACGGCGCCGCTATCAATGGCGACCTGAACAACAACAGGGATGAATCCGGCAGCCGTTTGGCTGAATTGAATCCGAACGATATCGAAAATGTCACCGTGCTAAAAGGCCCGGAAGCGGCTGCTTTGTATGGCAACGAGGGCGCCAACGGCGTTATCCTGATCACCACCAGCAAAGGAAAAGCTGGAGTAGGACAACTGACCTACAAAAACCGCTTTTCCACGTCGAAAATGTACCTGTTCCCGGAAATTCAAACCGTTTACGGACGCGGCGTCAACGGCGCAACTAACCCGAATGACCCGGACTATTTCGGTCCTAAGTACGAAGCGGGTACGCAGTTTTACGACAACGTCGGAAATTTTTTCCAACGCGGTAATTCCATGCGCCACGACCTGGCTTTTGAAGGCGGCAATGACCGGATCACCTACCGGCTCACGGGCGCTTACCTCAAATCGGAGGGCGTCATCCCGACCAACAAATACGAACAGGTGAATGTGGCGCTCAGCAACGAATTGAAACTGCTGTCCTGGCTCAAAGCGTCCACCCGGTTCAGTTATTCCCACAACAAGAATGTGTTGCCTCCCGGCGGCGGGGTGGGTTATCTGACCGCGGCCTTGCGCTATCCATCCGATCTGGATATGAGCAAATACCTCACTCCGGCCGGAACGCGTCAACTGACGCTCTCGAACACGACCCCGGACGTGGACAACGACAACCCGTACTTCAATGTGTACAAAAATGTGCGCGTGGAACAAAACGACCACACTACCGGCAATGTGACCCTGGAAGGTGAAATTCGCCCTTGGTGGACGGTGACGGGCCGTTTCGGCGCCGACGTGTTCTCCACTAATGCCAACCGGTTTTTCCATCCGGAATCCCGGATCGGTTATCCGCGCCAGGGCTGGGTTGAAACTTACACCGATCTGGGCAGATGGTTGAATACCAATATCTTTACTACGCTGAAGAAAAACGCCGGTCGGATCACCGGCTCCATCCTCGTGGGTACCGCTATCGACGACCGCCGCGATGAGGTAAATGACCTGTACGGGGAGAAAGTATATATCCCGGATTTTAGCAGCATCAACAACACCGACCCGACCACGCAGCGGACAAAAGGGACGCTTACCCGTTCGCGCCTCGTCGGCGTATTCGGGAAGGCGGAAGTCAACCTGCAAAATTGGTTTATCGTGAACCTGACGGGCCGTAACGACATGTCGTCCACCCTCCCGGTAGCCAACCGCTCGTACTTCTACCCCTCGGCAGGGGCCACCTTAGTGTTCTCGGATATGCCGGGTTTGAAAGACCGGATCAGCTTCCTCGATTTTGGTAAATTACGGGCATCTTACGCTAAAGTAGGCAACCCGGCGCCGCCGTACCTGATCCGGGCCCGGCTGGTGTCGCAAACCTCGACCGGTGGCGGTTTCCTGTACGATTTCTTTGGCGACAACCCGAATTTAAAGCCGGAGAACGTGAAAAGTATAGAAGTAGGGACCGACCTGAGCTTCCTCAAAGGCCGGATCTCGCTGGACGTGGCCTGGTTCTCGAAAACGATCAGCGACCAGATATCCGTGCAGCGTCTCAGCTACGGAACCGGTTTCATTTTCGGCTTGCTCAACGGTGGGGAACTGAACACAAAAGGGCTTGAGATTCAACTGGGTCTCAAACCGGTGAAAATGACCAATTTTGCCTGGAACATTTATACCAATTTTACCAAGTATAAAACTAAAGTGTTGAGCCTGCCGGCTGGTGTGAGCGAGTATTACAATTCGGACACCTGGGTGTACGACAACGTGCGCTCCAGCGCTTTTGCCCCGGCAGATACGCTCGCTGCACGTTTTAACCAACCTGGCAACCTGTTTTATGCGGGCCTGAACAGTCGTGGGGCCGGTTCGCCCACAGCCATAGGCGGCTGGAGCTACCTGCGCAACAGCAAAGGCCAGATCCTGGTCGATCCGGCTACCGGTTTCCCGCTGCGCAACTCGAACTTCCTACCCATCGGCGAACGGAACCCCGATTTCGTGATCGGTCTCGTCAATGAATTCCGGCTGTTCAAAAACTTCTCTTTGTCCTGCTTGCTCGACATCCGGAAAGGCGGCGATATATTTAACGGCAACGATATGTACCTCACCCGCACAGGTCTGAGCCCGCGTACGCTCAACCGCGATCAACCTATGGTATTCCCCGGCGTGTTGAAAGACGGAAAGGAAGAAACCGATACGCCCACGCCAAATACCAAGGAAATCACGCCAAGCGCCAACGAGCAATATTACTCAGTGATCCTGCAGCCGGAAGATTTTGTAGAGCGTGATATCAACTGGGTGCGCTTGCGCGACATTACCCTGACCTGGACTTTCCCGAAGGATTGGCTCGGCTCACAACGCGTATTTAAAAACCTGAGCGTGTTCGTCAACGGAACCGATCTCTTCCTGTCCACCAACTACACCGGCGCCGACCCTTACGTCAGCAGCACAACGCCCGCCACCGGCGGCGCAGGCGGTTTTGGAATGGACTTCGGTAAAGTTTCACTGCCGCGTACCTTCTCGGCAGGCCTTTCGGCAACCTTCTAACACATCAAACAATCTTGAACATGAAATACAAATTCATATTAACCGGGCTCCTTGCTGCAGCAATGATCTTACCCACCAGCTGCGACAAATACCTCGACGTCAATTATGACCCCAGTTATCCGCAAGTGGCGGAAGGTTTCACCATTTTGCCGCCGCTCTTTGCTCAAATGGTGCGTGGCGAGAGTTTCGACTCCCGCTATGTCGGCCAATATGTACAGAACTGGGCTTCAACGGCCAAAAACAACGCCTTTGATCAGCATGGATACGCACCGGGCTCCGATGCCGCCGGCGAAAAATGGCGCCAGCACTATTGGGCCATCGGTAAAAATATCGACCTGATCATCGAACAGGCCACGGCGAAAGAACAATGGGACTACGTGGGCGTGGCTAAGGCTATCCGGGCCTGGAGCTGGCAGTCCAGCACCGATGTTTACGGTGAAATGATCCTGAAAGAAGCCTGGGAACCCAACCGGTATATTTTTGATTTCGACAGTCAGGATCTGATTTATGCCGAAGTCGAACGTTTGTGCATGGAGGCCCTCAGCGATTTGAACCGTACCGACGGCGGTGTGAACCAGGCCAGCCTCGGCCGGGGCGACCTGGTGTATAAAGGGGATCGTGAAAAGTGGATCAAATTCGTGTATGCCGTGCTGGCGCGCAACGCCCACCACCTGAGTAACAAGGCGGGTTACAATCCGGACAAAGTGATCGAATATGTCGATAAGTCGTTCGCATCCAATGCCGACAACTTTAATGTACCGCATGCCGGAACCAGCTCCAGCGACGGGAATTTCTACGGACCGACCCGGAACAACCTCCGTTCGTACCGGCCTACCGTGTACATCACAAATCTGCTGAATGGCACGATCTTGAATGGCGTCGTAGACCCGCGGCTTCCGTTGATGCTCACAGCATCGCCTGACGGCGTATACCGGGGCGTAACACCTGGTGCCGGCGACCCGACCAACGTCAACAACGACCCAACGCGAATTCCGCTCGTCTGGGGTGTTTCACCCTCTGTAACCGATGCCAAGCAAATACCGGGAAAATACATTTTTACCGACAAGGCTGATCATTCTATCGTGACGTACGCTGAACTGCAATTCATGAAAGCCGAGGCCGCATTCAAGAAAGGCAACAAAACCTTGGCTTATGATGCCTTCAAAAAAGGCGTACGGGCGCACATGGATTTTACCAAAGTTGCTACCGCCGACCAGGACACGTACATGGCTAGCGCAGCCGTTCCGCAATCGGAAGGAGCACTTACATTGAGCGATATTATGTTGCAAAAATATATTGCTCTTTGGGTGCACGGCGCGCTGGAGACCTGGGTGGATTTGCGCCGCTACCATTACGACAATCAGGTATATACCGGTTTTACCCTGCCTGCTACATTCTATGTTGACAATGGTGGGAAACCGGTTTATCGCCTCCGCCCGCGGTATAATTCAGAATACGTCTGGAATCGCGCTTCACTGGACCGGATCGGCGGAAACAATGCCGATTACCATACTTATGAACCCTGGTTCATAAAACCGTGACACGAATAACAAACTTGTTTTGGCTGGATCACTGGACCTTGCGCCAGGCGATCCAGCCTTTTTTTAGTATCTTGTATCGCCCATGCGCCGTATGCGGTGGCTGAACGCTCGCAGTACTATGTACCCGTGCGCCAGCAGGGTGCGAGCCAGCCCGTAATGCGTGTGCATCACGCTAAACCGGTCCTTCAGACTTTGCCAATGCCGTTGCTTGGACATGCCGCCCATGAGGTAATCGCTGATGATACCACCGGCATACACATTCTTCCGGCTTTTTTTCAGGATGCGGATACACCAGTCGTAGTCGGCGCATAAATTATCCGGGATGTACTCCGGGGCAAGCGCGCGGCGGGCGATAAACGATTGGTGGACCACCAGCATGCCGCGCATATAATCACGCCATTGCAAACGCACCGGCACTGAACGGGTGCTCAGATCGCTCATCGTCCCGACTGCCTGGCGCGCTTCATTTACCAGCAGGGTCTCCCCAAATACCACATCCGTTTCGCCATCGATCAAGTTGGCGATTTTTTCCACCGTATTCGGTTCGTGTACATGATCGCCGCAATTCATAAACCAGACGAAATCCCCGCTTGCGAGCCGCAGGCCTTTATTCATGGCGTCGTACAACCCGCGGTCTTTTTCGGAGACCCAGCGCAAATTGGGCATTTCAGCCGCATACTGGCGGATAAGGTCGACCGTGCCATCGGAAGAGCCGCCATCGACAATTAAGTATTCAAGGTTGGAGTACGTTTGGCCGCGCACGCTTTCGACCGTGCCGGGAAGCAAAGCGGCGCCGTTGTATACGACGGTGATGATGGAGAAGACTGGCGTTGGCATAAGCGATGCACAATGGTATTTAGGATAAAAAGTACCACAGCACCGTTAAGAATGATGCCGCTGATTCTTATCCGAATCCAGTACTTTGCGGTAAAAATACTATGCTTCTTTTAGGCGCCGGCCTGGTTTTGAGTTTGAGTGGTTCGTTGCCGCCGGGATTGATCAGTTTGTCTGTGGCCCAGACCTCTATCCTGCGCGGGTATTGGTCGGCTATTATCCTGGGTTTGGGGGCGGCGATTGCCGAGTTTTTCCAGGCATGGGCGGCGGTGGTGTTTGCCGATTGGTTCCTGCAAAACCCGGGAGCAGCCAAGGTTTTTCAAATCGGCGCCATACCGGTTTTTCTGGGGTTGGCGGTATACCTGTGGTTCTTTGCCCGCGCGCCCCGGGCGCCGGAGACGGACTTGCCGGTGGCGCCGTTGCGGCAGTTTGCCCGTGGCGTGGTGATCAGTGTATTTAACCTCCTGGCTATACCGTACTGGGTGGCTTACGCCGGATGGCTGCGGGTAAACGGATACTGGCAGGAAGGGCAGGCGCACACATTATTGTTCTCGTTGGGCGTCACCATTGGCACCATGATCGCCTTAACCCTGTACGCGTGGTTAGCGCAGGAACTCACCCGGCGTTCGGATATGGTGGCGCGGGTGGTGAATCGTTTTGTGGCGCTCATCTTTTTGGGGCTTGGATTGAAGTTGGTGTATGATGTAATTCCGTAAACCGGTAGCCAGCAAAAAGCAATAGCGGCCCGAAGAACTCGGGCCGCTATTGAGTGAAGCCGGCAATGGCTTATTTTTTGAAATAGGAAGAATCATTTTTACCGCCCCCTTTGACCATTTCCAGCCGTTTTTTGAATTCAAGGGCCAGATCGTCTTCTTTCCGCGCATAGATTTCAGACAAAGCGATCAAGGTATTCATGTCATTGGGGTCGAGGCTTTCCGCTTTTTGAAAATGGGGAAGTGCTTGGTCGAAAAGTCCCATGACCTCGTTTTTCAACTTCTCATATTTTTTGATCCCGGCTGCGGAGTAATCTTCCGGCAAGGCATTCAGTTCCTGGGTGCGGAAGGCTGCTTTGTTGTAGTACAAGGCGCCGAGCGAATAGGAAGCGTCTACGTTTTTCGGATCGATATTTTGCGCCTCCAGGTAATATTTTTTGGCCTCGGCGAAGTACTCATCCGCTTTTGCGTCATTTTTATCCTGCATGGCGTGCTGATACAAATTGTCGTACACGCTGCCGAGCGTAACGTACAGGCTGATGTTGTTGGGTTCCTGTTCGATGGCTTGTTTGAGCCGGCCGATCAGGTCTTCGAGCTTTCCTTTTTTCAGGTACGCATTGATTTCGGCAAACAGCAGGCCCGAATCTTTCGGGAATTTTTTCCGGCCTTCTTCCAGCGTTGCTTCGGCGCCGGCTTCGTCCCCTTTTGCGAGTTTGATATTGTAAAGGCCTTCATACACGGCCGGTTTGTCGGTCCCCTTTTTGTACAGGATTTCGTAATACTTTTCAGCGTCGCTGGCGCGGTTGGCCAATTGTGCCGCTAAGGCGGTGATATACACCTGATTGTCATATTGCTCCGGATCATCCAGTACGCTTTTCTGGGCGTTGGCTGAGAGCGTTTCATGGCTTTTTAATGCCGCTTCAAATGAAAGGAAGGCCTTTTCGTATTCCTGGGCCTCGTATTTATTCACCCCGATATTGATCAGGTGGCCCTGCACCTCCGAAATGCCTTTGACAGCGTCTCCTTTCTCATATTTTTTTGTGGCAAGATCGTACCCCTTTTGATAGGCACTAAAGGCTTCGAGGGCATCATTGTCGCCGCTCAAGGTGGCATTTGGGTCGATTATCCGGCGCGCCATGTCGCGCTGCAAGAAAGTGTTGTAAATGTCTCCTTTGGTGATCCATGCTGTAGCGATGGCCTGCGCATCCGCTTGTTGCATGGCTTGGTTGATTTTGGTTTTGGCTTCATCCAGTTTGCTGGCATTATTTGAGGGGTCAATATTATAACTGGTCAGCGCCTTGCCCGCTTGTTTGGCCAGCTTGGCGCCATCTTCCTGGGCTTGTAAAACAGAAGCTGTAACCAGGAAGCCCAAAAGAAAGAAGAGCGATTTTTTCATTTTTAGCAATAATTTAAGTCGTTTTGAATAGCGCCCATTAGACGCAAATTTTTTACAAAGATTTTTAACGGAAGGTTAATTACGCCTGAATCTCAAATTTAGTCATCGTCTTCAGCCGGCTCGGTGTTTTCCCCCGGCACGACTACCGTTACATCGGCGATTTCATCCTTTCCGTCCAGACGGATCACTTTTACGCCCTGTGTAGCCCGGCCCATCACGCGCATTTCGTTGGCGGCTGTCCGGATCGTCACCCCGTTGGTGGTAGTGACCATCAGATCGTCTTCGTCGGTTACGGATTTAATGGCGACCAGGTACCCGGTTTTATCGGTGACCTGCATGGTTTTCACGCCTTTTCCGCCCCGGCCCTGGGTGGGGTAGTCTTCCAGTGCAGAGCGTTTGCCCATGCCTTTTTCAGAAATAACCAGAATAGTGGCAGCGGCGTCATTCGGATCGACGCATACCATACCAACTACAGTTTCATTGCCATCATCGGCCACCTGGATGCCACGTACCCCGGCGGCGGTTCGGCCCATCGGCCGGACGTCCTTTTCATTGAAACGAATAGCACGGCCAGAGCGCACGGCCAGGATAATTTCATTGTTGCCGTTGGTAAGTTTGGCTTCGATCAACGCATCGCCTTCATTGATGCCGATGGCATTGATGCCGCCTTGCCGCGGGCGGGAGTATTCTTCCAGGAGGGTTTTTTTGATTTGCCCGCGCTTGGTGCAGAATACGATGTAATTATTGTTGATAAAGGCTTCATCGTTGAGGTTTTGAACAATGATGTAGGCCCGAACTTTATCTTCCTTTGGAATATTCAGCAGATTTTGAATGACGCGCCCGGCGGTGGCCTTTGCCCCTTCCGGGATTTCGTAGACCTTTAGCCAGAAACACCGCCCGCTTTCGGTAAAAAGGAGGAGGGTCTGGTGGTTGGTTGCTACAAACATGTGCTCGACAAAATCTTCATCCCGCGTGCGTACGCCCTGCGCCCCGCGCCCGCCGCGACCCTGCGCGCGGTATTCCGTCACGGGTGTGCGTTTGATATAACCGGCGTGGCTGATCGTGATTACGACTTCTTCATCTTCGATAAGGTCTTCAATGCTGATGTCGGCTTCATTGATTTCGATGGCTGTGCGCCGCGCATCGCCAAATCGTTCCGTAATTTCAGTCAGTTCGGATTTGATGATTCCGCGTTGGAGCCCCTCATCTGCGAGGATGGCTTTTAGTTCAGCAATTTTCCGTTGCAATTCGTCGTATTCCGCCCGCACTTTATCCCGTTCCAATCCGGTTAATTGCTGCAGCCGCATGGCCAGGATTGCTTTGGCTTGTAATTCGCTCAATCCGAAGCGCTCCATCAACCCGATCCGGGCTTCCTCTGCATCTTTCGAAGCGCGGATCAGCGCAATGACCTCATCCAGGTGATCGAGCGCAATCAGCAAACCTTCGAGGATGTGCGCGCGCTCTTCGGCTTTGCGCAGTTCGTATTGCGTGCGCCGGACAATCACCTCCAACCGGAACTTGATGAATTCTGTTACCAGATCCAACAGGTTCAACATGCGCGGCCGGCCGTTTACCAGGGCGATATTATTGATGCCATAGCTGGTTTGAAGCGGGGTCAGTTTGAACAGCATGCTCAAAATGACGTTGGCTGCCGCATCGCGCTTGATTTCGATGACGATGCGAACCCCTTCGCGGTTTGATTCGTCGCGGACGTCCGAAATGCCAAGGACCTTTTTTTCATTGACCAGTTCGGCAATTTTGGAAATCAACATGGCTTTGTTCACCTGATACGGAATCTCCGTAACAATGATGGATTCGCGCCCTTTGTCGTCGGTTTCAATTTCCGTTTTTGCGCGCACCACTACGCGGCCGCGGCCGGTCCGGAAACCTTCTTTTACGCCGGAAAGCCCGTGTATAATACCGCCTGTCGGGAAATCCGGCGCCTGCACGTATTGCATCAATTCTTCAACGTCGATCTGCGGGTTGTCTACGGCTGCGGCAATGGCTGCGCAAACCTCGGTCAGGTTGTGCGGAAGCATATTCGTTGCCATCCCCACTGCGATGCCGCTGGCGCCATTGACCAACAGGTTGGGGAATTTGGTCGGCAATACAGTGGGCTCTTCGAGTGAATCATCAAAGTTCAGCTGAAAATCGACGGTTTCTTTATCGATATCCCCCAACATTTCATCGGCTACCCGGCGCAAACGCGCCTCCGTGTATCGCATGGCAGCCGGGCTGTCGCCATCCATCGAGCCAAAGTTCCCCTGCCCGTCGACCAACGGGTAGCGCAAACTCCAGTCCTGTGCAAGGCGCACCATGGTATCATAAACGGAACTGTCGCCATGGGGGTGGTATTTACCCAGCACCTCTCCGACAATACGGGCCGACTTTTTGTAGGGTTTGTTGTAGGTGACACCCAGATCGAGCATGCCAAACAACACACGCCGGTGTACCGGTTTGAGGCCGTCGCGCACATCTGGCAGCGCCCGGCTTACTATTACGGACATTGAATAATCAATGTACGCGGTCTTTAGTTCATCTTCAATGCTAATGGGAACAATCCGCGAGTCCATCCTGAAAATTTACGAATGAGTAAAAAGCGATTTGTGATTATAACCGGTGTGCGGAAGGCAGGAATTTTCATGTACACACTCCTTTAAATCGAAGCGCAAAGGTACGAAACTTAACGGTTTTTAACCCTGCCCGTAAGGTTTGTGGAAAACTTTAATAGGCCTCTAACAAGGTATTAACCGCGCTTAACTATACCGGGGGCGCACATTTGCCGGGGCTATGGTACTTCAATTGTGACCCGGCCATTTTTCGAACAAACTCAACTTTCAACAAGATGAAGAAGATCCTGGTTATCGCGCTGCTCACCCCATTATTCCTGGCGAAAAACATTGCACAAGTTTCCTTTGGATTCAAGGGCGGTGTCAATTTTGGCACCGCGCATACCACTGATTTGCTGGATAAGGCTACCCCCGATTTTCATTTTTCACCCGGATGGAATGTTGGTGCGGTAACGGAAATCGGCTTCGGCCGGTATTTTGCCGTACAACCGGAGGTTAACTGGGCGCAGAAAGGCTTTGAATGGAATGAATCCGCCGGAATTCCGATCGGGCAGATAGAAATCCCAATCGGCGCAACTGCCACGTTCCGAACCAATTACGTGGAAGTGCCGTTGCTGGCCAAACTGAAATTGGGGAACGAGCGGGTTCAGGCGTATGTAGTTGCTGGACCGGCATTCGGATACGCTCTCAATGGAAAGATCATCACCCGTCCCCACTTGTTTTTTGATTTTAACCCGATCCGTACCAACCTCAATCTGGATAACCTGAACTACGAACGCTTTGAGGTGTCGGCAACAGGGGGCGTTGGCGTTCAATTTAACCTGAATGTCGTAAAACTATTCGCCGATGCCCGGTACACCCACGGATTTACCGATTTGTACAACTTTCCGGTAGTAAATGAAAAGATCCAAAACCGGGGTGTCGCCCTGAGCGCCGGATTGTTGTTTGACCTGGCGTCGCCAGCGCCGAAAAAAGTGCCGACACGCCGCCCGATCCTGCGCCATTGATCGCGCCTGACAACAAATTGATCGTTTTAGAGTTGATATCTTGTCGTGGAAGGTGAGCCATTTGCGCTCGCCTTCTTTTTTTTGGCCATTATTTTACTGTCAATCGTAACGACATGCCTGTTAAATGCCTGTTCGGCTGTATGTGCTTATTAGCCGCTCAATTGTTGTGCGCACAGTCCCAACCGTTCCGTAAATGGTGGGTAACTTTTTCAGATAAGAAGGATTCGCCCTTTTGTACTTGCAGACCAGCCGAGTTTTTATCCGCCCGGGCACTCGACCGAAGGGCCCGGGCCGGCATTCCGGTGGAAGAGAACGACCTGCCGGTCAACCCGCAATACATCCAACAGGTCGTTGAACTTGGCGCTCAACTCCATAATACGTCCCGATGGCTGAATGCAGTGACGGTCATTGCAGATTCTGCCACCGCCGGTCAACTACGGGCCCTTCCGTTTGTCCGTACCGTGCAGAACCTGGGGCCCGACATTCCGGTTCGGAATCCCGCTAACCGGCCGGCAAAAAAACGCACGCCACTGGCTGTCCTGCCTAAAGTGAATGGCGCGGGCAGCAATTTTGGTTATGCCGGCCTGCAAAACAGCTTATTGGGAATTCCGTTTCTGCATGCCTCCGGGCACCGCGGCCAGGGCATTTGGGTCGTCGTTATGGACGGCGGTTTCCAGAATGTGGACACCCTGCCTTTTTTCGACAGCGCAGCCCTGCAGGCTCGCTTGTACCAGGGCTGGGATTTTGTCGAACGCGACAGTGCTGTATACGAGAGCGCTACCCACGGTACCGCTGTTTTATCGGTCATGGCTGGCGATCTGCCGGGCTATTTTGTCGGCACGGCTCCGGAGGCCACCTACTTTTTGGTCAAAACGGAGGATACCGGTGGCGAGTTTCCGGTCGAGGAAGCCAATTGGATTGCCGGTGCTGAATGGGCAGACAGCATCGGCGCTGATATGATCAACGCCTCCCTCGGCTATACTGTGTTTAACGATACCACATTGGGACACCGGTATTCGGAATTGGACGGCCGCACTGCTATCGGTTCGCGTGGCGCCGCCGTGGCAGCAACCAAAGGGATGATTATTTGCAACAGTGCCGGAAATTCGGGCCAGGATGCCTGGACCTATCTCGGTGTGCCGGCGGATGCAGCTGGCATCATTGCCGTCGGGGCCGTTCAGCACGACGGACAACTTGCCCCGTTCAGTTCACTCGGTCCCACAGCCGACGGCCGCATCAAGCCCGACCTGGTAGCACCGGGCGACATGGTGGTGGTGGCCGGAAGTGGGGGTACCGATCTGGAATTTTCGAGCGGCACTTCTTTGGCGTCTCCCATGTTGACCGGCGCGATTGCCAGTTTATGGAGTGCGTTTCCCGATAAAAGGGCAGCTGAAATTCTGGAGGCCGTTTTTTCCAGCGCTGACCTTGCCGGCAATCCGGACAACAAACGGGGGTACGGGCTGCCCGATATGACAAGGGCCCAGTTTTCCCTCGGCGGCTATTGGCGCACGGATACGCCTAATGATGCCAGGGCCGGACTCTTTTCGTTCGACCGTCAGGCGGGGAGGCTCTCCTTTTTGGTGATCTCCCATGCCGGTGAACAGGTCGAGGATACTGAACTTCGGAACGCTGTCGGTGAAAAAATGGAAACCTTGTCGCCCGTCGTGAACAACAGCCGGGTTATCGAATTGATTTTCAATAACTTGTATGATTTGCCTCCAGGTGATTATCAAGTGCTCGTTCGTACGACCCAAGGAGCCTTTCGTTTGTCGGGCTTAGCATGGCATTAGTCGATCAATGGTAAAGTATTTCAAAAAAATGCAACCAATGCCGGAGTCAGGCTTGTCCAGTAGGGAAAATTTTGTTCACAAACGATCCAAGTTATGAAAACCCAAGTATTATGGAAAGCTGTTGCCTTGTTTGCCCTACCGGCAACAATGCTCTTTACAGCATGCGACCCTATGGCAGTAGTTGGCGCCGGTGGATTGATCACGGAAAACCGTGCCATCGACAATTTTGACGCCCTGGATATTTCAGTCCCAGGAGAGGTGCATGTCACCCAGGGTGACGATTTCAAAGTAGTGGTCAAAGCTGAAATGACGCTCATGCCTTACCTGCAAACCGAAGTAAATGGTACCACCTTGCATGTCTATTTCTCGGAGAGTGTCCGCGATGTGGACGGCCTGGAGGTGGAGATCACTATGCCGGCGATCCGGAAAGTTCAGCTTAGCGGTAGTGCGCATATGCACACCCAAGGAGCATTTAGCGGAAATGGGCTCGATTTGAGCCTTTCGGGGTCGGGTCGGCTGCACTTCACAGACATCGATTTCCAGACCATCTCCGCAAAAGTGAGCGGCAGCGGATCGGTTGATTTAGAAGGAATCGCGGACGATCTTACTGCGACGGTATCCGGTAGCGGAGAATTTAATTCGGTGCAATGCCCGGTACAGACGGCCGAAGCCCATGTGAGCGGCTCAGGCTCTATCCGCCTGCGCGCAAACCAATCGCTGAAGGCATTCGTGTCGGGCAGCGGGGATATCTGGTATGAAGGCACCCCCATCGTGGAGACGCATATTTCCGGCTCCGGTAAAGTCCGGAAATTGTAAGACGGGCGGGATCTGCCCTGCATTGAAAAATCCTGTTTTCTCCCTGTTTCTATCCTCCTTTGCCATCGATTTCCGGTCGACCTTTGCACCCTGTTGGGGCTGTCAGGTTGGCCGGAAATCATGCGTATTTGTGATAATCGTCCTTGTATTTGGCAGTCCGTAGATTTTCATTTGCACCATTACCAAAATAAAATGTGTATGGAAAATTTCACGTATTCAATGCCGCGCATTGGGGACATCGCTCCGGATTTTGAGGCCATGACGACCATAGGCAAACTCAAATTTTCGGATTACATCAAAGGAAAATGGACGATCCTCTTTTCGCACCCCGCCGATTTTACGCCGGTGTGCACCACCGAGCTTTCAGGCTTTGCAAAAGAAAAGGCATTTTTTGAACAGCACCACACCCAGCTCATCGGGTTGAGCATCGACAGTATTCACTCGCACATTGCCTGGGTAAACAACGTTCGTGAAAAAACCGGAGTGGTTTTCCACTTTCCGATCATTGCCGACATCGACATGAAGGTGGCCAAATTGTATGGCATGTTGCAACCGGGTGAAAGCGAAACGGCGGCTGTGCGTGCCGTATTTTTCATTGATCCGAATGCCAAAATCCGGCTGATCATGTATTACCCGCTCAATGTGGGCCGTAACATGGAAGAAATCAAGCGCGTGCTGGAGGCTTTACAAACGGCCGACGAGTACAAGGTGGCCTTGCCATTAAACTGGAAAAAAGGCGAGAAGGTGATCGTTCCGCCGCCCAAAACCATGGTGGAACTGGAAGAACGCTTGGCCTCCAAATTGGAAATGGTCGATTTTTATCTGGCAAAGAAAGAATTGGCGGTTTAACCGGTAGTTGCTAAGTGCTCGGAGGGCCTATCGTCGTTTGCTGCTGCGGTCTGAATAAAGGACAGGAACGGCAGTTGGGTGTTGGTCTCCTTTTTCAGTGAAAGACGGAATCTTTGGTGTCTGAATAGTTTTCAGGCGCTGAAAATGGAACAGGCGTCTTCGTGAAAATCGCGAAGACGCCTGTTTCCCATCATGGGCTAAAAACTATCCATGCAGGATAGCCTTGATCCCCGGCAATTCTTTTCCCTCCAGGTATTCGAGCATGGCGCCGCCACCGGTAGAAACAAAACTGACCTTTTTGGCCAGTTTGAGTTGATTCACCGCCGCTACGGAATCACCGCCGCCAACCATCGAGAAGGCGCCGTTTTTGGTGGCGCGGGCCACCGATTTGGCGATGTATTTGGTGCCTTCTGCAAATGCCGGCATTTCAAATACACCCATAGGGCCATTCCAGATGATGGTTTTGCTTTGGCGGATAACGCGGCCGTACGTTTTGGCTGCCGAAGGGCCGATATCCAGGCCCATCCAACCAGCCGGAATTTGATTGCTGGGATACACCTGCACGGCGGCATCAGCAGCAAATTTGTCGCCGCAAACGGAATCTTTGGGCAGCAATACCTTGACGCCGGCCGCTTTGGCCTTTTTCAGAAATTCCTTTGCCGCCTTGAGCCGGTCGGGTTCTACGAGCGAATTGCCCACGGTCCCTTTTTTCGCTAGCATGAACGTGTAAGCCATGGCGCCGCCGACGATGATGTTGTCGGCAAAATCGAGAAACCGTTCGAGCAACACAATCTTGTCGCTCACTTTGGCCCCTCCAACCACGCAGGTCACGGGTTTTTCGGGGTTTTTAAGCACCCGGTTGGCGTTTTCGATTTCGCGTTCCATCAGGAAGCCGAAGCACTTGTGGTTTTTATCAAACGAATTGGCGACCACCGTGGTACTGGCATGCGCCCGGTGGGCGGTGCCAAATGCGTCGTTGACATACACATCGCCCAAGGCCGCAAGTTTTTGCGCAAAGGCCGGATCGCCGGCTTCTTCCTCTGCATAAAAGCGCGTGTTCTCCAGGAGCAGCACCTCGCCGGGTTTCAGCGCAGCCGCTTTTTTCACGGCGGATTTGCCGATACAATCGTCAGCGAAATGCACCCGGGTTTTCAGTTTCTTCCGGAGATGCCGGACGAGATGTTCCAACGTGAATTTTTCGCGGTTAATACTGCCGTCGGCATTCCGCTTCTCCAGGGGGCGACCCAGGTGCGACATTAAAATAGCTGCCCCACCTTCCTGTAAAATATGTTGGATCGTGGGCAAAGCTTCCCGGATACGGGTATCGTCGGTGATCCGGTACTCCTTGTCGAGCGGTACGTTGAAGTCTACCCGGATGAGGGCCTTCTTGCCTTTAAAATTGATTTTCATGCCAAATTGCGTTGGTGGATTACAAAATCAAAGCATGGCGGCCATGTCAGCGAGGCGGGCGGAGTAGCCGGCTTCGTTGTCGTACCAGCCGACGATCCGGCAGGTGTTGCCATTCACTTGGGTCAACCCGGAATCGAAGATACAGGAGTGTTTGTTGCGAACGATATCGCCGCTGACGATCGGATCGGACGTATATTCCAAAATGCCTTTCAGGTTGGTTTCAGCTGCCGTTTGGAAGGCGGCATTGATTTCTTCCACTGTGGCCGCTTTTTTGATCGTGGCCACCACATCGGTCACCGAGCCGGTAGCCACCGGAACACGCATCGAGTGGGCGGCGATTTTACCCTTCAGGTGCGGGGCTACGAGCACCACGGCTTTTGCGGCGCCGGTGCTGGTGGGGACAATGTTTTGAGCGGCAGCGCGAGCACGGCGCAGGTCGCGGTGCGGGCCATCCTGCAGGTTCTGGTCGGCCGTGTACGCGTGTATGGTGTTCATGAAAAATTGCTCGACGCCAAATGCCTGGTCAAGTGTCATAATCATTGGCACGAGGCAGTTGGTGGTGCAGGAAGCGTTGGACAAGATCAGGTCGGAATCTTTGATCTTGTCGTGGTTGGCCCCGATCACAAACGTGGGCACATCATCGGCCTTGGGCGGGGCAGACAGCAGTACGCGCTTCGCACCGGCTTGAAGGTGCAGGCCGGCTTTTTCCCGGTCGAGGAAAATCCCTGTACACTCGAGCACTACATCAACGCCGAGTTCTTTCCAGGGGCATTCTGCGGGATTCTTGATCGCCGACCCAATGATTTTTTGGCCGTTGACGTACAGATATTCATCGTCGGCCGACACAGCGCCTTCGAATTGGCCGTGCATGGTATCGTACTTCAACAGATGTGCAAGGGTATGGTTATCGGTGAGGTCGTTAATCGCCACCACTTCCACGTTGTTGTTTGTGATAAGGTTGCGAAAAGTGAGTCGACCAATGCGGCCAAAGCCGTTGATAGCAATTCGTTTTTTTGCCATGTTGATGCTGCTTTATGGTAATGAGATGATGGTTATGTTGTCTACTGGTTTACAAGGCCAAATGGGGAATAATTGTTTAAAAACACCCGATGAGCGCTTTCGTTTGTTGGCCAAACCGCCGGTAGGTTTAGAACATGTTTGAAAATTCATGCTGAAGACAAAACGGGAAAATCCGAACATGTTCTTATGGCTGTGCATTGCAAAGGAAGCTGTACTTGGAAAGGCGGCGCAAAAGTAGGCTTTTCAGTACAAAAGCCAATATTTCCAGCCTCATACGTGTAAATTTCGCGTACGGTAAATCCGGTTGTATTCCACCTGCAGGGTGGATCACAACAATTGCACCTCCAACCAAACCGGTTGGTGATCCGAAAATTGAAATCCCTGGTCGATGCCTTTTACCGTTTTCACCTGAACATTGGGTGATACCAAAAAGAAATCGATCAGGGTAACAAAAGTGTGACCCGGCAGATACGGATCGCGGCATTTCCGGTTGGAAGGCGTACCCGGATCGTAGGCAAAACGCCAGGTTTCCGGAAAAAAGCCGGCTGGAATGTTGCCTTGCCGGAAACCCTGCGTGTTATCGGGCATAAACCGATCGAAATCAAAGAAGGGCGGACATTGGTTCCAGTCGCCCCCGATCACCACATAGTTTCCCTTTGCGTATTCGGCCAGCGCCAGATCGCGCAAATAAGGGAGTTGAATGGCTTTGATCTTATCGCCCGGGTCGTAAGCGGCATTGTGTACGTTGATGACTACCAAGTCATGGCCCCGGTTGGTAGGGAAGCGGTGCAGGGCCGCACAGCGATCGAGTTGGAACATCCGGTTGGGCATGGGGTAATGCCCAGGCAGTTGAAAGCGGATCGCCAATGCCGGTTGATAACGGCAAAAAGTGCCCAGGCCGGACGCTACATCGCCGTACGCATGCCAGGGTTCCAGAAGCGGGATCGGCACACGGTTGCAACGGTAGTTTTCCGCCATCGTAACGGCGAAGTCGGGTAAGGCCTGACAGTACGCATCGAACTGCCGGATATGATAGCTGCGCTTGGAAGAAATGTCGACCTCCTGCAACAAAAAGAAGTCGGATTTGGTCTGTTTAAAAAATTGAATAGCGCCTGCGATGTTCTTTTTCACCAGGGCTTCGGGCGTACGGATCATGCTGCTGCCCGAATACCACATGCCCTGGTCGTCGTAAAAAAAATCGGATTCGGCGCCCAAGCCCCCGTATCCTACGTTCCAGGTGACGAACGATACAATGCTGTCGGTGACCAAGTTGGTCTTTGCCGGCTGGATGGGTTTCAATTCTACTTGTTCCGCCGGCTCCCAGTCGGTGCTCCAGCCGTAGATCAGCAACACCAGAAAATAGGCCACAAACAAAGTCAGCACACTCCCGACGCCGCGCCGGATCAATTTTCGGTTAACCATGGACATATTGTTTTGCGGCACAAAAAAAGCCGGTTCAACGGGATTTCCCCTTGAACCGGCCATATTATTTTATCAGGCGCTTTTCACTGCCCGTCGGCGGGCGCGGGCTTGGGCAACACCTTGCCCACCATGGACAGGGCAATGCTGACTTCCGGGTCAAAATTGGTGGTGATCGCTATTATTTTGTAAAACTCACCTTCTTTGAGGGCATCGTAGGTGATCTTAATTTTTCCGCTTTGACCGGGCGGAATGGGGTCCTTGGTCCAATCAACCACTGTGCAATGACAGCCGCTTTTCACGTTCAGAATGATCAGGTTTTCATTGCTGATGTTCTTGACCTCATAGAAACGCTCCACTGGAACGCCATATGGCACATCGCCGGCCTCTATCTGCATTGGCTTCCATTCCACTTTGCCCTCATTTTTGGTAGGGTCGCCAATTTTCATTCCTTGGGCTGAGGCGTTGGCCGCCAGCATAAAAAGGCAAATTGCCAGGGTGAACGTGTGTTTCATCATCATTTGAACTTTTATACCGGGAAATTTAATTCCCGCATTAAACTGATTAAAGTCTGTTGTATTGGTTAGCGAATTGTTAATGGTCAAAAAAAATGGGGCCGCATTTCAATATGCGACCCCGAGGCTTTTTTACCTGAATAATTGTTACCGTTGAATCGCCAATTTTACTTGCATGACTTGCAGGCCGGAACGGATTTGCAGTTGATACACGCCAGCCGGAAGCGCTTCATAATTGAATTGATGCTTCAGGCTTCCGGTGCCGAAATCCACCGACTCCCGTTTGATCTGTTGTCCAATAGCATTGATCAAAACAAATGCCAATTCTTCACGAGGTGTTCCGGCGAGCTCTACTGTAAATATGCCCGGATTGGGGTTGGGGTACAGCCGGAACTCCCGCAACCAGCCGGCTTCTGCGGTACCCGACACCAAGACGACCAACTGTTGCAGCGTGCTGGCGCCACAATTATTGGACACGGTCAATTCAACCGTATAGGTGCCGGGAGCAACATAAGTGTGGGTCGGATTCGCCAGATTGCTGGTGTTGCCATCGCCAAAATTCCAGAAATACGTGTTGCCGTTGGTCGACGTATTGTTAAAAACAACAGTGGTCTGGTTAGCATTGAAGTTGAATCCGGCCTGCGGAATGTCAATCACTTCAATTACCTTTTGCTGATTGATCGTATCGCTACCGAAAGCATTGGTCACTTGCAGGGTCACCGAGAAAATACCCGGGGTTGAATACGTAACGCTCGGGTTTTGGGCGGAAGATGTGGGCGGGTTACCGCCTTCAAAAGTCCAGGCCCATTGGGTCGGATTGCCTGCCGATTGGTCGGTGAACTGCACGGTCAGCGGCACGCAACCGGTCTTCTCGTCGGCTTTAAAGGCTGCCAGCGGGGCAGTGCCGACAATTTCTACCGTTTGTGTGAACGTGGTCTCGCCACAATCATTCACGGCGTGCAAAACAACGGTGTACGAACCGGTGGAGCCATACGTATGGGTTGGGCTAGGATCTGTACTGGTGTTTCCGTCGCCAAAATTCCAGAGGTACGTATTGGCATTGCTTGATGCGTTGGTCAGGACTACGGACAAACCGGCAGTTTGAACACTGAAGCCAGCTACCGGCAGACCCAGCACGACGACGGTGGTGGTCGCTGAAGTGGTGCCGGCGGTATTGCCGGCCACGAGTGTCACCGTGTATGTACCGGGCGTATTCCAGGTAGCGCTCGGATTGGCAAGGGTGGATGTCGCCGGCGAGCCGCCTGCGAACGTCCACGCGAAACTGGTAGCGCTTACACTGGACTGATTGGTAAATTGAACGGTCAACGGCGCGCAACCTTCTTGTACGCTTGGCGTAAAACCGGCCTGCGGGGGCAGCACGATTGTCACCATCTGCGTCGTGGTGACAGATCCGCAATTGTTGGTGGCGGTGAGGGTCACCGTGTATGTCCCGTCGGCGGTATACGTGTGGGCCGGATTGGCGGAATTACTGGTGCTTCCGTCGCCAAAATCCCACAAATACGACGTAGCGTTGATGGATGCATTGGTAAACGCCACATTAGCGCCGGTCGCGTTTGCTGTAAACGCAGGCGTAGGCAGCGGCAATACATTGATAAAATTTGATTGGGTGAAGGTGCTGCTTCCGGCAGCAGTTGAGGCTACCAAGGTGACATTATACAACCCCGGCGTGTTGTACACGACTACCGGGTTCTGCAACGTGGATGTGCCGGGTGTGCCACCCGGGAAAGTCCACAGCCATGCCGTGGTGTTGCCGGAGGAAAGATCCTGAAACTGCACCGTCAGTGGCCCGCAACCACTGGTAGTGGCTGCCGTAAACCCGGCATTGGGCGATGTAATGATGACGACGGGCTGTGTAAAGGTGGCCGTTCCGCACGGATTGGTCGCCGTCAACGTAACGGTATACGTCCCGTCATTGGCATAGGTGTGAACCGGGTTGGGATCGGTGCTGGCGCCTCCGTCTCCAAAGTTCCAGCTATACGATACAGCATTCGCGGAAGAATTGCTGAATGTAGCGGCGGCGCCATTGGTGCTGCTCGTGAAACCGGCCGTGGGTCCTGGATTTACGGTAATATAACTGGTTTGCGTAGAGGTGTTGCTGCCGGCGGCGTTGCTCACCACGAGAGTGACGGTATACGTACCCGCAGCATTGTAAACGACCAAGGGGTTCTGGGCCGTCGCCGTCGCTGGCGTGCCGCCGGGGAACGACCAGTTGAAATTGACCGCATTCGCCGAGGAGGTACTGGTAAACTGCACACTCAACGGCGCGCAGCCAGTGGTCGTGGTTGCCGTAAATCCAGCCGTCGGCGGCGTGACGATCGTGACCGTTTGGGTGCTGGTATTGGTACCGCAGGGATTGACGGCCGTCAACGTGACGGTATACACACCGTCTGCCGTATAACTATGCGTCGGGTTTTGCAGGGTGCTGGTATTGCCGTCGCCAAAATTCCAGGAATAGGTGGATGCGTTGGATGAATTGTTGGTAAAGGTTGCCGTTGTTCCGTTTACCACGCTTGAAAATCCGGCAGTGGGTCCGGTATTGACCGTGACATAATTCGTCTGGGTAGACGTATTGCTTCCGGCCGCATTTGACACGGTGAGCGTCACGGTATAAGTGCCGGGTGCGCTGTACACCACTGATGGGTTTTGGGCAGTGGAGCTGGTTGGGTTGCCGCCCGGGAACGACCAGTTGAAGTTGACGGCGTTCGCCGAAGAGGTACTGGTAAACTGTACCGTCAACGGCGCGCAACCGCTGGTTGCATTGGCCGTAAATCCGGCTGTCGGCGGCGTCACAATCACGACCGTGTGGGTTGTGGTATTCGGACCGCATGGATTGGTTGCTGTCAGCGTAACGGTATACGTCCCGTCTGCTGCATACACATGGGAGGGGTTTTGCAGGGTGCTGTTGTTACCATCGCCGAAATTCCAGCTGTAAGTCGTCGCGTTGGTCGACGTGTTGGTAAACGTGGCGGTAGCGCCGTTCACTGCCGTGCTGAAGCCCGATGCGGGAACGCCGTTCACCGTAATGAAGCTGGTTTGGGTGCTGGTGTTGCTCCCCGCTGCATTCCCGGCTACGAGCGTCACTGTATACGTACCGGGGGTATTGTACACAACGGTTGGATTTTGCGCGGTGGACGTCGCCGGGCTGCCACCCGGAAATGACCAGTTATACATTACGGCATTTGCCGAGGATGTATTCGTAAATTGTACGCTCAGCGGTGCGCAGCCCGAGGTAGTAGCCGCCGTAAAACCGGCCACCGGCGGTGTGATGATGGTTACCGATTGCGTGAACGTGTTCGTGCCACAGGGGTTTGTCGCCGTCAGCGTGACGGTATAGGTGCCATCGCTGGCATACGTGTGTTGGGGGCTTGCTGTGGTACTGGTATTGCCGTCGCCAAAATTCCAGGCATACGACGCCGAATTGCTCGACGATGTATTGGTAAACGTAGCCGTAGATCCGGCTACCGCGCTGGTAAAGCCGGCTGTCGGCCCGGTATTCACCGTGACATAGCTGTTTTGCGACGCCGTATTGGTGCCTGCGGCGTTGCTCACGGTGAGCGTGACGGTGTAGGTCCCGGGGTTGTTATATACGACCGTCGGATTCTGTGCGGTCGAAGTGTCGGGGACACCACCCGGGAACGACCAGAAATAGGACGTGGGGTTTCCGGTGGAGGTGCTGCTGAATTGTACCGTAAGGGGGCCGCAACCCGAAGTGGCGCTGGCCGAAAAACTGGCGACCGGCGGGGTAGTCAGCGATACAACATGGGTGGAAGTAGTGTTCCCACACGGATTTGAAGTGGTGAGCGTGACGGTATACACGCCGCCGGTGGCATAAGTGTGCGCCGGATTGGTAAGCGTACTGGTGCCCCCGTCGCCGAAATTCCAGGAATACGTGGCGCCGCCAGTGGAAGTGTTGGTGAAATTGACCGTCTGGTTGTTGATGGCAAAGGTGAATCCCGACGAGGGAATGTTTTGCACCGCGATATAATTGGTAAATGTGGTGGTTGAAGAACCTGTGCCATTGGTGGCCGTTAACGTCACGGTGTAGGTCCCTGACGTGGTGTACACGACAAGAGGACTGGCCTGATTGGAAGCGGTGGGCGATCCGCCAGGAAACTGCCAGACATAGGTACTGGCATTGGAGGATGACTGATTTGTAAACTGGACGACCAGTGGCGCACAGCCGGTAGTGGGATTTGCCGTAAAATTCGCCGAAGGCACTGTGTTGATCAATACAGATTTAACTGCCGTTCCGCAAGGGCTTCCCACCGTGAGAACGACCGTATAGATGCCGCCTTCCGCATAAGTGTAGATGGGATCCTGATCCGTGCTGGTGTTGCCGTCGCCGAAATTCCAATTGTAGGAGCTGGCGTTTGTCGCACCGCTGGTGAAGGTGTAGGTAAGGTCGTCGTAGGTGTAGGTAAAATTGGCTGTAGGGATTGGCAAAATCGTGATCTGTTTCATGGTGGACACCGGCCCGCCGGGTCCGTTGAGCGTCAGGGTGACATTGAATGTGCCGGCGTTAGTCCACGATACCGACGGATTGGTAGCGGTGGATGTCGTCGGTGTTCCGCCCTGGAAGGTCCACTGCCGGCTGGTGATTGGGCCAGTCGACATGTCGGTGAACTGCACCGGCGTTTGTTTGCACGGCGTATTGGGCGACCAGTCGAAGTTGGCCACCAACGGCACGGTGGATCCACAGGGCGATAAACAGCCACTGTTGATTTTCAGATTCATGTAGTTGTTGATGGAGTTCTGTGAATTGGTGCTCCACGTCGTGGTTGTGCTCACGAAAGGGCACATGATATAGTTGGGCGGGCAACTGCCCGTCGTGCCATCGTGATTGGCTGAGAAGTTATGTCCGATCTCGTGGGAGGTCATACAGCGCAGCATTTCCGAGTTGGAGGAGAAATCCTGTAAACAGTGGTATTTTGCACCGTTACAAATCCCGTTTAGATAGGCAATGCCGATAGTGCTGCCGTCGAAATCCCTGTTGGTCCACAATTCAGCATTATCGTAAGAAACCCCGAAGCCGCCGCCCTGACCCCATGCAGCAAAGGAGTCAATCAGTTGGTTGGGGTCGGTGGAGGAAGTCCAGGGATCGGCACCCGTCGATACAAACTGGATGACGATGACAAAAGACAGGTCATTGTTGAAATTGCCGGTATAATCGCCTTCCACGTCATTGATCACACCGATATTGTGATTTTCCACCCCACTAACCGAGCCGTACTTGTTAAACATCAAATGGTCGGACGCTATAGCGATTTGCAGTTCATAGCACGCGCTGGATTCCGGCGCAGAAATGACTTTCCCTTGTTGTTTAATCAGTTCTTGTTGATCTTGTTGCGCTGCGACTTCGATACACGTGAGGTTCGGGTCGCGAATAACTGAATTGACGGAATACAAAACAATCAGGTCGCGGTCGGCCGTTGGCACATGGTACCAGAGGGGCTCCAGGTAAAAGCGTTCGCCGTTTTCTTCTACAAAACCGTAAATGAATTGCTGATCGAGGGTCAGCCGAACCCGACCGCCGGTGGTTTGTTCAATGCCTTTGAAAGCACGCTGGTCGGATCGCGGATATACTTGCACACCCTGGTCGGAGGCTACCTTGAGGGTATAACCTGGCGCCAGGATGTTGCTGGGCTCCAGTTTCACTTTCCAATGGTGGCCGCCAAGATGCACCTGCGCGGGCGTAAAAGCCGGGTTAGTTTGTACGAAGTGTTTTAGGG
>JBGARJ010000044.1:0-46188 GCA_044230315.1 Saprospiraceae bacterium
ATAACCCGAAAATTCCAACGCCTGCCGTAGCGATTTGACAAAGGCGTCGTCACGCGAAGCGTGGGACAGAAAAATAGATTTTTTGTTCTCGCTCATCTTGGTAGTTCGGTAGCGGTAAAATGGATGAAGGCAGCTGGGGTGAGCTAAGATAGCATATGCGGGGTATTTACGCTGTTCAAACCCTGAAAAGCGCCAAAATCCATAAACCTCCCGAAACCTTGAAACCTCCTGAATCCCTGAAACCACCTGTAACCTTTGAAACCCTGAAACCTCTTGAAACCCTTGAAACCCCTGTAACCCTCGCCCCCCTCACCGCTCCTGCACCAACCGGAATCCATTCACGTATTCGCGTTTGCCGGGTTTTTCCTGGTTGCGGTTGCTGACACGGCAGGCGTCGTCGTAGTTACGCCAGCTGCCGCCGCGCAGCACGCGGTCGTTGCTGGACTTGCCTTTGCAATTAGGGTAGGGCTGGAAGGTGTCGCGGCACCATTCCCACACGTTGCCGCACATATCGTACAGGCCGAGTTGGTTGGCGCGTTTGACACCGACGCGGTTGGGCCGTTCGCTGTTGCCGTGGTTCCAGGCGACCGGGCCGGCGCGGTTGCCGCCGGCATATGTTTGCCCTTCGCTTTTTGAGCCGCCGCGGGCCGCGTATTCCCATTCCGCTTCGGAAGGAAGCTGGTACCGCACTCCGCGGATAATGCTGGCTTTGAGTAAAAACTGCTGCACATCATTCCACGATACATTTTCCACCGGGCATTCGTCGCAGCCTTTGAAGAAGGCCGGACTGTTGCCCATGATCTCCCGCCAATCTGCCTGGGTCACTTCATAGCGCCCGATCCGGAACGACGCTACTTGCACCGGGTGCGGGCACTCGTCTTTATCGCCTTTGGCGTCGCCCATTGTGAACGTTCCGCCGGTCACGTCCACCATTTCAAAGCCGGAGCGGCGTCTTTTATCGGATTTGCTGCTGGTATCCGCGGGCGGGACGGCGGGCGCCTGCACCGGTGTTTGCACGGGTGTTTGCACCGGCGCCGGCGGGGATGGCTTCAGTGGCTGGGCTTTTCGTTTGACGGTATTTTTTTTGGAGCCCGGACGGGTGGGCGCTTGCCGAACCGGCGGTTTTTCAATTACGGTTTCGGTGTCGCCTGGGATAGAATCAGGTGGCATGATTCCCGGGGGCGCCTGGAGAGCGCTGTCACGCGGCGGGTTTAGTTGAGCCAGACTATCCAGCTTATGCCGGGCATCGGCCGAAAAGAGGCCTTCCGGATGCAGATAGAGGTAAATTTTGTACTGGTTTTCCTGGTCGAAATGCAGAGCGTCGGCCCAGTCCAGTTCGTCGATATGCCGGAGCGCCTGTTCGCGGTGGCGACCATCGGGATATTGCTCCAGGTAGCGTTCGAATGCAGGTTTGGCAGCACTGAACAAAGCCTGGAGCCAGGAAATCTCCTGCTGCAAACCCAATGCCCAGGCGCCTGCGCCAAAGGCAAATACGATCAGCAGGGCAATACTCAGCCGGCGAATCGTGGAGCCGTCGCCCGTCTCGGCCTCACCGGCATCCGATCCGGCCGTATAAGATACCGAATAACCGGCGTTTTGGAAGGTGGTCGTTTCTTCAAAGCCGTCGTTATCGGGTTCGGCCACTACATGGATGGTTTCTTCCAGGACGATCTCTTTCTTGCGGTCTTTGCCGGCCACCACTTCCAGCACCGACACGCGCAGGGCCAGCGGGAGTTCGCCGGTGCGCATGGGTTTTACAAAAAAGACCCACTCGGTAAAGTCGCCTTTTTCCAGAAATTGTTCGGCACTATTGAGCGGCCGGATGGTAAAAGCCGGCACTTCGTTGGGGTCGACAAGGTCTACTTCCATCACTTCGGCTACGCGGATCGGTTTGATCTCCACCTCCACGAGGTCAATATTCCGGATGATCACATCCTCCTCGAACGCCAGGCGAATGACACAGCGCGTGTCGTGATTCACCTGCATGGTGTGCGGGATCTTGTAGAGGATAGAGCCCGTTTTGTGCGTAGCGCCGGTGGAGGAGAAATCGTCTTCTTCCAACCCGTCGATCAGATCCATAAGATCCGACGAGAGGCGGTTATAGGCCAGCTCCAGTTGTTCCTGCGACAACACGCCCCGAATCTTGTCGCGGTTGGCCATATTGAGGCGGGTTTCGAGTTGGAACAGGGCGCTGAACTTGGGAGAAGTTTCCGGCAGGGCCTTTTTCAAGGCAGCAATGACGGCGCTAATGCCCTCGTCGGGCAGGAGCTGGCGCAAGGTGCGTTTCAATTCGGTAAGATCGGCGGCGGTCATGGTTCTCAGTAATCGATCATTGGCTGTGGATTATTGCGCTGACAAAGATAGGAATGTTACGCCTATGCGACACGGCGTAATAACAGGCCTATTCCAGGCGCCACATCTTCTCCAGTAAAAGCGCCGCCGGCAGGGCGTTGATCATCGCATGTACGAGCACACAAGCCAGCAAATTGTTATTGGAACGGACATAGAGCGCCCCAAGGATGAGCCCCACCGGCACGCCCTGGCCGAGCGCCAGAGCAAAGGCTTCTGCCAGGTTGCCGTGCGATGGCCAGCGCGGATGGAAATATGCATAAGGCAAGTGGTAAAGGCCAAATAGCAGGGCCGTAAGCAGCACGGCCACGGCATTCGAGCCAAGCCATTGCTGCAGCCGGGTTTGGAGCAACCCGCGAAAAAAGAACTCTTCGGTAAACCCTGCCGTGACGAGCATAAGGGTAAAGGCGGCCGGCCAGAGGTACAGGAGTTTGCCCGACTGCAAGGCCAGCACCATTCGTTGGCTGTCGCGCGACAAATACACCTGGAGCCAACTCAACCCGATGCCCAGGAGAAAAGCCCAAAGCAGGCCGTTGCGGAGGGTGGCGGTTTGGAGGCCAAAAGCGGCTAACACCTGCCGAACCGCCCCGGCGCTTGTCCGCCTGCTTCGCCGCCAGTACACCAGCGCGGCCGGCAGGATCACGAGGCTGATCCAATGCCACCATTCGCTTTCCAGCATTCCGCACAAATACAAGAGATATGCCGCAAAATACGCCAACGCCCAAGGGGCTTCGTTGCGCAAATGCTGAACGGATGTATCCGGTGCAGTATCGACCATGGTCTTGCGATTGGCTGAACCGGACACGTTGCGCAAGACCCAGGTTACAGCCGGGGCTGTCGCCAATGGTCATCCAACCCAAATCAATCCACCCGGGTTTTGCAAACAAACCCCTCCGGCCGTGCAACGCGCCCCACCCTTTCCGGTCTTTCCTGCCCGACATCATCCGCCACCTCGCTATGAAAATAATTTCCCTCCTCCCGGTCGCCTTGCTGTTGGCCACCCAACTTCCCTTCGCCCAATCCTTACCCGCCGACTTTCAGCACAAACCGCAATTAAAATGGAAATTCCAGACCGGCGGTTCGGTCGTGGGCGCCCCGGTGATCAGCGGCGGCGTCATCTATGCCGGCAGCGCCGACAGTACCCTGTACGCCATCGATGCCGAAACCGGCAAATCCCGCTGGACCTTCCGCACCGGCGGCCCGATCCGGTCCGGCGTCTGCCTCGACGGCGACGGCCTGTTCCTGCAGGGCGGCGATGGGAGTTTGTATGCCCTCGACAATCGGACGGGCCGCGTCCGCTGGACATTTCGCACCCAGGGCGAAAAGATCTATCCATTGTACGCCTATGCCGACTATTACCACGCCTCGCCCGTATGCAGCAACGGCCTGGTATACTTCGGCTCGGGCGACGGGAACTTGTATGCCCTGCACGCCGCCGACGGCGCGCTGGCCTGGCAGTTCCAAACCGGCGACGTGATACACGCCACACCGGCCATCGACGGCGACAAACTTTACCTCGCATCCTTTGATGGCTACCTGTACGCCCTCGATGCATCGACCGGCGCCCTGCGCTGGAAATTCAAATCGGTCGGACACCGGTTCTTCCCGAAAGGCGAGATGCAGGGGGCCCCGGTGGCGGCCGGCGGCCTGGTGTTTGACGGCAGTCGCGACTATAACCTGTACGCCGTCGATGCCGAAAAGGGCTATTGCCACTGGAACAAACAATACCCGAAGGGCTGGGCCCTGGCCCTGGCCGCACCCGACAGCGTGCTCTTCGCCGGCACGTCCGACGATGATGTGATGATCGCCTTGGACCCCGCTACCGGGCAGGAATACTGGCGCACCAACGTACAGTTCAACATCTTCGGCCCAGCGGCCTTTAGCGCCAACTTCCTCTATTTCGGCACGCTACAGGGCAAACTCTTCGCGCTCGACCGCAAAACCGGCGCTATCCAGTGGACCTTCTTCACCGACGGCTACCAGGCCAACCGCGCGCGGTATTTTCCGGTGGAAGGCGAAGTCGACAAAAACGACTTTTACGGCCGTGTGGGCTCGCCGGAGGGCTATATTGAAGCCCTGCACAGCCTGGGCGCCGTTTTTTCCACGCCCGCGCTAAGCAGCGACCTGCTGGTGTTCACCAGTACCGACGGGGGTATCTATTGTTTGCAGAAAACCTGAGAAACTGCCAGAGCGGTTGTTTTCACGGCGACAATTATTCCTGTTTTTGCCAGGGGCAGAAAATTCACAATGAGCAATTAGTATTTTTGGTCCGCTGTATTTTCAAATCAAACCGAACCATGAATACCCGCACCATCCTGTCCTGGGCCCTGCGCCTGATCGCGGCCGCCATTCTCGGCCAAACCTTGTTTTTCAAATTCAGCGGCGCCGAAGAAAGCCGCTACATCTTCACTACTATCGGCATGGAGCCCTGGGGGCGCTATTTGGTGGGCTCGTCCGAACTGGTGGCTGTCGTGCTCCTGCTCGTACCGCGCACAGCGTGGCTGGGCGGCGTGGTAGGACTCGGCGTGATCGCCGGCGCGCTGTTTTTTCACCTCACCATTTTGGGCATCGAAGTTATGGGCGACGGCGGCGAACTGTTTTACCTCGCCCTTGCTGTATTTGCCTGTTGCGCAGGCGTCGTATGGCTGCATCGCAACGAACTGCGCACAAATGTGTTGAAATGGTTGGGGCGCCCGGTTTGAGCCGCTGGTAAGAGCTTGCTGGAAATTGGGGGCTTCCACGGGTTATGCATTTTTGAAGGCGCATAACCTGTCCCGTTTTGTCGGGGCGGGGGGAAAAGAACGATTTTGGGCTAACGGGAAAAATTCCCAAGCGGCTCTAAACCCGAAAGCATGAAAAAAGAAGTGGTCATTATCGGCGGCGGTTTTGCCGGAATTAACCTGGCCAAGCGCTTGTCGAAACGTCCGGGTTTTCAGATCACGGTGGTCGACAAAAACAACTACCACTTTTTCCAGCCGTTGCTGTACCAGGTGGCGACCGGCTTCCTGGAAGCATCCAGCATCAGTTACCCGTTCCGGAAAATGTTTCAGCGCAGACCCTCGCTGCATTTCCGGTATGGAGAATTGTTGAAAATTATGCCCGACCAGCAGGCGGTGCAATTGTCGACCGGGGTGCTGCATTATGATTACCTCGTGCTGGCCACCGGAACCGAGACCAATTATTTCGGAATGGATAATATCCGGCAATACGCCCTGCCGATGAAAACGGTGAACGACGCCCTCGTGCTGCGCAATTTTTTGCTGCAAAAAATGGAGGAGGCCGCCATCGCCACCAACGCCGCCGAACGAAAAAAACGTACCACTATCGTCATTGCCGGCGGCGGGCCAACGGGCGTTGAAATAGCCGGCCTGCTGGCCGAAATGCACAAAAATATCGTCGCCAAAGACTATCCGGAACTCAAAGGGCAGCAAGGGGCGATTTACCTCGTCGACGCCGCGCCTACCCTCCTCTCGCCGATGGCCGAGCCGTCGCGCCACTACACCTACGACGCCCTGACCCGCCTCGGCGTACAGATCAAACTGAACCTGCAGGTGCGCGATTACACCGGCGAACGCGTAGAGTTTGCCAACGGCGAAACGATCGAGACCAAAATCCTGATCTGGGCAGCCGGCGTGGTGGGCAAACCGATCGAGGGTCTGCCGTTGGGCGCTTATGGACGGGGAAAAAGACTCCTGGTGGATGAATACAACCAGGTGCAGGGGACAAAAAACATCTTCGCTATCGGCGACACTTGCCTGCAAACCACCGACCCGCAATTCCCCAATGGCCATCCGCAACTGGCACAAGTGGCGATCCAACAGGGGAAATGGCTGGCCGGCAACCTGTGGGCGCTGGCCAACAGCCGGCCGCTCCGGCCTTTTCACTACCAAGACCGGGGATCGATGGCTATTATCGGCCGCAATAAAGCCGTTGCAGACCTGCCCCAACCGCCGCTTCACCTCCACGGCTTCATCGCCTGGTTTATCTGGGTATTCATTCATCTGGTGTCGCTAATCAGCCACCGCAACCGGATCATCACCTTATACAACTGGATGATCGCCTATTTTTCAAAGGATCAATCGCTGCGGCTGATCGTCCGGCCGGACCAACCGGCCCGCTGAACTGCCCGCCGCCGGTTACAGCATTTTTTTCCACAAACGCCCCCCGTTGCGCCAGGCGCGCAGCAATAGCAAACCAAACACCGCCGCCGCGCCATAAGCGAAGCGCCCTGAGGACGCATCGCCGTTTCGCAACAACCACCACCCGGCCACCGCGGCACCCGCGGCCAGCAGGGCGAACAATACCTGCTGAACGGCCAGGTACAGCAAACGCGAACCGTCGCGCACGTCGGGGTTGAGCATTTCAAGTTGGCCCCGGCGGGCCTTCTGCAGCGTTTGCCGCAGTTCGTCGGGCAGCGATAGGGCGCTGGTGAGCGTGTTTTGCAACAGGTTGCGGACAAAAGAAAGCAGGTCGCCGCGCTGGCCCAGCAGAAAATCCTGGGCGTAAGGGCGCACCACATCCAGCGGGTTCAGTTTGGGGTCGAGCGTAGTACACAGCCCGAGCAGGAGGGTGAGCATCCGGTTGAGCAGCACATAGTCTTTCGGCACTTGCACCGTGCCGGATATGCCGCTGAAACCGATTTCGCGGATCAGGTGGAACAGGCTGTTGTCGAAGGGCTTAACCTTGATATCTTTAAAATTCAAGCCGTCGAGTTGCACTTCGTTCTGGAGGAAGTTGCGCATGGCGGCGATCATTTTTTCGGCCATTTGCTCCGCTTCGCGGCCATCGGCGATAAAGCCCATGGTGCGACAGGCCTCCACCATGCCGTGGGTATCGTTTTTCACGGCAGCCTCGATGAGTTGGGGGATGCCTTCGCGCATGGCGGCGCTGAGGTGTCCGGTCGCGCCAAAATCGAGCAGGATGATGGCCCCGTCTTGTCGCACCAGAATGTTGCCCGGGTGAGGGTCGGCGTGGTAATAGCCGTCTTTGAAGATCATGTGGCAATAGGCGCGCAGTACGCGCGAGGCCAGGGCGCGGCGGTCGAGTTGCCAGGCATCGAGTTGGGCGAGGTTCGAGATCTTGACGCCGTCATACCAGGTCGTGGTCAGCACCCGGGCGGTGGAATAGGCCGGATGCACTTCCGGTACGAAGAGGTTTTCCTCCGCTTTCAGGTTTTCGCCCACGCGGTGCATGGCCTCTGCTTCGCGGGCAAAATCGAGTTCTTCCTCGATCATTTGCCGCACCTGGGTGTAGAGATATCCCATGCCTTTGATGTCGAAGAAAAAGGAGATCACCCGCGTCAGGCGCCGGATGATTTCCAGGTCGATGCGGGCGATGGCTTCGATATCGGCGTGTTGCACCTTTACCACGACCTCCAGCCCGCCGGGTAACCGTGCCCGGTGGGCCTGCCCGATTGAAGCGGCGGCTAGGGGCGTTGCATCGAAGCGGTCGAATAGAGCTTCCGGGGGTTTTCCGAACTCCCGTTCGATGCGTTCGCGCACCTGTGCGAAGGGCCGGGGCGGGATCCGGTCCTGGAGTTCTTCCAGCGGTTTTTGAAACTCCTCGGGTAAAAAATTGCCGAGAATGGAGAGCATCTGACCGATCTTGATGAACAGGCCGTTGAGCTCAAGGATGGCTTTTTTCACCCGCTCGGCGTTGCGGAGGTGCAACGCCAGGATGCGTTTTTCGTAATAGCCATCGCCAAATAATTTTTTGCCGAGCAGCAGGCCGGCATAGCTCAGCATGACGACTGTCGCCGTCCAATAGGCCTTGCGCACGCGCCGGCCGCCGGAATACATTTTTTTCGCCGTCATGGTTGTGTTTGAAGGGCCATCATGCTAAACGGTTGACAGGATCAGACGGCTCTGTAGACGTCGAAAGGTACGACACAGGTTGCATGCTGCCTATTGCCCGCAAGGGCAGGCGGTCAATACCGCGGTTGGATCACGATGTTTTGGGCAAACCGGAAGCCATCCGGGGTGACGGCCCGAAGGAGGTAGGCGCCGCCGGGCAGGTGGTAGCCGTTCAGGATAAATTCCCGTATCGTTCCGGGCGAAAACGCCAGGTATTGTTGTGCTACGACCCGGCCGCTCCAGTCGCAAAGTTCAACCTGCAGGTCTTCCTCCTCCAGATTGTCGCTGACTTGAACGTACAACCGGTCGGTAGCCGGATTGGGAAAAACGCGCAGGCTTTTTTCGCCGTCGAATGCCACACTCCGGATGGGCGAATAGGCAAACGAGCCGTCGCGGTCGAGCATTTTCAAGCGGTAATAGGCCAGGGGAGCCGGGGCGCCGGGGTCAAAAAAAACATAGGAGGCGCCGCTACCGGCAACCGCCCGGGCCGGTTCGACCCCGATTTGTTGCCAGCTCTGGTCTTTTTGCCGTTCGATGGCAAATGCGGCGAAGTCTTCTTCAACCGCCGTTTGCCAGTTGAGGCGAGCGGTGTGCGGGCCATACCGGCGGGCCTGAAAATCAACCAACTCCACCGGCGCCGAACCGTTGAGCGGGAGAATGTGGTTGTTCCCGTCTGTGGTAGGCGGACAGTTAGGGTTGCAGATGGTGGCGCCGGGGCCGTAGAATTTGCAGGTGCCGGTCAGGGGAAACGGATTTGATCTGTCGGCGCCCACTTCGTCGGCCAACACCATATAGTCCGGCGAAAAATACGGTTCGTTATGCACCAGTTCAAGGTTGTATATGGAGGGGGAAGAAGCCAATGTGATGGTACATACGACGTATTCCTGGCCCTGGTTGTAGGTCTTGATCGTCGTTGGCGGGAAATAAAAGGTGCCGAACCAATAGTTGTTATACCCGGTTTCGGCGCCTTGCAGATTCATGCCATTGTACGGAATATCGATGCCTGGAAAATCCGTTGCATTGGGGGTAATAGTAGCACCGGCAAAGGCCGCGTCGGCATCCGGCGAAGCATCGGTGTTCCGGAAAAAGAACTCAATGACCGACCAGCCGCAGGTGATCGGCCCATTGACGGCTTTGATTTTATACACAATAGTGTTCCCGCTGATGGAGGCGGTAGACAAAAAGTAGATTTGTGCCGAGGCAGGCCCGCACAGGCAGGTTGAAAATGCAAGGAGTAAACAGATATTTCGCATGGGGATTTAAAATTGTTCGGTGATGATCGTCGTCGGACTGATCAGTATGCTGAGTAACTTGGTATAGTCGTTGATCGTGGGCGGACCGGTCATCCGGATCGTCCCGTCCATGTTGATATCGGCATTGGAATACACATTGGGGATGATATTCGTAGCCGAGCCCAGGGTATTCAGGATCACCGAGTAGTCGTTGATCGAGGGCGGGCCGGTGGCGCGCACCGAGTTGTTGGCGCTGCTGTTGCCACCCCAAAGCGCAAAAATGGCAGTTGGCGTGGTTTGTACCTGCTTCATCGGGTTGGTCCCGTACGCCTGCCCCATAGCCGTGGTAAAATCATAGGGCGTGGCAGTCGCCTCGTTCAGCGCCAGGCCCGCGCCGTTTGGCGTGCGCACGCTCAGGTGGTTCCGGTGCCCCACCCCCACGATATAATTGCCGGCATTGGCCGGAACCGGGACGGGCGATTGGCCGTCAAGGTCCACTACGTCCCCGTCTTTTTGTACCAACGCCAACCGGGTTTGAATCGTGGTGGTGGGGTTGGCCGGGTCTTTGAGCCAGAGAAAAACCCAGTCGACGATAGCGTCGTCGCCGGTCACAGCCAGCACCGAAGGGCTGATGGTGTAGCCGCCGGCGGGCTGCCAGCCCATGTGCACGAACTTGCCGGCGCCGTAGGTGGCCGGCGCAGTGAGCGGGAAAGCGGCCAGGTTCCGGAGGTTGTCGTTCATTTTCATGGTAGCCGTATTGTAGGGCCCTTGCAGCATGATCTTCAAGGCCAGCTTGACCCGGTTCAGGTAGGCGCCATCCATGACGGCAATGACGCCGGGCGTCAGGTTGTTGCGGCTGCGGGTGTAGGGATCGCTGCCCGTTGCGGCGCCCATGTTGGCCGGCGGTAAATCCCAGTCGAGGCCGGTATTGAAACGGGCGATGCCGCAGTCGTTGCGGTCAAAACCGTTCAATTCGTCGGCGGCAGTCCATTGCGCCGTTAGACTGAGGTCCGATCCGCCGGCGGTTCCTTCGGTGATGCTCCAGGCGGCATTTACGGCATCGGCGGTGATCGGGGCGCCGCTGTTGCCGTTGGCGAGCGGTTGGGCCAGACAGCGCACGCCGATATCGTCGGCCGCGCCGTTTTCAGCCAACACCAGCGGGTTGTAGGTGCTGGAATCGGCGCCGACCGGGAAGGTAAACCCCGCGGCGCCCAGGGCCAGGCGTTTCAGTTGGCCGGTATCGTTGGTGACAAAAAAATTGTTGTTATCGGCGCCGACAACCGCGGTGGTGTTGCTCAGGGTAAAATTGAAACCGCCGCAAACAACGGTGTTGTTGTCGGCCAAAAAATTGACCGTGCCGTTGGCTGTAACAGCAGAGGCAAGGCTGAGGTGATTGGCGTTCTTGTTGAGGTACAGGTTATAAAAGGCAGCACCGCCGGCATCGACGGTGCTCGGGCCGTTTCCATTGAACAGCACGGTCGAGGCGCCGGCCGTGAAAGTGCCGGCATTGGCCCAGTTGCCGCCGAGTTGCCAGGCGCCGTTGCCATTTAGGGTACTGCCGGCGGCGTTGGTAATATTGGCCGTGGTGGTCAGGGTGCCCTGGTTGGCAATGGTTCCGTTGCCGGTATTCAGCACATTCAAACCGGTGGAGACAACGGTGGTTCCGGCGTTAATGACAATTTGACCGCCGGTGTTGGTCACCTGGGCAAGCGCAAAAATGCTGCAAAGCAAATTGCCCAGCAACAAGGATAGGTTGCGATACGACAGCATAGTTTTTATTTTGGAACGTGTTTGGAATTTCATTGTCCGGCTGCAAACTACATTTTCCTGTTTTCGCTTAGCATGAAAATCCAAGCCTGTTCTTACAACAGAAGTCCGGCAGGTTTTTGCTAACCGTTGAACATGAGCCTCGAACATATTGTTGACGGGGATGTCAACAACGGCGTTAAGGTTTGATTTTCAACGAAATGCCGCTGTTGGCGTCTCCGTCAACAGCAACCTGTACCGGGCTATTGTTTACAATTCATCAAAGTTTAAATTTGGGCAACGTCTTTCCCAGGGCGAAAAATGGTCTGAGCAGGTTCCAATGGCATTGTCTTCGTACAGCAATGCCTGGAATTTGCCTGAAAATTAATCATTTCAAGTCAGCCAATAGCTCGATGCCAACATTTTCCGCCGATCCCTTTTACCCGGGGATACCAGCAAATTTCAAGCCACCCGTCGTTTCCGGGTTATTCAATGGCTGCGGCCATGAACCGATACACCAGAAATGCCCGTGCCGACGAACCGGCGGTTTTTTCAAATTGCACTGTGGCGCCCACCGACGTGGCGGCAGGAAGGTTGGTGGTGATCCGCCCCACTACCGCGCCGTTGATGAAATACGTGGCTTCGGTATTGGCTTTGTTGAGCGTCACCGTGAGGTCGTATTCGGTATTGACCGCGAACGGAATACCGGTATCCAATACCGTATCGGTACCGGTGCCGCTCCTCGAATAACACTCCCATCGCCCGCCGTTGGTGCTGTAGCGGTAGCGAATGCCGAGGGAGTTGTTCTGATCCCAGAATCCGCTGCTCGGGCTGTCGGCGATCCGAACGAAAAAATAGTAGTTGTTGGTGGCGTCGCCCAGAGTAGCCGGCGTTTTGAAGTGGGCTCGCGTCACGATATGGGTGCCGCTGACCCAGGCCATTTCTTCCGAACTCTTCGGAAAGAACAGCCCCAGGCCGCCGCTGGGTGAAGAACCGGAATTGAGGTTCCAGGCGCCGAACGGCGAGGTGGCCGAGGGCGGGGCGGTGACTTGGGTAAGGCTGCCGAACACGGCGATATGGATGTCGTCCTGAAAGCCTTCGGGCACCTTGCCTGCCGATTTGTCGTAATGCACCGATCGACGGATATTCCGGTAATTCGGGCAGGGCGGATCGATGGGCCGCCAGCGGGCCGAGGTGCCGTCGTACACAATGCGGCAGGAACGGCCGGCCGGGATCATGACCTCTTCGAAATAGGCGATCCGGTTGGCGGCGGTGCTGCCGCTGTGTTCGGGCGCCAGGTACAAGGGGTAATTGCCGACATTCACGATGGTTTTCTCTTCGCCGTCCGATTCGGCGTGAAAGCCGGTGATGGCGCGCACGCTGTTATCGCCCGATACGCGCACCACTGTGGCCGAGCCAAAGCCCGTAGGGTTGTAATTGTTGGCGGTGGCGGTAATCAGGGCGGGCGTGATGACCGAAGGGCCGCTAAGGGCTGAGGCGCCCAGCAGTTTTTCCCAAATTGAACCGTTGTAGTACCAAAACGAGTTGGAATCGGTGTCGTACACCAACAGGCCGTTGGCCGGCGAGGCGATCGCCGTTCGCTCCGAGCTGTTCATCCGGGGCACCAACACCCCCCGGATCGTGGATTTCACGTCGAGCATGGCGCTCGGATTGGCGGTGCTGCCGTCGGTATTGATGGCAACTTGCGCCGGCAGGGCTGCAGCGGCCAAAAAGGATATCCAGAAAATAATCCGGAAAAGCACCTGGGAACGAACCCTAGCTGCGATAGAACATGGGTAGAACACAATCATAACAGGATTTTGATTAAATCAATCGGATGCTTATGCCCGTTATGAATGGCTCTTTTCGAACCTTTTGGGGCATCGACGCCTAATCAGCAGACAAAGCTACTTCTATTTTGTCGAGTATTCAAAAATTTAAAACACGCCGCGTATTTCCTGCCGGGCAGCAAAACGCCGTTTTTTTGTCTCCATAAACGGTATCCGTAATCGGGCAATGCGACTGAAAACCGGTTCGCGAGCCGGTCGGCCGTGCCGTATCTTTGGCCGGATGCGAATATAGACGAACGGCAAGCCCGTACATACCGCCATTCCACTATAAGCCTTTATCGCGGCGAAAGCTGTAGAGATTTCAACCGATCGACAAATATCAACCCTATGTCCCAACGCCTGTTCCTGTTCTGCTGCGCTATATTTTCCGGCGCAGGCCTGTTTGCTCAAAACCCAGTTCCACAACCTGCTGCGCCACCTGTTTTTTCCTGCGGCGCCGATGTCGCGCGGGATGCGTTGTTCGACCGCATCCCCGAACGGGCCCGGCGGCAAGCCGAGATCGAAGAACTGCTCTACCGCCGGCTTTCGAAGCCAAAGAAATCCACCCCCGACAGCAATGCACCCGTGTACACGTTACCGTTGGTCGTGCACATCATCCACAACGGCGGCCCGGAAAATATTACCGATATTCAGGTCCTCGCCGCGATCGACCACCTGAACGACGCCTGCGCCCACGCGGGTTATTTTGCCCAGGCCGGGCCTGGGGTGGATGCGAACATCCGTTTTTGCCTGGCTCGCCGCGCCCCCGACGGCAAGGCCACCAGCGGCATTACCCGCACCCAGTCGGCGCTGACCGATATGGTCAAGGAAACCGACGACCTGGCCGTGAAAGACCTCCTGCGCTGGGACCCGCTTCAATACGTGAATATCTGGGTTGTCGGTTCCATCACCAGCCAGTCGGCCGGGCCGGGTGTAGCCGGTTATGCCTTCTTTCCATCGTCGCACGGGCAGCCGGAAGACGGCCTGGTGTGCGAGGCGGGTTTCTTTGGCAAAAGCCCGATCGACGACGGCGTACTGATCCATGAGATGGGGCATTACCTGGGCCTGTACCACACGTTCGAGGGCGGTTGCCCTAACGCCGACTGCCTGCTTGACGGCGATCGGGTGTGCGATACGCCGCCGGATCAGGCGCAACACTCGACTTGCGGGTTCAATTCCTGCAGTACGGATGCCGACGCGCCCGCGCCAAACCCTTTTACGACCGACGTCGGCGATATGACCGAGAATTTCATGGACTATTCGCCGTTCGACTGCTATTACCGTTTCACCCAAGGACAAGCCGAACGCATGCAAGCGGCCGTTGAAATGACGCGCCACAGTTTGCTCGACTCGAAAGCGTGCCTCAGCCCCTGTTCCCCGCCGTTATCGGCCGCCTTTACCGTCACGCCGGCGATAGGACTCGCCGGAGACCCGGTCAGTTTTATCAACCAGTCGGTGGGCGCCACCATGTTCGAGTGGTCGGTGAACGGGACGCCGTTTTCCAATGCCCCGAACCCGGTTTACACGTTCCCTTCCGACGGCAGTTTCGTGCTTTCGCTGCTGGCCACCAACAGCGATCCCAATTGCGTTGACCAATATTACCTGAGCTATGAAGTCGAATGCCCGGGGAACCTGGACTTTACCGTAAATCCCGCAAGCGCTACGGTGGGCGAGCCGGTTGAATTGACCAGCCTGTCGACCGGGGTAACCAGTGTGGAATGGTTGATCAACGGTGTTTCGGTTGGCACGGCCCCCACGCTGAGCTATGCATTTCCCAACCCGGGCCTGTTTACCGTGACCCTTGTGGGGACCAATGCCTATTGTTCGAAATCGGCAAAAAAGACCGTTCCCGTGCAGCCGGCGCCTTGCGTATTGCCCAACGGCATGCCCTGTTCTGAAATTTGCGGCAATGGGGTTGACGACGACGGCGACGGTTATGTGGATTGTTACGACACGGATTGCCTTTGTTTTAACGGAGCAGGCTGCGTGGCCAAAACCCTTCCGGTCAATAATTTCAGCGCCCAACAGGACTGGGAAACGCCCGCCGGAACGATCATGCAATACGCCATGCCGGTTGTTGCCAATTTGAACCCGCAAACCGACAGCCTGCCGGAGATCATCCTGCACGGCCCCAGCAACCTGAACTCCTTCACCTCCAAGTACGTTGCCATTTACCAGGGCAATGGGTCAAATGCCGCCGCGCCGGATCTCCTGCAAATGCCGTTTGGGATTCCGGTTTGGCCGGACAACGGCGCTGCGGTAGGCGATCTGGACCACGACGGCATACCGGAATTGGTTTTGGTTGAAAACACGCGGTATATCAACGTGTACCGGAATTTCACCCCCGGCGCCAACCCGCCCATGCAATTGTGGGCCGATTCCGACCTGCCCTTGCCGCACCAGTATTTCCGGCCGCAGATCGCCGATTTCGACCAGGACGGCGTGCCGGAAATTTATGCGGGCACCAATATTTTTAAACTCGATTTGTCCAACCCGGCAAACCCTACCTTGAAAAAAGCGCTCGCCGGCGCCGGCCCGTACGGGCAATTGTTTTTTAATAATCACCTCTATAAAAACAGCGGATTGGTTGCCGCCGACGTGTTGTCGCCGGCCGATTGCAACGGCGACCCCGATTGCAACGGACTGGAATTGATCGCCGGGCCGGTCGTGTATTCGGTCGACCTCGACCCCACAGATGGCGATGGGATGGAGATAAAGGCCTTGCGCGACCTCAATATGCTGGAACCCGGGAACAACTGGCAGGACGGCTATACCGCCGTAGCCGATATGGACTTGGACGGCACCCCGGATATCGTCGTCAGCGCCGGCCGGATCGTGGCCGGCGTAAAAGAAAATGGCGTTTACGTGTGGAACAAGAACGGACTGCTGCGGTTTTTGCCGTACCCGGTCATCGGCGATTTTCACGACAATTACAATGGCGCGTTCCCCTGCATTGCCAACGTGTATGACGATACCAAGGACGGATTCACGCGCGATTTTCCGGAAATAATCATCACCAGCGCCAAGGCCTTGAACTGTTTCAATTTGCATGCCGCGGCCCTGGATCCGGTCAAACCCTGGTGGTGGACTCTGGCTACCACGGATGATTCAGGCATGACCGGCGCGACGGTTTTCGATTTTAACAGCGACGGGCTTTCGGAGATCGTTTACCGCGACGAACGGTTCCTGCGCATCCTGTACGGCGGCCACACCCCGCTCCCTGCAGGTGTGGACGCGCAGCGCAACTGGTGGAAAACAACGGCTACGAGCGGCACGCTGGACGAGTATCCGGTGGTCGCCGACGTTGACGCCGACGGCCAGGCGGAAATTGTGAGCTCCGGCGATTCCCTGCCCGGTGGAAGTACTTCCCGGATGCGCGTATTCGAAACGGCCGGCGCACCATGGGCGCCGTGCCGGAATATTTGGAACCAAAGCAATTACAACCCCGTGGATATTGCCGACGACCTGAGTATTCCGCGGGTTCAGCAAAAAAGTTGGCTGGAATTTCCGGCGCCGGGCGGCGGCAAATACCCCCTGAACATCCACATGGCCCAGTTGACCTAACTGGTCGCCGGCTTCCAACCCTATTACCCCGTACCCGATGCCGGCATTGCGCTGGATTCGTTTGCGTGCATGCAGCAACTGCTCCAGTTGCAGCTCCGGGTATGTAATGCCGGCAGCATACCCTTGCCCGCCGGAACGCCCCTGCAATTTTACCTCGGCGACCCGACCAGCGCTGCGGTGGCTAAATTTGGCCTGCCCGCTTCCTTGCCTGCCGACGTGCCGATCGACTCCTGCCTGCCGTGGATGCTGCAAATCCCGCTTCCGCCCAACGGAACCCTGTGGGGCGTGATCAACGACAACGGGTCGCTCCCCACGCCGTTCGATCCCGCACTGGATTTCCCCTCCACCAATTTGCCGGAGTGCGTTTATCCGAACAATCTTTTTTCGGTTCAGGTATCTTTTTCAACGCCGGTGCTCGACCTGGGCCCCGACCGGACCCTCTGCAGCAGCAGTGTGGAAACGCTGCATGCCGGCGCCGGTTTTGCCCGTTACCGCTGGCCCGACGGCTCGCCCGACAGCCTTTTCACGGCGCCGGGCCCCGGAAAATACTGGGTGGATGCCTGGGATATATGCGGAAACAAATACACCGACACCCTGAACATCCTCCTTCAAAACACCACACCGCTCGATCTTGGCCCTGACCGGCCGGTTTGTGCCGGCGATTCCGTCACACTTTCTGCGCCGGGGTTTGCCAACCTGTTCTGGTCGCCTGCGTCCGCTCTGCCGTGCAGCATATGCCCGACCGTCCGCTTTCAGCCCGACAGTTCGCTCACCCTATACGCCACCGGCCAAAGCGGCAACTGCATCGTCAGCGATTCCGTTCGTTTGACGGTTCAGCCCAAACCGGCGCCGCAATGGCAGGTGGAGCCCGCGATTTGCAATTACGCCACCGGCACGATCACCCTCGATGCTGCCGGCGGCAGCCCGCCCTTCGTGTATTCCTGGCCCGGCAGCCAAACCGGCAACAAAGTGGACAGCCTGAAGCCGGGTATTTACCAGATCACGGTAACCAATGCAGAAGGTTGCTCGACCGTAGCGGTTGTTCATTTGCCCGGCACCGATGCGCCGTTTCTGGTAGATTCCATGCTGACGCCGGTGCGCTGTTTTGGCGGAAACGACGGCCGGATCGCGGTGGAAATCGACGGAGGGAGCGCGCCCTACACGTACAACTGGTCGAACGGACCGGGCAACGAAACCCGCGATAGTCTGGCGGCCGGCATGTATACGCTGACCGTTACCTCGGCCGAAGGCTGTACCCTGAGCATCGATTTTTCCATGCCGCAACCGGAACCGGTGGACATCGATGCGCATATAGATTCGACGTCCTGTACAGCCGTTACGGCCGGTATTGCCGTTGCGGGCGGCGGCGGCACGGCGCCGTATGCGTTCCTGTGGGATGGCGGTCAAATGGGTCCGGTGCTGACTGACCTGCCGCCGGGCGTCTACACGGTGCAACTGAGCGATGCCAATGGTTGTACCACTGCGCAAACGTTTTTGATCGAACCCGGCGGCGCGCCGGCGCTGACGGCGTCGAACCTTGCACCCGCGCGTTGTTTCGCGGAAGCAAACGGCCAAATCGAGGTGGAATTCGGCGGCGGCGTTCCGCCGTATGCATACGAATGGTCAACCGGGCCGGGGAGTGCAACACTCGGCAATGTGCCCGCGGGCGATTACGCCCTGACCGTTACCGATGCGAATGGGTGCACCGGCCTCGCTGCATTTACGGTCACCCAACCCGACACGCTGGCGTTGCAGGCCATCGCAGACCCTACGACGTGTGCAAGCACCTTGGGCAACATCGCCTTGAGCGCAACCGGCGGCACCGGCCCCTACGCTTTTTCGTGGAGCGATGGCCCGCAAACGGCGCTGCGCACCAACCTGCCGCCCGGAACGTACCAGGTGACGCTCAGCGACGCACAGGGTTGTTCCCAAACGCAATCGTTTACGATCGAGCCGGGCGGCGCGCCAACCATAACGGTATCGGCGCTGACGCCGGTACGCTGTTTTGGCGAAGCCAGCGGCCAGATCAGCGTGGCGGTTGACGGCGGCGTGCCGCCGTATCTCTTTGGCTGGTCGACCGGGCCGGGCAGCGCAACACTCAGCGATTTGCCGGCGGGGAACTATGCGCTCACGGTCACCGATGCCAAGGGCTGTACGTCCAGTTTGGAATTTCTGGTGGAAACCCCGGCTCCGTTGGAGATCAGCCAACAGATCCGGCCCGACACCTGCGGACAATCGACCGGGAGTATTTCGCTTGCCGCTACCGGTGGTACGGCGCCATATGCGTTCGCCTGGCCGGACGGGCAAAAAGGCGATCACGCAATGGCGCTGGCCGCCGGCCCCTGGAGCGTCACGGTGAGCGACGCCCGCGGTTGCGAATCGGTGAAGTATTTCACTGTGCCCGGAACGGATATTCCGGTGGTGTTTTCCTTGCCGGCCGATACGATCACGTGTGCTGAGCCAAGGGCCACCCTGGGTTCCGATCCGGCGCCCGCCAACTGGCTATTTCAATGGCAAACGCCCACGGGCGCGGTGCTGACCGGCGCCAACCAGCAGGTTGAAATGCCGGGGCTGTATGTGGTCACGGTCACAAATGAATATGGTTGTACTGCCGTAAAATCCGTGGCGGTAGCGGACGATACGCAGCCACCAATCGCTATAGCGGCTCAGGCGCATTTGCTGATCCCCTGCGATCAGGTCTTTGCCACGCTCGACGCTACGGCCTCCTCGGCGGGCGCGGCGTACACGGTGCGCTGGTACCTGCCATCCGGCGGCCAATTGCTTTGGGACACGCTGGCCCGCGTGGCGGAAACCAGCCGGGCCGGTACGTATATCCTTCAGGTTACCGATACCCGCAACGGCTGTTCCGCTTTCGATTCGGTCGAGGTGGCACTTGCTGCGCGCATCGATTCGGTCGCGTTGCTCGTAGATTCGGTGTCGTGCTTCGGCTATTCCGATGGGTCTGTCTTGGTCGATCAGGTGTTCGGAGGGGCGGGGCCGTACGGTTTTTCGTTGGACAACCACGCCATTGGTCCGGAGCGCGGGTTCTTCGATCTTGCACCCGGGATACACTTGCTTCAGGTACACGACGCGAACGGCTGTGTTTGGGAAGATATGTTGACCATAAGGCAACCGGATTCCCTAGCCGTCGCGCTCCAGGTATCTGCTGCGGAAATCGAACTGGGCCAGTTGGTCACGCTCGAAGCGCAGGTAATGCCGCCGAATGCCCAACTGGCCTCGGTGGAATGGGTACCGGCCAATCTGTTCGGCGGCTCTCCGGCTTTGTATCAGCTGGTGCGGCCAGTGGCGCCGACTTTGTTTGAAATCCACATCCGGGACCAGCACGGTTGCGAAGCCGGTGCGAGCGTCAGTGTGCAGGTGCGGCGGGAAAACCTGTATTTGCCCAATGTGTTCCGGCCCTCGCAGTCCGGGAACGATGTTTTCACGGTATATGCCGGCGCAGATGTACGGCAGGTGCGGCTCTTGCGGGTGTACGACCGTTGGGGCGGGTTGCTGTTCGAACGGCAGCATTTCCAGCCCAACGACCCCGCCGAGGGTTGGGACGGCACCTGGCGTGGGAAGCCGGTAGACGCCGGCGTTTATGTGTATTTCGTGCAGGCGGAGTTGGCGGACGGGGGGAAGGTGGAACGCACCGGCGATGTAACCGTACTGCGCTGAAGGTGTTATAATGGCTAAAAACCGGCGGCCGTTTTTTGTGGAAAAACCGGCGGTATTACCCGACGAAGCGTGCTAAAAGCTGCGCGAACAGCACCCGGCAATAAAAACTCGGCCAAATCCGGATTCCTTCGCTTAATTTGCCTTAAAATGCCACCGATTTTCAAACCCTCCAATGCTTTTTCATGTCCGCCAACCAAATTGAAATCATCCTGACCCGGCAACTGGCTGACTGCCTGTCTATTCCGGTTTTCCTCACCGACCCGGAGGGAAACCTGTTGTTTTATAACGAACCGGCGGAAGCGCTTTTGGGCAAACGCTATGAAGAAACCGGTCTGATGCCGGTAGAGGAGTGGTCGACGATATTCAAGCCCTTCGACCAGTCGGGCCGGCCGATGCTGCCGGAAGAATTGCCCCTAGTCAAAACGCTGCTGCACCGCCGCCCGGCATACGGCACTTTTTGGATTGAAAGCCTCGCCGGCGAAAAGAATCAGATTTCGGTCACGTCGTACCCGTTGATCGGCCGCCCCGATCGTTTTCTGGGCGCGGTGGCTATTTTTTGGAAAACCGTAGAGCCATGAACATCACCATTTGGGGGGCTCGCGGTTCGCTGCCATCGCCCAGTCCGGAGAATAATTTTTTTGGCGGCAACACCTCTTGCGTGCAGGTTTGCCAGGACGACGCGTTTGTGATCCTGGATGCCGGTTCGGGTATCCGGCGCCTGGGGGATGCATTTCCCAAAGGCGTTTCGCGGGTCGACATTTTGCTCACGCACCTACACCTCGATCATATCATGGGGTTGGGTTTTTTCGCGCCGTTGTACAACCCGAAAATGGAGGTCAATATTTGGGGCCCCACCAGCACCGTGGAAAGCCTGCAGGTGCGCCTGCAACGGTATTTGTCGCCGCCGCTGTTCCCGATCCGCCTGCAAGATTTGCCTTGCCAGCTCCGGATCTTTGAAATCAACCACAGTACCTTCCATATCGGGCCGCTTCAGCTCACGGCCGCCTACGTGTGCCACCCGGGCCCTACGCTTGGTTTCCGGGTGTCGAACGGGCGGGCGGTGTTTACGTACCTGCCCGACCATGAGCCTGCGCTGGGCTCGTCGCATTTCCCCCTCGAACCGGCCTGGACTTCGGGCTACGACCTCGCGCTCGGCGCCGACCTGCTCTTTCACGACGCGCAATTCACTACCGAAGAGTACCGGCCCCGCGTGGGTTGGGGGCACAGCTCGGCCGACGACGCCCTGCGGTTTGCCGAAATGACGGCCGTGCAGCGCATGTTGTTTTTCCACCACGATCCCTCGCATACCGACGACTTTTTGCGCAGTTTTCTCCAGCAGTCGGTGGAGCAAAGGCCCGTTTTGTTCGAGGCCGGGCTTGCCGCCGAAGGCGATTCGTTTCAGTTGCCGGTGTAGTCGTGTCAGGGCTTGCCGCCCATAGGCAAGCGCTCGCCTTCCTGCGCCACGTGATACCCGCGTTGCTCCACAGTTCGCCGTTCGGCGGCATCCCAGAGCATGGGGTTGGTATGATTGAAATGGATGAAATGCACTTTGGCCTTTTCCGCCGCGGGCAGGGCGTCGAAGAGCCGCATGCTTTCCTCCAGAAAAGGGTGCGGGATTTCGCGCATGTCGCGCTGGAGTTCGCCGTTGCGGTAAAAGGTCGCGTCGAGGTAGGCCGCGTCCGATTGCCGGATTTCCTGTACGATGTCGCGGTCCCAGCGGTCCCATTTGTCGATATCGGGGATAAACAGCACCCTTTGCCCGGCGGCTTCAATACGGTAGCCGACGGTTTCGGAATACTCGTCGCGGTGCGGCACCAGGAAGGGTGTCACGCGGATATCCGGCGCGAGGGTCACCGCCGAGTCGCGGTGCAGGGCCTCGATTGCGATATTGTGCAGGCTGACCAGTTGGCTCCAGGGGCCGTTGTTTTCCAGAAAGGACTTCATGCGCGGCATGGCGTACACGGGCACGCCGTCGGCGCCCAGCGCTTCGCGGCCCAGGTACATCAGGCCGGTGTAATGGCCGATATGGGCATGGGTGAGGAAGATACCGTCGGGTACGGTCTTACCGGACAAGCCGGTTTGCCGGACGGCCTGCTCCCACTGCCGGGTGTAGCCTGGTGTGGCGTCGAAGAGCCACAGCCGGCCCGAGCGGCTGTCGACCAGGGCCAGGCAGGCCGGAGTGCGTTCGGGTTGGCGGCCGGTCCAGTAGCGCTGGCAACAGGCGCGCCGGCAGCCGGCGTGGGGGTAGCCGCCGTCTTGGGCAACGCCGAGCACGAGGAGGTAGACGGCAGTGGCCGGCGGGGTGTCCGGGTGAAAGGCGGCGCTTTTGCAGGCGGATAGGAGGAGGAGAAAGGCGAAACGGCGCATCAGAAAATTGGGCAACGCGAAGGTGGAATTTAGTCGTTGAAAAAGATCAGGCGTAATTCTACCATATCCATATAATTCAATTCCGGATCACTTACGATTGCCTGGTCGCGGCTACCGCGGAGGATAGCGGTAAGGGCGCGGACGAAGGCGATGTAGGTCGTTGGGTTCGAAGGTACGATACAAGGGATTGTACAGAAAAATGGGTCACACTTTTTTGAACTCTCCTACTTCTGCTTTGTCAAGAACTATACAAACCTGAAAAGCTCCAAAATCCATAAACCTCCTGAAACCTTGAAACCACCTGAAACCCTGAAACCACCTGAAACCTTGAAACCACCTGAAACCCTGAAACCTCCTGTAACCCTGAAACCTCCTGAATCCCATCAAAGCACCTTCCCATAAAACAACCCGCAACTCGTGTGTCCGGTGTTGCCCATCGGGCCGGAAAGCGCCTCAAAACCCAGGCGTTGGTACAGCCGGTTGGCTTCCTGCATGGCGGCGATCGTTTCGAGGTACATGTAGCGATAGCCAACCCGGCGGGCTTCGGCTTCGAGCATTTCCACGAGGCGGCGCCCCTGGCCTTGGCCGCGCGCTTCGGTGAAGAAATACATCTTTTTTAATTCGCAGGTATCGGGCCCGCCATCCCGCAGGGGGCCAATGCCCCCGCAACCGACCAGCCGGCCATCTGCCGTTTCGAGCACGAAAAATCGCGATCGGGGGTTGTCATAGGTCTCGAACATGGCATCCACTTCGGGGTCTTCAATAGAATAGCCCGTGCCGACGGCGCCATATTCGGTCATGACTGTTCGGATGATCCGGGCTACCTGGGGGTTATCTTCGGGGCGGATAGGACGTAGGGTAAAATCGGACATTAAAAAAATATTTATTGTGACAAATGGATGAAGAATATTACCAAAGTGCTATTTTTCCGTTCTGTTTCAAGCGGTTGTGGGATTTGTTGCTGCTCGAATTGCCGCCCAGCCAGCTTTCAGACTTATCGGTTTTGCCGTATGGCTCATCCCGAAGATCAAATAATGAAAACCCAGTCATAAATATTAACCGACATGCCTGCCTTCGAAGAAACGGAATGGAATGCCCTGTTCGACGATTTGATTGACGATATAGAGGAGCAAAAATGCGTACTGTTGCTTGGCCCTGATATTGTTCAGATAGAAAATATGTCCCTGCAACAGTATATTCACCAACAGGTGCAAAATTCGCACGCGGACGACATCGTGTATTACTACGAGCGCGACGGCTTCTTTTTGTTCCGGGACAAACTGGCCAAAGAAGACGTACAACGCGCCATCCGCCGACTTTTAAAAAACATGCACCCGGGCGGACAAATCGACGAAACCATTTACCGGAAAATTGCCGCCATCCCCTTTCACCTGGTCTTTTCCATCAATCCGGACAACTTTTTGTCGGATGTCGCCTACAAATACGGCATCCACCACCGTTTTGCCTATTTCCACCACCGGGGCGACGCGGTGCAGGAAGTGGAGCAACCCACCCGCATGCAACCGCTGTTTTTCAACATGTGCGGCTCGCGACAGCAAGACGACTCTTTTGTGCTCGACTATGACGACGTGTATCGCATGTTGCATACCACTTTTGGCGCCCCGGGCCTGCCCGAACGCCTGCGCCGTACCCTGCTGCATGCCAAAACTTTTTTATTCCTGGGCTTCCAGTTCGAAAAATGGTATTCCCAACTGTTGCTGCGCTTTTTGAGCGGCGAGAAAGCCATCAAGAAGTTTGCCCTGAAAGCCCGGCCGGGCGACCCCGAAACGCACTCTTTCCTGATCCACCAGTTTCAGATTCAATTCATGAAAGATGATGCTGCCTTTTTCGATGCCTTGTATAATCGCTGCGAGCAAAAAGGTATGCTCCGCCAACTGAACGAACCCAATCTGCCTCATCAGCAACAAGTGGTCAGACATATCCAGAACGGGGAGACCGAAATGGCCATAAACACGCTGCAAACTGCTTTCGTCCGAAATGACGGAGCGCTGTCGGAAACCGCGCAACTTTCGGGGCGGTACAAAAACCTGGAACAACAATACAGCAAAGGGACAGTCGATTTTCGCGATTACACGGTTGAATACAACAAGATCATTGATGCGATCCTGGAACTCACCAAACAACTGGCCGCCTGATGAAAGACAACCGTTACCCCGGCGTCAATCCGTTTGAAACGCATCAGCGCGATCGTTTTTTCGGCCGCCGGCAAGATATCGAAGACCTGAGCGACCTGATCCTGCTGGAACGCGTAGTGGTATTGTTTGGGCGGTCCGGCTATGGCAAGAGCTCACTGGTCAATGCCGGGATAATCCCCCATTTGGAAGCCGATCCGGCGAGTAAATTCATTCCGCTGTTGATCCGGTTCGGCAACTATTCGGAAGGGGCTTCCCTGATGCCGGTCGACAATCTGCTGCAGCGCCTGGAGGAAAAGGCGCCTGTTTTCCCCATGACGGGGTTTTTGGAGCCTTTGTTGGAAAAAAAATCCCTGTGGTATCATTTCAAGCGCCGGCAAACTGCCGATACCGAAAATTTTGTGCTGATCTTCGATCAGGCGGAAGAATTCTTCTCCTATCCGCCCGAGGCCCAAAACCAGTTTAAACAACAATTGGCCGAATTGCTTTATCAGCAGGTGCCTCAAGGCCTGCGGGACGCCCTCGCCGAAATGACCCGCCCGGAACGCGAATTTATTTCCACACCACTCAATATCCATGCGCTTTTTGTCGTCCGGGAAGACCGCCTGAGCCTGCTGGATAATTTGCGGGACTACCTGCCCACGATTCTGCATAAGCGATACTGCCTGCAGGCGCTCAACCGCGAACAAGCTATTGAAGCCATTACCGCGCCGGCGCTCCTGCCGGGAAAGGATTTTGCCAGCCCACCGTTCCAATACGCAAAAGAAACCCTGAATAGCATCTTGACGGGGCTGACCCATACGGAAGCAACCGGTTCCAGAGCCCGGATTGAAGCCTTCCAGTTGCAGATCCTTTGTCAATATATCGAAGGTGAAGTGATCCGTAAATCGATCACCGCAGCGGATAAAGCAAGCGGCATCATCGTCCAACCCGCCGACCTGCCCGATATCACGCGCATCTACGAGGAATACTATATACGGCGGATCAGCCAGCTGCCGCCCGAATCGCAGGATGCCGCCCGGCAGGTCGTTGAACAAGGGCTCCTGCTCGAAGATCCCATCACTGGCGAAGGGCGACGGTTGAGCCTCGACGCCGACCTGATCGTGCACCAGTACAGGAGCGCTGGTGTGACGCACGCGTTGCTGGAACAGTTGGAAAATACCTTCCTGCTCCGCCGGGAGGCCAATACGCTGGGCGGCTTCAACTACGAGGTAAGCCATGATACCCTGATCGCCCCCATTCTGAAGACCAAACGCGCCCGGATGGCGGAGCAAATCCGGGAACAGGAACTCATCCTGATCAAAAAACAAGCGGAGATCGACCGGCATAAGCGCAACCGCGCACGGGCCATTGCCGGTGTTATCCTGCTGATTGGTTTGATCATAGCCTTCTCCCAGCGTTTATATCTCTATACGGCCTTTCTGACCCTGACAAGCGGCCCAGAACGGCCGGCTTTGTCCAATCACCAGAAATTGCACCAGAGTCTGGCACCGCTGACGGCCCAGTTGGAAAGAGAAGGGCAGGCCTTATACCGGGATTCGCTTATCTTCTTCGGAAGTCCGTGGGCTGTATCGCAAGCGATTACGGCTCTTAACGGACGCGCTCAATCGACACCGCTGGATGCATTTCTGGACTTGGTCAAACGAAAAATGATCGATACCACTTGTTGTTGCTGGTCTGAGATCAAGGACGAAAAAGATTTTCGCGCATCCGGCTGGGTCGCCGGCACCCTCGAACGCACCAAATTGGCCTACGATTTCCCTTGTGATATCACCAATTTTTTTACCGATCACCAAATGGAGAACGGCGCCTGGAGCATGATCAATATGGGCCAGGACCAAACCCAGTACAGCTCGACGTACGCTACCTGCCACGCCTTGCTGACCCTGCATTATGCACTCCAAAAACCCGGCCTTTCGACAGCACATAGAAATCGCCTGGAAACCGCCATCAAACGGGGTGTGCACTGGCTTTGGGACACCCGATTTTCCCCTAATTCGGCCATTTGGCGGGACTATTTGCCCTTTAAAGATGAAATCACGATCGTTTCACAAAGCGTGTCAGGTCTGGTGGTTCATACCCTGAATATACTTGGAGAAAATACAACGGAATTGAATGAATTATGGCTGGAGGAACTCAACATGAATGCCGCCAAGAACTACTCGATCGATTTCAAGGAGCAAAGCAGCTTTTTCTATTTCAGAACAGGCGACAATAACAATATATTTCACGATGCCACCCGGCATCTTGTCGTTCCCTGGCAGATTATCGCCACTGTAGATGCGTATAAAAGCGGAACGATCGATCAAAAAATCCGGGCGAACATGTGGCTTTCCACCGTTATCGAAGGCATAAATATGGACGAGATCAGCAAAACGCCTTCCTTCGTCCGCGCCGAGATCCTGATCGGCCTGCGCTATCTGGATGAGAACAAGATCATACTATAAGCGTATGTTCTTCATTCAATCGCTTTGTGCCGGGTCATAAAACGCAGGTAGCGGACGATCTCGGCGAATTCCGCATCGCTCACATTCCGGGCCGGCGGCATTTTACTGCTGATGCGGAAGGACTGCGGATTTTTGGCAAAAGCGACAATGTTTGCTTCGGTCCAGTATTCCGTAATATTCTTCGGAAAATTCAGTTCCGGCCCGATTCCGCCCCCTACCTGGTTGATGGAATGGCATTTCATGCAGTTTTGATTGAACAGGTGAAAAGCCTCCACCATTTCCGGATTGTCGTACGGGTACACGTTTTTATACTCCTTCTGCAGGGGTATTACTTTTATCCGGATCAATCCGTAGGGCCACATATACCGGTGGTCGTGCGGCTGCAAGCCGTTCCAAACGAGATAGAAGGGGGAGAATTTGGCCTCATCCGCTGCAGCCCAGTTTTTACCCGGTGGCGCATCCAGTGCACGGTCGGCGATATAGCCTTTGTCGATCCCAAGCACCAGATGGATCGGCATCGTGGGCGTATACCCATCGGTACACTCGAAATGCACAATGAGATTGGCCGTGTCGATCGGATAGCGGCGGAGGATCGCTTGAAGAAAGGGAGCTATCCGGAAGCCTGTGTACCCTTTGTTTTTCTGGGCGAAATGCTCGTCGTACGAGACCCAAAACGTGTCGGATGGCGGTAGGGTATGTTCCCGGAGCATCGTTTCCAGTTCAACAATAACACCTCCGCTGGCTGTATCGAAGCGGGTTGCAGGCAGTAACTCTTTTGCTGTCTGCCGAGTCGCTTTTTGCGTTTCGGGCGGCGCCGGCGGGGCGCAGTGCCAGGCGGGTCCGGCAAGAAGCATCAGGGGGAAATACCGTTTTGACAAGCGGAGAATCGACAGGCAGACAGTGATCATAATACACCTCTTAGGAGACAAGGTTATGACTGCGAAGGCCTGGCAAATATAGATAAATTCCGCCCGCTTTATTTCTTGTTGAAAATATTCACAAACGACTCCGTCAACCCCTGCTCCACCAGGAAATCATAGAGGTTCTGCGCCTGCTCGCCGCCTTTTTTGGCATGGTGCAACAGCGTGAACCCGTGCGGGCCATAGGCATGCAGCAATTGCGGGTAACGCTCCAGGATAGATTTCACGATAGCCGTTTCGCCCAACATGGTGAGCACAAACAGATCGGGCCGGGCGCCTTTGCCCAGGAGGTACTCGGCAACATCGCGGCGGCCCATGTGGCCGGCAGCGCCCAGGGCCGTTTCAAAATCGCCGTCGCCCCAATCCCAGGTAGCGTACACGATCAACGGATGTTCTTCCTGGATGGCTTTCAGGCGGTCGAGATCGCTGTGGGCTACGCGGACATATTCCTGTACGACGGTGGGGTCGATCGGGTCAGCGGCCGTCCGGTTTGCCGGGCCGGGCAAAAAAAAATGAGCGACCGGGGCCAGGCCCATCGCGGAGCCGAGTACGAGGCTCTGTTGCAGAAAACTACGGCGGTTGTGTTGCATGACAGGTTGGACCGGGCAGTTGTTCGATCCCGGCATTTTTCAAAAATGCATAGTTAACGGATGAAAGCAGGGAGAATTCGGCCAAAATGCAACACCCGGCGCTGAAGGGGGATTTCAACAGGCGCTTGGTCATTTGGCCTAAACACCCTGTCCGGCCTGGACCGGGGCCGCCGCACGCCCTTTCCACGACAACAAAAACACACCGGCTAATACCACCGCCGTACCGGCCACCTGCAAACCCGACACGGGCTCGCCCAACAACCAGTACCCGAGAAAGATGGTCGCCACAGGCCCCACAAACCCGATGATCCCCGAATTATTGGCGCCCACCAGCCGGATGCCTTCCACGATCATGAACGTGGGGATCACCGTGGCCACCACCGCCAGCCATACCGACAGGTGGTATACCGCCGGCGAATATGCCAGTATATTCAAACCGTTGTGCAGCCAGCCCTGCACCAGCGCCGGCACGGTAGCCGCCATCACGGCGTAACTGGTGAATTTGGCCGACCCAACCTTGTGCACATACTCGCCGGTGAGTACCACGTAAAACGAATACGTGAATGCGCACCCGAACACCAGCCCCCCGCCCAGCCACACATTGCGCTGTGCGCCCAGGCCCTGTTCGGCAACGAAAGCCAGCACCACCCCCGCGTAGGTCAGCACGAGCGCAACCACCTGCGTGGTGCTGATCGTTTTGCGGAACAACCCGGCCGACAACAACAATACCATGGTGGGATAGGTGTACAATACCAGCCGCTCGACGCTGGCGGTGACGTACTGCAAGCCCCAGAAATCGAGCATGCTCGACACAAAATAGCTCAAAATGCCGAGGGCGCTGATAACCAGCCATTCGCGGCCGCTGAGCCGCACATTGGCGGCCCGCCGCTGCAGGTACAGGGCCATACCGGCATAAAAGGGAAAGGCCAGCACCATTCGCAAGGCGATCACCGATTGCACATCCACGCCTTCGCGGTAAAGCAATTTGACCAAAACCGCCTTGGCCGAAAAACAAATGTTGGCCACCACCAGCAACAAAATACCCAGCAAAAAACGCCGGCGGGTGTTCGGACTGTTCTTTTCCATCGCCCCTTAATTCCAACGCACACCAGAAAAGGTGGCAAGCACCACGATCAGCAGCAAACCCAAAAGCGGAATAGCCGGGACGATGACCATCCAGTTGGACACCCGCACCCAGCCCAGGCCAAACCGCACGAACAACACCACCGCCAGGTACAGTATGCCCACGAAAATGGAGGGGTTGACCGGCAGGTAGGTCAGACTCAGGTCGTCGAACAACCACCAAAGCATCAGGGCCGACTCAAGCGACCAGCAGATCCAGAACAGATAAGTCATATGCAGTTGCAAAAGTGTTGGTTAAGAGCACGTTGGGGATAATACATTGCCGGGTGAAGGTAGGGGTTGTTTGGCAGCGATATGCGGCGTTTTCCTGTTGTGCGAAATTTATCCTGCCAATGGTGCAGGCCAGGCGAATTCTCCGTTTTTTTACTTCAAAAAAACATGTCAAAAATCACCTTGCTCCTGTTCTGGGTTTTCTGGCTCCTCGATGTCCTGCTGGCCTTATACGGCTACCGGGAATTCCTGCATGGCCTGTTTGGCCGGAATGCCGCCCCCACATCCAAGTATATTGCCATCTGGGTTATACTGCTCGGCGCCGCCCTGTTCATCATCGGCGGCAGTGTTTACTTTAAAAACCACGGCGCTCCAACCCTTGCGATAACCGTAGCCGCCATTCCGCTGATTTTGGCCTCGCCCTATGTGTTGTGGATAGTCGCCGTGCTGCTCGCCGGCAAACGAATCGACTGGCGCTAAACCGCTTACCTCTACCTTTCCATAAAACAAGACCATGTATTTGTTCAACTATATTTTCATGTGCCTGTATATCGGTGTCTATGTGTTTTACCAATGGACTGAAATGCCGATGCCCGCTTGGCTGCCGAAGGTCAATGTTGGGGTAAACTGGGGCTTTTTGCTGTGGGGTACTTATTCGTCGGGGCGAATCATTGTGGATTGTATATTGTCCCGGTTCAAAAATGAAATGTCGCCCGCCAATACCCTGAACGGCATATTACTGGCCGTGCTCGATTTTCTGCCCGTGCTTTTAATGTCGGGTTTTATGCTCCGGGAAGGGTTTGCAAGTCGTTGAATCAGGACTTCAGGATTTCCAGCACATCCCCGTCCAGGCGATAGCGGGCGCCGCCCTGGTCGGCCAGGATGCGGGTGCCCACAAAATCCAGAATGGGCAGTCGTTCTTCAACCGGCAGGCCGGTTTCTTTTTCCCAGTGGGCTTCGTCGGGCACAAAGATCAGGGCCACTGCGTTGGCGCCGCCGAACTCCCAATCGAAGCGCAGGGTTGTCGTTTCGCGCTGAAAAATCACCGTTCCGCCCCTACCCTGTTGTTCGTACAGCACGCGGGCATCCTGCGGGCCCAGTTTTTGAAAGCCCAGGTGCATGCGCGCCGTTTCGATCAACGACACAGGCGCCGATAACCATTCCCGGATTTCGGCGCCGGAGCGCCCGGCATTCAGCAGGGCTTTCACCACGTCCAGCAACACTTCCTGCCGGAGTTCTTCCTTTATTTTCTGTCGGTGTTGCTCGGCGTATTCCTCGGCGATGACTTTGGCACTTTGCTCGATCCGCTTCTTTTCTTCGCGGGCGGCGGCCAGTTCTTCCAGCGCGTCGGCATGGGCCTTTTCGGCCTGCCGCGTCACGGCGTCCATTTGTTTCATGGCCTCCGCCATCATTTGCTCATACATTTTGGCGTACTGGGCGTTCACCCCTTGCGGGTCGTTGGGGTCGGGTGCCGGCGTTTTTTTCATAACAGCAGTTGGATTGGCAAAGCGTTACTGAATGGCCTTTTTTACCGCATCGAAATCGGCCCGGGTGGAGTAGCCGTCGCCCCGGAAATACGGATCGTCCGGCTCGATATAGGTCCGGAGCGAGTTGCCGTCGGTGGTGGTGAACCGCACATCGGCGCCTCTTTCGATCAACAGGCGGCACACTTTCCAACGCCCGGCTCGCGCGGCGAACAACAGGGCGGACATGGGCGGGTCGTCGCCCTCCGCGGCAGTCGCATTGGGGTCGGCGCCGAAATCGAGGAGTATTTGCACCGATTCGCCGGGTTCTTTGTAGGAGCTGATGGCCTCGAACAGCACGGGCTTGTGGAAATACACATCGCGGGCATTGGGGTCGGCGCCGTGTTCGAGCAGGAGTTTGAGCAGTTGAGCGCTGCCGGTCGTCGCCGCTCCCAGGTGGATGGGGTTCTCCTGCCGGTTCGTCGTGTCGAACTTCGCGCCGGCGTCGAACAACAGTTTCACGCATTCCAGTTTTGCTTCGGGTTTGTAGGAAGTGTATGCCGTTTCATTGACGGCGAATTGGAGCATCGTGGTCCCGTCGCTCTCCCCGGCATTGAGCTCCGGTATGGGTGTTTGCAGCAGTTTTTTGACCTGATCCACATCCCCATTGTAAATCGCCAGCGCCAGGCGTTGCTTTTGCGCGTCGCGAAACCACGGCGTGCCGTCCTGGTTAAAACCCTCGGGCGTTCTGGCCATCCATTTTTTTAGGCCCACGTACATGGAATCGAACTTGATAAGGAAGATCGGCAGCAGGATCAACCCCAGTCCGGTGTATTTTGCCCAGGGAAAAGGCAAGAGATTGAGGCCGAGCAATACAAAAAAGGCGATGATCGCGAGGTAATAAAAAGCCTGCCCCATGCCCCGGCCTGCCGCATCGCCGCCCTTGGCCGGGAACAAGGTTTCGGCCGCGACCAGCAAGCCCAGCAACCCGATGACAATCCAATTGATAATGGTGACGATTTTGAGCACTAATAGCGATATTGGACGTGAATAGAAAAGGTATTCAAACGGGGCCTGTCGGGGGTTTTGTTTCGATCGGCCACCGGGCGAAAAATTGGTTGCAAATATATTCGGATATGCCACATCGTGTATCCGCGCTCGTCGCCGGACGCCGCCTTGCCAGAAGCAGCTGCTTTCAAAACGGACGCTGAAAAATGCCGCGGTCTTTATTTATTCCGTTTTTCGAATGATTTGCCATGAAATCGCCGTCCTCAACGCACAGAACACTACTTTTGGCCCTAAACCCGGATTGAACAGGTTTGGAATTTCATCGCTGGACCTCAACCCGGTTTGCAGTTCGACTTTAGCCAAAGGAGATGGCTAAAAAAGTGATTACCAGGCTGTATCAGGCGATCTGATTGGATTCAAACACCGCATTGACCTGTCGTGATATGGAAGTTTTGTGAAAGGCCATGCGCCGGAGGGAGATATCCGGAACATGGTGGAGCATGACGGATTGTTTTCAAAATACGGCCTGCATACCCGAGAAACGCTTTTGTGTTTCTGAAATGGCTAAAGTCGAACTTAAACCTTCTCTTCAACTTCCCAACCGCTTATCCATGGTCTTAATGGAACAAACCATGCGCTGGTTCGGCCCGAATGACCCGGTCTCCCTGCGCGATATCCGGCAGGCGGGCTGCACCGGCGTAGTGACCGCGCTGCACCACATACCCTACGGCGAAGTGTGGCCGACCGGCGAAATCATGGCGCGCAAACAAATGATCGAAGCCGCCGGCCTGAGTTGGACGGTGATCGAGAGCCTGCCGGTACACGAAGACATCAAAAAACAAACCGGCCGCTGGCAGGAATACCTCGAGAATTACAAAACCAGCCTCCGCAACGTGGCGGCCTGTGGGTTGAAAGTCGTCACGTACAACTTCATGCCCATACTCGACTGGCTGCGCACCAACCCCGCGTTCGAATTGCCCGACGGCAGCCGCGCCCTGCGCTTTGAAAAAGCCGCCTTCATCGCCTTCGACCTGTTTTTGCTGAAACGACCCGGCGCGCAGCAAGACTATACGGAGCAGGAAATCGAAAAAGCCCGGGCACGTTTCGAAGCCATGTCTGAAGCCGAACGCGCGGCCCTTTACCAGAACGTACTGCTTGGCCTGCCCGGCAGCGACGAAGCCTTTACTGCCGGACAGGTCCTGGCGGCACTTCAAACCTACGCGCATATCGACGCAGCTAAGCTGAAACAGCATTTGTTTCATTTCCTGCGCGAGGTAGTGCCCGTGGCGGAAGCGCAGGGCTTGAAAATGGCCATTCACCCCGATGATCCGCCGTTTTCGGTGCTGGGCCTGCCGCGCGTGGTGTGCACGGAGCAGGATGCCCGCGAATTGATCGACGCCGCTCCCTCGCCCGCCAATGGCCTTTGCTTTTGCACCGGCTCGTTCGGCGCCCGGCCCGACAACGATCTGCCCGGCATGGCCCGGCGGCTCGGCGCGCATATCCACTTCCTCCACCTGCGCAATACCCAACGCGACAGCGAGGGGAACTTTTTTGAAGCCAATCACCTCGAGGGCGATACCGATATGGCGCTCGTGGTCAAAGAAATGCTACGCTGGATGCAGCGCACCGGCGTCCGGATCCCCATGCGCCCCGACCACGGCCACCAAATGCTCGACGACCTTAACAAAAAAACCTACCCCGGCTACTCCGCCATCGGGCGCCTGCGGGGCCTGGCCGAGTTGCGCGGCCTGGAGGCCGGGCTGGCGTATTACGAGGAGAAGTTGGCGGATTAATGCATTCTTTTTTGATCAAAAAATCGATTTAGCGTATGTACCTGCTGGGATATGATATTGGCAGTTCTTCGATAAAAGCGGCGCTCGTAGACGCCGAAACCGGCGCCACGGTATCCGTCGTGCAGCACCCGCCCACTGAAATGGCTATCCAGGCGCCAAAGCCCGGCTGGGCCGAGCAACATCCGGAAACCTGGTGGGACAGCGTCTGCGCGGCAACGCATCAACTCCTCGCCCAAACCGGCATCGCTGCGGGCGATATCCGCGGGATCGGCATCTCGTACCAAATGCACGGCCTGGTGGTGGTCGACAAAAACCAGCAAGCCCTGCGCCCCTCGATCATCTGGTGCGACAGCCGGGCCGTAGAGATCGGCAACCGGGCTTTCGAAGCCATCGGGCCGGAAATATGCCTGCAACACCTGCTCAACTCGCCGGGCAATTTCACCGCCTCCAAGCTCCGCTGGGTGCAGGAAAACGAACCCGATATCTACCGGCGCATCGACCGGTTTATGCTCCCGGGCGATTACATCGCCATGCGCCTCACGGGCGAAGCCATGACCACGCCCGGCGGCCTGTCGGAAGGTATCTGCTGGGATTTTTTAAAAGACGATGTGGCGGGCCTCGTGCTCGATCACTACGGGATCGACCGGGGGCTTATTCCCGCCATCGTACCGGCCGTTTCCCTGCAGGGTCAGCTCACCCAGGCCGCTGCCCACGCGACCGGCCTGCGCGCCGGCATCCCCGTAGCCTACCGCGCGGGTGATCAGCCCAACAACGCCCTGGCGCTCAACGTCCTGCAACCCGGCGAAGCGGCTGCCACCGGCGGCACCTCGGGCGTGGTGTACGGCGTGGTGGATCAGCCGGCGTACGACCTGCAGTCGCGCGTGAATGGCTTTGCCCATGTCAACCATAGCAAAGACCGGCCCCGCATCGGAATTTTACTCTGCATCAACGGGTGCGGCATTCAATACGCCTGGGTGCGCCAGCGCTTCGCGCAAAACGGCATCACGTACGCTGAAATGGAACAACAGGCCGCCGCCATTCCGGTGGGTTCGGAAGGGTTGCGCATCCTGCCCTTTGGCAACGGCGCCGAACGGATGCTGGCCAACCGCGATCCCGGGGCGCAGATCAACAACCTCCAGTTCAACCGGCACACCAATGCGCATTTTTTCCGGGCGGCGCTGGAAGGGATCGCTTTCTCGTTTGTGTACGGCGTTCAAATTTTGTCCGAAATGGGCGTGCCGGTATCGGTGCTGCGGGTAGGCAACGACAATTTGTTCCAATCGGCGGTGTTTTCCACAACCCTCGCCAATTTGCTCGGATGCTCCATCCAAATGGTGGAAACCACCGGCGCGGTGGGCGCCGCCAAAGCTGCCGGCGTGGTCACGGGCATTTACCCCACCCTCGAAGCCGCCGTGGGCAATAACAAGGTACTGCGTACCTTCAACCCGCAACCCGGAGCCGGCCAATACGAGGCAGCCTACCAGGCCTGGGCCGCCGACCTGGAAAAAATAGAACCGGGCGGACCCGGGCAGTGAAAAGCGCATGAATTGACTAACTATAATTGAGTTGAAACAATGGAAAATGTGAACACAGCAACCATCGCCCTCACCCTGGGGAAAAAGGAGTATTTCAAAGGCATTCCGAAGATTCATTACGAAGGGCCCGATACCGACAACCCGCTGGCTTTCCGCTGGTACGATGAAACCAAGGTGGTGCGCGGTAAAACCATGCGCGAACACTTCAAATTTGCCGTGGCCTGGTGGCACACCCTCTGCGGCACCGGCGGCGACCCCTTCGGCGCGCCGACGAAAAACTTTCCCTGGCTCACCGCCGCCGACCCGCTCGAACTGGCTCGCGACCGCATGGACGCCGGCTTCGAGTTCATCACCAAAATGGGCATCCCGTACTACTGTTTTCACGACTACGACCTGGTGGCCGAAGGCGCCACGCTGGCCGAAAGCGCCAAGCGGCTGGAGCAGATCACCGATTATGCCCGGGAAAAACAACAGGCCTCGGGGGTGCGCCTGCTCTGGGGCACCGCCAACCTGTTCTCCAACCCGCGCTACATGAACGGCGCGGCAACCAACCCCGATTTTGCCGTTGTAGCCTGGGCCGGCGCACAGGTCAGAAACGCGCTCGACGCCACCATCAAACTCGGCGGCGAGAACTACGTCTTCTGGGGCGGCCGCGAAGGCTACATGTCGCTGCTCAACACCGATATGAAGCGCGAACTCGACCACATGGCCCGCTTCCTCCACCTGGCCAAAGACTACGCCCGGGCCCAGGGCTTCCGGGGTACATTTTTTATCGAGCCCAAACCCATGGAGCCCAGCAAACACCAGTACGACTTCGACGCGGCTACCTGCATCGGCTTTTTGCGCGAATACGACCTGCTCGGCGACTTCAAACTCAACATCGAGGTCAACCACGCTACCCTGGCGCAACATACGTTTCAGCACGAACTCCAGGTGGCAGCCAGCGCCGGCGTGCTCGGCAGCATGGACGCCAACCGCGGCGACTACCAGAACGGCTGGGACACCGACCAGTTTCCCAACAATGTGTACGAACTGACGGAAGCCATGCTCGTTTTCCTGGAAAACGGCGGTCTGCAGGGCGGCGGCATCAACTTCGACGCTAAAACCCGCCGCAACTCTACCGACCTGGAAGATATTTTCCACGCCCATATCGGCGGCATGGACGCCTTCGCGCGCGCGCTGCTCGCGGCCGACGCTGTGCTGGAACGCAGCGATTACCGCCAACTGCGCGCCGCCCGCTATCAATCGTTCGACAGCGGTTCGGGACAAGCCTTCGAGCAAGGGAAATTGTCGTTGGCCGACCTGGCTGCATGGGCCGCCCAAAACGGCGAACCCGAACAGCGCAGCGGCCGCCAGGAACGGTTTGAAAATTTGATCAGCCGGTTTGCGTGAAAATGGCCAATGTCCAACAAGGAATTTCCAAGGTCCAGGTACTGGACGACCAATTTAGTATTTACAATGGTGTAACCTTCCCCAACCAGAGTGCCTTCTGCCGTCCGCGAGGCATGCCCGACCGAAGGGGATGGTCCGCCGTTAGGCGGAGCGCCTTTTTTGACAGGGGAATTGAAACGCAACCCCATAAACCACGCTGCCTATCAAAAACAGCGCAATCCCCGCAGGTCGTTGGCACTGCCGGAAGGACAGCCTTTTTCTTTTGGTTACTTTTCTTTTGGGCGAGTAAAAAGAAAAGTAACAATGCCGGACAAAGACGGAATATTCCACTATAACCAGAAAGCCATACAGCGGACCACCAGATCGTTTCAAATGCTAAATTGGTCTTCCAGTACGCAGAAAAGGTAGATCGGCAAAAATGAACTCAAACTTTCCTTGCGCACGATCTAAACACTTGGACATTGGACATTCCTCGTTGAACATTGGACATTCGAAAGAAAACTTCCGGTCTGCCGGCCAACCCGGGTTGGGGCCACCCGGGCCGGCGCAGACCACGCGATCCTCACCGCGTAAACGTCACCACCTCGCCGGACGAGCCAACGCGCCCTTCCAGCGTATTATCGTCGATCACAGTGAGCGTTCCGGCAACCGTACAGCAACCCGGCGAGGAAAAGTTGCCGGTCGTCCAGGTGATATTGAAGCGTTTGTTCGCCGAATCGTACGGGCCCCGGAACGTGACGTAACCCGCCGGCACACAATCGTCGCCTACGGTTTTCAACGCCACAATACCGGAAGCGGCCGTCCAGGTGATGTTGATCTTTTCCTGGCCCACAGGGTGATCGGGGCATTGATACCCCTCGGCCGCCCAGGAACCGTTCAGGTAGTTGAAATCGCCCGGTAGCCGGGGCGTTTTTTCTTTGCATTGATCGCAACTCGACGCCAGAAGGCCGAAAAGGAGCAGCAGCAAGGGCAATTCTAAAACATTTTTCATAGGAAACAGGATGGTATGGATGTGCCGTTGCGGCACATCCGGTTGGAGTGAAAAAGCAGGAGGATACGACCGTTCAGTAGTGGACGGAGAACTCGCCGGCGTCCACGTCGACGCCCTTGCCGGTGGTAAAATGCAGGCGCCCTTTCATCTGTCGCTTCACCGGGTCGTGAGCCTCGATGGTCACTTCGCCGCCGGTAGCCGCCAGGAGGCCGATTTGGGTGTCTTCATAAGCGACCACGCCCTGCCCGCCGAAATTGACGCTGTAGTGCCCGATGCCTACCGATGCCGGCATCTGGAGGTAGATGGCCCGCACGCCGCCGTCGATGCTGGCGATCGTGATCAGGTTATGGTCCAGCTCGGCGTTGGTTTCGCCGAAAAAATCCTGCCCGTTGACCTGGGCGCTCAGGAAGTCGGACGAGAACCCCGAAGGCAGTTCATGCTCCACCGGTACGTCGGCTATACGGCCGCCGGTGACCTGCGCCACGGGTCCGTCAAGGTCTTCGAGGTACATCCGGCCGCTAAATGTGGCGCTGATCAGGCCATCGGGTTCGTAGGCCGTGATTTCAATGTGCCCCGGGCCCGGCGGGTCGAGGAAACTGACATACGACTGTCCGGCAGCCGGCGACGGGGTGTACACCATCCAGTTGCGCTGCACGACCACGCCGGCGGCCTCGAACGGGTACACCCCAGGTCCTTTGAAGCCGTGCACGCGGATAAAGAACGATTCGAAATTCCGTTCGCCGACGGCTTCGATGAAAAGCGTCTGTTGTTCGACGGCGGCTTTCAGCACGATCGGCTTGCTGAACGGCACGCCGTTGATGTTGGCTTCAAACAATGGTTTCAGCGGAATATTAGCCTTGTTGCCGTTGCAACCGATCAAAAGGAGTGCAGCCGCTGCCAGCAGCAGGGTGATTTGGGCTACCCGAAGCCAAAGCCGGAGATGTTTCATGCTACAGGAATTTTACAATGGTGAAAAATGATTTCAACCATTAGTTCCTGCCGGCATGGCGGCGGTGCCCAGGGCGGGCCGACTTTTTTTACAGAACCTGAAACCCGTATGCGTAGGGGTCGTCATCGGGGTCGATGTGGATGGTGTTGTAGCCCGTGATGCGCGCCCAGCCCTCGATGCTGGGGATGATGGCTTCGTAGTCGCCGCAGCGGGTACGCCCTTCCACGCGACCGGTAAACGTGCTGCCGATGATGCTTTCGTGCACGAAGGTATCGCCCGGCCGGAGTTTGCCCTTGGCGGCCCACTGGGCCATGCGGGCCGAGGTGCCGGTACCGCAGGGCGAGCGGTCGATGGCTTTGTCGCCGTAAAACACGGCGTTGCGGGCGTCGGCCTGGGGCGAGATGGGGGCGCCCGTCCAGAGCACATGGCTCAGTCCGCCGATTTTTTCATCCAGCGGGTGCTGGAACGCATACTGTGCGTTGAGGCGCTGGCGGACTACGGGGCTCCAGCGGATGAGGTCGGCAGCGGTGTAATCCTGCAGGCCGGCGAAATTTTCCTGCGGGTCCACGATGGCGTAAAAATTGCCGCCGTAGGCCACATCGACGCGCAGCGGGCCCAGGTCGGGGCAGTCCACCGCCAGGTCTTCGCGGTACAGGAACGATGGGATATTGGTCAGTTTGACCGATTTGACGCGGCCCTGCTCCTGCCGGTATTCCACCAGCACCAGCCCGGCAGGGGTTTCGAGGCGCAGCCGGCCCGGCGTTTTGGGCTGTACCAGTCCTTCTTCGATAGCTATGGTGACGGTGCCGATGGTGCCGTGACCGCACATGGGCAGGCAGCCGCTGGTTTCGATGAACAGCACGCCGGTATCGTTTTGCGGGTCGAGCGGCGGGTACAGGATGCTGCCCGACATCATATCGTGCCCGCGGGGTTCGAACATCAGCCCGCGGCGGATCCAATCGTATTCCCGCAAAAAATGCAGGCGTCGCTCGCCCATGCTCGCGCCTTCGAGCGGCGGGCCACCGCCGGCCACCAGGCGCACGGGGTTGCCGCAGGTGTGGGCGTCGATGCAAAAGAAGGTCTTGCGCATATCAAAGATTCAGGTAATCCGGCAGTTCGGGCCGTGTAGCCAGCGCCTTGTGCAACAGATGCAGCACCTGTTCGCGCTCCGCGCCGTGCAGGGGCTGCCGGGGCAGGCGCACGTGCCCGGTGCCGAGGCCGGTGAGGGTTTCGGCGAGTTTAATATTCTGGACGAGTTGCGGGCTGAGGTCCAGTTCGAGCACCGGCAGAAACCAGCGGTAGATGGCCAGCGCCTCCTGTACCCGGCCCGCGCGGGCGAGGCGGTACACCGCCACGGTTTCGCGGGGGAAGGCGTCCACCAGGCCGGCCACCCAGCCGTCGGCGCCCATGAGCAGGGCTTCGAGCGCCAGCGTATCCACACCGCACAGGATTTTCAGGCGCTCGCCGAAACGGTTGCGCAGGCGGGTCACATTCGAAATATCGCGGGTGCTTTCCTTGACGGCCTGGATATTGGGCAGGGCGAGCAGTTCTTCAAACATATCGGGCGTCACTTCCACCTTGTAATCCACCGGGTTGTTGTACACCAGGATGGGCAGGTCGGTGTTCTGGGCGACGCTGCGGAAAAAATCGGTGGTTTCTGCGTCGGTGGGCCGGTACAGCAAGGGCGGGAGCAGCATGAGGCCGTCGGCGCCGTGGTCCTGCGCGCGCTGGGCCAGCCGGATGGCGTTGCGGGTGGCGGTTTCGGCCACGTTGAGCAACACGGGCGCCCGGCCTTTCGCCAGTTCGAGCGTGGCTTCGAGCAGTTCGATGCGCTCGTCGTGGGTGAGCGTGCTCGATTCGCCGAGGGAGCCGCCGATAATGAGGCCGTCGACACCCGCGTCGAGTTGGGCGGCGATGTTTTTCAGGTAGGCGGGCAGGTCCAGGTCGCCATTGGGGGTAAACTGGGTGGTAACGGCGGGGTAAACCCCTTGCCAGGGAATGCGCATAACGGGTGGCGTTTAAATCGAATGCAAAGAAGCGCGGTTTAGGCCAACGGTTGGGCGGGCCGGTCATAATTTTTGTAAAAGAACTGTGGGGTGTTGCTAATTTTGGCGGGTTCTTAAATCCGATTTCACCACCAGTTTGAGCATGTTTGGATTTCCATCGCCGGGCTCCCGACATGTTTTAACGCCTGTATGTTGCCGTATGAAAATCCTGCTCCCCACCCGCGACGAACTTTCCCCCGAACTGGCGCCCATTTTCGACGCCCTGGAAGAAAATTTCGGCTTTGTGCCCAAAATTGCCCTGATGCTGGGCTATTCGCCCAACGCGTTCGAGGCCTACCTCCAACTCGTGCAAAGCCATGCGCGCGGCACGTCGTTCAATGAAATCGAGCGCGAGGTCATCCTGCTGGCGGTGTCCGAATTGCACGGCAGCCCCTACTGCCTGTCGGCGCACACGGCTTACGCGATCGGTTACGGCCTGAGCGAATCCGAGACCATCGACGCCCGCGCCACGACGATTGCCGACCCTAAATTGCGCTTTCTGGCCCAATTTGGCCGCGCCATCGCCGAAACCCGCGGCCGCGTGCCGCGCGACATGATGGACGATTTCGCCGACTGGGGCTACGACGCCCGCGCCCTGATGGAGGCCATCGCCCTCGTCCTGGAAGCTACCTTTTCCAATTATGCGGCCTTGCTCTCCAAAGTGCCGCTCGATTTCCCGAAAGCAAAACCGGTGGAAGCGGCGTAGGAAGTCATGCCGCGTTGCAGCGGGTTTTAGTTTGCCATGAAGACGCAGAGAATGGCCAATTAGCCATTGATGCTCCGTGGCTTCGCGCCGCTGTGGCAAACATCTTTCCGTGTTTGGCGCGAAAGCGCCCGCCGCCCGGAAGTTTTTTCGCAACTGTTACCTGCGTAACGTCCCGCCCCCGGCCGTGCTCCGACCTTTGTGCCATCATTTGAAAAACAATTTTTACCTAAACAAAGGAATCGGAACTATGAAAAATTTGATTTTCCTCAGTCTCTTTCTGACTGCACTCTTTGGCGCCTGCTCGGACGAGCAGCCTCACTTAGGCAAGGTCGTCGACGGCTACCTCGTGAACGTCGACGACCAGGGCGTCATCCTGCAGGGCTACGACGCGGTCAGTTTCCGCCAGGGCGGCGCCAAAAAAGGCGATGCCCGGTTTCAGACCCGCTATCACGGGGCTATTTACCAGTTTGCCACGGCCGAAAACAAAGCCGCTTTCGACGCCAACCCTACGGCGTTCGAACCGGAATACGGCGGCTACTGCGCGTACGGCGTGTCGGTGGGTCACCTGGCGCCCATCGAGTTGTGGACCTTCGACACCACGTACCAAAACCGCAACATCTTCCAGCACAACCAGAAAGCCATCAACGGCTGGAAAAAAGACATCCCCGGCAACGACGCCCTTGCCAAAACCGAATGGGCGAATTTTCAACGGCAATTCATCAAAAAAGGGTGATGGGAATGTCCAATGCCCAACCAGGAATTTCCAATGTCCAAGTACGCCAGGAGGCAGGTCTGCATAAATGAACCGAATCTCCACTTGCGCGTGATCTAAACACTTGGACCTTGGAAATTCCTGGTTGGAAATTGGATATTCATGTGGAAATCCCTTGTTAGACATTGGACCTTCCCACCGCATCCACCAACCATCCATCATGAAACAATTCTTCCTTGCCGCCCTGCTTTTGGCGGCGTTCAACACCTTCGCTCAGGTGGCCCAAACCGCCACCCTCACCCTCGACGGCGCGCAGAAAGTACTGCAAGGCGCTATGGATTTCGCCAAAGCCAACGCAGCCCCGGGCGGTTCGATCGCCGTGGTAGACGCGGGCGGTCACCTGCTGGCCTTCGAACGCCTCGACGGCTCGTTCCCGGCCTCGGCCAATGTGGCCATCGAAAAGGCCCGCACCGCCGCGCTGTTTCGCTTTGAAAGCAAAAAACTCGAAGACGCCATCAACGGCGGCCGCGACGCGCTCATCACCGTAGGCTACACCTTCCTCCAGGGCGGCGTGCCGGTGCTGTACAACGGCCAGGTGGTCGGCGCCATCGGCGTCAGCGGCGCCAAATCGGCCGACCAGGACCGCGAGATCGCCCTCGCCGGCGCCGAAGTTTTGGGCAAAATGTAAAAAAACAACGATCCAACATGAAAAATACCATCTTCAATAGCGGTCTGGCGGCGCTCTTTTTAGCCCTGGCCGTTTGTCCGGCAGCCGCCCAGGAGCGCCGCGAACTCGCCGTCGGCCAGCCCAGCGCCATCGCCGACCTCCGCACGCCGGCCGGGGCGGCAGCCGTCGGCGCCGTGTGGAAATTCCACGAAGCGCAGATCGTCGAGACGACGTTCCAGGCGCCCGGCCCCGGCCCCAACGACCCCCTGCCCCTGTATCCGACGGGCAAAAAGATCGCGACCCATACGCTGGAGCCCAAAGCCGGCACCGCCGGTTTCGACGACAGCGACTGGCCCGTGATCGACCCCAGCACCATGGAAACCCGCGTCGGCAGCGGCCTGCTGTCGTTCGTATGGTTCCGGCTCAATGTTACCGTGCCCGAAAAAGTAGGCGACTTCGACCCCACCGGCGCCACGATCGTGTTCGACCTGGTGGCCGACGATTACTCCGAAATTTGGGTGGAAGGCCAGTTGCACAAGACCTTCGGCCAGTCGGGCGGCGGCATGATCAGCGGCTGGAACGCCCGCAACCGCGTGTTTCTCACCGACAATGCGCGGCCCGGGCAGCAGTTCCAACTCGCCATCCTGTGCGCCAACGCGCCGTTTGCCGACCTGCCGGAAAACTACATCTGGCTGCGCTCCGCCACGCTCGATTTTTACCACAGCTACCCGGTGCGCGCCGATTGGCAAAACCTGGGCCAGCGCATTCAGATCGAGCCGGCCTTTGAATCGGTGATCGCGCCCGACGCGCGGGTGGAAAAACTGGCCGACGGCTTTCAGTTTACCGAAGGCCCCGTGTGGCATCCCGACGGCTATTTGCTGTTCAGCGACCCGAACGCCAACGTGATCTACCGCTATGAACCGCAGTCGCACAACGTATCGGTGTACCTCGACAAGTCGGGTTACACGGGTTTCGACGTCGGCGTCTACCGCCAGCCCGGCTCCAACGGCCTGGCCATCGACGCGCAGGGCCGCCTGATCGTGTGCCAGCACGGCAACCGCCGCGTGATCCGCCATGAAAAGAAAGGGCCGGTCACGGTATTGTCCGACAACTGGCAGGGCAAACGCTTCAACAGTCCCAACGACCTGGTGGTCAAATCGGACGGCGCCGTGTATTTCACCGACCCGCCGTACGGTTTACCCCAATACTACAACGACCCCCGCAAGGAAACCCCGCAACAGGGCGTTTACCGCATCAAGGACGGCAAAACGGAATTGCTCTCCACCGACCTCGGCGGCCCGAATGGGATCGCTTTCAGCCCGGATGAGCGCTATTTGTACGTGTCCAACTGGGATATCCGCGACATTCACCACACCAAAACCCTCTGGCGCTACGACGTGGCCCCCGACGGCACGCTGCGCAACGGCCGGGTGTTCTTCGACTTCAGTTTCACCGACGACGACGAAGCGCTCGACGGCCTCAAGGTCGACCGCGCCGGCAATATCTTCGTGAGCGGGCCCGGCGGCCTGTGGGTGCTGTCGCCCGAGGGCAAATACCTCGGCAAGATCATCTGCCCGGAGCGCCCGGCCAACATGGCCTGGGGCGACGCCGACCGCAAGACGCTGTATATGACCGCGCATACGGGGTTGTATAAGATCCGGACGGTGGTGGGAATGTGAATAATGTGGTCAATGTGGTCAATGTGGTCAATGTGGGCAATGTGGGCAATGTGGGCAATGTGATCAATGGGGTTAATGTGGTCAATGGGGTTAATGGGGTTAATGGGGTTAATGGGGGCAATGGGTGGAAATGTGATCAAACAAATAAATGTTCATCAATCATTTGTATAAAACATGTATCAGCAACCGAATAATCGTTTGAAAAAACAGACGTGTATCGTCACCGGGGCCAACTCGGGAATCGGCCGCGCGGTGGCGGTGGCTATGGCCCGCGACGGCGCCAACGTGGTGGTCAATTATGTGGCCGGCGACGAAGCCGCGCAGCAGGTCGTGGACGAGATCCGTCAGATGGGCGGCACGGCTATGGCGTATAAGTGCGACGTCAGCAAGGAAGACCAGGTGATTGCCATGTTCCGGGAAACGGTGGCCGCCTACGGCACCGTCGACATCCTGGTGAACAACGCGGGCTTGCAGCGCGACGCCAATTTTCATGAAATGAGCCTGAAAGACTGGCAGTTCGTGCTCGACGTGAACCTCACCGGCCAGTTCCTCTGCGCCCGCGAAGCCATCCGGGAGTTTCTGCGCCGCGGCCCGCGGCCCGACGTATCGGTGGCCCTGGGCAAGATCATCTGCATGTCCTCCGTGCATGAAGTCATCCCCTGGGCCGGCCACGTCAACTATGCGGCCTCCAAGGGCGGCGTGATGCTCATGATGAAAAGCCTGGCGCAGGAGTACGGCCCGATGAAGATCCGGGTCAATTCCATCGGCCCGGGCGCCATCAAAACGCCCATCAACCGCTCCGCCTGGGAAACCCCCGAAGCCGAGGCCAAACTGCTCGAACTCATCCCCTACAAGCGCGTGGGCGAAACCTCCGACATCGGCGCCGTAGCCGTGTGGCTGGCCTCCGACGAGTCGGACTACATCCACGGCACCACGATCTTTGTGGACGGCGGGATGACGCTGTACCCGGGCTTTACGGAGAATGGGTAGACGATTTTTTGCGATGCGCCGGCACGGCGCCTGCGGGCAGCCGTGCCGGCGTTTTTTTTAGTGGCCGGCGCCGTTGAAGAAGAGGAGTTTTAGGTCGACGGCGTCCATGTAATACAACTCCGGGTCCTCGGTCAGGACGGGGTCGCGGCTGCCGCGAAGAAGGGCGGTAAGCGCCCGG
>JBGARJ010000045.1:0-45646 GCA_044230315.1 Saprospiraceae bacterium
GTGAATACGCCGTGTTGCGCGGCGGTTCGTGGTTCAGTAATGATCAGTATTGCCGGGTCGCTCGCCGCTACAGGGTCGACCGTACGTTCAGGTTCAACGACCTCGGTTTTCGGTTGGCCAGGGGCGGGTAGGCAATTGTTACCCTCTGCCCTTTTACCCTTGGTCTTTTGCCCTTTGGCGGCTTTGCCGCCTTTTTTCTTTTTGGGGGTTTGGGGCGAAGCCCAAAAAAAAAAATTTAATTCGGTTCTCTTGTAACGGCCCGCGTGAGTCGGGGAAAAGCGGGCAGTTTCCCTTTTCTCCGGCATCGCAGGGAGCAGGAAAGCCGGGTCGCATCCAGGGCGATATCGGGAGTGTATCCGGGCGGCCACGTATTCTGCGGGATTGTCGCGGCCTGGCCAAGGAAAGAGGCTGGATATGTTTCAAAACGGTGGCGTATTTGTATTTTTATTGGGCTAAAACACCGATTTTCAAACCAACACCTGTAGAATATGACCACCTGGAACATGTTTCGCCTTACCCTCTGCGCCGGCAGCCTCGCCATGCTGTGGAGCGCCTGCCAACACGAGCCATCCGAACCCGTACTGCCGCCGCCGGCGCCCGTCAATACGATCGTGTGGACGGATCACGACAATCCGGTTACCGCTGCCGGCTCGTCGGACACCCTGCAGCCCGACAGCGCAAATCCGGCCGCGCTGGTATTCGAGATCACCGCGCAAAACGCCATTCGGGTAAAACCGCTGAACTGCCAGCTCCTCGACAATTCCACCCACGGTTACCCGGACCCCCTGCGCCTGGGCGATACGATTTCCGCCGCCGGCAACTGGTCGACCCAGACGGGGGTGCTGGCCTCGGCGACGCATAGCGGCCGCTTCGAAGGCGCGGGGTACCGCTACCTCGGCTTCCGCATCCCGCTGGCCGGCGGCCAATACCGCTACGGCTGGGTCCGGCTGTACTGCCCCGGCGGCAACAACCGCCTCGACATCCTCGACTACGCCGTCAACACGGCGCCCGACGCGTTGCTCTACGCCGGTCAAAAGGACATCAACGTCATCCCGCCCACCGAACAGCCCGTCGTCGTAAACGGCCCGGCCGATATCGCCGGCAACTACCGCAGCACGCCCGACAGCGCCGGCTCGTATTGCAGCATCTACATCAAAGAAAGCGCCGACCCGGCGTACGATTTCTACGTGCAGGGTTTCCCCTTTATGTGGCCCTATCCCCTGTTGGGCGGCAAAATCAGCGGCAGCCAGCTGACCGTCCCTTACGTCGCCTACGACGGCAATATCCCCAGTCCCGGCGGCACGCCCCGGCTCTACCAGGCCACGTTCGCGGGCTCCGGCCAGCTGTTCATCGACGCCCAGGGGAAACAACGGATCGAGTGGAACATCAGCTACGACAAGACCGGCTTCCTCGCCGAATCCTTTCACGGCCTCTTTGTCATGTATAAATGCGAGTAGAGAATGCGTTGTGCAGGAATGTCCAATGTCCAACAAGGAATGTCCAATGTCCAAGTGCTTAGATCGCGCGGAATGGAAGATCCGGTCACTTCTGCAGACCTACCTGCTGGCGTACTTGGACATTGGACATTCCTTGTTGGACATTGGACATTCATGACACGGAATGCGCACGTCAGGAAATACTGGAGATTGAAATTATTGCAACGTGCTGATTTTCTTTGTTTTGCCCAAATAAGTTAAACATTTTCATCAATTTCTAATGTAACGTGAGTTTTAGATAGCGCCAAACTTCAATTGAGCAGGATTGGTCAATAAGCGTCGATTTTGGGGGCCTCGGAGAGGCCTAACATTGTATTCCAGCGAATACAAACGTTAGGCCTCTCCGAGGCCCCCAAAATCGACGTTTAATGGCTCATGCTACAAACGTTGGGCCTCTCCGAGGCCGTAGAATGTTCAACTGTAGGTGTCGATCTATCCAAAACTCACGTTACATTAGGTGCTGAACATTTTTTCGCAGCAATTGGTCTACGCCGTGGCGGATATGGGGAAGTACCTGGGCGGGATCGGCGAACTGCACGTCGGGGCAGCGCCAGAAGGTGACCTGTTCGAGCCGCTGCGGGAAGTCGCGGAGCAGCATGGGGCGGTGCTCGGCTTCATCCAGCGCGATGACTGTGGCGGCCCGGTCAAAATCGGCGTCCTGCAATTGCAGGGGATACGGCCATTCGGGCGGCAGGGGAATGCCCAGTTGCTCCAGGTACGCAATCGTATGCGATGAAACCGGCCCCACATTGCGGGCCGCCGCCGCTTCGAAGCCGCGGGAAAAAGCCCGCGCGGGCACGCACAGCCGTTCGGCTTGCACATTGAAATAATACTCCGCAAAGCGGCTGCGGTAGTAATTGCCCGTGCAGAGAAAAAGAACCATGCGGAATACGGAATACGGAATACGGAATACGGAATTTTATCATTCCGGGAATGAAAGTACTTGCCATCCGCGATCTAAAAATTCCGCATTCCGCATTCCGCATTCCGCATTCCGCATTCCGTATTCCGCATTCCCTACCCCCATTCCACCACGAGGCCGGCATACACCAGTCCGCCGCCGAAGCCGATGAGCATGAGTTTGTCGCCTTTTTTCACTTTGCCATCGCGGATGCCGCGGTGCAGGGCCAGCGGGATGGAGGCCGACGAAGTATTGCCGAACAGCGTGATGCTTTCGAGGGTTTTTTCGAGCGGGAAGCCGGTTTGGTTGCAGAGCGCTTCGATGATGCGGAGGTTGGCGCTGTGGGGGATGAACCAGTCGATATCGCCGAGGGAGAGGTGGCTGCGGTCGGTGAGTATTTTCATTTGTTCGGCGACCGTATTGATGGCCCACTTGAACACGGCGCGGCCGTTCTGGTGGATCTTGTTGTCGGTGATCACGTCCAGGCCGTTGATATCCTTGCGCAGGTTGGACATATAGAGGTCCTTGCCGCCGTCGCCCTGGCTGCCGGTCACCGCCGACAAAATATTACCGGCAGGTGCGGCTTCCACGAGCATGGCTCCGGCGCCGTCGCCAAACAGGATACAGGAGGTGCGGTCTTCGAAGTCGGTGAATTTGGTGAGTGTTTCGGCGCCGAACACCAGTACTTTCCGGTGGGTGCCGGCGGCGATCAGGCCCTGGGCCAGGATGAGGCCGTAGGCAAAACCGGCGCAGGCGGCCGAGATGTCGATGGCGCCGGCGCGGGAGAGGCCCAGTTTGTCCTGCACCTGCGAGGCTACGCTGGGCATGGTTTGGTCGGGGGTTACGGTGGCGACGATCACGAAGTCCACGTCGTCGAGCGTGACCTTATTTTCTTCCGCCAGGTTTTTGGCTGCGCCGAGGCAAAGGTGGGAGGTGTATTCATGGTCGGCGGCAAAGCGGCGGGTGTGGATGCCGGTCCGGCTGACGATCCATTCGTCGTTGGTTTCGATAAAGGATTCAAAAAAGTGGTTGTCCACGATCCGTTCGGGGACGTAGGTGCCAAGGGCGGTGATGCGTGCTTGCATGAGCAATAATGGTTGATGGATATTGGGCGCTTCGTATTGCAAAGCAACAGAATAATATTCACATTACCCGATTCCAGAAAATTTCAGCCGCGGTTTGGAAAATTCCCGCCGCTACAAGTATCTTTGCGTTCGCTTTTGAAAAAGGTGGTTTTATTTTTGCCTTTTTTGGCCTGATTTTGAACGAGTTATATAAAATTTTAGATAAAACTAAGGTATGCCTACCATTAATCAGCTGGTGCGCAAGAGCCGCGAAAAAGTAGAATACAAGAGCAAATCGCGTGCCCTGGACAGAAATCCGCAAAAGCGGGGCGTTTGTACCCGTGTGTACACCACGACGCCGAAGAAGCCGAACTCTGCCTTGCGCAAGGTAGCGAAGGTGCGTTTGACCAACCAGATCGAGGTGATCGCATACATCCCCGGGGAAGGCCACAACCTGCAGGAACACTCCATCGTGCTGGTGCGCGGCGGCCGGGTAAAAGACCTGCCGGGCGTGCGCTACACCATCGTACGCGGCGCGCTCGACACCGCCGGCGTCAACAACCGCAAGCAAAGCCGCAGCCGGTATGGCACGAAGCGGCCCAAAAAATAAATGAGGGCAATGGGTTTTTAATGGGGTCAATGTGATTAATGGGGTCAATGTGGTCAATGGGCGGTAACGGGTAGATGGGAAGGAGGCCAACCTGACCAATACCATGGAACCTTGATCCGAAACACACAATGATCCCTGCATTCCCCCCATTAATCACATTAACCACATTGACCCCATTAATCACATTGACCACATTGACCACATTTATCACATTAATTATACAACATGCGTAAACACAAACCGAAACCTCGAGTATTGGCTCCTGATCCGCGGTACAACGATACGATGGTAACTCGTTTCGTGAACCACATGATGTGGGAGGGCAAGAAGGGCGTTGCGTTCAGTATCTTCTACGATGCATTAGACCTCGTGAAGACCCGCACCAACGAGGACGAGTTGCAAGTCTGGAAAAAAGCACTGAACAACGTTATGCCGCAAGTGGAAGTGCGGAGCCGCCGGATCGGGGGCGCCACCTTCCAGATCCCGACGGAATTGCCGGCCAACCGGAAAATCTCCATCGGCATCAAATGGCTGATCAAATATGCCCGCGCCCGCGCCGGCAAAGGCATGGCTGAAAAACTGGCCGCCGAAGTGATCGCTGCCAGCAAAGGAGAAGGCAACGCCGTGAAAAAGCGCGAAGACACGCACAAAATGGCCGAGTCGAACCGCGCTTTCGCCCACTACAAGGCCTGAGCCCGGACCCTCCTCCAGCCCTACCGTTGAAAAAGTCCGGCTACCGCCCCCAGCCACAGCCGGTCTTTTTCGACGGTTTTGCCGTTTAAAGAACGCCGATTTGACACAACGCATTTTCGTTTTTCCAAACTTCTGAAAAGCAAAACTGCATTCTGCCAAATTTTAACCCTGCAAACACTTGATTTTCTTTTTGAAAGAAAATTTTTAACAAAAATCCCTTCAAGCCAACCCAAAACATAACCAAAACGTAATCCACACCATACTATCGACCCCGCCAAACCCATCTATTCATCATTTCCTTCCTGGCACGCTGCGTGCCGGATTTTGTTAACTTAACAATCATTCATCGAAATGGCAAAGGACCTCCGGTTCACCCGCAACATTGGTATTGCCGCCCACATCGACGCCGGCAAAACAACAACAACCGAGCGTATCTTGTATTACACTGGCGTTACCCACAAAATCGGAGAAGTGCACGAAGGCGCTGCCACCATGGACTGGATGGAGCAAGAGCAGGAGCGCGGTATCACCATCACCTCGGCCGCTACCAAATGCATCTGGACGGTAGAAGATCAAAAATACGACTTCAATATCATCGATACCCCCGGCCACGTAGACTTCACCGTGGAGGTCAACCGCTCCCTGCGCGTCCTCGACGGGTTGGTATTCCTGTTCTCCGCCGTCGACGGCGTGGAACCGCAATCGGAAACCAACTGGCGCCTGGCCGACAACTATAAAGTGCCGCGTATTGCGTTCGTCAATAAAATGGACCGCACCGGCGCCGACTTTTTCATGGTCGTCAAAGACATGATGGCCAAACTGGGCTCCAACGCCATCCCGCTCCAGGTGCCGATCGGCGCCGAAGAGAAATTTACCGGCGTGGTCGACCTCGTAACCAACCAGGCCATTATCTGGAACGAAAAGGACCAGGGCATGACCTTCAACGAAGTGCCCATCCCCGACGACCTGAAGGAAACCGTGGCCGAATACCGCCAGAAACTCATCGAGGAAATCGCCACCTACGACGACACCCTCATGGAGAAATTCTTCGACGACCCCGACTCCATCACCGTCGACGAAATGCGCGCCGCCGTGCGCGCCGCCGTGTGCGACATGAAAATGACGCCCGTCATGTGCGGTTCGGCCTATAAAAACAAAGGCGTGCAGGCCTGCCTCGACGCCGTTTGCTACTACCTGCCGTCGCCGGTCGATATCGAAGCCGTGAAAGGCACCAACCCGAAAACGGAAGAAGAGGTCAGCCGCCGGCCGACGGTAGACGATCCGTTCTGCGCCCTGGCGTTCAAGATCGCGACCGACCCCTTCGTGGGCCGCTTGTGCTTTATCCGCGTGTATTCCGGCAAACTCGACGCCGGCTCCTATGTGCTCAACACCCGCAGCGGAGAAAAAGAGCGTATCAGCCGCCTGTACCAGATGCACGCCAACAAGCAGAACCCGGTGGAGCGCGTGGAAGCCGGCGATATCGCCGCTGCGGTGGGCTTCAAAGATATCCGCACCGGCGACACCCTGTGCGACCTTGACAAGCCCATCGTGCTCGAAAGCATGGTGTTCCCCGAGCCGGTGATCGGCCTGGCCATCGAACCCAAGACGCAGAAAGACCTGGACAAACTGGGCATGGCGCTCAACAAACTGGCGGAAGAAGACCCGACCTTCCGCGTGCGCTACGACGACGAGACCAACCAAACCGTTATCTCCGGTATGGGCGAGTTGCACCTCGAGATCATCGTCGACCGCCTGCGCCGCGAGTTCAAGGTGGAATGCAACCAGGGCGCCCCGCAGGTCAACTACAAAGAGGCGTTGACGAAAACCGTATCGCACCGCGAACGCCTGAAGAAACAAACGGGCGGCGCCGGTCTGTTCGCCGATATGGAATTCACCCTCGGTCCCGCCGACCAGGAATTCCTCGAGAGCGACGATTTCAAGAGCGGCAAGAAAAAACTCCAGTTCGAATGGGGTATCGTGGGCGGCGCGATCGACAAAAACTACATCAAGCCCATCACCGACGGTTTCACGCAGATGATGAGCAACGGTATCCTCGCGGGCTACAACATCGACTCGATGAAAGTACGCGTGGTCGACGGCTCGATGCACGCGGTCGACTCCAAACCGATCGCCTTCGAACTCTGCGCCAAAGACGGTTTCCGCGCTGCAGCCCCTGCTTGCAAGCCGCAACTGATGGAACCGATCATGAAACTCGAAGTGATCACGCCCGAAGAATACGTCGGCCCGGTGATCGGCGACCTCAACCGTCGCCGCGGCATGCCGAAAGGCCAGGAAGGCCGCGCCGGCGGCGCCATCGCCATTCAGGCCGAAGTGCCGCTCGCCGAGATGTTCGGCTACGTCACCTCGCTGCGCACGCTGACCTCGGGTCGCGCTTCGTCGACGATGGAATTCGCCCACTATTCCCCGGCGCCGGAAAACGTGGCGAAAGCCGTGATCGAGAAGGCGCGCGGGACGGTGAAAGCGTAAGAAAAGCGTTGCTGACGCAGGCTTTACATAGTTGAATGGCCATTGTTCAGGAGATGATGGGTTTGCGGTTGGTTATTCTTTGAATTTCAACTTACCGGGATCTAAACCACCTGGACATTGGACATTCCGGGTTTTAGAAGTTCAAAGCGCCATAAACTGTACTATACAACGTTGAGCGACCCGCTCCGGCAGTCCGGAGCGGGTCGCTGTTTTTCCAGGCAAACCCAACAACCAATAGTTCGGTAGGTTTTTTGCAAACCATTGAAGTGAATCCCGGCGAATGTTGCAGGCGAGACCGCCAAAAACGGCAGATGGCTTTGATTTGCAACGGGATGCCACTGCTGGCGCCCCGGCCAGCAGCAAAATGTACCGGACACAAGAATCACCGGAAAAAATGACCGCATGCGCGCGGTGCTTGCGCGCCAGCCGCTACCTTTGTTTGCCTAACAACGTCTTTTCGCATGCAAAAAGACCTTCGCTTCACCCGCAACATTGGTATTGCCGCCCACATCGACGCCGGCAAAACCACCATGACGGAGCGCATGCTCTTCTACAGCGGCGTGATCCATAAAACCGGCGAAGTACACGAAGGCAATACCATTACCGACTGGATGGAGCAGGAGCGCGAACGCGGCATCACGATCACCTCCGCCACCACCAAATGCAGCTGGACCGCTGCCGGCCAGGCCTACGAACTCAACATCATCGATACCCCGGGCCATGTCGACTTCACCGTGGAGGTCAACCGCTCGCTCCGGGTACTCGACGGGCTGGTATTCCTGTTCTCCGCTGTCGACGGCGTTGAACCGCAATCGGAAACCAACTGGCGGCTGGCCGATAATTACCGCGTGCCGCGCCTGGCTTTTGTCAACAAAATGGACCGCGCCGGCGCCGATTTTTTCAAGGTAGTGCAGGAGATCAAGGCCAAACTCGGCGCCAATGCCGTGCCGATCCAACTACCCATCGGCGAAGAGGAACAGTTCGGGGGCATCGTCGATCTGGTGACGCTGGAGGCCCGCATCTGGAACGAGGATGACCAGGGCGCCACCTTTTCCGCCGGGCCCGTACCCGCCGAGCTGGCGGCTGCGGCGGCCACTTACCGCCAGCGCCTGCTCGAAGAGATCGCCGTGTACGATGAAGGCCTGCTCGACGCTCTGATCGGCGACCCCGAATCGGTAGCCCCGGACGATATCCGCCGGGCCCTCCGCACGGCGATTTGCCAGGGCGGTCTGACAGCCGTATTGTGCGGGTCGGCGTACAAAAACAAGGGGGTGCAGGCTTGCCTCGACGCGATTTGTTTTTACCTGCCGGCGCCTACCGATCTCGACGCCGTACAAGGTATCCATCCCAAGACGCTGGCGCCCGTGAGCCGGCGCCCATCGGCGGAGGAGCCGTTTTGCGCCCTGGCGTTCAAGATCGCCACCGACCCGTTCGTGGGCCGCTTGTGTTTCATGCGGGTGTACTCGGGCCGGCTCGAATCGGGCCACGTGGTGCTGAATGCCCGCACGGGCCACCGCGAGCGCATCACCCGCCTGTACCAAATGCACGCTAACAAGCAAAACAATATCCCCCAGGTGGAAGCCGGCGATATCGCCGCCGCGGCCGGTTTTACCGATATCCGGACCGGCGACACGCTCTGCGCGCTGGAACACCCCATAGCGCTGGAAAGCATGATCTTCCCCGAGCCGGTGCTCGGGCTGGCCATCGAGCCCAAAACCCAGCACGACCTCGACAACCTCGCCCAGGCGCTGGCCAAACTCGAAGAGGAGGACCCCACCTTCCAGGTACGCTACAATGCCGACACTAACCAGACGACGATACACGGCATGGGCGAGTTGCACCTGGAAATTATTCTCGACCGGCTGAAACGCGAGTTTCACGTAGCCGTCAACCAGGGCGCACCGCAGGTGAACTACAAAGAGGCGCTGACGCAACCTGTGCGGCATCGCGAGCAGTTGGACCACCAGCGCGGCGGCGCCAGCCTGTTTGCCGAAATGGAGTTCGAGATCGGACCCGTCGACGAGGCGTTTCTGAACAGCGAAGCGTATAAAAGCGGAAAAACCAAACTCCAGTTCGAATGGGCGGTACCCCAGGGCGCGATCGACAAAACGTTCATCGAACCCATCCGCCAGGGATTTGCCTCCATGATACCGAGCGGCGTACTGGCCGGCTACCAGTTGGAGTCGATGAAAGTGCGCGTGCTCGACGGCCTTATGCACCCGGTCGACTCCAAGCCGCTGGCCTTTGAATTGTGCGCCAAATACGGCTTCCGGGCCGCTGCACCGCAATGCGCGCCCCAACTGCTTGAGCCCGTAATGAAACTGGAAGTAGTAACGCCGGAGGAATACGCCGGACCGGTCATGGGCGACCTCAACCGCCGCCGGGGTTTGCCCCGCGGGCAGGAGGCACGCGCGGGGAATGCCATTGCCATACAAGCGGATGTGCCGTTGGCCGAACTGTTCGGCTATGTAACGGCGCTACGCACCCTCACCGCCGGTCGCGCTACGGCCAACCTGGAATTTTCGCACTATGCGCCGGCGCCGGAGCAGGTAGCGCGGGTGGTCATCGCCAAAGCGCGTGGGATCGCTCGCCCGGACGGGTAACGCTACTTCCCGCCTTGCAGCAAATACCGGAATTCCAGGTTTAAAACCTGGCCCCCTTTATGCTCACCGCATAAACGCCGGGCACCGGATCTCGCCGAAATAGTACTGGAGGCTGACGCCGAGAAAGGCGTACATGTCGTTGTTCTTGCCGTTGCCGCGTTGGCGGCCCGGTTCGCCGATCTTTGGCTCCACCGAGCGGTCAGCGAGGTCGGCGGCCAGCTGGCTGCGGAGGGAGCGAATGTCGCGCCAATCGGCGTACACGCCGCTCACGTCGTCGAGGTAGTCGGTAAATACTTTGCGGCCGCTAAGTTCGATCGATACGCTCCAGCGGTACGAAAGGTCTACTTTAAAACCGAATCCATACGCCAGTGCGCCTTGGGTGGAGTTGTATTCTTCGCCGCGAAACTGGCCTTCGGTGCCCATTTCGGGCAGGTTGTACCAGGTGCCGTTGTACTCCGTTTGGGGTTTAAAATAGAAAAACGAAGGGCCTAGAAATACATAAGGGGTGTAGAAATAGTCGCGGTGGCCGTGCATGTAGGGCATGAAATTAAATTCCAGCTGCATGGTAGCATCAACGATGTCACTCCGGAAAGAGAGGTTGCGGCGGCGTTCAAACACGTTTTTGGAGTCGGAGTCGTAGGCGCTGATGCGGCCGTAGTTGGCCCCGAAGCGCAGCGCGAGCCGGTCGTTGATGTTGTAGCGCGTGCCGATGCCGCCGGCCAGGTGCAGCCGGTTGAGCCGGTAGTTGGTGTTCAGGTCGCCGAAATAATTGGAGATACCCAGCCATCCGCCCAGTTCCCAGCCTTTCATCTGGCCGAATGCGGTGGTGCTGGTCAGCACCAAAAAAAGACTGCTCAGTAGTGCGCAGAGTCGAATACGGTTCATGCTTTTGGTCTGTTGACCTACCCCGGCCCTGCCCGAAACGGGAAGGAGGAACAGGTTTTTTTTAACTTCAATTTTAAAATTAAAACGCAAAAGTAGGCAGGATTTGGCCATACTATACCGGCGGGCAGGATTTTCCGGGTGAAAACGCCATACCGGCGGGATATGGTATGAGGGCTGCGGGATTTAAGTACGCGGTGAAAAATCCTGTCGTTTCAGGGTGGCGACTGCCATTTCAGGGTTTGAGGATAGCCGGGCGTTGCGACATTTCATGGTAACAGATCACGTCTTGCGCGTAATAATGGCACACGAAACTGCGGCGGGTGGCATCGGGCCGGGCGATCGCGCTGCCGCCGTGCAACAGATTGGCGTGCCAGATCAGCACGTCGCCGCGCCGGGCCAGGAATAATTGTTGCCGCAACCCATGTTGCTCGATGAGCGTCTCGATCTTGTCTTCATAACGCCGGTTGCTGTAGTTGCCGATGGTAAACCGCGTGTTGCCGCTGGGGTAATCGGGGGTCATCACATAGGGCAGGCGGTGACTGCCCGGGTAATAGAAAAGCGGCCCGGCGTCTTCCGAACAATCTTCGAGGGCCGTCCAGGTAGCGATCAGGTAGCCGGGGGGTTCGGTGGTCATGTGGATCGAGTCGGAATGTGCGCGCTGTTCGCTGCCCTGAATAAAACTGAGCGACTGAAAGGGAATCACCGGTTTGCCCAGCAGAAACGACAGCAGCTGGATCAGCTGCGGATGCCGGAAAAACCGCTCATCGGCCAGCCGGCTCTGTTCCTGCAGGTTGAATATTTTCCGGCCGGTATAGTTGAATCCGGTTTGGTGGTTTTCGAGCAGGCGGTCTATTTCTGCGTTGAGCGCATCGGTGTCGGCGGCGGCGAAAAATTGCTCGAGGATGAGGTAGCCGTCGCGGAGGAATTGCCGGATTTGGGCCTGTACCGCCGGGTCGAAGCGCTGAAAATCGGGGTGTTGTTCCAGGCGTTTGGCAGCATCGGGCCGGTCGAGCCAGGGAATATCGGGGTGGTGCTGCGCAAAGTCGGTGCTGCCGATGGGACTAAAAACGCTTTTGTGCAGACCGTAGCGGCGGTAAAGCCGGCGGTTGGCCCATAAGCGCTTGAAATGGAGCAGGTTGTTGACCACATATACGGCCTTCAGGCTGCGCAAAAAGCCGGTATACCGCTGGAAAAGTCGTTGAAGCATAGCGATCGGTTGATCAAACAGGGAATGGGCATGGCATAAGCGCCTGTTGCCCGCTGGCCGCGCGTGGATACTCAGGCGACCGACTGGCAGAGTTCGACCAGGACGCCATTGCTCGATTTGGGATGGAGGAAAGCCACGAGCTTGTTGTCGGCGCCGCGCTTGGGCTCGCGGTTCAAGGGCACAAAGCCCTCGGCCTCGAGGCGCTCGATTTCGGTGCGGATATCGTCCACCTCAAATGCAATATGGTGGATGCCTTCGCCCCGTTTTTCGATGAATTTGGCGATCGGGCTCTCCGGGTCGGTGGCTTCCAGGAGCTCTATTTTGCTTTCTCCAATATGAAAAAAAGAAGTGGCGACCTTTTCGGTCTCCACCGTTTCAATTTTGTAATGCGCGGCGCCGAGCAGCCGGCGGAACAGTTCGTTGCCGTCGGCCATGTTGCGGATGGCGATTCCGATATGATCAATGCGAAGCATAGGGAGGGGGTGTTTTGAAAACAGGGTTATTTCTTCTTGACCACGATGCCTTTTTCGCCGGTGAAGCGGATCAACTCTGCCTTCATTTTATCAATGTCAGACGCGTTGGCGTAGTCAAAACGCACGCCCACCTGGTAGCCGCGTTGCTGCACCGAGTACACGTCATAGCCGGCGCCTTTGAGTTTGGCGATGAGGCGTTCGGCATTGGTGGGGTCCTGCAAGGTAGCGATAACCAGGATGCATTCCCGGCTGTTTTCGGCTTTTGCCGCTTGCACCGACGATTGCGGGGGTTCGTTCTGGCGGCGCAGGATCTCGACTTTTTTGGCGGCCGCCGCCTGTTCCACCTCGTCGTTGAGGTCCTCATCTTCGCGGTCCGGTGTAGCCGGCTCCGGCTTGGTTGCCGGTGTTTTTTCTTTTTCGGCCAGTTTGGCCATTTCGGAAATACCCGGCACATGGGTGGATACCGGCGGGTTCTGGTTGTCATCCGCCTGCAGCTCGGTGGTAGGCGCCGTGCCTTTTGCGGCGTTTTTGTGCTGCCAATACCAAATGCCGAACGCCAGGGCGCACACTACCAGGCCAATTCCGATACCGGTGCCGAATTGGGCGCCCGACGTGCGCGGGGCCGTGTAAGGCTCGCTGACAAACGGCGGCGGCGGCGGCAAGGGCGGGATAGCCGGGGTGGCAGTGGACTTGGCCGGTTCGGTCGGCGGTACCGGCATACTGGCAGTGGTGCCGTTGGGCGTGGCTTGGGCCGCCGGTTTTTCAGCAATCTCCCGCGAGCGGGCTATCGGTGAGAACTGCAGGGGCGGCAGCCCGTACGAGCCGGCGTGAAAGTTGGTTGCATCGGGCAGGAACTGGATTTTTTGTACATAGTTTTTGTACAACCGGCCCACACCCGGCAGGGTGACGATCTCGCGTTGGTTGAGTTGTTGTTGTATCTGATCGACAAAGGCCTGCACGGCCGCCTGTGCATCTGCCGCGGTCAATTCGTGCGTTTTCGCGATATCGTCCACGAGGATACCATCGTCAAACGTGAGGCTTTCGTTGAAAGTCAGTGTTTTGGAAGGCGGCGTGACCGCGCCTCCGGCATAATCCACGGCAGCGGGGGCGCGGGTAGCGGTAAAGCCGCCAAACGATGGAATAGTGAGGGTGTCGTGCAGAAAAAGTAATTTCTCTATGTGGGCAGCTATGTCAATTTGCATGGCTTTTATCCGGTTGATGCTCGGTGAAACGGGAGGTGTGTGATGGGTTGGCTCTGCACTGTTCTGTCAAAAAAACGAGACAAAAATACGGTTTTTGGCCCGTGAAACAGCGAAAAATGCATTTTTAACCAGCAACAGGAATCTATAATGCAAAAAAAAGGCCAATATGTAAAATTACACTCGGGGATTACCCTGATAAATTGGTGTCCATTTAACAATAAGGCCGTAATTTTGGCCTGGACTAACGACAACAAAAGGTTATGAGTGAGGTTGAGAGCTTCTTCAAATCTGCTTTCTCCGTTGATAATGTCATATTCGGTTTTGACGGGAGCGACCTGAAGGTACTGCTTATTCAGCGCGGCGCAGCGCCGTTTAAAGGCAAATGGGCCTTGCCCGGCGACCTGGTGTATCCCAATGAAAATCTGGACACCGCCGCCGAACGCGTACTGGAGCAACTCACCGGCCTGCGCGGCGTATACCTCGAACAGGTAAAAGCTTTTGGCGCCGTAAACCGCCACCCCCTGGGCCGGGTCATTACCATTGCCTACTATTCCCTGATCAAAATCAGCGACTTTGCCGTTACGCCGGCCTCTTTCGCCCAATCGGCGCAATGGCATTCGGTTTCCAGCGTCGACGAACTGGCTTTTGACCACAACGAAATCCTCGAAACCTGCCTGCGCCGGCTCAAACTGAAAGTCCGCATGGCGCCCGTCGGTTTCGAACTTCTGCCGCCCAAATTCACCCTCACCGAACTCCAGCAATTGTACGAGGCTATCCTGGTGGAAAAACTGGATAAACGCAATTTCCGCAAAAAGATCCTCTCCATGAACCTCCTGCTCGACCTCAACCAGGTGCAGGAAGGCGTAGCCCACCGCCCGGCCAAATTGTACCAGTTTGACCGGGAGAATTACGAACAATTCGTATCGGAAGGCTTCAGTTTCGACCTTTGAATCGAAGCATCGATCAACGCGCCACGACCACCGTGGTGCGACCCCACAGTCCGCTTCCGCAACGCATTTCCAGGAAATACAGACCGGGCGTCCAGGCGCTGACCGGGATCGTAAACGTGCCGCCGGGCGCTTCTCCTGCTGCTGCGCGACGTCCCAGCAGGTCGAAGACCTGCCATTGGACGGCCTCGCCGGCGGGCCATTCCACCCGCACCCAATTGCGCGCCGGATTGGGGCTGAGTTGCGGCTGCCGAACCGGCGCCTGCCCCACTTTGGTCGCAGTAGCGTTGCAATCGACCAGCACGGTTTTATACAAGGCGAGCCCGCCGCGCAGGTTACCCACCACCATTTCCAGGATGCCGTCGCCATCGAGATCGCCGAAGGCCGGCGAGCTGCGGTTGCCCTCGTCCAGGTTCCCCCAGCGATCCGATTCGAGGCCGTAGGGCGATTCGGTTGCGCTGATGTTGTTGTACGCCTCGAGGTGGCCCTCCTGGGTACCAATGATCAGGAGGCGTTCGCCGCTGGGCTGATCGATGAATACGGGTATGCTGAACCCCACGTCTGAAGGCGGCACACGGGCGTCCACCGCTCCGAGTTTTGAAAAGGTCGGCGATGTATTGAACAGCGGATTGTCGGAAGCGCCGATGTTTTTGAAGAAATTCACGTTGCCGTTGCGCTCGCCCATGACGATGTCTTTCCGGCCGTCGAGGTCGAGATCTACAATTGCCGGCGTGGAATAGTTGCCTATGTCCATCGACACCCACATCACGTTCAGATCGCGCTCAAACTGCAAGGGTTTGCCGGCCCCGGCCGTGTTTCGGTAGTAGTACAGGGCGCCGAGGTTGCTGCCCACCAAAAGATCGAGGTCGCCATCGTCGTCGAGGTCGCCAAAAGCCGGGCAGAAGTCGTAATCGTTGGGGGCAAATTCCGACAGGCCGGCCCAGTCGGTATCTTCGAGTGTAAATTGCGGCGCCTTGTCGGTTCCGGTGTTCCGGAAGTAATAGAGGCTGGCATTTTGCCCCAAGCCGCCGCCGTAGTAGCCATAGTTGCCCACTACCAGGTCGAGCAAACCATCGGCGTCCACATCCACCAGGGCCGGGTGCGCCGCCGTACCGATATCGATCATGTCATTCACAAGGAGGCTTTTGGTAGCCAGGTGAAAGGAGATGCCGTTGCCCGCCGCATTCGGGTAGTACCACACGCACTGGCGGTCGTCGTTGGTAAATTTGCTGTTCGGCGCGGCCACCAGGTCTTTTTTGCCGTCATTGTTGAGGTCCAGGTAAAAAGGCGTGGGGAAAATGGTCAGATCCACCGGGGTATCGTAACCGGGGAAGGCGGTATCCTGGGCGGTCATCCAGGCTACGTCTTTGGAGCCGCCGTTGGTCATCATATTAAAGCAAGCGAAGGAAATATCGCCCAGCACGATCTCCATATCGCCGTCGCCATCCTGGTCGTAGGTCATCAGCGTGGAGCCGGGGTGGCGTTCGCCCCGGTCGATCACCTCTTTGGAGGGGGCAAAACGTCCGTGGCCCATTTCGACCGACATGTTCTGGATCAGCCACACGTTGCCGCCCACCGATCCGTCGAAAGTCAGGATATCGAGGTCGCCGTCGCCGTCGATGTCGTTCACATCCGGGTAATCGGTATTGGCGATAAACAGGTTGTTCCAGAACCCGGGCAAGGAGGAGGGGTAATAGATCAGGCGGTTGTCGCAGGTGCTGCAACCAGGGTATGTAAAGGTAAAGGGTTTGAATTTTAATTGATTGTGATCAAAATAGCCGTGAAAAACCTGCATTTCCTGCGATCCGGGGTCCAGTCCCGAACAGAAGATATCGGCGGCGCCGTCGTGGTCGTAATCGCGGAGCAGCACATAGTTTTTCAGCGCCGGGAAATTGCAGGCATACTCCGGGGCGAAGCGATAACTGGTCTGGTTGGGCGTGCCCTCGTTGAGAAAGGTCAGCAGCACGTCGCCTGCACGGTCGAAAATGACGAGGTCGGGGATATGATCGTTGTTCAGGTCGGCTGCAGAGAGTTGCGGGGCATTCAGGCCGCCGGCAAAGGGGAACGCGAGGGTTTTGCCGTTTTCGTGCACCGGGTAACTCAGGCGTTGGAACATGGGTTCCTGCGCCGGCAAACAGGCTGTGAGGCAGAGGCCCAAAAGGGAAAAAAAAGAACGTGTACGCATTTCGGTTGTAATTTTGGCTGCACAGACGGCAAACCTACGGGGAATTCCGGGCAGCAGAACCACCGGAATGCAAACCCGCAAAACCTGGACAAAATTTGACATGATCTACGAATTCAACGGCTTCCGACCAGTCGTCCACGAAACGGCATTTGTCCACCCGCAGGCGGTGGTCACCGGTAATGTCGTCATCGGGCGCGATGTGTATATTGGCCCCGGCGCGGCCCTGCGGGGCGACTGGGGGCAAATCCTGATCGAAGACGGCTGCAACGTGCAGGAAAACTGCACGATCCACATGTTCCCGGGCGTCACGGTACACCTCCGGGAATCGGCCCATATTGGCCACGGCGCCATTATACACGGCGCCACGATCGGCCGCAACAGCCTTATCGGTATGAACGCCGTCCTGATGGACGAGGTCGAGTTGGGCGAAGAATGCATCGTCGGAGCCCTGTGTTTTATCAAAAGCGGCGAGAAAATACCGCCGCGCAGCCTGGTAGTAGGCAACCCCGGCAAGGTGATCCGCAGTGTGAGCGACGAGATGATCGCCTGGAAAACCGACGGCACCCGGCTGTACCAGCAACTCCCCGCCCAATGCCGCGACACCCTGCGCCCATGCGAGCCGTTGCGCGAAATCCCGGAAGACCGGGCCGTGCAGGCTCCGGTGTATAAAATCTGGAAAGGGTGAAATTGGTTAATGTGGTCAATGGGATCAATGTGGTCAATGTGGTCAATGGGGTTAATGGGGGCAATGGGGGCAATGGGAGCGGCTATGCTAAAAAAAAGGCGACACGATTTGGATCATCGCATCGCCCTAATAACAACAGCGGAGAATAGGTATCCCGCCAGCGGCGGGGTATAAAACTAAAAATAACAACAGCCTTTTTTATTCCACGATCGTATTCCAACCGTGCACGTCGGGGCGGCGCCCCGTGCGGATATCCTGCAACGTCTGCCGCACTTGCACCGCAAACGCGCCGGGCGCTACCGGCGGCAGTTGAAGATCGCGGTCATGTACCCGGATCATGTCGAACGACACGGTGACAGCGGCCGTGCCAATGCCGAAACCTTCCTGCAACAGCCCCTTGTCGTGTGCTTCCACCAGCTCGGCGGCGCTGATGCGGCGCTCCTCCACCGGGTAGCCCAGTTCCCGGGCCAGCGCCAGCGCACTGTCGCGGGTGATGCCTTCGAGGATGGTGTCCGACAAAGGCGGGGTGACCACTTTGCCGTCGATCACAAACATCACGTTCATGGTGCCCGATTCTTCAATGTTCAATTCCGGCGAACCGTCGGTCCACAGCACCTGGTCGAAGCCGTCGGCGCGGGCCAGTTGGGTGGGATACAACGCACCGCCGTAGTTGCCGGCGCATTTGGCCGCTCCGGTGCCGCCGCGGGCTGCGCGGACGAAATGGTCCTCCACCTTCACCCGCAAAGGCTTGGAATAATAAACCGGCACCGGGCCGGTGAACACCACAAAGCGGTAGGTATCCGATACTTTCACGCCGAATTTGGCATCGGTGGCGATTACCAGCGGCCGGATGTAGAGCGAAGAGCCCGGCGCCGAGGGCACCCAGGCGGCATCTACGGCCACGAGGGCGCGGATGCAATCGGCGAACAGGTCGTGGGGCATCGGCGGCATGGCCATGCGGGCCAGCGAATGGTTGAGACGCCGCGCATGCCGGTCGATGCGGAAGATGCTCACCCGGCCGTCGGCCAGCCGGAACGCCTTCATCCCCTCCCACACGATCTGGCCGTAGTGCAGAGCCATGATGGCGGGGGGCAATTCGAGATTGGCGTAAGGGACGATGTGCGGCGTTTGCCAGGCGCCGTCGCGGTAATCGGCCACCAGCATGTGGTCCGAAACGGTTTCACCGAAGGCGAGATGGTCGAAGTCGGTCTCGGGCAGGCGGCTGTGTAGGGTGCGTTGGACGGGAATCCGGTCGAGCAAAAGTTCCATTTTGATATCTGCACGTTTGTAGGTGGCGTGTTCGAGCGGGATTTCGCGAAACCCCATTTTTCGATACAACTGCACTGCCGGACCCGAGGTGCGGGTGTTGGAGTACAGGATCACCCGCGTGGCGCCGAGCCGGCGCGCTTCCCGGATGGCGGCATGCATCAATTGCTTGCCGATACCACGCCCGCGCCAGGATTTTTCGACGGCCATTTTGGTCAGTTCAAAGGTAGCAGAATCAACAGACTTTAACGCAACAACTCCTACGACTTCCGTTTTGACCGTGGCGGCCAATACATTGCCGCCGCCGGCCAGGATATGGGTCTCCGGGTCGCTGAGCACGGCTACATCAACCGGTTCAAGGGGGTAGTCGGCTTCGATCCAGGCTTTGTTGAGTTGAAAAAAGGCGGTTTTGAAACGGGGTTCCCAAGTGGAAATTTGAACGTCAAGGTGCATGGTCAGGGTACTTGGTTTGAATTGCGGGACAAAGGTGCTACCTTTGTTTGCAGAAAAAACAGATTCAGTTTTTTAAAAATAAAGCATAACAGATGGCGCATTTGGAAGACGATTTCCTGTACAGCCAGGTAGCCGAGCGTCTGGAAACCATGGTATCGCGCGGGATGTACAAAACGGGCGACCGGCTGCCTTCGGTGCGGGCGCTGAGCGCCGAACAAGGCATCAGCCAGAGCACGGCGTTCAAGGCATACGCCGCACTGGAGAGCAAAGGTTTGATCGAAGCGCGCCCGAAATCGGGCTACTATGTGCGGTACGGAGTGCAGCGCCAGTCTGCCCCCCCGCGCGCGCCGCGTCTGGCAGCACCTGCGGAAAGCCTGACCGTCGACGAGATGATTTCCGCCGTCTACGCCAACCTGACCGCAGCCGGGGTGGTGCGCCTGTCGGTCGCTGCGCCGGCGCCCGAATTGCTGCCGGCAGCCAAACTCAATAAATGCCTGCTGGAAGCGCTCCGGGAGAGCCCGACCAGTTGCCTGCACTACGAACAAGTACAGGGCAATGAGCGGCTGCGCCATCAGTTGGCCCGCCTGGCGTTCAACGGCGGCGGCCAGAGTTCGGCCGACGAGGTAGTGGTCACCCAGGGCTGCATGGAAGCGCTGGCATTCAGCCTGCAGGCCGTGACCCGGCCCGGCGACGTGGTAGCCATCGAACGGCCCACGTATTTCGGCATATTCAACCTGCTGAAATCCCTGGGCCTGCGCGCACTGGAAGTGCCCACCGACCCGCACACCGGGGCCGACCTCGATTTCCTGGAGCAGGCCCTTGCGCGGCAGCAGGTTGCGGCCGCCCTGTTCGTACCCAATTTCAACAATCCCCTGGGCAGCCTCATGCCCGACGCCCACAAGCAGGCGCTGGTGGCCATGCTGGCCGCGCGCGGTATCCCGCTGGTGGAAGACGATATTTACGGCGAGATGTACTTCGGCAAAACGCGGCCGCGCACCTGCAAAAGTTACGACACCGAGGGGCTGGTGTTGTACTGCTCTTCCATGTCGAAGACCCTCGCACCCGGTTACCGCATCGGGTGGTGCGAACCAGGCCGCTTCCGCAAACAAATGCTGCAGAACAAACTCACCCATTGCATCACTACGGCCACGCCCACGCAGGCGGCAATTGCGCGTTTTTGCGAAATGGGCCGCTTCGACCTGCACTTGCGCCACCTGCGCAAGGCCCTGCACACGCAGTGCCTGCGCTACTGGCAGGCCATCGCCGAATATTTCCCGCCCGAAACACGGGTTTCGCAACCCCAGGGTGGCTACGTGCTCTGGCTCGAACTGCCCGAACGCGTCGATGCGTTCCAACTGTACCGCCGCGCCCTGCAGCACCAGATCAGCATCGCTCCGGGGCAGATCTTCAGCACCGACGGCCGCTTTGCCAACCATATCCGCCTGAGTTTTGGCGCGCCGTTCGGCCTCGATATGGAGCGTTGCCTGCAGACGATCGGGCGGTTGGTATGGGAAATGTCTATAAAGGGCTGAGGAGCGGTGTCAATGGATCGCAGCATTTTCCATGTCGCCTCGAGCAACGCCCTGTTACAATTTAATCAACGCTATGCCTGCCACTCTGTTTGCGGTTTCTATCCGAATCCAGTATACCCCGGCGGGTACGGGCATTCCATTCCCGGCACATCCATCCCATTCCACAACATGCTGGCCGGGCTCCATAGTAGCAACGTCAAGCAGTCGAATGTTTCTTCCCAACTTATCACAGATGGTCACCCGCACCATGTCCGTCTGTTGCAATTCAAATTGAACGGCGGCGCCACCCGGTGTGGGGTTGGGCCATACGTCGAAGTGAACTGCAGGTTCAGGTATGGCGGACAAACCGGTGCTGAATCTCGGATTTTCCGCCCAGAAGGCAGAGCCGATACCAGTTGACGGGTTGAACTCAAGGGATATGATATCGATGTCCGAATCGCCGTCGACGTCAGCCAGGCCGGTGGGGATCATCTGGATTTTGAGGCTTGGGGTGATGTCATGCAGGGTCCATTTCGTGCCGAAAGTGGTATTTTCGGCCCAGCCCAGCGCCTGCGCTTCGAACCCTGCTCCGCCATAGGTTATGTCGTTATCACCGTCCCCGTCGAGGTCGCCGGCAACGCCCAGAAAAATATTCTTCCCGGTATTGTGGACGCTTATCTTCTGCCAAATAGGGTTGGTAAATAATTGTATGGAGCTGGTCGCTACATCGGATGCCACGATATCGATGCCATGATCTCCATTCATGTCGGCGCAGAAGCCGAACAAGTAAGCTTGACCGGTAGCATTGACTAAGGTATGCTTTATCCAATTGGGATCAGGCAGCCGGTTTTCCAGCCAATAAACCCCGTTGAATCCGGCAACAATATCCAGGTCGCTATCTCCGTCAAGGTCGGCTACACTGGCGAAGTTGTAATTACCGTTCAGCACGGTGTGCTTGATCCAGTTATCGGGTGTGCCGGGGTTTTCCAGCCAAAACAGGCGTCCCTGGGTGGGTTGCGAGCCTAAATCAAATTCCGGCACCACCATGTCCGGGTCGCCATCACGGTCGATGTCGCCGTAAGCGCCCTGCATCCAACCGAGCGCTTCGTGCAATGGTGTCAGTACATGTTTTACCCACATCGAGCCCTTAGACTGGTTTTCGTTCCAGGTTAGCGTATCATGGTCAGTTCCCAACGATGTGCCCTTCAGCACGTCGAGGTCGCCGTCGCCGTCAACATCCACCAAATCCACATAACTGTACGCCGATTGGTAGAAGGTGGCGTCGACGAGGTGAGGCGCCCAACCCGGGCGCAGGTTTTCATACCAGTACACCGAGTCGCCACTTTGAACCAGAATATCCGGATCCTGGTCCTTGTCTATATCGCCCGCGCGGGTCCAGGCGCCGACAATATCGGAGCGAAGGGTATGGGTATTCCATTGTTGGGCCCGCAGGGCTGGGGAGCAAGCCAAAAGGAGGCCGAGGCAGAAGCAATAGGTCGTTTTCATGCTAGATCACTTTTAATGACATGATGATACCCCGATTCCGGTTTTCCGAATCTTTCGGGCATCCACAAACCTCGCCGCTACCTTCCAGCAGGCCTTGGATAAATCTGCCAAACAACAGGACAAATCTTGCATGATAAAAAAAGAAAGCGCTCCTTCCTTCAGGAGCGCTTTCTTGAAAAACAAGCCGTCGGTTTAGTGTAACGCAGGCGCGGCGCCGACTGGTTGGAAAAGTGTGGGAAAAGCGGTGAAGGGAACAAAAAATAGTTACCCTGGTCGCGCAGCCCATCGCCCTTGTAGCTTCATTCCGGCTATGGCTCTTACCCGGGTATTCGCGCGGTCTGCCTGAACGCACTAAAAACACCGGATATAGTGGAGGGGATTAAATGTGTTAGAATGTGGTTAATGGGGTCAATGTGATCAATGGGGTCAATGGGGTTAATGTGGTTAATGTGGTTAATGTGTTAGGGGAAGGCAGGCTGCGGTGGTTTAATAAATATACATTTCCTCCAGCCAGGCTTTCCAGTTTCCCATCTATCCTCAACCGCTCATTGACCACATTGGCCACATTCAAACACATTGACCACATTAACCCCATTATCTCACGCTGAACACGCTTCGCAGGTCGGGTCGTCGAGGCTGCAGATTTTGCCTTGCAGTTGTTCGGGTTCGAGGGCCGACATCTGCGGGGCCTCTTTTTCTACCTTGACCACGGCTTCGTTGGTGACTTTGTTGGCCACGAATTTCTGCTGGTGTTTTTCGCCGAGTGTGAACTTGATCGGGTCGGTGGCGGCCTTGGAGCGCAGGTAGTACATGCCTGTTTTCAAGCCCTTTTGCCAGGCGTAGAAGTGCATCGACGACAGCTTGGCGAAGGTGGGCGCTTCCATGAATACGTTGAGCGACTGGCTTTGGCAGATGAAGGCGCCGCGGTCGGCGGCCATGTCAAGGATGACTTTCTGGCTGAGTTCGTAGGCGGTTTTGTACAGCGCGCGCACGTCGACCGGGATTTCTTCGATGCCTTGCACCGAGCCGTTGGCGGCCATGATCGCTTCGCGCATTTCCTCGGTCCAGAGGTTGAGCCGCACGAGGTCGCGCATGAGGTATTTGTTGACCACGATGTGCTCACCGGCCAGGGTGCGGCGGGTGTACAGGTTGGAGGTATAAGGCTCGAAGCACTCGTTGTTGCCGAGGATCTGGCTGGTGCTGGCCGTGGGCATGGGCGCTACGAGCAGGGAGTTCCGGACGCCGGTCGTTTGCACACGCTGGCGCAGGCCTTCCCAGTCCCAGCGTTTGGAGGGCTGCACGCCCCAGAGGTCGAACTGGAACTGGCCCTGGCTGACCGGCGAGCCGGCGAAGGTCTCGTAAGGACCGTGTTTTTCGGCCAGCGCACAACTTTCCGTCATGGCGGCGAAATAGATCGTTTCGAAGATGTCCTTGTTGAGTTGCTTCGCTTCCGGGGAGTCGAAGGGCATGCGCAACAGGATAAAAGCGTCGGCCAGGCCTTGCACGCCCAGGCCGATGGGCCGGTGGCGCAGATTGGAGCGCTCAGCCTCCGGAATAGGGTAATAGTTGATGTCGATGACCTTGTTCAGGTTGCGGGTCACCACGCGGGTGATTTCATAGAGCCGGTCGAAGTCGAATGCGCCGTCTTTGATATACTTGGGCAAGGCGATCGAGGCCAGGTTGCATACGGCCACTTCATCGGGGGCGGTGTATTCGATGATCTCGGTGCAAAGGTTGGAGGAGCGAATAGTACCCAGATTCTTCTGGTTGCTTTTTTTGTTGGCAGCGTCTTTGTACAAGATGTACGGCGTGCCGGTTTCGACCTGGCTTTCGAGCACGGCGTTCCACAGGTCGCGGGCTTTAACCACTTTGCGGGCGCGGCCTTCGCGTTCGTACTTGTGGTACAGCGCTTCGAATTCGCCGCCGTACACTTCGTACAGGCCGGGGGCCTCGTTGGGGCAGAAAAGCGACCAGTCGGCGTCGCTTTTCACGCGTTCCATGAACAAATCGGAAATCCAAAGCGCGTAGAAGAGGTCGCGGGCGCGCATTTCTTCCTTGCCGTGGTTTTTCTTGAGTTCGAGGAATTCGAAGATATCGGCGTGCCAGGGTTCGAGGTATACGGCGAAAGCGCCTTTGCGTTTGCCGCCGCCCTGATCGACGTAGCGGGCGGCGTCGTTGAACACGCGCAACATGGGGATGATGCCGTTGGAGGTGCCGCCGGTGCCCTTGATGTAGGAGCCGGTGGCGCGGATGTTGTGGATGCTCAGACCGATACCGCCGGCGCTTTGCGAGATGAGGGCGCAGCGTTGGAGGGTTTCGAAAATGCCTTTAATGGAATCTTCCGTCATTTGAAGGAGGAAGCAGGAAGAGAGCTGCGGTTTGGGCGATCCGGCGTTGAACAAGGTGGGCGTGGCATGGATAAACCAGCGCTCGCTCATGAGGTTGTAGGTGTCGATAGCCGCATCGATATCTTCGCCGTGGATGCCGATGGCCACGCGCATGAAGAGGTGTTGCGGGCGTTCGACCACTTCGCCGTTCATGCGCATGAGGTAGGAGCGCTCGAGGGTTTTGAAGCCGAAATAGTCGAAATCGAAATCGCGGTCGAAGATAATAGCGCTGTCGAGGCGGTCTTTGTGCTTTAGGACGGTTTTATACACCGATTCGCTGATGAGGCCGGCGCGTTCGCCCGTTTTGGGGTCGATATAGTTGTAGAGTGCCTGCACGACCTTGTGGAACGACTTTTCGGTCTGTTTGTGCAGGTTGCTCACGGCAATGCGGGCCGCCAGCAGGGCATAATCGGGGTGGATGGTGGCCATGGTGGCGGCCGTTTCGGCGGCCAGGTTGTCGAGTTCGACGGTGGAAACCTGGTCGTACAGGCCCATAATGACCTTTTTGGTTACTTCGATGATGTTGACGTAGCTGGTGTCCAGCCCGTAGCAGAGTTTGCGCAGGCGTGCCGTGATTTTGTCGAAAGACACGTCTTCTTTGCGTCCGGAGCGTTTGATTACATGCATGATGAGGTGTGTTTTACTTTCGTTTTCGAGTATGCTTTATTACAAATTGACGTTGGCAATCGGGTTTTGATCGTTGTCGTGCCCCACGCTTACCGGGCATCGGCAACGACCGGTTCAAAACGGTCAGCCGCTTTTTTTCAACCGGAGGACCATCACGTCGTGCCCCGGCACGGTTGTCTTCAGCACCTCGCCGGTGTTGCCGAGGTCTTTATGGAGTATTAAGTCGCGGACCAGATAGGTGGTATCCCGCAACCCCATGTCGCGCTTGGAAATATCGTCGCCGATGTTTTGGTCGCGCCACTTGAATTCGAGCGGGTAGGGTTGGGTGGTCCGGTTGAGGAAACACAGCGCCCAGTCTCCGCCGGCAAGGGGTTTGGCCCATATATCGAAGATGCCGCCATCGTCGAGGTACTTAAAGGCCGGGATGCCGAGCGAATCCTGGTTGACGGCGATTATCTCTTTGTTTCCAAGTATTTCGAGGGTTTCGGGTTTGATGCTGCGCAGGTCGTTGCCCAACATGAGCGGCGAGGCCATCATACACCAGAGGGCAAAATGGACGCGGTCTTCGTTCACCGGAAGGCCGTTGCCCACTTCAAGCATATCGAAGTCGTTCCAGTGGCCCGGGCCGACCGCCTTGCGAATGTCATTGTGCAGATCGACGATTCGGAGTACACCCCAGGAGTACCAGGTGCCGTGGCCGATCAGGCAATCCCAGCAAGGCGAGATATCGCCGCTGATGCGCCAGAGGTGCCCCACGGGCGGCGCCCAATTCCAGGGTTGGTTTACGCCCCATTCGCAAATACTGAACACGATGGGTTGCTTGGCCGCAAACATGGCATCGCGCATGGTGGTGTAAGCCTCTTCGGCATTCATTTTACCGGCGCCACACCAGTCGTATTTCAAATAATCCACACCAAGACTGGCATACAGCCTGGCATCCTGGTATTCGTGGCCGCGGCTGCCGGGGTAGCCGCCGCAGGTTTTGGCGCCGGCGCAGTTGTAGAGGCCGAATTTCAGCCCGCGGGCGTGCACATAGTCGACCACGGGTTTCAGGCCGTCCGGAAATTTTTTCGGGTCGGGTACGAGGTTGCCGGTCGAATCGCGTTCGTGCGCCATCCAGCCGTCGTCGAGCACCAGGTACTGATAGCCCGCAGCAGCCAGGCCGGTACGGGTCAGCGCATCGGCGATATCCATCACCAATTGAGCGTTGATGTCGGTGCCGAAGGTGTTCCAACTGTTCCAACCCATCGGTGGGGTCAGTGCCAGACTATCAAATTTCTGCGCAGGCAGGAATCCGGCAAGGAACAGGAACAGTATGGTAAATTTTAGTCGCATGAATAGGTGCTGTTGCATTTGGTTAGAGCGGCCAAAGGTTTAATGGACAGGGTCAACAGAACTGGCAGGATTAATACTTGATTTTCAATATATTAAATCTGGTCGATCTTGTAAATCCTGTCCAAAAAACCATGGGATTTCGGTTCGGTTATCCGGCCAGGGTATCGTCTTGTACGGTAGCGCCGGGAGCGTTGCGTTTGACAGAATCGATACCATTGTCGCGGCCGGATTCGGCTTCATACATTTGGCTGGAGCCCACGACCTGGCCGTTGGAGGCTTTCAGGTTGAAGTAGAATTTTCCGTTGGATGCGGTCAGGCGTTCGAAACGGCCGTCTTCCTGCGAATTGGTGCGTACCGACTCGATGCCGTTGGAGCAAGACGCCTTGCTGGAATACCCCTGGCTGGTGAGGATCACCTGCCCGTTGTCCGCTTTCAGGTTAAACTGATAATCGCCGTTGGCGCGCTGGGAAATCACAAATTTGCCCATGATGTTCTATTAGTTTGTTAAATGAAATTGTGTGTGTGGGTTTCAGGGTTTCAGGGTTTCAGGGTTTCAAGTGGTTTCAGGGTTTCAAGGTTTCAGGGTTTCAGGGTTTCAGGGTTTCAAAGTTTCAGGGTTTCAAGGTTTCAGGGTTTCAGGGTTTCAAAGTTTCAGGGTTTCAAGGTTTCAAGGTTTCAGGGTTTCAGGGTTTCAAGGTTTCAAGTGGTTGCAGGGTTTCAAGGTTTCAAGTGGTTGCAGGGTATTTAAATTAAATGGCTCACCGTCTTCGTTCTCCTTCTAAAAGTGCACCTTAAAACCTCTTGAAACCTTGAAACCTCTTGAAACCTTGAAACCTCTTGAAACCTTGAAACCCTGCAACCTCAAAACTCAGCATCGGTGGAAAACACCTGGTCTTCCCGTTTGGCCATGACGCCGGCTTTTTGGTAATCGCCGACGCGTTTTTCAAAGAAGTTGGTTTTGCCTTGGATCGAGATCATGTCCATCCAGGGGAAAGGGTTGGCGGTGCCGTATACTTTTGGATTGCCGAGCGACATCAGCAGGCGGTCGGCCACAAACTCGATGTATTGCCCCATCATGTCGGCGTTCATACCGATGAGTGAAACCGGGAGCGCATCCGTGATGAATTCTTTTTCAAACGCCACGGCCTCCGTGATGATGGCTTCCACTTCTTTTGGATCGAGTTTGTGCTGAAGCATGGAGTACAGCAGGCAGGCAAAATCGCAATGCATGCCTTCATCCCGGCTGATCAGTTCGTTGGAAAAGGAGAGCCCAGGCATCAGGCCGCGCTTCTTGAGCCAGAAAATTGAACAGAACGAACCGGAAAAAAAGATGCCTTCCACGGCGGCAAAGGCGATCAGCCGGTGCGCGAAGGTGGGCGCATTCTCGATCCACTTCAGGGCCCAGTTGCCTTTTTTCGCCACACACTCGAGGTTCTGCAGGGCGTGGAACAGGAAGTCTTTTTCTTTGGGATCTTTAATATAGGTATCGATCAGCAGGGAATATACCTCGGAGTGGATATTCTCGATGGCAACCTGAAATCCGTAAAAACAGCGCGCTTCGGGGATCTGTACTTCGCGCATGAAGTTCAGCACCAGGTTTTCGTTCACGATGCCGTCGCTGGCGGCAAAAAATGCCAGCACGTGTTTGACAAAATGCCGTTCGTTGTCGTTGAGCTTGGTGTCCCAATCCTGCAGGTCTTGTACCAGGTCAATTTCTTCCGCCGTCCAGAACGACGCTTCCGCTTTTTTGTACCATTCCCAAATTTTGGGGTATTTGATCGGTAACAGGACAAAACGATCGGGATTCTCCGCCAGAATAGGTTCGACTGTAGACGCTGCTTTTACCATTTGATATTTGTGTGTCAGGTTATTTATTAATAAAACTGGATGTCGAACAAAGCATCCACTCCCTTGTCCGGCTGCCTGCGCAGCGCAGGTATCCGGCTCAGACTTTGCCACGACGACCGTTGCGATCGGAGCGGCAATTACCGGGACTGTGAAGGGACGTGGATTGTAAAACGAATCTGTTTATAACAACAAAAAGAAGTTCGTAAACAGAGTCTAAAGGCGGCGCCGTGCTTCAAGGCAGAAGCGAAAACAAAAGTAGGTTTTTTTTGAGTAGCCAATAGTCAAGTTTTCAACATAATGTTAATAACTTTCGCAAACAACTGATTATCAAATACTATTAAAAATTGCAAACGTTATCCACAATGTGGATAACTCATGTTAGTATTTTTTTGGTATTTTTTTGAGCGCTCCCAAAACGGAATAAGCACAGATACTTAAGCGCTTGTTTTTGAAGGGGAAAGGGGTGCAAGGGGGGGCAAGGTTTCAGGAGGTTTCAGGGTTTCAGGAGGTTTCAGGGTTTCAGGGGGTTTCAGGGTTTCAGGAGGTTTCACGTGATTGCAAGGTTGCAAGGGTTTCAAGAGAAACAGTGTTCGGTGACTAGAATCGTCTGAAGAAAACGAACAAATTCGAATCGGCACAAATTGCCCCCCTGAAATACTGAAACCCTGAAACCCTGCCCCCCTGAAACCTCCTGAAACCCTGAAACCCCCTGAAACCCTGAAACCTCCTGAAACCCTGAAACCTCCTGAAACCCCCTGAAACCCTGAAACCCCCTGAAACCCCCTGAAACCTTGAAACTCTTACCACTCTTGTAAAGTCGGTATTTTGCCGGCCATTTGCGTTCAAGCGCATACCGGTGAATTTCCCAAAGGGTCAAAAAAGGATATCGTATATGAAAATAATATTTTCGTTGTTCTTGCCGGTTCTCCTGGTGCGGGCGCTGGCTGCCCAAGCGCCTTATACCGAGAAAAAATACAACTGGCTGGTCGATAAGGACTTAGTTTATGGCGCAGCAACCAATTACCTCGGCCAAACCGATACCCTGACGCTTGATCTGTACATGCCGGAGAATGACGACCCCGTGCGGCCGCTGGCCGTATTGGTGCACGGCGGCAGCTGGCTCAGCGGTTGCAAGGAAGATATGGCCTGGCTCTGTGAAGAATTGGCTGCCCGCGGCTATGTGGCAGCCACCGTCAACTACCGCAAAGGCTGGCATAAAGCCGCGTATGTTCCCAATCCCATCAACCCTGCGGCGATCCCTTGGGGCAATTGCCTTTATGCGCTCGACTCCACCGAAATCCTTCGGGCTATTTACCGCGGCATGCAGGATGTGAAGGGCGCCATCCGCTGGTTGAAGGCCCGCGAAGGCCTTCAACCCGACTGCCAGCGGGCCGTTGTCGTAGGCGGCGAGAGCGCCGGGGCTTTTATCGCCCTCGCCGTGAGTATGCTCGACCGGCCGGCGGAAAAACCCCTTGCCTGCGGCGCACTGCCCGACGCGCCTGCACCCGACCCCAAGCTGTCCAACTGCTTTGCCGAGCATTGTGCCATACTCGAACATGCGCTGCCGCCGGGCGCCCTCGCGCGTCCCGATCTGGGTCCGGTGGAGGGCAACCTGAACCAAAACGGGTTCGATGCCCGGGTAGCCGGCGTGATGAGTTTTTATGGCGCAGTACCAGCCCAAGCCCTTGCCGACGATTGGATACAAGGCCCCGATACGCCGGCGATGTACCTCTACCACCAAACCTGCGACGGAGTGGTACCCTTCAACTCCGGCAAGCCATTTTGGGCTATTTCGACGTACTGCAACCTGGGCTTTACGCCCTGGCACTATCAAGTTCCGAACGTATACGGCAACGGCGCCATCGCCAGCTACCTGGCCAGCCTTCCGGCGCCCCCGCCCTACCAGACCGATTTTTTGAACTGCGCTGCGTTCGACCCCAACTTCGCGCTCTTCGAGTGCATCCGCTACAACGACAACGGCAGTTATCATTTCACCCACAACCGGCCCGAGCGGGCAGTCAACGTGTCCGCTTTCTTCAGCCCCCAGATCGCCGCTATCCTGGCTAATCCGCCTTGTGTTGTAGCCACCTCGTCGCCCGGCTGGGTTCAGGGCATGCGAGTTGCCCCCAATCCATTCCACCAACAGGCATACCTGTACTGCGCTGGGCCGCCCGAACATCCGGTCCGCCTTACCCTCTGCGATGCCCGGGGGCGGGTGTGTTGGCAGAACGAACAGGTACTGCAATCCGGCGCTAACCGGCTGGAGTGGGATGTGAATTTGCCCGGCGGGTTGTACTTCCTGCACCTGGCCGGGCGGGAAGGCGCTGCGGTTTGGAAAATGGTGAAATAATGCAAGCTGATGCCGTAATGTTCCTGCCAGGGCTGCAGGCCCGCCAATACAGCGATGGCATGCTTTTCATAGCAGAGCGTCATCAGGAGCCAATATGAACGACTCGGCTGTTGCGCGGTTCAATAGCCTGAAACCCGGTACTGATAGCAGTTCGATAGCATGGGAATCGGAAATGTGGTTGAGACGGTATCGGTTTGCGGAACAGCCGGGTCAGAATATCCGGCGGCGCTGCATCACCCAATAGAGGAAGCCGGTGAGTATGCCCGAAAAGATAATGGTGGCATAAAAGGCCCAGGGGTGATCGGGGATGCCATTAGGGATGTTCATACCGAAAAAGGAGGAGATCAGCGTAGGCACCATAAGCACCACCGTGATAACCGTCAGCCGGTGAATGACCACGTTCAGGTTGTTGGAAATAATGCTGGAATAGGCATCCATGGTGCCGTTCAGAATGTTGGTGTAAACGTTGGCCATGGACAGGGCCTGGGAGTTGTCGATAATGATATCTTCAAACAGGTCGGTCAGGTCTTCGTCGCCGTTGATGTGCAGGAAGTCGGTGCGTTTCATCTTCATTTTCAGCAACTCGTTGGCGTTAAGCGAGTTGACAAAATACACCAGGCTTTTTTCGATCGACAGCAGCTGTTTGAGTTCGGCATTCCGGCTGGAGTGCATCAGTTCCTTTTCGATCAGGTTGCGGCGCAGGTTGAGTTTTTTCAGGCAGGAGAGGAAATAATACACATTTTGTTCGAGGACCTGCAGCACGAAACGTTTTTCATCGGTGGGGTTGAATATGCGCACTTTGTTGTCGAGGAAAGTACTGAGCACCGGGGTTTCGAAGGCCGAAACGGTGACCACATGCTCGATGGTAAGGATGATGCCGATTGGCACGGTGATAAAAACCGCTTCATTTTCGGCCTCCGAAACTTCGTTGAAGATCGGCGTATTGATCAGGATAAAGCGAATGTCTTCGTCCCGCTCGTAGCGGGCGCGTTCATCGAGATCGAGAGAGTCGGTCAGGAAAACAGGATCAAATTCGAGCCGGCGGGCAAAGTCCTCCAGTTCGTCAGGAGCGAAGGGCGGGGTCAGGTTCACCCAACATCCAGGCTCCAGCTCGGGTAGTTCCACGAGCCTTCGTTTTTCGCGTGCATAATAACGGATCACCGTCCATGGATGATTGAGTTAGTGAATGACAATGGCCAAAGCCGGTGCAAACTTACACCACGGTTTGCTGGCAAACAACCTTTTTGCCCGTAAGTGGGATTTTTTTTCCAAGGTCAAAAAAATTTTATTTTGGGAACAACACCAATAGATCGGGGTGGCAAAATATAAAGTAAGCACCTAAGGAACGGTGCGGAGCATTTCCGTACCGGTACAGTGAGTCAGGGCTGATTTTTTGTTAAATCACAATCGTGCAGTACGAAATTTTTCCTATCATTGCCCCACTTTTCGGAAACTTCCGTATGAGTCGGATTACACCAGGTAATCTGTTTTCCTGATCAAGCGCAGCAGACCGACATATCCGAACGTTTTGCACCCTTTTTTAATCCGCCTGAATTTGATGTCCCGCCTTGGCGCTTGTTATAAATATTCCAATTCCCCCACTGAGCAGCATTTAATGCCTGCTCGGCTCTTTAATGTTGCTTGTTGGCTTAAACTTCAGTACATTTTGGGCTATTTTCCGGTGCAGCGTCCAAACCTGTTTTGGTATCTTCATTTGTCTATCCCGATTATACTACCTGGCGAGGCCGGGCACCTTTTAATTTTTGATCCAACTATTTCAGGCTTACACACTCAAACTATTAATCGCGTATGTGCCTTTTTCCATCCCGCTCGTACTTTTTACCGGTTTTGACCTGCATGGTGGTCTTCCCACTTTTCGGTCAGGACGGGTCGAACGGCCCGGCCACTCCAGTCCAATTGGACGGACGTCAGCAACGGCATGTCATCACCGCAAATTCGGCCCAGCAGATTTTGCAAATCCAACACCTTTTTGTTGGGGAGACGTATTCCCTCATTGTCCCGGCAGATCCCGCATTGGGGGCCTGCCGTCCCGACGTCTCGGCTGCTGATGCTGCGACGGTGCTGCGGTATGACGATGCGGCCAGGCAGTTGGTTTTCAAGGCAACGCAGGAGAATATGGATTTTCTGCTCACGTATCCGTGCAGTTGGAGCGCCGATGACCCGCCGCGGCATTACGTTTCGATCGTATGCGAAACCTGCGTCAAAAAAAACTTGAAATCGTACATCGAGTCTTCGGCCGCTGTGCTGGAAGTCCAGGGCGGACAATCGGCAGAGGATCTCGTGAAAGACGTGCTGATTGGCGGCAATTGTTTTGATATCACGGGCGTCACGTTTCAGGGAAATGGCGGCCAGATCGGCACCTTTTCCAATGGTCTGACAAATATCGGCTTTAACACCGGTGTGATCATGGCTACAGGCGACATCTCCCTGGCGCCCGGGCCTAACGACCAGGACGGCGCCAGTGCGGGGTACGGTTCTTCGACACCGGATGCTGATCTGGCTACGCTGACCGGCGGTGCGCTTTTTGACCGCGCCAATATCGAATTTGATTTTACCCCCACCCAATCGCCCCTGACGTTTAACTTCGTTTTCGCGTCGGAGGAATACTGCGAGTATGTTGGCACCCAGTACAATGACGTATTTGGTTTCTTTATTTCCGGCCCCGGCATCCCGGGCGGCCAGCAGAACATCGCCCTCATCCCCAGTACGACCATCCCGGTGGCCATCAACAACGTAAACCACCTGTCGTATTCGGGCTTTTATGTCAACAACCAACCCCTCTCCAGCGCCAACCTCTGCGGGCAAAAAGCATCACTGGGGCAGGCGGTCAATGAGATCCAATACGATGGCTATACGCGCAAATTCACCGCAGTAGCCAATGTGCAGCCCTGTCAAACCTATCATATTAAGCTGAAAATTGCCGACGTGGGCGATGGCGTGTGGGACTCTGCCGTGTTTCTCAATGCCGGTTCGTTTGATGCCGGCGGCAATGCATCGGTAGAATGGGTCGTCAACGACGTACCGGATGCGACCGATGTATATGAAGGTTGCGGGACGGTAAAACTGATCTTCCACCGGTTAGGCAACAACTTCTCCACCCCCTTACCCGTACAATTTACGGTTACGGGTACGGCTACGCCGGGTATCGACTATGGCGCTATTCCGCCCGTTATTATCATTCCGGCCGGTTCCGACACCTATATCTTGAATGTACCGATCACCAATGACGGCATAACGGAAGGGCAGGAATCGGTCATCATCACCCTCAACAATGCATGCTCCTGCCTGCACCCCCAGCAGATCCTGCTGATTAACGACCTCCCGGCCCTCGATGCGGTAGCCGACACGGTCACGATCTGCGGCTCGGGCGTTGCCACGGTCAATGTAAATGTACTGAGCGGCGTAGAGCCCTATACTTACCACTGGCAAAACAACTCCAACGAACCCACCGCCACCTTTTTTGTCGGCACCTCGACCAACGTCCGGGTGACGGTTACCGACGCCTGCGGCAAAACAAAAGTGGTGACGGCCCGAATCAACGTGAACCCGCTGCCAACGGCGCAATTACTGGGCCCCGCACCGCAGCTGTGCCCTGGCCAGGATGCAGTCATCAAAGTAAAATTTACCGGTATCGGACCGTTTGAACTCGTTTATGCCTATAACGGCGATCCGCAGCCTCCGATCTCGGGCATTACCGACAACCCTTATCTCCTCACTGTGAATCAACCTGGCTCCTATTCCGTTGTAGGGGTGACCGACGGAAGCGGATGCCAGGGGGCGGGAATAGGGTTAGCCTTGCTGGTAACGGTCTCCAACCTCAACCTGACAGGCGTGGTCACCAATGTGCAATGCGCCAGCCAGGCCAACGGCTCCATCAATACTACTGTTTTAGGAGGCCAGGGGCCCTATAATTATGCCTGGACCGGGCCCATCACGATAACGAATGTACCCGACCCGGTCAGTTTGCCGGCCGGGAATTATGCCGTCACCGTCACCGATGGTTTCGGGTGTACCGACGATGCGCAATTCGTCATTATTGCACCCAATGCCCTCACGCCAACGATTGCGTCAGTAAAGGGGACATCCTGCGCCAGTCCCAGTGGCGGAAGTATCAACCTGGAAGTGAGCGGCGGTTTTCCAAATTATACCTACACCTGGAACAACGCATCGAATTTGCAGGACCCGCAAAACCTGACCATGGGCACCTACACCGTCACGGTGACCGATCAATCGGGCTGCTCCAGGACCACGACGGCTACTGTGCCGGGCGACTTTGCGCCGCCCACAGCCTCAGCCACGGCCAGCGGACAATTGACCTGTCAGGTGACCAGCCTGACGCTCAACGGCAGCGCTTCCTCGATCGGGCCAAATTTCTCCTATAAATGGACGGCCGGCCCGGGCAATATCGTTTCCGGCCCAACGACACTCAATCCAGTGGTCAATCAAGCGGGCACCTATACGCTTGTGGTGACCAATTCCACCAATGGCTGCACGGCTTCCACCACGGTGTCCGTCACTGCCAATACCGCCCTGCCAACCGCTGAGGCGGGCCCAACCCAAACGATCACCTGCGCCGTTCCAAATGCGACACTCAACGGAACCGGCTCCTCCACCGGGGCCAACTTCCAATACCAGTGGACGGCGGGACCGGGTGGAGCCATCCTGAACGGCGCTACGGGACTTAACCCCGTCGTGTCGGCTGCCGGGACATACACCCTACAGGTCACGAACACACAAACCGGTTGTACCCAAACCGACAATGTAACTGTCGGATTGAACAATGCAGCGCCCACAGCGGCCATCGGGCCTGCCGGCACCCTTACCTGTACCATTTCACAGGTTACCCTCAATGGCAGCGCAACTCCGGCCAACGGCACTTATTCTTATCAGTGGAGTACCGTGAACGGCAATATCCAGTCAGGGCAGGCAAGCGCCAATGCTGTAGTGACCGAAGCAGGTGACTATACGCTGATCGTAACCAACACACAAAATGGCTGTACCGACGATGCAAATGTCACGGTACTCCTCGATTTTACCGACCCGGCAGCCGTAGCCATTGTCAACAACCAGATCACTTGCGCCAACGCTACGGTGACCATCAACGGAACCGCCTCTTCCAATGGCCCCGGATACAGTTTCTTCTGGACCACTACCGGAGGCGGCCATATTGCCAGCGGCGCCACTACCCTCACCCCGGTGGTGGATGCGCCGGGCTTCTATTCGATCATTGTAACCAACCTGGTGAACAACTGCACCGCATCCGCGTCGGTGCAAGTCACCAAGAATACGACACCCCCGGTTGTGAATCCGGGTGTGCCCGGAACGCTGACCTGCAACACCACGCAGATCCAACTGGGCGATCCGGCAACGATTGTATTGCCGTATATTACCTATCAATGGACGTTTACCTCGGGCGGCAATATCGTGAGCGGCGCCACTACGCCGAGTATCGTTGTGGACCAGCCGGCAACCTATTCATTGGTGGTTACCAATACGCAGAATGGTTGCACTTCCAGCGGGTCTACCTTGATTTCGCAAAACACGACCCTGCCTGCCGTTATGGTTTCCCCTGCCCCGCAGATCAATTGTGTGACGCCTACGGTGCAACTCAGCGGCGCGGGCTCGAGTTCCGGCGCCAACTTCAAATACCAATGGACCAGCGCCAACGGAACCATCGCAGCGGGCGCCAACACGCTTACGCCAACGGTGACGAGCGCCGGTGATTATACCCTGGTAGTGACCAACCAGTCAAACGGTTGCACCAGCTCCGCTTCCGCCACGGTGGTAACCAACCTGACACCGCCAACCGTCACCGTTGCACAGCCCGGGGTCCTTACCTGCAACCAACCGCAAATTACCCTGAACGGTACCGGCACAAGTACGGGCAACAATTTCCAATACCAGTGGGGCACGCAAAACGGGCAAATCCTGTCCGGAGCCAACGGCTTACAACCCGTGATTGGGGCAGGCGGTACGTATACCCTCCTGGTTACCAACACCAGTAATAGTTGCACTTCCAGCACCACGGTGAATGTAACGGCCGATGTGACGGCGCCGGTGGCCAATGCCGGTGCGACCAACACACTGAACTGTACGCAAACTTCCCTGACCCTCGACGGCGGTGCATCCAGCCAGGGCGCCAATTTCACCTATCAATGGTCGGCAATTAACGGCGGCAATTTGATCCCGCCAACCAATATCCTCAATCCGCAAGTGGATGAACCCGGCACCTATCAATTGGTGGTCACGAATACGCAAAACGGTTGTACCGCCGTGTCGGCCGTCCAGATCAAAGAAGACGCCACTGATCCGATAGTGCAAATTGCCGCGCCGGGCGTCCTAAACTGCCTCAACAACCAGATCACCCTGAGTGGTACCGGCTCCAGCAGCGGCAACAACTTCAACTACACGTGGACGGGCCCGGGGGTCGTCACCGGCAACAGTTCGTTGAATGCCACGGTGAACCAACCCGGCAGCTATACCCTGCTCATCACCAACACCAATAATGGTTGTACCTCCCTCAAATCGGTTGATGTCAGCCAGAATGTGCAGGCGCCTGTTGCCGATGCGGGAGCCGCTAGTACCCTGAATTGCTATAACCCGCAGCTGCAAATCGGCGGTACGGGCACCTCAGCCGGACCCGATTACACTTATGTGTGGACCGGCCTGGGTATTGTCTCCGGCGGCAACTCCCCCAACCCGGTGGTCAATCAGCCGGGTTTATACAGTTTACTCGTCACCAATACGGTTAATGGTTGTACCGCATCATCGGCCGTCACGCTGGCGATTGACCAGGTCAATCCGCTGGCCGCCGCCGGGCCGGGTTTCCAACTCACTTGTACGGAAACCAGCTACACGCTGAGCCCCAACGCGAGCCAGGGCGCTCAGTTTACGTACCTGTGGTCGACCAATACCGGCAACTTCCTGTCGCCCACCAATATTTTAAACCCGGTGGTCAACGGCGCCGGATACTATTTCCTTACCGTCACGAACACCGCCAACGGATGCACCGCCACCGACCAGGTGCAAATCACGCAATCGGCCGATTTCCCTGTGGCCGATGCGGGTTCGGCTACCTTGCTGACTTGCAATGTGACAAGCATTACCCTGAGCGGCAGCGGTTCGAGCGCCGGCGCGCAATTCTCGTATATGTGGACACCCGTCGGCAGCGGCAACATTGTGAGCGGCGACACCTCGCTCAACCCGGTGGTGAACATGCCTGGCACGTATCAACTGGCCGTGATCAACAACCTGAACAGTTGCATCTCCTATTCGAGCGTAGTGGTGAACCAAAACATTACGGCGCCCACGGTGGATGCCGGCGCTCCGCAAACCCTTACTTGTACGCTGCCTTCTATCACGTTGAATGGCCAGGTCGGGACAAATGGCAACTTTATCTACACCTGGCAGGCTCAAAACGGCGGCAGCATTATCAGTGGCGGCAATACGCTCAACCCGGCGGTGGGGTCGGTCGGCACTTATTTGCTCACCGTCACCAATACCATCAATGGTTGCACGGCGTCCGACACCGTCGATGTGCTGGCCGATCAGAACGCCCCGGTAATCGCCCTGGCCACACCTGCCGTGCTCACCTGCATTGTGAAAGAAGTAAAACTGGATGCCACGGGCTCTTCCACCGGCAATGTGAAATACGACTGGAGCACCAGCAACGGCAATTTTACCAACACCAGCAACCCGTTGCAACCAACAGTGAATAAGCCCGGGACATACCAGTTGTCCATCCTGAATCTCGACAACGGGTGCATCACCAGTTCCGATGTGACGGTAACGCAGGATATTCAACCGCCTGTAGCAGAAGCCGGGGCCAACCAAACCCTGACCTGCGCCCTGACCACCCTGCAACTCAACGGCAACGGTTCCAGCCAGAATGGCACGTATTTCTACGAATGGACGACGCCCAACGGCGCCATCCTCTCGGGAGCCAACACCCTGTCTCCGGTCATTGCCGCCCCGGGGGGATACGCCCTTATCGTGCTGAACACGTCGAACGGCTGTTCGGCTACCGATCAGGTGCAAGTCTTGCAAGATATCCAGGAGCCAGTTGTAGCCATTGCAACAGCGCCGGAAATCACCTGCGCGGTTTCGCAAGTCACCCTCAACGGCAATGCTTCGTCTATCGGGCCGAATTATAGTTATGCCTGGTCTACGGCCAACGGAAATATTGTAAGCGGCCAAAACAGCATCCAGGCGCTCGTAAATGCCGCGGGCACCTATACCCTGTCCGTGCTGAATAACGTCAATGGATGTTCAAATGCAAGGGATGTTAACGTTACGGAAAACACCACCCTGCCGAGTGTTGAAGCGGGGCCGCCGTTCACCCTCACCTGTTCAATCGACCAGGTGACCTTGCAGGCATTTGCTTCCAATGGCGCACAATACAGTTATATGTGGAGCACGGGCAACGGCCATATCCTCCAGGGAGTGAACACCCTTACCCCGAAAGTCGACAAAGCCGGTACATACACCTTGCTGGTCACCAACAGCAATACCGGCTGCACCAAATCGGACGATGCCGAAGTCTTCCTCGAAACCAATGTGCCCAACGACTTCCTGTTTGACCTGGACCGCCCGTCCTGCCTCGACAACGACGGGATCATTACCTTCAACCAGGTGACAGGCGGCTTCGGGCCCTATTTGTATTCGATCGACAACGGGCAATCGTTCTCCTCCAAACTGGAGTACCAAAACATCGTGCCCGGTACCTACGACCTGTGGATTCAGGACGCCAACGGCTGCGAATTCCACAAGAAACTGGTGGTGCCGCAGGCGCCCGACCCGGCAATTACGATCGATCCGGAGTTCAATATCGTTCTGGGCGATTCGCTCCAGCTCCAGGCAAAATTGCTGCCGGGGTATCCCCTGGCGCTGATCGACACGGTAATCTGGACTCCGTTGGACGGACTTACGTTCAGCGGCACGGATATTTTCAGTTTGCTCAAGCCATTTGCCAAACCGTTCAAACCGACGGAATACACCGTCACGGTAATCAGTAAGGATGGGTGCGAAGCATCCGACCGGGTGCTGATCCGCGTGGACAACGAGCCGCACATTTATATTCCGAACGCGTTTTCGCCCTGGGATGAAGATGCCAAAAACGACATCTTCTATATCCTGGCCGATGGCGATCAGATCGTGCAGATCAAGTCCTTCCAGATCTTCGACCGCTGGGGCAACATGGTCTTCCGGGATGTCAACTTCCAGCCCAACGACCCCCACCACGGCTGGGACGGCTATCGCCACGGAAAATTGATGACGCCGGCTGTATTTGTATATTATGCCGAAATCGAACTGATCGACGGGCGCACCTTGCTGTACAAAGGCGATGTGACTATCGTCCGTTAATTGGCTTACCCAACACGAATACTTTGTTGACGCGCGCCACGCCTGCATCCGGCGTGGCGCGCGTTTTTACCCCAAATAGGGTATAGCAATAGCATAATTTAGTACAAATTGACTATACGCAGCCCAGTCTGGGTTGCGCTAAATTTGCGTCACCAAAAACCGAACGTATCCCTGTATGGCACCCGTGCGATTGGCCATTTATGAAGACAACCGGGATTTTCGCGAAAGTCTTCAGCAACTTTTCCGGTTTACACCTGACATTGCGGTGGTGGGGGCGTATCCAGATTGCTCCCAACTCCGCGCGTCAGTGGAAGTGCAAAAACCGGAAGTGATCTTAATGGACATCGATATGCCCGGGATGAACGGAATTGAAGCGACCGCCGTGGTCAAACAAATCGATCCGGATATCCAGGTGGTCATGCTGACCGTAAGCGAGGAAGAAGAGCGCGTTTTTCAGGCGCTGCGCAATGGGGCCACGGGTTATTTACTCAAAAAGGCCGGCCCCGAAGAATTGTTGGAGAGTGTGCGCAGCGTGTACGGCGGCGGCTCGCCGATTAGCCCGGCCATAGCGCGAAAAGTGCTGCAGTTTTTTTACCACGACCCCGGATCACCCAAACAAACATTGCCCTCAGTCTCAGCCAAAACACAATCAATCTTTGAAAACAATCCGGACCCATCCACCGCACTAACCCCGCGGGAACAAGAAATTCTCGAGGGGTTGGTGGACGGGCTGTCGTACAAAATGATCGCTGCGCGGTTTTATATCAGCGCCGATACGGTTAAGAACCATATTCAGGGCATATATAAAAAGCTGCACGTGCATTCAAAAGGTGAGGCGATCAGTTATGCCCTAAAAAAGGGGATCGTCCGAAATACCGACGACGAGGTTACGGATTCCTGAAAAAATGAAATACCCCCAGGCCGGCAAACACTATGTTATTGTTTTTTTGACCCCGAATAACACAGGAACGGGAACCAGGGAAAAAGGGTAAAGACCGTCTTTGTGTCGCTTTATGCCGGCAGAGAAGGTCTTGGAGCGCTTCATTTTTCTCCTAATATCCCATCGCACGCGCCGCTGCAGTGCAATCGTGGCGACGTTGTGGCCTTGTACCGCTTTCCCGGCCCGTTCCTTTCTTCCGTTCACTTTTCACTCCCGAACATTTATTGCGCCAGCCATACCCCTGAGACAAGTTCGCGATTTTGGGCAGGCTGTTATCTGCCAAAATCGCGAACTTGTTTATTCGTTCCCGCTAAATTGTAAAAGTTCCTTGATTTTTGCCCCATGAAAACGTTACAGGAAAAACTCGAAGCCTTTGGCCGCCTGCTGACCATCATGGACGAACTGCGGGAACAATGCCCCTGGGATCGCAAGCAAACGCTCGCTTCGCTGCGCAACCTCACCATTGAAGAAACCTACGAACTGGCCGACGCCATCCTTTCGGAAGACCTGCCCGGCATAAAAGAGGAAATCGGCGACCTGATGCTCCACATGGTCTTCTACGCCAAAATTGCCGACGAACAAAGCGCTTTCGATATCGCCGACGCCCTGCACGCTATCTGCGACAAACTGGTGGCCCGCCATCCACACATTTACGGCGACGTAAAAGTGGCCGACGACGAAGAGGTGAAGCGCAACTGGGAACAACTCAAACTCAAGGAAGGCAAAAAATCACTCCTGGCCGGGGTACCCGATAGTCTGCCCGCCATGGTAAAAGCCTACCGCATGCAGGAAAAAACCAAACAGGTGGGTTTCGAATGGGAGACCACCGAGCAGGTATGGGCCAAAGTAGAGGAAGAAATGGGCGAGCTGCAGGAAAATATCCGCAGCGGCGCCCCCCAACCCGACATTGAAGAAGAATTCGGCGACCTGCTCTTTGCGCTGGTCAACTACGGCCGCTTTATCGGCGTAGACCCCGAAACCGCACTGGAACGCGTGAACCGCAAGTTCAAATCCCGCTTCGAATACATCGAAGCCAACGCCCCACGCCCCCTGCAGGACATGAGCCTGGAAGAAATGGACGGGCTTTGGAACGAAGCAAAAGAGCTGGAACGGCAGGGTTGAAATCGGGACCCAACGGTACAAGCGCAGCGACGAACGACAAATTTTATTCGGAATGGCCCGCCCATTTTACCCGCTCTGTAAAACTTTTGAATACCAACCCTTTGCACCTTCAATCCTACAGTGTACTTTTGCGCCGGCTAAAACCGGACGGATAGGCAAAAACTGCCGTTTGACCCGCTGAAATCCGGTTTTGGTCGGCACATTTTCACACCACTCAATTCATTTTCAATGGCAGTTTACTATTCCAAAGAGAAAGTAGCCGAAATCACCAAAACCTACGGCAAAGACGCCAAAGACACCGGCAACGTAGAAGTGCAGGTAGCCTTGCTGACCTACCAGATCGAAAGCCTGTCGGCCCACCTGCGCGCCAATCCGAAAGACCACTCCACGCGGCGTTCGCTGCTGCACAAAGTCGGCCAGCGCAAAAGCCTCTTGTCGTACTACGCCAAAAAAGACATTTTCAAGTACCGCGCATTGATCGAGAAACTCGGCCTGCGGAAGTAATTTTCAGGGGGTTTAGAGGGTTTAGGCTTGCGGCATAAAAGTTTGTATAACAACTGATTGCCCAAGACAAACCATCTAAACCCCCTTCTTTTAAATTAAGAACATGTTTGGAATTTCATCGCTGGGCTGCAAATAGAAAATTTAATTTCATACTGCGTTAAATTTTTCAGCGGATTGCCCGCATACGCCTGCAAAATTTGCCTTGCCTGAAATTAAATTTTTCCATTTTCGCCTCAGCATGAAAATCCAAACATGTTCTAAATACGATTGAACCCCGATGCCCTGTTCCCGCCTGAGCATATCGTTTCGAACGCCGAAACGGCTGATATAAAAAGTATGATTCCGCGCCAAGCGCTCCCACCCAAAGGCAGGTTTTGCCGGAGTTAACACGCTTATCGAATACAAAAGTTCTTTTATTTCTTAACCGCACCGGCAGACGTGCGCCCAATGCCGACATTATGTGCCCTTAACCGACCGGCGATTCAGAAACGGGGATCCTTTTCCCCCACACAAAGACACAGGACTCATCCGAGCCAGAGGGTTTCCCTCCCTGCATCTTTGTGTGTTTTTTCGGTTTCCGAAATACCGGTTTCCCGTTGGGGAAGGCACCTTGTCGCAAGCCCGGCGCCAAAAGCCATCCGTACGTATATCCAACTTTTAACGGGTTGGCTGCGGCCCGCTATTGATATGGGCTTCTCGCGTCCCGTCTCTCCGGTGCCACAATTAATTGATGTATGGGAAAACAAATCCCGCTCCGTACCGCGTTCTCCCTCCCCGATGGCCGGGAGATTACGCTGGAAACGGGCAAACTCGCCACGCAAGCCGATGGTAGCGTGCTGGTGCGCCTTGGCAATACCATGCTGCTGGCCACGATCGTGAGTGCCCGCAAGGCCAAAGAAGGCCAACCTTTTTTTCCGCTTTCAGTCGATTATCAGGAAAAATTTGCCGCCGCCGGCCGCATTCCGGGCAACTTTTTTCGCCGGGAAGCCCGCTTGTCGGACTATGAGATCCTGATTAGCCGACTGGTCGACCGCGCGTTGCGCCCGCTCTTCCCCGACGGGTACATGAACGAAACACAGGTAATCATCAACCTGATCTCGGCCGACAAAGACGCCACTCCCGACGCCCTGGCCGGCCTGGCCTGCTCCGCTGCGGTAGCGGTGAGCGATATTCCGGTGGAGGCGCTCTTTTCCGAGGTGCGCGTGGCCCGCATCGACGGCAAATTCGTCATCAACCCCAACAGCGCCGACCTGGAGCGCGCCGACATGGATTTCCTCGTGGCCGCTACCAAAAACGACATCACCATGGTGGAAGGCGAAGCCAAAGAGTGTCAGGAGCACGACCTGGTGGAAGCCCTTAAACTGGCCCACGAAGCCATCCGGGTGCAAATCGACGCCCAGGAACGCCTGGCCGCCCTCGTAGGCGAACCGGCCCTGGTGAAACGCGAAGTGCCGGTAGTTGCCGAAAACGAAGACCTCAAGACCCTCGTGGAAAAACACTGCAAGGCCGATATCTATGCTATCGCCCGCAGTGCCAGCGACAAACACACGCGCCGCGACGCCCTCGAGCAGATGAAAGAGCGCCTCATCGAAACCCTCACCGCGGAGTTCGGGGAGGAGTTCATGGAAGAATGGGGCGCCGTAGCCGACCGCTATTTTGATAAATTAAAAAAATACGTCATCCGCGACGTCGTCCTCTCCGACGGCCTGCGCCTCGACGGCCGCAAAACGGATGAAGTGCGCCCGATTTGGTGCGAAGTCGACTACCTGCCTTCCACCCATGGATCGGCAATCTTCAACCGCGGCGAAACCCAGTCGCTCACCTCGCTCACCCTGGGCACCAAACAGGACCAGGCCCTGATCGACAACGCGCTCGACTCGTACGACGACAGTTTTATCCTGCACTACAACTTCCCGCCCTACTCCACCGGCGAAGTGAAACCCATGCGCGGACCGGGCCGTCGCGAGGTAGGCCACGCCAACCTGGCCGGACGTTCCATCCGCCAGCTCATGCCGGAAAATTTTGCCTACACCGTCCGGATCGTATCCGACATCCTCGAGTCCAACGGCTCATCCTCGATGGCTACCGTCTGTGCCGGTTCGCTGGCCTTGATGGACGGCGGCGTTCCCATCAAAGCGCCGATCGCCGGTATCGCCATGGGCTGTATTGCCGATGATAACGGCCGTGTGGCTATCCTTTCCGATATCCTCGGCGATGAAGATGCCTTGGGCGATATGGACTTCAAGGTGACGGGCACCGCCAACGGCATTTGTGGTACCCAGATGGATATCAAGATCGACGGGATGCCATACGAACTGCTGGAAAAAGCCCTGATGCAGGCCCGCGCCGGCCGGATACACATTCTCGGCGAAATGGCCAAAGCCATTGCCGAGCCCCGCGCCGACCTCAAGCCGCATGCGCCGCGCATGGTCGAATTCCGCATCGACCGCGAGTACATCGGCGCCGTTATCGGCCCCGGTGGCAAAGTCATTCAGGAGATGCAACGCCAAACCGGCACTACCATCAGCATCGACGAAGACGAACAGGGCGGCATCGTGGCTATTTTCGGCCCCGACAAGACGGCCCTCGACGCCGCGTTCGACAAGATTCAGGATATCGTGTTCGTGCCTACCCCGGGCGATACATACGAAGGGGTGATCGAACGCGTGGAAGACTATGGCGCCTTTGTAAAATTCAAAGGCAAGAGCGGCCTGCTCCACGTATCCGAAATGAGCTACCAACGGGTGGAGCATGTCTCCGACCTGTTCAAGGTAGGCGACCCGGTTACGGTGAAACTGTTGGAAAACGATCCGAAGACGGGCAAATTGCGCCTGTCGACCAAGGCCCTGCAACCGAAACCGGAAGGTTACGTCGAACGCGAACGCCCGGAACGCCGTGATGGCGACCGGCGCGGCGGTGGCGGCGGCGACCGGCGGCATGGCGGCGGTGGCGACCGGCGCGGTGGCGGCGGCGAC
>JBGARJ010000046.1:0-45693 GCA_044230315.1 Saprospiraceae bacterium
GGCCTTCCTGGTCCATCACTTTGATCAGCTGAATGTAATACAGCGGGTTGGTGCTGGGCGGGAAAGGCGTCGTGGGCAGGCACCAGTCGTACACCGTCCAGGTGCGCAGGATCTTGTGTGTGCCGTCGCAGATGGGCAACAATTGATCGGAATAGACCACATTCAGTTCGCAAAACGAATTTTGCGGGTACAGCGGGAATTCAATACCGAAATCGTAAATATAGGGCGCTCCTGTGACGGAGGGGTCCGTTATCGGGTTAGCACAGGAAACGGTAATGTCGGAAGGAAAGGAAACGTCGCCCACGTGGCGGCGTTCGAAATAGATATACTGCGTGCAGCTGGCATGGTTGCCGCTTTGGTCGATGGCTGTCCACACGCGTTTTACATAGGCGCTCAGATCCTGATGGCCGTTAAAGGAGCCGCCGCAGGGCAGGTCATACCACGTATCGATATAACTGCTGGTGTAGTTGCCGCAGTTTTCGACAATTTCCGGGTAAGCATCTCCGATATCAAGCGTGTTGTAAAGGTAGTCGGGTGTGTAAATGGTTACCGCGCAGGAAAGTGTCACATCCGTACAGATGAGTTGCGGCGGCAGTTTGTCTTCCACGAGGATGTATCCCCAGCAGGTGTTGCCGGTATTCAGGTCGCGGACGCGGACCTGGATGGTCTGGTTGATGTGGCTGCTGTTGACTTCAGCGGGCACCCAGGCGCCGTTGATTTTCATTTCAACAACGAGGTTGCCATTGGGGCAGCCACCGCCTTCCAGGACCATGTTGGGTGTGATCACCACATCGCAATCTTCGTCAAGCGAAACCTGCAACAGGTTGTTGCACACCAGGGTGCATTGGGCGGAAAGGGGAGAATCGGCAGACAGGAGGATTAACATCGCCAACATGAAGCCCCAGGCCTTAGCGATAAGAGTAAAGTTTTTTTGCGTCATGAGATTAATATAATCTGTTGAATTTGAACAAAATATTGTTAAAACTGGATTAGTCCGACAGATGCTGTTTTGCTCCGAAAATGAACGCCTCTGCTGGTATCGGCGCCTGACCCCAAAGGGCGAAACACACAGGCGCTTGCAAAGGTCATGAAGTACAATGCAAAAACAATGCCTCAAATTAAAAAAAACCTACCTATGTACAGGTATTTTTAGAAGAGGGTGTTCGTTGTTTTCTCGTCGGTAGTTTTGATGTGGATCAGACCAGGTTGTTCTCAAAGGCGATTTTGATCAGGCTGGCCGTGTTGTTGACACCCAGTTTGCGCATGATGTTTTTCCGGTGCACGCTGACGGTCTGATCGCTAATGAAGAGCTTTTCCGCAATGTCTTTGTTACTGAGCACCTGACCAATGTATTGCATGACTTCGATTTCGCGGCGGGTCAGGCCGAATTTCCGCGCAAAGCGGTTTTCCGGCAGCGCCGAATCCGTGCCAGCGCCGGATACCCGGTCGGTCAGGTTGATGCCTTTGCCAAAAAATGTCTTCCCGAGCATGACCTCTTCCACCGCGCGCAACAATTCGTCGCGCGAGGTCGATTTCAGCAACAGGGCGTCGCTGCCGGCGCGGAAGGCGGCCTTGATCAGGCGCGCATCGTCGCTGAGCGTAAACAGCAAAATCCGGAGGTCCGGATGCGCTTTTTTGAGGGCCGGCAGAAGTTTCAAGCCTTCGCCGTCCGACAGGTTCATATCCATTAAGAGTAAATCCGCCGATACCAGGTTCAGCATTTCATCCATGTTGAAGGCGCTTTGCACCACCCCTTTCAACAGGAAATGATATTTTCCCGATGGAATGGCCAGTACGTTGCGCAAACCTTCGACAAAAATCGGATGACCGTCGGCGATCAATACATTAAGGGATTTCATGGATGGATTAGTCATATATCTGTATTACTGAGGAATTACTGCGGCAATTTCCGTACCAAATTCCCGGTGGAAAAGACTTTAACACCTATAGTGTATGCCAGAATCTATTCCTAATTTTGCCGGTGTTTAATCCTTTGTCGACTATCAGACAAATCCCTGAGCATGGCTTCCCGGGCGTGGCGGTTTCCCCCTCTCCTCTTCCATCCCGTCGGTTATGTTCAACCGCACCGAGCAAAGCATCTGTTTCCGAATATCCTATCTGCCGATTTGCGCTTCCCGAAAACGGCGCGCTTTAATCTATTCATGTTTGATTTCCAACCGCTATCGGAAGATGAAATACCTTTTTACCCAACTCCTTGCGGTTTTGTTCCTGCTCCTTTTGGGCTGCAGCAAAACCAATGACAATTTCGTGGTGCGTTCGCTCACACACCGGACGACCGATTACAGCGGCAACCTGGCCCACCAATGGGTGGAACTCGGTAGCCAAATGATCAAAGACAATTCCATTTATGGTCCCAACGCCGCCAGGGTGTTCGGCTATATCGGCCTCACCGCCTGGGAAGCCGTTTACCACGGTGTGGAAAAAAGCAAAGGCATGACGGGGCAAATCAACGACTACCCGGCCGAGGCCCTGTTCGACCCCAACCGCGAATACGACTGGGGGATCGTGCTCTGCTCTGCCATGAAAATCGTTTTCCCTGCCCTGGTGGAAAACATCAACAACGCCCAACGCAGTCAGGTGGACGTGGTGGCCGCCCAGCAGGAGGATGAGATGATGAAAAAAGGCATCACCGAACTCGTCCGCCAGAACTCCCGTGACCTCGGCACCCGCATCGGTCTTACCATCACAGACCGCATCCGGAAAGACGGCCGCGAAGTGATCCGCAACATTGTGACCACAATACCGGTACGCGACGACGCCCACAAATGGTACTGGGACCCCAGTACGCTGGGCCAAAAACCGGTGGAACCCATGTGGGGTACCATCCGTACATTCGTCATCGACAATGCCGAATCCTGCGAACCCGCGGCGCCTTACCCGTATTCCGAAACACCCGGGAGCGATTTTTACAACGACGCCAAGGAGGTGCACGATATCGAATCTACCCCCGCCAACAAGGCCATCGCCTACCATTGGGAAAACGGCGTGGGCCGCACCAGCAGCCCGGCCGGCCATTGGATGAACATTGCCCGGCAATTGCTCGAGAATCAGAACAAAAACCTGGCGGAATGCGCCAAAACCTACTGCCTGCTCGGCTTTACGGTGGCCGACGGCTTTAGCGCCACCTGGTTTGTCAAATACAAATACTTCCTGCTGCGCCCCGTCACCTACATCCGCGAGGTGATCGACCCCGCCTGGACGCCAATCGTCAATACGCCACCCTACCCCGACTACACCTCGGGCTCGTCGGTCATGGGCGGCGCAGCGCCCGTGGTGCTCGGCAGCATTTTCGGCGACGTCGGTTTTGTCGACCGCACGCATTTGGGAAGCCCCCTGTACACGCCGGAAGGCGGGCCATATATCTTGCCCGAACGCACCTTTTACTCGCTTACCCAGGCCGGCGAAGAAGAAATGTACAGCCGGGTGATCGGCGGCGTCCATTTTCGCCGGGCCTGCGAAGAAGGCCTCAAGGCCGGGCAGTGTATTGGAAAAACGATTTTAACCCGCATCAATTTCGGGTTTTAACAACCTTTTAAACCTGTAGTTCCTCCGCTTTTCTTTGCGTCCCCCGCCTTTGCTTGCATGGGCGGGGGACGTTTTGTCCGTGCGACCATCCTGCTTCTCCGGCACACCTTCCAAACCCCAATCCGCCCTATCTTTGGCCGCTCCAAAGCACCAGATCACCCGCATATCCAACCGCGCCCATGGCACCGCATCCGCTTTATCCCCACTTGTTCACCCCGCTCGACCTGGGTTTTACCACCCTGCCCAACCGCATCCTCATGGGCTCGATGCACACGGGCCTGGAAGAGGAAAAAGGTACACTGCGGCGCCTGGCCGCTTATTTCGCTGCCCGGGCCCGCGGCGGTGTGGGACTGATGGTTACCGGCGGCATCGCCCCCAACCGGCAAGGTTGGCTGGCGCCCTTCGGCGCTAAAATGACCACTCAGGCGGAGGCCCGGAAGCACCGGCTGGTCACGACGGCCGTACACGACGCCGGTGGGAAAATCTGTATGCAGATTCTGCATGCCGGCCGCTATGCCATGCATCCCATGCTGGTGGCGCCCAGCCCCTTGCGGGCCGTTATTTCGCCGTTCCGGCCCTGGGAAATGAGCCCCCGCCTGATCCGCAGCACCATCGGCGACTTCGCGAGCTGTGCCGCCCTGGCACGCGAAGCTGGCTACGACGGTGTGGAGATCATGGGCAGCGAAGGCTATCTGATCAACGAATTTATCGCCCCGCGCACCAACAAACGCCACGACGAGTGGGGCGGCGCCTTCGAAAACCGCATTCGGTTCCCGCTCGAGATCATGCGTGCCGTGCGCGAAAAAGCCGGCGCCGATTTTATCGTTATCTTCCGCGTTTCGATGCTCGACCTGGTCGACGACGGCAGCAACTGGGCCGAAGTGGTCGAACTGGCCGAAGCGATCGAACAGGCCGGCGCCACCCTGATCAATACCGGCATCGGCTGGCACGAAGCACGCATTCCCACGATCGCCACCATGGTGCCACGCGGCGCCTACGCCTGGGTGACCGACCGTCTGAAAGGCCGGCTGCGGGTGCCGCTCATCGCCACCAACCGCATCAACACCCCCGAGAAAGCCGAAGAAATCCTGGCGCACGGGCAGGCCGACCTGGTGTCGATGGCGCGCCCGCTGCTTGCCGACCCCGATTTTGCCCGCAAGGCTTTTGCACAACGCGGCGCCGATATCAACACCTGCATCGCCTGCAACCAGGCATGCCTCGACCATATTTTCGAGCATAAAACCGCTTCTTGCCTCGTCAACCCCCGCGCCTGCCGCGAGACCATTTTACCCCCTCCACCACCCCAGCCTTCCAAGAGCCGCAGTGGCCGCAAAATCGCGGTCATCGGCGCCGGCCCCGCGGGGCTCTCCTGTGCTACAGAATTGGCTGCCCGCGGGTTCGAAACGCACCTGTTCGAAGGCAGCGGCGAGATCGGCGGCCAGTTCAACATGGCCAAGCGCATCCCCGGCAAGGAGGAGTTTCACGAAACGCTGCGGTATTTCGGCCGGCAGCTCCAACAAACGGGCGTACACCTCCACCTGAACACCCATGTGAACGCAGCGCATTTGTCAGAAAACGGTTTCGGCGACGTCGTGCTGGCCACCGGCGTGCAACCCCGCATCCCCGATATCGAGGGCATCGACCACCCTAAAGCGCTCTCTTACCTCAACGTGCTGCTGCATGGCGCACCCGTGGGTGAAAAAGTGGCTATCATCGGCGCCGGCGGTATTGGCTTCGATGTGGCCACTTTCCTGACCGAACCCGTTGACCGGGGCTGGACGGCCTACGCCCCCAACCAGCCCTTCGACCCCAACGCCGGAGACCCGCAGTGGCCGTTCAAAAAATACATCCGCGAATGGGGTATCGACCCCTCTTACCAGGCACGGGGCGGCCTCACCCAAGCCTTTCAACACCCTTCCCCGCGGGAGGTATGGCTTCTCCAGCGCTCCAAAGGCAAGATCGGCGAACGTTTGGGTAAAACCACCGGCTGGGCGCATCGCCTGACCCTCAAAAACCGCGGCGTGCACATGTGGAGCGCCGTGCAATACCAAAAAATAGACGATGCCGGCCTGCACCTCGTCTACAACGGGCAAACTCAACTTCTGCCCGTCGATCACGTAATCATTTGCGCGGGGCAGGAACCTCAGCGGGCCCTGCAGGCGCCGCTCGAACAGGCCGGCGTGCGCGTGCACCTCATCGGCGGCGCCAAACTGGCTGCCGAACTGGACGCCAAGCGCGCAATTGAAGAAGGGCTGTTGGTGGCGTGGGCACTAAATAGTTGACCATTCGAACGCCTCTTTTTGACTGATACTTTGTAATGCACCGGTCATGGAGCGCCCGGTAACACCCTTTCGCCCGGCCTTATCTCAGCCTGTAAGAATCGATCAACCTGCCCCCAGTGGGCCGCCCAGTGCCCAAACCCCCGCCGGCCGCCGGCATAGGGTAACCGGCACCGGCCGTTCTGCTAATACCGGGCATAATGGCGGTTTTACCGGCAAACGGCGCAGGCCGGGGATATTTTTGAAGCAAAAAACCATGAAGTATTCCCAAATTGTATTCCTGCCCATCTTTTTTACCCTGAGCACGCTCTGCGCGCAAAACTGGTCGCCGGTGCTGCCGGGCGAAACACAACACTACCGGCTTGCCGGTGCAGGCCGCCTCACGCATTCCATCCGGATCGATTCGGCACGCATCGCAGGCATCGATTCGGTTTTTTATCTCAACCGCGTGCTGGAGCGGCTTGCCGTAGCAAGCGGGGGCGACACCCTTTATGCCCCCCTGCGCGACCAGGGGCAATTTCTCGGCCAAACCATGACCCAAAAGCCCGACGGCAGCCTGGTTTTTCACGCCGAAAACTTGCTGTTCGACACCACCATAACCCTCTGGCCACAGGCTGGCGCCGGATTCAGTTGGCTGGCGGTACAACAGGGACCGGTCATGGCCACCATTGCATCGGTATCGACCGGCCTGGTGCTCGGCGAACCGGATTCGCTCAAAACCATCCAGTTCGACAACGGCGCCGAATGGATCCTGTCGAAGCGCCACGGGCTGGTGCGTTGCAGTGATTTTATCCACCATGCGCCCGTGGAATTGTCCGGCCTGGAAGCCCGCCAGTTGGGCGACCGGCTCTACCGCTTCGAAGATTTTTTCGATTTTGAGGCAGGGGATGTGTTTCAATACGAAACGTATTATTTTGCTTTGTCGGGCCCCACGACCACCTCCACGAAACGCCGCATTTTGCAAAAGATCATATTGCCCGATACCACCCGCTATGTCGCCGAGCGCCGGTGGAAACAAGTGCGGGTGGGTTGGATGGCCGGCACAACATCCGGCGTCGATACCACGTGGTGGGATTTCACGCGGGCCGATTTTCCAAATGTATCGAACTATCCGGGTCAGTTGCTCCCGGTTGCAGGCAATTTCTTCTACCCCGACAACCGCTTTTCCGCTACGGCATTTTTAGCCGACGGATTGCAACTCGGCACGACGTTCCACAACGATCCGGAATACGCCGATCCGGCTTTTTGTTCTGTTTTGAAACCGGCTACCGATGACCCGTTCATTTCCGTTTTTCCAGAAGGCCTGGAATGTGCCCCGGAGCAATACCATGAAATCTACCGTTTGGGCCTGGGCCGGACATCCTACTGGATATCCTACCTGGATAATTTCTTGTGGGAAGAACTCCGCGGCGCGGTGACCCAGGGCGATACGACCGGGGTGATCGACCCCGACTGGGTATTTACGGCCGAGCGAACGCCGCCGTTCCAGCCCGCGGCACTTCGGGCTTATCCCAACCCTGTCACAGATCGCCTCCACGTGCATACCGAAACGCCTCTCCGCGGTCTCGTCCGGATCACCCTGTCCGATGCGCTGGGACGAACGGTACGGCAGTTCGAAACCCGCGCTTTGGCCGGCGATTTCGATCTGGATATTGCCGGACTACCGGCCGGGGCCTATTTCCTGTACGTCGGTTGGGATGACGGGCAGTGGAGCGATAAGGTTTGGGTGGCGCCCTAGGCCAAGAAAACAGGTGATACCTGTATGCAATCTGTTTTAAACCGGCATCCCGCGATGGTTTTCGCGCGGGGTGTCGGTTTTAACGTTCGTTAAAACCGGCGTTATCGCGCACATTGTCAGTTGTTTTCGCAGTAACTTTATTTCCAATATAAAATCGGTTTTACTATGTCCCTTCCCATGCACATTTATTGTTTTCCCTTGCTCCTGGGCAGCCTTTTTTCAGTGACAGTAGCCGCCCAATCCGGCGTTAACCGCCCGGTGGCCGAGCGGGCCCCCACCGCCCCGGCCGCCTTCAACGAAGTACACCTGAGCGATTTTGGCCTGTTGGAAGGGTATGTAGAAAATGGTGAAGCCGCCGGACTGCCGGTGGTCGTCAAAAAAGCCGGACCGGCATTCCAATCGGGCGTACAGGACAAGGATATCCTGACAACCATTAACGGGGCGCCGGTACAGACGTTTCAAGATGCCCGCACGGCGCTTCTCGCGACGCATCGCGGCGAACCGGTCCGTTTCCAATTCCTGCGCGGCGCCGAAGAACGCACCGTGGAAATGACCCTGAGCGACCGGCCGCGCGACATACCTGTGGAGTTGATATTCGGTCTTGAGTTGGCAAAATGCTATGGCCTGGAGGTGGAAAATTACCAGCAAAGCGAAAACGGCGGGGTGCTGGTGCGGCGTGTGGAAGACGGGAGTAGCGGTGCAACGGCCGGCCTACAACCCGGCGACGTCGTGATCGCCTTCAACACCCAGCCGATTACCCTTTGGAGCGAATGGTACGGGCTTCTCCTCCAGGCGCCTTACCAGCAACCGGTGTTGCTTACAGTGAACCGAAGCGACCAAACGTTGGATTTGCCGTTGCTTAATACGATTTGCCATCCGCAACTGTTCCCAAAAAACGCCCCAATGGAGGCGAGACCCGAAAGCCTGGGCATTCTCCAACGAATTGAAGAATTGTCGGGCGTCGCCGCCCTACCCGGCATTCTCATCGGCAATGTAATTCCCGGCAGTCGCGCCACCTTCGCGGGGCTGGTGGCGGGCGACCGTATCGTAGAAATCGGACAACGAAAAATCATGAACACGTTTGAATTTGTCCGCCTGCTCGACGGTTTCGAACGCATCCGGCAACCGATAGCCCTCCAGGTGGTCCGCAACAACGCACCCCTCACGGTCGTGATTCCGCCGGCGCAACAATCGCCTGCAGCTCCCGCTGCCGGGCCGGCGCCGGCGTTGCAGGAAGAACACACGTTGCAACCGCGGGTATTCCGGGTCTTCCCCAACCCTACATCGGGCCTGTTCACCCTCGAATTTTCGGCCCTGCCGGCGCCGGTGCGCGTGCAGGTGCTCAACCTGAACGGGCAGTTGTTGTTTGCCGAAGACGAAGAAAGTTTCGCGGGCGATTTCAGCCGTCAATTCGACTTCCGGGGCCAGCCGCCCGGCGCCGTATTCGTTCGGGTGGAACAAAACGGCCACGCTTACTCCAGGATCGTGCTTATTCAGTAAACGCCGCAACGGCTGCCTGAAAAGCGCCCGCCTTGATCCTGGTTTCGCGCAGTTCGCTTTCGGGGTTCGATTCGTACAGCAGGGTCGCGCCGGCGCAGAACGACAACAGCCCGTCGCGCGCATGCGCCGTGCGGATGGTGATGGCCGTATTGACTTCGCCGTTCAGCAGCAGCCAGCCGATGCAGCCGCCGTAGTAACCGCGGGTGTGTTGTTCGATCTGTTCAATGTACGACATGGCGGCCACCTTCGGCGCGCCGGTGAGAGTGCCGGCATTGAGGCTGGCGATGAGCGCGTCGAAACCCGAATAGCGGTCTTCGAGCACGCCGCTCACCTGGGCTACCGTGTGGGTCACGTGCGAGTATTTTTCGATGATCCGGTATTGGTCGATCTCAATGCCGGGTTTGCAGATGCGGGCGAGGTCGTTGCGACCCAGGTCGATCAGCATGTCCAGTTCGGAGTTCTCTTTGGGCGAATTGAGCAATTCCATCATCAGGTGGTGGTCTTCGATCGGGTTGTCGGAGCGGCGCACACTGCCGCTGATGGGCCGCAGGGTGGCGCGGCCGTTTTCGTAGCGCAGCATGAGTTCGGGGCTGGCGCCGAGCAGCACTTCATCGTTGAAATTGAAATAAAACAAATAGGGGCTTGGGTTGATCGCCTTGTATTGTTCGTAGAGCGGCAGCAAGTCGCCTTCCACGGGGGCAGTCAGTTTGCGGCTCAGCACGATCTCGAGCAATTCGCCTTCGTAGCACAACCGGATGCCGCGCTCCACCTGGCGCTTGAATGCCTCGTCGTCGGGCGTGGAGACGAATGGCCCAATGGTTAAACGCGGCGCAGGCGCTGCATCAGCAGCCGATTTTTCGATAGCCACCAGAAACTGTTCCAGCGCCTCCCTGGCGTCGGCTGCCTGCTCGCGGGTTACATACAGGGTCAGGTCGCGGGTCAGGTGGTTGAACAGCAGGATGTTGTCGAACAAAAAGAGGTGGAAATCCGGTTCGGGCGCGGACTTGGTCCGGTGAATATCTTCAAACAGGTACACGAACTGGTATGACAAGGCGCCGTACAGCCCGACGAAGTTTTTGTCGGCCAACTGAAAATGCGCCAACAGGCGGCGCAGGGGCTGGGCGATGTTTTGACGCTCGAGGCGCTCGTCCTCCGGAGCTTCGAAAGGCGTCTTGGGGATGACCAGTTCGAGCCGCTCAGGCGTTTCGCTTTCCAGAAAAGCCGCAAACTCCGATTTTAAGAAATCATAAAAAATCCGGCCCCGCTGGTCGAGCAACCGGACGCTCAGCCGGTCGTCTTTGCCGGTCAGCTCCAACGGCGGCTCGAGGCCGATGACCGACATCCGGCTGCTTTTGTCGGCCGCCGAGGCCGATTCGAATAAACAGGACGGACCGCCGTTTTTCAACCTGCGGTATAAGGGCAGGGCGTCGGTGTATGGCAAACGGGTGGTGTGGGTGAACATATCGGGCGCAGTTGTTGTGGTGTACTAGTACGATAATGCAAAGGTTTTAATAATCCCCGGGTTCTGCAAATCGGGGTGTTGATTTTCTTTCGATGCCGGCATTTTTACCCCGAATCGCCAGCCTGCAACCCGGTCGCAGCGGGTTTTCGCAAATTTTTACCCGCCGATCGCCGGCCGTTTGCATTTTTCGGGGGATTTTCCGGCATGAAACTGCCCAACCACTTCTTTACCCTCAGCCTCTGCCTGCTGGCGCTGCCGGCCATGGCCCAAAAGGCCAAAACGGCCGAAATCCGGATGCTCGACGGGGCGCCCGCCCTGTTGGTGGACGGCCAGCCCGAATTGCCGTTCCTGTATGCCCTGACCCACGTGGGTGGCGGCCGCTGGTCGTGGGAAGAGCTCCCGGCGCACAACCTGCGGAACAATTGCGCCGATGGCATTCGCTTGTTCCAGGTGGATCTGTGGTTCGAGGATATATGGCTGCCCGGTCGGAAAAAACTCGACATCGATCTCGCCCGAAGGCAGGTGCGCGGGGTGCTCGATGCCTGCCCGGGCGCCGGCGTGGTGGTGCGGCTGCACGTGAACGCGCCGATGTGGTGGAACCGCGCGCACCCGGAAGAGTGCGTGCAGTTTGCGAACGGCCCGGTGGAAGACTATCCGACAGACCTGCCGTTCAACCACGAAGACGGCGATATCTACCGCAGTGTGCGCGCCAGCCTGGCGTCGGTGCGCTGGCGCGATGAAGCCGGCGCCCGCGTGGCTGAATTTTGCCGGCGCCTTTCGCGCACGCCCGAAGGCCGCTCGGTGATCGGCATCCACGTGGCCGGCGGCGTGTACGGCGAGTGGCATCCCTTCGGATTTTTCCGCCACGAGCCCGACGTAAGCCCGCCCATGCAACAGGCCTTTCGCCGTTGGCTGAGCGCCAAATACCACACCGACGAAAACCTCCGGACGGCCTGGCACGACCCGACCGCCAGCCTGGCCGCCGCCACCGTGCCCGACACCACCGTGCGCCGCTGCTGTGCAGAAGGCGTGTTTCGCGACCCGGAACGCGAACAGTACGTGCTGGATTATTACCGCTGCCAGCAGGCGGAGGTCGTGACCGATATCGAACATTTCTGTCGGATCGTGAAGCAAACCTGGGGCCGCCCGCTCATCACCGGGGTATTCTACGGCTATCTCCACTTTGCCCTGTGCCGCGAAGCCATGGGCGGCCATCTTGAGGTGGAACGCCTGCTGAACAGCCCCTGGGTCGACTATTTTGCCGGGCCTACGAGTTACAACCGGCTCAGCCGCGAAGCCGGCGGTTCGGGGCTGGAGCGCGGCATCGTACGGTCGGCACTGTTGCGCGGCAAATTGTGGTTTGATGAAATTGACAACGGCTATTTGCAAAACAAACAGGAACGCGACTACGTGCGCTCCAACCTGCTCAACGATACCGCTTATTTGGCCATCCTGCGACGCAGCCTCTGGCTCCCCATGGTGCAGGGTTGCGGGCTTTGGCTCTACGATTTCGGCCCGCGCCGCAACACCGGCTGGTGGGATAGCCCTTTGTACCGCGCCGAGATCCGCCGCACCCGGACCTATTTCGAACAGGCGCGCCGGCAAAAAACCGGCCCCTCTGCCGAAGTGCTCGTGGTGTGGGATACCGACAGTTACTACTACACCGAGAACGTGTTCACCAAAACCTGCGAACTCGGCCTCGACAATGCCACCGACGATCTGCTCCGCTGTGGCGTACCTACCGATCACTACTACTTTTTCGACCTGCCGTTGCTCGACCTGCACGCCTATAAGGTCGTCGTTTTCATGAACGCCTGGAAACTTACGCCCGGACAGCGCCAGTTTATTCGCGATTCGGTGGCTACCGGCGGCCGTACGCTGGTGTGGAACTATCTGCCGGGCTATCTCGACGGGCAAGGACGCGGCAAGGCGCTGGTGGAAGCGGTAACCGGTATTTCGTTGCAGGAAATTCCCATGCCCGATACCGTGCGCTGGACCATGGGCGCTGCCGGCATCACCAACCCGGAGCGCTTCCAGCCTTTACTGGTGGCCCATGATCCGGCGGCAGCGGCGATGGCCGTATTGGCGGGCCCGGCAGCCGTGCCGGTAGTCGTGCGCAAACAACTGGCCCGTTGCACTAGCGTACTGGCCAGCGTTCCCTTGCATGGCAGCGCCGTGTTCCGGCAAATTTTCCGCGAAGCGGGTTGTACGGTTTGGAATGAAAACAACGACCTCACACTCGTCAGCGGCCGTTACCTGTTGTTGCACAGCAACGAAGGAGGGCGCAGGACACTGCACCTGAAAAGCGGCAAGTCGGTCGATCTGGATTTGCTGGCGCCGGCCACGCTGTTGCTCGACGCCGAAACGGGTGCGATGCTGTTCCGCGACCCATAAGGCAAGGCCAAAATGACGGAAGTCCGGTTATTTCTGGCCGCGCCACAGGGGAAGCAATTTTTGGATAGCGGGTTTGTTGTCGCGGTACACCTTGGCGCCCCGGGTGGCCGTGACGATACTGCAGGGCACTTCCCGGGAGACGTCGCGTTGGGAAAGTCCGCGGTCGAGCGCGTCGAAAATTTTCCAGCGTTCCACCATCATGGCGCGTTCGTGTTCGGTGAACGTGAGATCGAGAAGCTGGTCGAATTCCTGTTCGGAACGAACCGATTGAAACAGTTGGTACAGCATGGGTGGCCAGATTGATTAAGGTAATGATGTCAGATTTGTTGGTGCGGGCGCTCATCAAGGCGAAACAAGCGCTATTTTTTGTCCCGTGCAACAGCTCTGTTCAGATGTCCATCCAAAGATCGGTAATGCAACGGATTATTCCCGCTAAAAATGATAAAAGGCAGCTTATTGCCCGCTAAACATTTAATTTTGGGCGGCCCCTTCCGGCAACGACCACAGCATATTTTGCGGTAACGTATTTGCAGTTCGATCTTTTTGTTCCACGCGATCATGGCAAGAAAAGGCGTAAAACCCACTCCACAAAAGCCAGGCCACAAGCCGGCGCCGCGCGCCGCGCACCGCTCCGAAGCGGTCAAGGGCCAAGCGTTTTCCCGTTTTCAGCTGATTGGCTTTGGCCTCGCCGCTTTTGCTTTTTTGCTTTATATCAACACGTTAGGCCATCAATACGTGCTGGACGACCCTTTGGCGGTGAGCGAAAATCAGTATGTCAAACAAGGGATCAGCGGCATTCCGCAGTTGCTGACGCACCATTACCGGGCCGGTACCGAGGGCGCCAATGCTTCGGCCCTGCTCTACCGGCCGCTTTCACCGGTGACCTTTGCGGTGGAATGGAGCCTGGCGCCCAACAGTCCGTTTCTGGGGCATTTCATGAATGTATTGTGGTATGCGCTTACGGTTGGCCTGCTGTTTGGGGCGCTCCGGCATATCCTGCACGGGTACCACTGGTTGTGGGCAGCCGGCGCCACCCTGTTGTTTGCGGCGCATCCGCTGCACACCGAGGTGGTGGCCAATATCAAAAGCCGCGACGAGATCCTGAACGTGTTTTTCAGCGTGGCCGCGCTGTATGCCTGGGCGCGCTGGCTCGAGGGGCCCGCCGTGCGCTGGCTGGCGCTGGCGCTGGGAGGGTATTTTCTGGCGTTGCTGTCGAAAGAAAGCGCCGTGGCATTGTTGCCGGTTTTCCCGCTGGTGGGCTGGTTTTTCTTCGACAAACCGGCGCGGCAAAGCGCCGGCCATGCCTTGCTGTTTGCCCTGCCGGTAGCGGTGTTTCTGGTCATGCGAGCCGCGGTGTTGGGGCAAAGCACCGACCATTTTGTGGTCAGTGAAATGGACAACCCCATCGTGGCCGCGTCGGGTTTTGGCGAACGCAGCGCCACCAGTTTCCTGGTCTTGTGGAAATACCTGCAACTGCTGGTGTTCCCGTACCCCTTACTGAGCGACTATTCCTACAAGCATTTAGCCGTAGCCGGCTGGGGCAACTGGCAGGCACTGGCCGGACTGGCGGCCTACGGCGGCCTGATCGTCTTTGCCGTGCGCGGGCTCCTGCGGCGGCAGGCGCTGGCTTTTTGCGCAGCGGCCTTTTTGTGCAGCATCGTGTTGTACAGCCAGTTGTTGCTGGTGATCGGCACTTTGTTTGGTGAGCGATTGGCTTATATGCCCTCCTTGTGGTTTTGCATGGGCGTGGCGTACTTGATGTGGCGGGTCAGCGGATTCAATCTCAAGGCCGGCGCCGGAACGCCCGAAATGCCGCCGGTTAGCGCCGTTCGTGCAAGTGCCGCGCTGGCCCTGCTCATCGTCGCATTCTGGAGCATGCTCACCGTAAACCGCAACCCCGACTGGAAGACTAACCTCGCGCTGTTTACAGCCGACAGCGCCAAGGCGCCCAACAGCATACGGCTGCACAACGGCATGGGCAGCGAATTGTATAACCACTTGTTGCGAGAAAAAGACCTCCCGGAAGCCGAAAAAACGGCGCTGCTCGAACAAATCAAAACCCACAGCCGCGCAGCGCTGGCCGTGGGCGAAAACCCCGTGTCGTACCTCAACCTGGGCAATGCCGCCATTGCGCGCAATGAATACGCCGAGGCCATCCGCCAATACGAAGCCGCCCTCCGACTGGCGCCCAACTACGGCATCGCCCGCATCAATATCGGCCGCACCTACAAAGGCTGGGGGCTCGACGAAGGCAAACGCAACAACAACCTCCCGCATGCCGCCGAACTACTGGAAAAAGCCCTGGAATACGGCCAGAAAGACGCCGACCTGTACCTCAACCTCGGCGCCGCCTACGGCATGATGGGCCAGAACGAAAAAGCCCTGCCCTACTTCGAACAGTCTGTTCAACTCGACCCGAACAACCGCAATGCGTGGCGGAACCTGTCGGTGGCCTACCGCGCCGTGGGGCAGATTGCCAAGGCCGAAGAATGCGCCCGAAAAGCCAAAGGCGAGTAATCACTCCATCTTTTTGCGTACCCGAATATGACACACTGTAAAAACTGCGCTTTCGAATACGAAGGCAAATTCTGCCCCCAATGCGGCCAAAAGGCCAAGACCAAACGGATCACCAACCGGTCGGTCTTCGAAGAAATTCGCCGCAGCCTGGTGCACTACGACCGCGGCTTTGCCTACACGGTCATCCAGCTATTCCGCCGCCCCGGCCATACCGTCCGCGAATTCATAGAAGGCAAGCGGGTCATGCACGTCAAGCCGGTCAAATTCATGCTCTGGGCCACCGCGCTCAATTTTTTGGTATTTCACCTCGTTGGCCTGGACCAGGATCTCATACAGGCTATTGTCGCCAAACAAAGTGCCATGGGGCACCCGAGCCAGCCGGCCATTCAAACGCAGTTCAGCCAGTATATTTTCAATCACCCCTCGATTTTGATGTTTTTGATGATCCCGACCATCGCGTTCTTTTCCTGGCTGTTTTTTCGGCGGCGGGGCTACAATTATGCCGAGCATTTTGTGCTCAACGCCTACCTGATGGGGGAGGTGAGCATGTTCGGGATCGCGCTCAACCCGGTCTCGAAATATTTGGGTGGAACAAACGGCGCATTCTTTTACCTGAAAATCGGTTTGCAGAGCCTGATCTGGATCGGGTATATGTGCTGGGGCTATACCCAGTTTTTCCAACCGCAAAAAAAATGGCAGGGTTGGGTCAAAGGTATCGCATCGATATTTTTCGGTTACCTCCTCCTCCTGCTGGTCATTTCCATCCTCGTGCTCCTGTTCATCCTCATCTTTTGGCCCTGGATTGAGCCTAATTTCCAAAAATAGGCTGCCTTACCCGGCTTTACGCGAGCTTCATTGTTAAAAAAATGTCGTCAAACGGGCAGCCAATACCCGGCTAATTCAGTAACTTTCGTGCGCCGGCCGGCGCCGATGCCTGCTGCTGAAACCGATTATTCAAAACTTAACGCAACCGACCATGTGCAAAACAACCCGATTGCTGACGATTTGCGCGTTGGCGCTGCTCGCCACCATCCTCGCTTGCCAACAATCCGCTCCATCACAAAGCGCGTCGCCGGAAAAAACACCTGATATTACCCTGACCACTATTTCTGAAGAAGCGCGTGCAGCCGCACAAAGCGGGCTGGCGTACCTCGACCAGAATAACAGTGCAAAGACCCGTGCGGCATTTACGGCAGCCATCGAAAAAGACCCGAATTTCGCCACAGCCTATTTTTTCCGGGCCTATACCGCCAGCTCCGCCCAGGAATTTTACGACGATATCATGGCCGCCGCAGCGCATATCGAAGGCGCCACCGGGCCGGAAAAACAACTGGTGGCCTACGGTATGGCGTACCTGAACAATAACTGGGATCAACGGCTGGAAATCTGCCTGAAACTAACCCAGGATTACCCGGAAATAGTCCGCTTCCAAACCATGCTGGGCACTACCTACCAGGAAGGCAACCAAATCGAGGATGCCCGCGCGCATTTTCAAAAGGCCATCGATCAGGCCCCCAAATGGACGGGCGGCTACTTCCAAAGCCTGAACTCCTATCTCGGCATCGAACCCAAAGATTTTAAACGCGCCGAGGCCATGGGACTCAAACTGGTGGAACTGGCGCCCAACAGCTCGGCAGCGCGCATCGCATTGGGCGACTGCTTCCGCGCACAGAAGGACCTGATAAAAGCCCGCGACGCCTATGCCAAAGCCGTCGAACTGGACCCCACCGATCCCGTTGCCTACATCAAGAAAGGCCACGCCGAAACCTTTCTGGGCAATATGGACGCCGCCCGAGCTGCCTTCCACGAAGCCATGCAATATTCCAACAACAAAATTCAACCCGCCTGCTTTGAAGCCTATACCTGGCTCTATGCCGGCGATTTTCAAAGAGGCCTGGATGAACTGCTCAAGATGGCCAACACTCCCGAAGCCGTCGGATTGCCCGCCACCCAAATCGCCAATGCCAAATCGCGTTGCCTGGACGACGCAGCCTGGGTGGCATTCCAGCAGGGGCAAACGGCCAAGCAGGACGAACTGTTGCCGCAATTTTCTGCCGCGCTCACGGCAGAGTTGGACAAACTCGCCGCCCCGGAGCTAAAAGCCTCGACGCAAGCCTACATCCTGGAAAAGGAAGCCCTCGCGGCGGCCCAAGCCGGGAGGTTTGACGTAGCCGGCGCCAAACTGGAAAAGGCCAAAACCATCCTTGGGCCGGTGAAAGATCCGACGAAATTGAATTTCTACTACTTCGCCCTGGGCTACCTGAGCCTGCAGCAAAAACAATACGCCCAGGCGATCGAGCAATTCGAAAAAGGCGATATGAATTGGGTGTACAGCAAGTACTGGGTGGCCCGGGCCTGCGAAGCAGCCGGCGACAAAGAAAAGGCACTCCAGCTCTACCGGGATATTGTCGACTACAATTTTAACGACATCGGGTACGGGCTCATCCGGAAGGAGGTGAAACAAAAACTGACGCCTTCCTGAGAACAGGTCTGGTGGTTCATCCTGCAGCGAAAAGTGCGGGAAATATTTCATTACAGCGACACGGGGCACGGAGAATAATACTCCGTGCCCCGTGTCGCTGTAATGAATTGAAATAATCTGCGCCAGGCAATCCACACAACATCCTTGTACGACTGTCTCTTTTATTCGCGCAAACCGGGCCCGATATTAGTACCGGTAATACTCCGGCTTAAACGGCCCCTCCACCTTCACACCGATATATTCGGCCTGGTGCGGGGCGAGCTCTTCCAGTTCCACGCCGATCTTCGCCAGGTGCAGTCGGGCAACTTTCTCGTCGAGGTGTTTGGGCAGCAGGTACACCTTGTGTTCGTACTGCGCGTGGTTTTCCCAGAGTTCGAGTTGGGCCAGTACCTGGTTGGTGAAGGAGTTGGACATGACGAACGAGGGGTGGCCCATGGCGCAACCGAGGTTGACCAGGCGGCCTTCGGCCAGCACGAGAATATCGTTTCCGTCGATATTGTAGAGGTCGACCTGGGGTTTGATCGTCACCTTGGTTTGGCCATAGTGTTTATTCAGCCAGGCCATGTCGATTTCGTTGTCGAAGTGGCCGATGTTGCACACGATCGTTTTGTCGTTCATCAGCCGGAAATGCTTTTCCATCACGATGTCGCAGTTGCCGGTCGCCGTCACCACGATGTTGGCGCGCGGGATAGCGTTTTCCATGCGCTTCACTTCGAAGCCGTCCATTGCGGCTTGCAGCGCGCAGATGGGGTCGATCTCGGTCACGATCACCCGGGCGCCTGCGCCGCGCAGGCTGGCAGCCGAACCCTTGCCCACGTCGCCGTAACCGGCCACCACGGCCACTTTACCGGCGATCATGATGTCGGTAGCGCGGCGGATCGCGTCGACCAGGCTTTCTTTGCAGCCGTATTTATTGTCGAATTTCGACTTGGTCACCGAGTCGTTCACATTGATGCAAGGCAGCGGCAGGGCGCCTTTGGCCATGCGTTCGTACAGGCGGTGTACGCCGGTGGTGGTTTCTTCAGAAATACCGCGGATGCCGGCCACGAGTTCGGGGAATTGGTCGAGCACCATGTTGGTGAGGTCGCCGCCGTCGTCGAGGATCATGTTGAGCGGCTGGCCGTCTTTAAAGGCGAAAAGCGTCTGCTCGATGCACCAGTCGAACTCTTCGTTGCTCATGCCTTTCCAGGCAAATACCGGAATGCCGGCAGCGGCGATGGCGGCTGCGGCGTGGTCCTGCGTGGAGAAGATATTACACGACGACCACGACACCTCGGCGCCCAGTTCCACGAGCGTTTCGATGAGCACAGCGGTTTGCACCGTCATGTGCAAACAACCGGCGATGCGGGCGCCGCGCAGGGGTTTTGACGGGCCGAACTCTTCGCGCAACGCCATCAGCCCCGGCATCTCAGCCTCGGCAAGCGTGATCTCTTTGCGGCCCCAGTCGGCCAGGGCGATGTCTTTGACTTTGTATTGGGGGCGGGAAGCGGTGGCGATGGCCATGTGCGAGAATTATTGAGTTTGAAGTTCGAAGTTCAATGATTGACGGGGCGGGATGTTTGAGGCTGCCTAACAAAATATGATTCGGTTTGGTTGTCCGAATTGGCGGCGCAAAGGTAGGGAATTTGGCAGAATTATTTTTGCAGGCGATAAATTCAATCGGTTCTCCGCTGCTGGAAGCGTTTTATATCTCCGGCAATATCCCTCCCGATCAACCGAAAATTTCCATCCATTTTCGGCGGATCGGGAGGGCGATATACCGGGGAGCATGCATGGTATAGCCTCAAATCAGGATTTCACGCGCCCGATCAGGCGTTGAATGTACCCGCGCACCGGCTCGGCGCCCGAGTCGTAGTTCGACATGACTACGATCACATACCCCGAATCGGGCAAAATATCCAGGTGGCTGTTCAGCCCCGGGAAGCCGCCGCCGTGGCCGACGGTTTTGCCGGCAGGCGATTGCTGCACCTCGAAGCCGAATCCGTACCCGGCGCCGGAGTAATCTTTCCACATCTGTTCCAGCGTGGCCGGCTGCACGAGTTTGCCGGTTTGCAGCGCCCGGGCGAAGCGGTGCAGATCGCGCACGTTGGAATAGCCGCCGCCGGCCGGGCCGCCTTTGAGCACGTGCAGGAACAGGTTGTTTTTCCAGCCGCCGTCGGGCGCTTGCAGGTAACCTTCGGCCAGGTTTTCGTTGGGGCGGTCGAGTTCGTAGCAGTCGCTGTTGGTCATGCCCGCGGGCGTGTAGATATGCTCGCGGATATAGTCGAAGTAGTTCTCTTTCGACGCTTTTTCGAGCACCACCCCGAGTAATAACATGCCCGTATTGCTGTATTGGAACCGGCTGCCGGGTGGAAACGCCAGCGTGTCGCCGCGTACGAGTATTTTGTAGTCGTCGAGTTGCCGGAACAGGTCGCGCGAACTGTTTTGATAGGTGGCATTAAAATACGAACCGAGCCCCGAGGTATGCGTCAGCAGATGCTGTACCGTCACTCTATTGGTGATGCTGCGCGGCAGCCAGCTTTCGTCGACGTACTTGCCGATGGGGTCGTCGAGGTTGATCCGGTGCTTTTCCACCAGTTGGAGGATGGCCGTGGCGGTGAACATTTTGTTCATCGAGCCCAGGTTGAATTTGGTGTCGATGTTGTTTTTTACGTGCCAGGCCTTTGTGGCCTCGCCGCCGGCGAATTCGAACAGTACCTGGTCGCCCCTCGCCAACAATACGGCGCCGGAAAAGGCTTGTTTGCCGTTCAGTTCCTCCATTTTTTGGCGCAGGGTTTCCACCATTTCCCCTTCGCTCAGCGGTTTTTCCTGTGCAGCGGCCTCCACGGGTGGACGGGCAGGGTTGAATTCGAGCTCCGCGACGCGCTGGTCGGCCCCTTCGAGGCGGAATGAAAGGCCGAGCCAGCCGCCGTAAAGCCGGTCGCGCACGATGACCATCGTTCCGGGGCGCGGGGGCGTGTAGGTCCGGATGCCGTAAAAATCCACGCCGCCGGTCCTGGCGTACAAGCTGCGGAACTGCTGGATATGTTCGGGCATGGGGGCGATCTGGCGGAAGGATTCGGCCACGTAGGTGCCGAAAAATGCCACCACGAAATCCGGGTCATTGGCGTTGATCGTGGCGAGCAGCGCCTGGATGCGCTGGCCGAGCACCCCGTCGGGCAGCCCCACGGAGTCCTGAAAAGCGCCGGCTGTTTGCTGCGCAGGCATCGATACGGCCAGGCTCAGGAAGAGCGCTGCCGCTAAAATCAGGTGTTGAAATCGATCGTGCATGAATTTCATTTTTTGAACGTAGTGTTGTTTGGTAGTCTGATAGGCTTTTGCCAACAGTTGAAAATGTAGTCTCGTGGAACTATACGGAATGCTCTTGCCGTTGTTGACGTTCCCGTCAACAACGGCAAGAGCATTCCGTACAGTTCTGCCGAGGGCGCCAACAACCGCGTTAGGATTTGATTTTCAACGAAATGCTGCTGTCGGCTACTTCGCCAACAGCAAACGGTACCGTACTATTGGTTGTTTCAACGTGCAAAAAAACACCAATTGACCGGGATTTTCGGCGGACGGTTACAATCTACGAAGAAATTCGTAGAATTTACGGGTGACCAGCATCACACCCGCCCCTGACGCCGCTCAATTTACGGCTGTTTTTCTCCCACCTACCTTTGGGAATCGCTGTTGAAGCGCCTTCATACTTACGAACGTGCGCAGCAGAAGGTGGCCGCCGGTCCGCCGAGCCTTAAGGATCGCCGGCCACCAACTGCTGCCTGTGTTTTCATATTCGTACAGCCTTTTTGTCCATGCGCACACCTACCGACATCACGTCCCCGCCCGACTTGCGTGAACACGCCGACGGCACGGGTCCCGTTCGCTCCCGCCGCCCGATCTACCTCGACATGCTGCCCCCCTGCAATCACGCCTGCCCGGCCGGTGAAAACATCCAGGCCTGGCTGGGACACGCGCAAGCCGGCCGCTACGAGGAAGCCTGGCAGGAGATCATGGTCAACAACCCCATGCCGGCCATCCACGGCCGCGTGTGTTACCACCCCTGCGAAGACGGCTGCAACCGCAGCGCCATCGACACCCCGGTGAGCATCCACGCCGTGGAGCGTTTTCTCGGCGACCTCGCCCTCGAAAAGGGTTGGACGCCGCGCTACGCCGCCCAGCCCAGCGGCAAACGCGTGCTCGTGATCGGCGGCGGCCCCAGCGGCTTGTCGGCAGCCTATCACCTGGCCCGGCTGGGCCATTCGGTTGAGATCCGCGAAGCCGGACCCGTCGCGGGCGGCATGATGCACTTCGGCATACCGGCCTACCGGCTGCCGCGCAACATCCTCGACCAGGAGATCCGCCGCATCGAACAAATGGGCGTGCGCATCACCCTCAACCACAAGGTGGAAGACGTGCTCGCCGAGAAAAAAGCCGGCCAGTTCGACGCGGTGTTTATCGCCGTGGGCGCTCATATCGGCAAAAAAACCGGCATCCCCGCGCGCGACGCCGGGCAAATCCTCGACGCCGTGGGGTTCCTCCGCGACGTTGAACTCGGGCTGGCGCCCAAACTCGGCCGCCGCGTAGCCATCTACGGCGGCGGCAACACGGCCATGGACGCCGCCCGCACCGCCAAACGCCTGGGCGTCGACGAAGCCCTCATCATCTACCGCCGCGACCGCGAACACATGCCGGCGCACGATTTCGAAGCCGACGAGGCTCTGGCCGAAGGCGTCAAGATCCACTGGCTGCGCACCATCAAAGAGATCGACCAAACCACCTTCACCGTGGAGGTCATGCGCGTCGAAAACGGCCGCCCAGTGCCTACCGGCGAATTCGAAACCCTGGAGGCCGACGCCCTCATCCTCGCCCTCGGGCAGGATACCGACACCGGCTTCCTGCGCAACGTGCCCGGTATCGCCTTCAAAGACGACGGCACGGTAGTGGTGGGCCCCGACATGATGACCGGCCACTCGGGCATTTTCGCCGGCGGCGACATGGTGCCCAGCGAACGCACCGTGACCGTCGCCGTAGGCCACGGCAAAAAAGCCGCCCGCTACATCGACGCGTTTCTGCACAGCACCGTGTATGCGCCGGATGAAAAACACCCCATCGTCGGTTTCGAACGGCTCCACATGTGGTACCACACCGAGGCCGACCAGCGGGCCCAGCCGCACCGGAGCGCCGAGGCGGCCGTGCAGGATTTTGCCGAGATCATGGCCGGCCTGAACGCCGGCGAGGCGCGGTTCGAGGCGCAGCGCTGTCTCTCCTGCGGCAACTGCTTCGAGTGCGACGGCTGCTACGGCTCCTGCCCGGAAGACGCCGTCATCAAACTCGGCCCGGGCAAACGCTACCGGTTCGACTACGACCGCTGCACCGGCTGCGCCGTCTGCTACGACCAGTGCCCCTGCCACGCCATAGAAATGATTTCTGAAGTATAAAATGGACCGGACCATCCGGGTCGCCGGGATTAATCGTTGAACCGTTACATCCTGCCGATCCTGTAAAGCCGGTCTTCAACACAACAACACATGTCCACCAAGCCGAAAATAGTCACCGTCGACGGCAACGAAGCCACTGCTTATGTGGCCTACCGGGTGAATGAGGTATGCGCCATTTACCCGATCACGCCTTCTTCCACGATGGCCGAACTGGCCGATGAATGGTCGGCCAAAGGCATCCCCAACATTTGGGGCAATGTGCCCGAGATCATCGAGATGCAAAGCGAAGGCGGCGCCGCCGGCGCGGTGCACGGCTCCCTGCAAACAGGGGCCCTCACCACCACGTTCACGGCCTCGCAGGGCTTGATGCTCATGCTGCCCAACATGTACAAGATCGCCGGCGAGCTCACCAGCGCCGTGTTCCATGTAGCGGCCCGTTCGCTGGCCGCGCAGGCGCTCTCGATTTTCGGCGACCACAGCGACGTGATGGCGGCCCGCACCACCGGCTTCGCCCTGTTGGCTTCGGCTTCGGTGCAGGAAGCGCATGACATGGCCCTGGTGTGCCAGGCCGCCACCATGCGGGCGCGCGTACCGTTTATCCACTTCTTCGACGGCTTCCGCACCTCGCACGAAGTTAGTAAGATCGCCTTGCTGTCGGACGACCAGATGCGCAGCCTGCTCGACGACCAGTTGCTCTTCGCCCACCGCCGCCGCGGCCTCAACCCCGACACGCCTTTTATCCGCGGCACGGCGCAGAACCCCGACGTGTATTTTCAGGGCCGGGAAACCGTGAACCCCTATTACGCCCAGACACCCGGCATGGTGCAGGAAACGCTCGACCGTTTCGCCCAACTCACCGGCCGCAAATACCGCATCTTCGATTACCACGGCGCACCCGATGCCGAACGCGTGGTGGTGATCATGGGTTCGGGCGCAGAAACCGCCGCCGAAACCGCCAAAGTCCTTTCCGCCCAAGGGGAAAAAGTGGGCGTCATCCAAATACGCTTGTACCGCCCCTGGGCCAAAGACGCTTTCCTGAATATCCTGCCGGCTTCCGTGAAAACGATGGCCGTGCTCGATCGCACCAAAGAACCCGGCGCCAGCGGCGAACCGCTGTACACCGACGTGGTTTCCACGGTGGCGGAAGCCTTTGGTTCAGGGGCCCTTAAAACCATGCCGCGGATGATTGGCGGCCGCTACGGCCTGTCGTCCAAGGAGTTTACGCCGGCCATGGCGAAGGCCGTTTTCGACGAACTGAAAAAACCGGCGCCGAAGAACAATTTCACGGTCGGGATCTTCGACGACGTATCGCACACCAGCCTGCCTTTCGACCCCGCGTTTGCGCTCGACGAAAAAGGCCTCACCCAGGCCCTGTTCTTCGGCCTCGGCGCCGACGGCACGGTGGGCGCCAACAAGAACAGCATCAAGATCATCGGCGAGAACACGCCGCTGTTTGCGCAGGGGTATTTCGTGTACGACTCCAAAAAGTCGGGCGCGCGCACCGTTTCGCACCTGCGCTTCGGCACCCAGCCCATCCGGGCGCCTTACCTGATCCGCCAGGCCGACTTCGTGGCCTGCCACCAGTTCAACTTCCTCGACCGCGTGGAAATGCTGGCCATGGCCCGCCCCGGCGCTACGTTTTTGCTGAACAGCCCCTTCGGGAAAAACGAGATCTGGGACCAGCTGCCGCGGCCGGTACAGGAGGAGATCATTGCCAAGGGAATTAAACTGTACGTGATCGACGCCTCCGAAGTGGCCCGCAACGTGGGCATGGGCGGCTACATCAACACCATCATGCAGACCTGCTTCTTCGCGCTGTCGGGCGTTTTGCCCAAAGACGAGGCTATCGCGCAGATCAAAAAATACATCGAAAAAACCTACCAGAAACGCGGCCAGGCCGTGATCCGGAAAAACTTCGCCGCCGTAGACGCCACCCTCGACCACCTTGAAAGCGTGGATGTGCCGAAAAAGGCCAGCAGCCAAAAAGGCCTCCCGCCGACCGTACCCGCCGGCGCCCCCGCCTTCGTGCAGGAAGTGACGGCCACCATGATGAGCGGCCACGGCGACGAAATCCCTGTCAGTAAAATGCCGCCCGACGGTACCTACCCCAGCGGCACCACGAAGTGGGAAAAACGCAACATCGCCGATTTCGTACCGGCCTGGGAGCCCGACATTTGCATCCAGTGCGGCAACTGTAGTTTCGTGTGCCCGCACAGCGTCATCCGCGCCAAGTTTTACCACAAAGACCAACTCGGCGGCGCACCGGAAGGCTTCCAGTCGGCGCCCATCAACGCCCGCGGCTTCCCCGAAACGCGCTACACCCTGCAGGTGTATGGCGAAGACTGCACCGGCTGCGCCCTCTGCGAGGAAGTGTGCCCGGCTATCAGCCTGACCGACCGCAACACCAAAGCCATTCACCTGGTGCCCAAAACGGACATCGTCGAACAGCAAAAAACAAACATCGGTTTTTTCGAGACCATCCCGTTCAACAACCGCAGCAAGGTGGATTTTGCCTCCGTGCGCGGCACGCAGTTCCTCGAACCCCTGTTCGAATTTTCGGGCGCCTGCGCCGGCTGCGGCGAAACGCCGTACCTGCGGCTGTTGTCGCAACTCTTCGGCGACCGGCTCATCGTGGCCAACGCCACCGGCTGCTCCTCGATCTACGGCGGCAACCTGCCCACCACGCCCTGGACCGTCAACGGCGAAGGCCGCGGACCGGCCTGGTCGAACTCCCTGTTTGAAGACAACGCCGAGTTTGGCCTGGGCATGCGCATCAGCGTGGACAAACAAACCGCCGTAGCCGCGGAATTGCTGCGCAAACTCGACGCCGAACTCGGCAGCGACTGGGTGCAGGAACTGCTGAACGCCCCGCAACATACCGAATCCGAGATCCGCGCCCAACGCGAGCGCGTGGCCGTGCTCAAGGCCCGGCTGATGAAAATGAGCGCGCCGGCCGCCGAAAACCTGCTGTCGGTAGCCGACAATCTCGTGCGCCGCAGCGTATGGCTGGTGGGCGGCGACGGCTGGGCCTACGACATCGGCTCGGGCGGCCTCGATCACGTGCTGGCTACCGGCCGCAACGTGAACGTGCTCGTGCTCGATACCGAGGTGTATTCCAACACGGGCGGGCAAATGTCGAAGGCGACGCCCACCGCCGCCACGGCCAAATTTGCGGCCGCCGGCAAACGCGTGGGCAAGAAAGACCTGGCCCTGCAGGCAGTGTCCTACGGCAACGTGTACGTGGCCCAGGTGGCCATGGGCGCCAACCCGCAGCAGACGCTGCTGGCCCTGCGCGAAGCCGAAGCCTACGACGGGCCTTCGCTGGTGCTGGCCTACAGCCACTGCATCGCGCACGGGATCGATATGCGCAAAGGCCTCGACCAGCAGGACCTGGCCGTGGCCAGCGGCTACTGGCCGCTGCTGCGCTACAACCCGGCGCTGCGCCAGGCCGGCCGCAACCCCTTCGTGCTGGATTCGCCGCGGCCGACCATCCCCCTCAAGGAATACGCGTACAATGAACTGCGGTACAGCCAGTTGGCGCGCACCAACGCCGACGAGGCCGAACGGCTGCTGACGCTGGCCCAGGAAATTGCCGACCTCCGCTGGAAAACCTACGAAGACATGGCCACCTGGGGGGCGCAGGCCTTCCAGCCGGTCTGATTTATTGGATACGAAGAATAGGTTTTTTATAGACAGGACTTTCAGGATGTGTTCCGTTTTACTGTGAAAAGCCCACACCCGGCCCCGACAAACGGTTTGCCCGGCATGAGCAGTTCTAATCCTGCAATTCCTGTCGATTTAAATACACAACAAGTAAAACACTCGATCATGCAACCCGATTTAAGCACCCAATACATGGGCCTGGCCCTGCGCTCGCCGATCATCGTATCGGCCTGCCCGCTCTCCGAGGAAGTCAGCAACATCGTGCAGATGGAAGACGCCGGCGCCGGGGCGGTGGTGTTGTTCTCGCTGTTTGAGGAACAGATCCGCCGCGAACAGGAGCGGCTCGCTTCCATCCAGATGGCCACCACCAATGTATTTGCCGAAGGGCTCGACTATTTCCCCCTGGCCGACGAGTACGCCGTGGGCGTGGAGGAATACCTCGAACTGATCCGGCAGGCCAAAGAACGGGTCGATATCCCGATCATCGCCAGCCTCAACGGCGTCACGCCCGAAGGCTGGATCGATTACGCGCGACTCATGGAAGAGGCCGGCGCCGACGCGCTGGAGATCAACGTGTTTTACATCGCTGCCGATGTGGAGATGGGCGGTCGCGTGGTGGAAGAGCGCTACGTGGATATCGTGGAAATGGTGCGCTCGGCGGTGCAAATCCCCATCGCCGTCAAACTCAACCCCTACTTCAGCGCCATGGGCTCCGTGGCCCGCGACCTGGCCGACGCCGGCGCCAACGGCCTGGTGCTGTTCAACCGCTTCTACCAACCCGATTTCGACATCAACGCCCTGCGCGTGCTGCACAACCTTCAGTTCAGCGAATCCAACGAGATCCGCCTGCCGCTGCTCTGGATCTCGGTGCTCTACACCCGCGTGCGCGCCGCCCTGGCCGCCACCACCGGCGTGCAAAGTGCCAACGAGGTGATCAAGTACCTGCTCGCCGGCGCCGACGTGGCAATGACCGCTTCGGCACTCTACAAGCACGGCATCCCGTACCTGAAAACCATGAACCAGGAACTTCGGACCTGGATGAACGCCATGCAATTCAAATCGGTGGAGGCTTTCCGCGGCGTACTCAGCCAGCGGAACGTGCACGACCCCTCGGCGTTCGAGCGGGCGAATTATATCAAGATTTTGGAAGGGGTGAAACGGTGAGCGGGCGGCCAGAAAAGACAAGCGAAATCTTACAGATGCCGGGTGGTAAGCGGTTCGTGAAAAAGGAGAAGCAGAGGTTCTATTTTTAGCATAGCTGCGTGTCAAAACGAAGCCTGGCGAATGTTGTTGGCGAGGATACCCACCACGGCGTTTTGGCTTGATTTTCAACGAAATGCCGCTGTTGGCGTCCTCGCCATAGCCGTCAGGCTAAAGCATGAAACACCGACAAAGGGGATCTTTTGGGGCGTAATTTGTTTTTTTTCTGCTCTTTTGAGCCATGATTGAGCATGCGTTTAAAAACAGATTTGAGGAACTGCATCACCGCCTGCCAGGCCGCGTCCTTATCGGGCCAGCGGCTGATGGGCGTCAGGCGGCCGTCGAGCTGGGGCACGGCCTGGAGCGCCGACCATTGCGTGTCCTGGAAATCGTTGTCGCTGAGCATGACGCAGAGGACCCCGGCGCCGGCGCGCTGGCGGGCTTCCACGAGCGGGAGTTCCTTGTCCCAGATGAATCCGGAGGCCCAGAATTCCGGGCTCAGCAGCAGCACGATAATGTCCGCCTCCCCGATTTTGGCTTCAATCTCGGCTTCCCAGCGCGCGCCGGGCCGGATGTCCTGATCGTACCAGAAGTCGATCTTCCCCTTCTTTTCCTGCACCGCCAGCGCGGTTTTCAGGCGTTTGGCGGCGGGGAGCTGGTCGTGCGCGTAGGAGACGAAGACTTTCTTCGCACCCGCCGTTTTGCCGAAGAACGCGGCCAAAAACGGCTGCACTTCGATATCGAGGCCGCTTTTTCCGCACTCGATGGTGGGTTTTTTCAGCACGTCGATCCGCCGCCGGAGCAGCGAGTATTTGAAAAAATACGGGTCAGGGTCGCCGGCGCAGGCCGTACAGGGGCAGGGCAGCATTTTTTCCACCACCAGTTTGTCGCCGAAACCGGCCAGCAGGCGGTCCATATCGTCGCACAGCAGCGCCAGGAAGGCGCCGTAGTCGCCCCGGTCGTTGACGCGGATCTCGATGGTGTTGTCGGCATAACTGGCGGTGATTTTGGCGGCCGTCGGGCCGCAGGTCATCTCCACGCCGTATTTCCAGGCGCGGCCGATGTTGCCGACGTACTGGTTGTTGCGCACGATAAAGCGCGGGATCAGCCCCTTGGGCATGAAGCCGAAATCGTAGCGCACCGCCGTGTTGTGGTGTTGGTCCCAGGGTACCTTGGGCGCCTGTTCGGGCAGCAGTTGGGTGGCCAGCCAGGTGGGTTCGGTCGCATCTTTGAGCGCATAGCACAGTTCGAAGCGCTCCATGAGGGCCAGCAGTTCCTTTTTCCGGAACGCGTACTCGGGTGCGCTCCAGATCGCGTCGATATCCGCCTGGGTAAACTGTCCGAAGCGGTTTTTCACGCGCTCGTGGTCGAGCACCTTGTACACCGCGTCGGTGGCCCACTGGTTGCGGAGGATGACCAGGTCGCGCAGCCGTTCGTCGTCCTTGAAGTGGAGCAGCACGCCCAGGTCGTGCAGGAAGCCGCTCAGTACCCGGGCCTCGGCCTCGTCGGCCACGCCATGGGCGGCTACGGCCTGGATGTAGGTTTCGTAGTTGACGTAGTTTTCCTGTGCGGCGCGGCTTTCGAGCGCCTGCCGGGCGGCGGCCCAGGTTTCGGGCCATATTTCACCCACGTGCGGGAGCCGCATGGCGCAGGCCATCACCGCTTCCGCCACGGCGTCGAGGCCGCGGTTGGTGTCGATATTGACCGGGAAGCGGCCCTCGATAAACGGGAAAGCGGTTTGAAAACCGGTGAAATTGATGTCTTTGCTGCGGTCGGCGATCTCGTTTTGCACCAGCAGCAGCGGACTGTTGTCGCCGTAGAGTTCGGCCACGCGGAACCAGTAGTAAAACAGGTTGTCGGGCGCTTCGGTGGTCGAATACCGGGTGTTGTCGACCAGCACGTACAGCGATCGTTTGGTGAGGAAAAACTGGTGGGTGGCGTGGTAGATGTCCTGCCCGGCGAAGTCCCAGAGTTTGAGCAGGAAGGTATCGCCGGCCGGGGTGGTGAAAGAATAGTGCAGGATGTCGATGCCGCGGGTCGATTCGTTATCGCCGGGCATGGGGGCCGCGCGGTCGATCAGCCGGCGCGCCAGGGAGGTTTTGCCCGCGCCGCCCTCGCCGAGGATGAGCATTTTGGCTTCGTAGAGGCGTTTGACGCTTTTGGCGATGGATTTGAAGTATTGCAGCAGGGCATACCGCCCCTGCGCGACGATCTCCGGCGGGGGCGTGGCCAGTTCGGGGTTGCCGGAAAGCCACAGGTGCTCCAGCTGGGCAAGCGCTCCGGCGGGCGGCACGAATTCGCGCAGTTGGTTGTCGCTCAGGTCGAGCCATTTCAGGGCGTTCATGCCGTCTGCGGGCGATACGGTGAGTTGGTTGCCGCGGAGGTTGAGCGCTTCGATGCGGGCGGGGTCGAAGCCTTCGAGCGCGCGGATGGCCTGCCATTGCTGGTCGCTGAGCCCGGCCCCGGCGAGATTGAGCCCGGCCAGGCGGCCGTCGCGCAAGGCGTAGCGCAGCGGCTGGTCGGTGCGCTCGGGCATGACGGCCGCGACGGTATCGCCGTCGAAGCGGGGCGGCGCCGGGTGGAGGGGGCGGCCGCCGAGGAGTTGTTCGATTTGGGTAATGATGGGCGGTTTCATGTCAGTTCGATTGACGTTCAAAGGTAAAAGAAGCGGCAGAATTTTCGGCAGACAGCCTACTAACGCTACCGCTTTCGCGGTTTTGAACCGCTTTTTCGTCCCTCGATGCAAAAGAAGCAGCACGAGACAACTGGCTTGCGCCGGCGGCTCGTCCCTCGCCCGCCGTTGCGCAAGCCCGCCGCTGCTTCCGGCCTTGCTCACAGGAAAGGCCGAAACCGGCTAGCCCACCGACTGGGGAGACAAGGCCAGGCGGAAGCCGAGATTGACGGAGCGGTTCGCCGGGCCGTAGGAGTTGCGGAAGGCGGCACGGCAGTTCTGCGCGTCGCGGAAGTAGCCACCGCCCCGGAGAACACGGGAGTCGCCCTTCTCAGGACCTGCTGGACTTTCTACCACATCTTTTTGCCGGCATACGGCATAATAAGCGGAGCCGCCATACCAGTCGGCGCACCACTCCCACACATTGCCGCTCATGTCGTACAGGCCCAGCGCGTTGGGCAGCAGCAGGCCCACCTCGCGGGTTTCGTAGCCGCTGTTTCCATCAAACCAACCCACCTGTTCGAGCCGGTCGCTGCCGGCGTAGTGGAAGGGTTCGCTTTCCCAAAAGGGCCCTCCGCGGGCGGCGTACTCCCATTCGGCCTCGGTGGGCAGGCGGTAGTCGTGCCCGGTTTTTTCGCGCAGGGCGGGGAGGAATTTTTGCACGATATCGTTCCAGGACACCTGCTCCACCGGCCGGCTGGGGCCTTTGAAATTGGATGGGTTTTCACCAGTTGCGGCCTCCCAGAGGTCCTGCGTCACCGGGAATTCGCCGAGGTAAAAGTCGACGAGCCGCACGCGGTGGGCGGGTTTTTCGTTATCGTAGGCCTGCTTGTCGTCATCGGCGCTGCCCATTAGAAACTCCCCGCCGGGCACGTGCAGCAGGCGGCAGGGCGGGATGCCGGGCAGGTCAGGTATTTCGTGCGGGGCGCGGCGGGTGGAGTAGGTTGCGGGTTCGGGCATGGCGTGTGCGGGTGTTGTGTTGGGTGGGGTTGAAACCGCAGCGCGGAATCTTAGAAGTTGTTTGAGTTATTCTTGTCAGGTCAAAAAGGCATTTTTTCAAGCCATACTTCCCCTTTTTCTCAGTCCATAGTTCCCCACTATGAACTTCGAAAAACGGTTGTCTGCCCTGAAAACCTGCTCTTTTTGCCTCCGTGACAGAATAACTCAAACGAATTTAAATTGTCGTAAGCATCTTACATTAAACTGCTGCCGGATTCTTGGATTATATTTCCGCATTTAAAAACGCAAACCGGGATTTTTCTGCTTGATAAGCATTTCTTTTTTTGTCCGTTTCCAGCCTTTTATTTCTTTCTCCCGCGCAATTGCCGATTCGACCTGTGGAAAGTATTCGTAGTAAACCAGGTTATAACAGAAATACTTCCCGGCAAATGTTTCTTTTGGACCATTGTTGTCTGCCAGATGTTCTTCGAGGCGCCTTTTTAAATTATTCGTTACGCCAACGTACAGCACCGTTCTTTTGGGATTGGTGGTGATGTAAACGAAGTAGTGGTGATCTTTCATCGTTTCAGCGCGCAGATTAAACTATGGTTTTCAGTTCGTAGAATGCGTTGAGTGCAATGTGCAGATTGAATTGGGCTCAGTTCCCTCGCTGCGCTCGGGATGACAACGCGTTTTTTAGGGCATATTCTTTAACAGATTTCTCGCTTTGCTCGAAATTTCCCCGCGCCCTGCCGGTATTTCGAGCGCAGCGAGAAATCTGTTAATTACTACTCCAAAATTAACGCGCTGTCATCCCGAGCGCAGCGAGGGAACTGGGTAAGCATTCAACTGTACCCTATACAACATAAAAACGCAGCCATTCACCTTTTCCAGTTGCTGAATCGCTGCGCCTTCATGATGAATCAAATACCTACCCTACCGCCACGCGCTCAGTATCCCCAGCGCGATCGACAGCGTCAGCCACCAGTAGCCGACGTTGACCAGCAGCCAGCTCCAACTGCGCTTTTCAAACAGGGCGTTGGTGCCGAACAGCGGCAGCACCACCAGGAAGGTGAGCAGCAGGCCGTGGCCCAGGCCGTGCTTGAAGGTGTGAAAACGCTCGTCTTCCTGGCCGAAGCCGGTCACGTTGAGCATCAGGAACAGGGCCAGCATAAAGGCCAGCGCCAGCGCTCCGCCGAAGATGAGGCCCATGTTGCGGCCTTTGAGGTCGTCTTCGGTAAGGCCGTTGGCTTTCATCCATACGCCGCCCAACACCTTGGGGTGGTACCAGATGAAACCGACGATCATGGGGGTGAGGGTGGCGGCCGCCACGGCGAGCCAGTTGACGTGAAAATCTTCCATACGATAAAACGGTTTTGTTTTTGTCTGCCGGCAAATCTACAACAGATTGTTTGGTGGGCGCTGTTTTTGGGGGAAGATTTATTGCGGGGAGGGCGGGTGCTGGCGGGGTTGAACAGGGTGCGGTTTTGCGATGATGGCAAAGAGCCTAACTGTACTGCATAGGAACACGCCTGGAGGTCCATAGCCTGGCTCCAGCCATGCGCAGTACATGGTAAACTAAATTTCGTTGGATTTTGGGTAGATCGACACCTGCAATTGAACACTTTACGGCCTCGGAGCGGCCCAACGTTTGTCGCATGAGCCATTAATCGTCGATTTTGAGGGCCCCGGAGCGGCCCAACAGTTGTTTCATTCTTCCACCGAATACACAAGTTGGGCCGCTCCGAGGTCAAAAATCGACGCTTATAGACCAATTCTTCCCGATTGAAGTATGGCTATCCAAAACGTTGGTTGGTTTACACTGTACCCAGAAACAAAACCGGCGCAAGGGTGTCCCCCGCGCCGGTTTCGTTATTTTACCCGACCCGCCGGGTCGCGTTACAGTTGCGCCTTCACCAGCGCCGCAAACTCCGCCACGCTGAGCGCGCCGTGGTCGCCCTCGCCCTGTTTCCGCACGCTGACGCTGCCGGCTTCCTGTTCCTTTTCGCCCACGATGAGCAGGAAGGGGATGCGCTTGAGCTCGTTGTCGCGGATCTTGCGGCCGATGGTCTCGTTGCGGTCGTCGACGGTGCCGCGCAGGTCTTCGGCTTCGAGGGCCTGCTTCACCTGGAGGGCGTATTCGACAAACTTGTCGGATACCGGCAGCACCACAAACTGCTCGGGCGTGAGCCAGAGCGGGAATTTGCCGGCGCAGTGCTCGATCAACACGGCGGTGAAACGCTCCATGCTGCCGAAGGGCGCGCGGTGGATCATCACCGGGCGGTGCTCCTGGTTGTCGGCGCCCACGTAGGTCAGGTTGAAGCGCTCGGGCAGGTTGTAGTCCACCTGGATAGTGCCCAGCTGCCAGGCGCGGCCCAGGGCGTCTTTCACCATGAAGTCGAGTTTGGGGCCGTAGAAGGCCGCCTCGCCGAGTTCGGTGACGGTCTGCAGGCCCGCTTCGGCCGCGGCGTCGATGATGGCCTGTTCGGCCTTGCGCCAGTTTTCGTCGGTGCCGACGTACTTCTGCTTGTTGTCGGGGTCGCGGAGGCTGATCTGGGCCGTAAACTGGTCGAAACCCATCTTGGCCAGCACGAAGCGCGTGAGGTCGAGCACGCCGAGAAACTCGTCTTTGAGTTGGTCTTCGGTGCAGAAGATGTGGGCGTCGTCCTGCGTGAAGCCGCGCACGCGCGTGAGGCCGTGGAGCTCGCCCGATTGTTCGTAGCGGTACACGGTGCCGAATTCGGCGATGCGGATGGGCAGTTCGCGGTACGAGCGCGGGCGGTGGCCGAAGATCTCGCAGTGGTGCGGGCAGTTCATCGGTTTGAGCAGGAACACCTCGTCTTTGGTGGGTGTGAGGATGGGCTGGAACGAGTCTTCGCCGTATTTCTCCCAGTGGCCCGAGGTGACGTAGAGCGTTTTGGAGCCGATATGCGGCGTGATCACCGGGGTGTAGCCGCGCTTGATCTGTTCTTTCTTCAAAAAATCTTCCAGGCGCGAGCGCAGGGCTGTGCCTTTGGGCAGCCACATGGGCAGGCCCTGACCCACTTTTTCGGAGAACATGAACAACTCCAGTTCCTGCCCGAGTTTGCGGTGGTCGCGTTTTTTGGCCTCTTCCAGCAGGTGCATGTACTCGTCGAGTTCCTTTTGTTTGGGGAACGTGATGGCGTACACGCGGGTCAGTTGTTTGCGCTTCTCGTCGCCGCGCCAGTATGCGCCGGCGAGGTTGAGGATCTTGGCGGCTTTGATGGGTTCGGTGTTCGGGAGGTGCGGGCCGCGGCAGAGGTCGACGAAGTTGCCCTGCTCGTAGAACGTGATCTGGCCGTCTTCGAGGCCGTCGATCAGTTCGAGTTTGTACTCGTCGCCTTTTTCGGTGAAATACCGGATCGCTTCGGCCTTGGGCACTTCGCGGCGGCGGTATTCCGATTTGTTGCGCGCCAGTTCGAGCATTTTCTGTTCGATGGCGGGGATGTCGGCCGCGGTAAGGGCGCGGTCGCCGGTGTCGACGTCGTAGTAAAACCCGTTTTCGATGGGCGGTCCGATGCCGAATTTGATACCGGGGAAGAGCGCCTCCAGGGCTTCGGCCAGCAAGTGGGCCGAGGAGTGCCAGAACGTGCTTTTGCCCTCCTTGTCGTCCCATTTGTAAAAGACGATCGCGGCGTCTTCGCTGATGGGGCGCAGCAGGTCGCGCACCTCGCCGTTGACGCTGGCGGCCAGCACGTTGCGGGCCAGGCCCTCGCTGATGGACTTGGCGACGTCCATCGCGGTGGTTCCGGCGGCATACTGACGAACGTTGCCGTCGGGGAATGTGATGTTGATCATTGAGCATGTTGTTTTAGCCCGCCCATACAACAGGCGGGTGCCCGAACGCCATACGAACGGCGGGGGCGGTTTACGATTGAGGCGCAAAGGTAGGGGGAAAACAAATGCGATCTTATTCCAACCTGAACGTTACCGGAAAAACATAGCGCACCCGCACGGGAATGCCATTGACCCGGGCGGGTAGCCAGCGGGGCATCATGCGCACCAGCCGCAGCGCTTCCTTATCGAGCAGGGGCGACACCGCTTCCTGTACCCTTGCATCCACCACGTCGCCGTTCCGTTCGACCACGAAGCTGACCAGCACGGTGCCCTGGATGTTGTTCTCGCGGGCTTCGGGCGGGTAATGAATGGTGCGCCAGAAAAACAGGTTCAGCGAATCCGATCCGCCCGGAAAGGCCGGCGGGACGCGCCACTCGGTGCTGTACATGTCTTCCTGGTAGACTTCGGTTTTCGGCGTGCCGTCTTCGTTGAAAAACGTGCCGCTCACCAGGGTATCCTGGTCCCACATCAGTTTGCGTTTCAGTTGGCCATTGGGGTAATAAATCGACTCGGCGCCCTGCAGCATGCCGTTTTTATAGGTCGCTTCGCGGCAAACGGTGCCGTTCGGATACCAGTAACTGCAGCGCCCGTGCAGCATGTACTCCGCGTAATTGCTGTATTTCATGACCGAGACCAGGCTGCCGGTGTGGGCCAAATAATTCATCACGATGCAGCGGTTGGGGTCGGTGGGCTCGCACCGGCGCACTTCCATGAAATACGCCGTCGCGGTGTCGGTCACCGGGTTGAAAATATTGTCGTAAAACAAGGTGTCTTGTGCGGCCGCCGGCAGGGCCGGCACGGCGGCGAGGAGCAGGGAAAACAGGCGCGGCAACAGGCTGCCGGCAGGCAACAGCCGTGCGGCACGGCGGCAGAAGCGGTTATACATGCGAACAGGTTTTGGTTATGGCGCAAAGATACGGAAGGTGGTTTAAAATGCCAGGCACGGCCGGTTTACCGCCCTGTTAATCATGTTTTTATCAAAAATTAATTTCAACTGTGTAGAGCGCCCTGTAGGTTTGCCGGGTAAACCGTTTTTAACCAACCCCACCCGGCCCCTCCAAATGAAACTTCCCTTCAAAGCAGCCCTCAGCGGCTTCGGCCATCAGCTCCAGCAAATGACCGCGCCCGAGAACATCGTACCGTTCGCGCGGCAACATTTTTTCTACCTGCTCTGGATCTTTTTCGTCCCCATCCTGCTCTACACCATGGCGCAGGGGCGGGAACTGCTGGTCGGGTTGTTCGACGACCACACGTTCTTCACCGCCGTGCGCGCCACCTCCCTGCTGGCCGCCTATTTTCTGCAGGCCCTGACGATTTTTCTCCTGCCCCGCCCCTTCTTTCCCCGCCATGCGTTCGACGATTGGGCGCGCGTACGCCCCACCACGCTGAACAACCCCGGGGTGACCTACTTCCTGAGCGTGCTGCCGATCATCCTGATCACCCTCACGATGATCGTGGTGCAATGGGACCGCATCACCGAATGGTGGATGTGGCCGCTGATCGCGGTGGCGCTGGCGGGTTTCTATTTCCTGTCGTACTGGTTCGAGGACGCCTGGTCGTTCAACGTCTGGCAAACCGGCGCCATGCTGTTGGGGAACATGGCCCTGTGTTTTTTGCTCGTCCTGAGCCTCAACGAGAACGCCCGGCCGTTCTGGAACTACTACGTGGTGGGCAGTTGCCTGTTGCTGCAGGCGGCCTTGCTGGGCGGTTTGAGCAAGATCCTGCACGAGCAGTTGAAAAGCGGCGTTTACCGCCATTACGACCGGTTTTACTGGATGACGCTGGGATCGCTGGCGGGCTATGTCGCTTTCCTGCTGTTTTGCCAAAACCTGGAGAGCCTGTCGCCGGTGTTTGTCCTGCTGCTGGTCATTTCGCTGTACCTGGCCGTGACGAATCTGGTGATCGCCTTTTACAAATACCGGATCGTCCGGAAGCGCTGGGCGCTCTGGTTGTTCTGGGGCACGGCCATCGGGATATTCACCGTGGTGTTTTTTGTCAAATCGCCCATCCACCGGATCAACACCGTGACCGGCGGGCCGTCCCAAACCCAGCGCCTGACGTTCGACGCGTGGTTTCAGCAGTGGTGGCTGCACAACATCGTGCAGACCGGCGATACGGCCGCCGCTGAAATTCCGGTGTACCTCGTGGCCGCGCAGGGCGGCGGAAGCCGGGCCGGGTTGTGGACGAGCGAACTGCTCAACCGTCTGGAAGTGGAAAGCCAGTACCGCTTCCACCGGCATTGCCTGGCCATTACCTCGGCCTCGGGCGGCTCGGCGGGGGTGGGCGCCACGCTGGCGTTGTGGCAACTGGCCCGCGATTCGGCCGGCCTGCTCGAAAACCCGGCGGCACACCGCGACCGGGCCGACGCGTACCGCGCATTTGCCGCCGGCATGTTTCAGCGCAACTACCTCAGCGGGCCGTTCTACGATATTTTTATTTGTGAAATCGGCAGCCGGTTCCTGTTTTTTCAAAAAGACCGCCGCAACCGCAACTACCGGCACCAGAAAGACGAATCGCTCGGCTTTGCCGCCGCCGTGTACCGCGGGCGCTGGGGCAAAGAACCCCGCTGGCGGGCCAGAGTGGGGCAGCGGGTGGGGTCGCTCTGGCTCGACGGCGCCGCCGCCACCTTGCCGCTGGGCGACGGCGCCGTGGCGCCCAATTACCTGTTCCGGCCCTACCTGGCTGCGTGGTACGCCGACGACGGCGCCCCGCGCACCGAGTTCCCGCTGTATTTGCCCATCACCACCAACCTGCACACCGGCAAGAGCGGCTATTGCAGCCCCGTGGTCATGGAAGCGCAACTGTTCACCGACGCCATCGATATTCTGGCCGCCGTCGATTCGATGAACGGCCCTGAACAGGCCGGCCGGTACACGCTGCCGCTTTCGGCGGCGACCAACCTGAGCCAGTTGTTTCCGCTGATGAACGCCTTTACCTACATCCCCGGCTCGGGAAATTATATCGACGGCGGCACGTTCGAGAACATGGGCCTGACCGCCCTGCTCGAGCTGTACCGCCGCACCGACAGCCTGGCCCGCCACGCGACCTGGATCGAGCCCCGCTTGCGCGCTAAAATCCGCATCCGGGTCATATTCCTGGTCAATAGCGAAACCGAAAGCCGCGCCGAGCACCCGCGGTATCCCCGCATCCGGCCCAAATCGCAGACCTTCTCCATGTTTTCGTACGCCAGCGCGGGGTCTATCGCCGGGCACTCGACGTTTTATACCGAAAAAATGATCCAGGCCGTGCATCCGCCCGACACCTTGTTCTACCTGTGGATGCAGGACCCCGAATTGCTGAACCTGCACATACCCCTGGGCCGCTGGTTGTCGGAAGTGTCTATCGACTCGGTGGAGCGCCGCGCCGATGCCTGGATGGAGCCGGTGCGCAGCATCGTGCGGCCGCTGAAGCAGGCGTCAGGGCAGTGAAAACGAGGTTGGTTGACATGTCCAACCAACCGCCGATTTCGGGACGGGTACCCGGGCGCATGGCGCAACTACGCAGCAGCGGAGCGCCAAAACACGGCTCCAAATCAGGCCGTCAACATCGTGATACGAGGCTTTCGCCGCCCATTAATCTAAAATCCAGGCCTGTTTGGAAACAGGTTTGTACATTTCCTCCTCCTGTTTCCAGCATTCATTAACCAATTTGATCTTTCATGAAACAACTACTCCTGGTCGGCCTGGCCGCGTTGCTGCTTTTCGCTTGCGGCGAAAACAAACCCGCTCCGCCCAAAACCATCAAACAGTATTCCATCGAACAATTCTACCAAACCAAACGAACCGGCGGCGGCGAGTGGTCGGCCGACGGCCGGCGGCTGCTCGTGCAAAGCGACATTTCGGGCATTTTCAACCTGTACGAGATCACGGTGGCCGACGGCAGCATGAAGCCCCTCACCCACTCCACCACCGAATCGTTGTTCGCCATCGACTACGTGCCCAACTCGGCCGACGTGCTCTATTTTGCCGACAAGGGCGGCGATGAAAACGACCACCTCTACCTCCTTAAGCCCGACGGATCGAGCCAGGACCTGACGCCCGGCGCCAAGGAAAAAGCCGGCTTCCTGAGCTGGACCAAAGACAAAAAGGCCTTTTACTATACCTCCAACGTGCGCGATCCGCGCTTTTTCGACGTGTATAAAATGGAGGTGGGCGTTTGGACGCCGGCCCTGATCTACCAAAACGACGACAACTACAACGTGGACGACATTTCGCCCTACGGCGACTTTCTGGCGCTGAGCAAGTCGATCACCACGAGCGAGAACCAACTTTTCCTGTACGACCTGAACAACAAACAACTCACCGAAATTTCCGATGCCGGCAAACCCGGGCAGTACGGCGCCTCCGGTTTCAGCGCCGACGGCAAGGCGTTTTACTACACGACCGACGCGGGCAAAGAGTTTGCCTACCTGGTGCGCTACGAGCTCGCCGGCGGCGCGCGGCAAACGGCCTATGAGACCAACTGGGATGTGATGTACAGTTACGAGTCGGAAAACGGCAAATACCGCGTGATCGGCGTCAATGAAGACGGCAAAAACAAACTGCTGGTGCGCAACGCCGCCGGCCAGGATATCGCCTTCCCGGCCATCCCCGACGGCGACGTGCTGGCCGTCAGTATTTCGCCCAACGAGAAAATGATGCGCCTCAGCGTGGGCACCTCCCGCTCGCCCAACGACCTGTATGCCTATGATTTCGAAACCAAAACGCTGACCCGGCTCACCGAAAACCTCAACCCCGAGATCAACCCCGGCGACCTGGTCACGGCCGAGGTGGTGCGGTTCAAATCGTTCGACGGGCTGGAGATCCCCGCGATCTACTACAAGCCCCTTACCGCCTCCGCCAACAGTAAAGTGCCGGCCCTGGTGTGGGTGCACGGCGGCCCGGGCGGGCAGACGCGCGTGGGGTATTTCGCCCTGATCCAGTACCTGGTCAACCACGGCTATGCCCTGTTGGCGGTGAACAACCGCGGGAGCAGCGGCTACGGCAAGACCTTTTACAAAATGGACGACCGCAACCACGGCGACAAGGACCTGCAGGATTGCATCTACGGCAAAAAATACCTGCAATCGCTGGATTATATCGATCCCGAACACGTCGGCATCATCGGCGGCTCGTACGGCGGCTTCATGACGATGGCCGCCATGACCTTCCAGCCCAATGAATTCCAGGTAGGCGTCGATCTGTTTGGCGTGACCAACTGGATGCGCACCCTCAAATCGGTACCGCCGTACTGGGAGTCGTTCCGCAAGGCCCTGTATGCCGAATTGGGCGACCCCAACACGGCCGATTCGGTGCGGCTGTACAATATTTCCCCGCTCTTCCACGCCGACCGTATCAAGAACCCGGTGATGGTGCTGCAGGGCGCCAACGACCCGCGCGTGCTCAAAGTGGAAAGCGACGAGATCGTGGCCGCCATGCAAAAGAACAAGGTGCCGGTGGAGTATGTGGTGTTCCCCGACGAGGGCCACGGGTTTGTGAAAAAGGAGAACGAGATCAAAGGCTACGGCGCTATTCTGACGTTTTTGGACAAATACCTGAAGGCGCCGGCAAGCGTGCGGCAATAGCGCAGGTTGGGAGGGCGGCGGCGATAGCATAGAAGCGATGCGCCGCCGCCCCACCATGACAATAGGCCCGGGTGGTTTACACCTCCCAGGCCTGTCATCAAAACACGCTTCATTTGGTTTCTTATCGTTAGCGGACCCGGCAGCGTATTCCGAGCGCTTGCTCCACCCGTGCAATTTCCCGGTTGAGGAGCCGGTCGTTGGGCAGGCAGTAAAAATGTTTGAGTTTTTTGGCGTGTTGCCGGTTGAGGCCTTTCAGGGAGCGGATGGCGTTGGCGTTGGCGTACAATTCGCGCAGGTTGTGCAGGTTTTCCAGCGGTCGAAAATCTTCCACCAGGTTGTCCTGGATATACAATTGCTCCAGCGCGTCCAGATGCTCGATGCCGCTCAGGCTGGTGATGGCATTGTGGTACACGAACAAGCCTTTCAATTGCGGCAGGGTGCCCGCTTCCCGGATGCCCTGCAGCCGGTGGTTGGTCACGATCAGGGTTTCGATCCGGGTCATGCCCGTTATTCCGGACAAATTATCGAGTTCGATGCTCATGTTCGGGCAGGTGCCGCCGGGCCCGGCGAAGCGGAAAACCTCCGTCATCCACAGCTGTTCCAATTCGGCGTCGGAGGGTTCGGCTTCTGCGTCGCGTGCGCCCAGGACGGCCTCGTTGAACGCCTGCCGCCACTGCGCCTCCAATCCCTTCCACCACATCCGCCGTTTCGCCGGCGTATTGGCTGCATTCGGCAGAACGGACTGGACGCGGGTAAAGAAAACGGCTCCGGACATGTTGCTATCGGGTTTGTTTAAAAAATGGTTTTTCGGAGTTTTTTATAACTCATCTGGCCTTTAATCAACCTTGCGCGCTCCAGTACCGGGAGCGTTTGGGGAGATAGACGGATGGCCGGCGGCGCATCTCAACGGCCGCGGGAAAAAAATTTAAAATTTCGGAAAAAGGAGGGAGAGGGCAGGGGGCGGGGCGGTTGTCCTCACCCTATGGGCAACGGAATAGTAGTAGATATTTTCATGTAGCCGTTCGAATCCATCCAGGCGCAAATGATTGATTGAACCATGTGGCCTGATGTGATTGCACGTGTACCGCCATTACTGTGTCGGTTCGTTGAGATGCTCGATACTTACCAACCATTCCAGATTGAAGCCCTCGATTCGCAACGTTCCGTTTAGTCTTTCAATCAAACCATTATGGCTGGGTTTTCCGGGCTGTATGAATTTGATTTCAGCAGGCGCTACCGGTTTTTTTGAGCGCGTCGATCTGTAGGTTTAAATTTTGATCACGGGTAGATACTCGCGCTTATCCATTTTTTATAAAAGGGTTTTACATTTGAGTAGTAAAAAAAGGGTGCATATCAGAGTAAAGGAAACTCTGATTTTGTAAACTCGTTTTTTACACGGGCTGAAAGAAGAAAAAAGAGGTTCTGGAAAGCACTAATGGTAGGAGTAAAAAACGGAGGTTTTAGAAACTGGTTTGATAGACGCCACTACTACTCGCCATAACCGTATTTTTTAGCTACTTTTAAAAATTGGCCGCGTTTTGCTTGCGGAATTTTGCGCAAACCGGTGATGATTTTGTTAAAATTGGCTCTATCAATGCCCAATTCATCAGCCAATGCAGACAAATTGAGCGCCGGGCGCTCAGCTATAAATTGGCGAAATGCTTGTTCATCCATTGGCAAAATATACGCATCTTTGACTACGAAATTGTAGTCAAAATTACGGATAACGCTTGTTATCGGGAACTAAGCCCGAAAAATCTTTAAAATAGGTAAATATGGCAAAAGGGAAGCCCATTGTTTTAAATTCACTTCCGAAGGAAAAGGAATATGAAGAATTTGTTTCTGCCTATTTTCAGGCAGGTGGGTATTATATTGAAAGGAACATAATTGATCGAGATGTTGAGGAAATTTTGGAATTAGATATTATACTTACAAATTATTCATCGGCAGATCCATTTTTAAGTCTTGTAGAAATCAAATCAGGGAGTTGGGGCTTTTCCGATGTTTTTAAGATTCGCGGATGGCTTGATTACACCAATATAGATCACTCTATAATAGTTTGCCAAGTGTCAAGGCAAAACGTTGATTACTTTAAACGAAAAGCATCAGAATTAGATATAGATATAATCGTAAATGAAAAGATAGACGATACTGCTAAAAACCTTTCAAATTATATTGATCCTGATCAAATAGACGACATCGATATTACATGGTGGAGATATGCTTACTGGATTGAAAGGATTATCTTAAAAACATTAAATAAAAAGAAAAAATCAATACCAAATGTAAAAAGATATAAAATTCTTGAAGACTACTACTTTAAGGTAAATAGTAGTCTTTTCTTCACCAGGAATATTATAGATAGATTAGAGCAATTATATGATGCCTTTAAAGAAAACCCTCGGGTTTCGGCAAAAACTGCTAACGAAATGAAGGGAGGTAGTTTTGATGATAATGTAGATATAGTAGATCAAAATATATTTAAGAAAACTTATTATGATTGTGAATTTAATGACATACAAATTTCAACTTATGTTGAACATTTTGCCAGACTATCGATTTTAAAAAACCTTATTGATTATATTCTGTATAAGAAAACAGGCAACCAAGAAAGGGTCGAAGATAAAAAAATATTCGGAATAATCTCGAAAATGGATTTTTTACCTAAATCAGTTAAAGACGCATTAAAAATAATAGAAAACGACAAATATTTACACCTATACCCAATTTTTTGGCAGTGGTTCATTTACATCTTTGGAGGGTTTATTCTAGTAGATTTTGAAGAGCAAGAGTATGAACTATTGTCATCAAAAACAGGTATCCCTGTTGACCATATTAATGATGCATTTAATGCATATGAAATACTTTTCCCAATGGAAGATGGATGGTTCAATCAAATAACAACTTCAAATATAAAATTCCTAAAAATGTTTCCAGTCTCTTTCCGTGCCATTGGTGCAAACTACCGAAAATCTATCTACACCCCTGGGCAAAAAGAGTACTATGAACTGGGTAAATCGCTAACTGGGAAATATACAGAAAGTGATTTATCTACCTGGCACAATCATGGCTACCAACTGCTTCTAAAAAATATTTAATCCGATAACAAAGCATGGTCTCACATAGCCGACTAAACGCGGCCACGTAGCCCATGCCGACGTTGGCGGTAATTAAAAAACTCACAAAGGATGGTCAATCAAAGAATTGAGATAGATTGCCTGACAAATCATAGAATAAATCCAGAGGATATTATCTTGAATCCTGAAAAGGATTTTTTTGAATATTATTGTAAGCCTGTAGGTGTTGTAAAAATTTCCGCATCTGCTTATGTTGAACTGTCAAGTGAGATTCACAAGGAAGATAGACTTAAACTGGCGGGGATATGCAGGTATGCCTATGAAAGAAAAGAAGCTCCTCCTTTTATTCTGATAACATCGTTGGATAATATTTTTCAGAAAAATGATATCCCGAAAAACTTTGGCGAAAAAAGGGTGAAATTACTCGAATATTTAATTTTCAAAGGAGGAAATGAGTATAAAGAAGTTGACCTAGTCACAGAGTATGACTTTCCATTGGTTTATGGCGATTCGGACGAATTCAGGAGAGTGGTTATTTCTTTGATAGATGATGACTTTATTCATGTTAAGGCACCAAATAAAGATGGCTTTCATAGATCCATTATCAAAAAGGAAGGGGTCAAGTTTGTTGAAGACTCTCAGTTGCGGGGAATGAAGTTAAAGGAATTATTTCTTGACAATGAAATTGCAGAAATAATATCAATGATTACTTCTGCTGAATATGAAAAGGCTCTTTCATTGATGGAAGAAATACTTGCGAAGAGGGGCAATAAAGTTGGGCTTCGAATACTTCAGGGGTTGACGATGCAGTATAACAATAGCAAAAATAATAGACTTAGAGGGGTTATTTCACAAGAGGAACGTGATGTTCGAATAACGAGAATTTTTTTTAACTTAATTGATCAACTAAATTAACACTACCGCCAACAATGCTCAAAACGTCCTTAGCTTCGCAAGAGCTTCGCTACGTCGTTTGCACTCCCGTTCAAGCCATCAATAGTAACCAAACCAGCATTTTTGGAACCCCGTAATCCACCATTTTACTTACCTTTTTTGCCAAAATAATAACCTGCCCCACGCATTTCAGCAGCGCAAGGGCACCCAAGGGCGTTATTTCCAGCCTGTTCTTGCTAAAAAAAAGGAATCTGAATTTTGCTATAGAAACCGCTACGCAAGCAGTAAGCGCAGTAACTCCTGCGCCGCTTTCGCCACCACCGTGCCCGGCCCGAACACCGCCGCCACGCCGGCCTGTTTCAGAAAATCGTAGTCCTGCGGCGGGATGACGCCGCCCACCACCACCAGGATATCGCCGCGGCCGAGTTTTTCCAGTTCGGCGATGGCTTGCGGCGCCAGGGTCTTGTGGCCGGCGGCCAGCGAGGAGATG
>JBGARJ010000047.1:0-45507 GCA_044230315.1 Saprospiraceae bacterium
CGTTTGGCCGGGCAGCAGGCGGTTGTCCTCGTCCAGGGGATCGGCCAGCCACAGGGTGCGGATTTCGCCGTTTTTGGCCTGGGCGAGGTTGAAATTCGCGGCAGTGTAGCCCCGGGCGTCGCCCCTGGATGGGCCGATGAGTTCCAGGCGGGCGGGGTCGAAGCGCAGGCCGAGTTGGAAGGCTTCGAGGGCTTCGGGGCCGTCGTAGCGCAAGGGCAGGGTGAGGTATTCGCCGCGGGCGGCGGCGCCCGGGGTCCCCAAGCTCAGGGGCAGGGCGGGCTTGGCGGCGGGCCGCTGGTTGGGCGCGCTGCAGCCGGTGGAGGCATTGCCATTGACGTCGCCGACCTTGATGGCGGTGAAATCCACCGTGTCGACCGGATTGTTGGAAAAATTCGGATAGACATCGACTGTTTGAGGCCAATTGGTAGTATCCTGGAATGGATTAGCCGAATTAGCAAACTGATAACCTGCCTCAATAAAGCGCCACGAAGTGTTGTGGTTTAAAGTGTCGAAATTTGCAACGATCCCTAATATCAATCTTTTCAACCAAACAATATCAGAAGTTTTAATGAAATTATCTTTATAGGCATCAGCCGCAATCATTTTATACGGCGAGTTCAACAGCTCCAGTCCTAAGATATGCTTATTAATCAGCACCAGGTCAAAAGTGGACACCCCATTGAGCGGGTCGTCCAACTGTTGACGAGCGATACCCCGTTTTTCCCAATGCCCATTGGTCCAAACCTGGGCCACGATGGTATCCGGGCGCGAGATTAGAACTGAATCCCGCTGAGCGAAGCTGCTCAAAGGCAGCCATAGTGCCAGCGCTGAATACAGGCACAGCCCGAGCAGGCCGGATGTAGATGTGCGTCTCATAAACAAGGTTGATTACAGGCTAAACAATAGACAAAACCCGGCGCTTTAATTCCAAAACGTCAACGCCGGTTGGCGAACTTATTGTCATACAGGGGGAAATCCAGGCCTTTTTTGCACCCAAAAACGTGGTAAGGAAACACAAAACGAAGCGGCGTAACGTGGGGATTATCAGGCAAAAGACCGGGGTTCGAAAAACGTCGGAAAACTGGTCAAAAGGAAATCTATTCAAAAGGCCGCCTTAAAGATCGGAAAGGGTCGCCAACGGAGCAAGGGGCAGGACGGGCGTTAACACGGGCGCCAGCGCAAAAAAACGTCCACGCCAGCCGTAGCCGACCCGGACGCTCCGTATCGCACCGCCGGCATTGCTACCGCGCAGCTTTTTAGTTCAATTCGCCAAATTATTTCATTCATCGCCGCAACACAAACCGCTGCCCGGCCGAATTACCGGCAGCGTCCCGGCATTCCAGCCAATACACCCCGTCCGGCAAGTCGCCCGGCAATGCCATTTCCGGTATTTCCCCAGCGGCCGGCCAGACCCCCGTTTGACAAACCCGACCCTGCATATTGATCAGCCGGTAGTGCACCGGCTCATCGGCAAAAGCCGTCAGCGCTACCGACAACCGGCCCACACTGGGATTAGGGTACAAGGAAACGGCCGGCGACAAAGCCTGTGCCACGCCATATTGCCCGCGCGCCGCCACCTTGGATGCCTTATCGACCACCGGGCAGTCGAATACATTCAGATGGGTCTCGATATACCCCTGCCCAGCCAAACGCACCAACGCGTGGATAAACACCGGGTCGGCCTGGGCCGGCAGGGTAAACGCGAATTCGTCGGACTGCCCCGGCGCCGCGCCGGTATTTTGCGCCGAAAAGCGCACCGAATAAAACGGACTGAAATTGGGGTTGCGCACCGTGTAGGTCCGGCCGCTCGGCGCCGTGTACAGGCTGTTGCTTGCGGGGTCCGCCGCCACCACGCCGTCGGGCAGTTGGAAAAGTGCGGATTGCAGGTTTTGGGTGCACTGGTTGGTGATCCGGAACCGGTAGGTTTTGCGCAGCAAGGGATCGCGGCTGACAGACAACAATTCGAACACCACACAGCCGTTGGATTTAACGTCGCAGGCCTCAGCCGGAGCGGGCGCGGCCTGCACTTCCACCTGAAAACAACACGATGCGGTGGCGCCGCAATAATCCTGCGCGGCAAAACAAATGGGCGTGATGCCAAGGGGGAATGCACTCCCGCCGGGCAGCCCATTGGTCTGGGTCAACACGATACCCGGACAAAAGCAATCGCTGGCGGGAGCCGGTGGGTCAAAATCCACCACCGTACTGCTGGCGCCGGCGGGAAGGGTTACAGTGAGATTGGCCGGGCAGTGGAGCGTTAGCGCCGAGACCTGGCCGTCGTTGAGGTACAGCAGGTTGGTTGTCACGAGGGTATCGCAGTCGCCGGCTGTCCCGGGGAGGGTGTCATGCACCACGCCGGGCAGGGTGTAGGCCACCCCGCCGAGCACCACGGTATCGCCCGGGCAGAAATACAAGGAGTCGAAAAGCGTCTCCTGGGGCCGGTAGCTCAGCGTCACGCTGTCGCGCTGCACATTGCCGCATGAATCGGTGACTTCCACCCAATACAATCCCGCAACGGCAGCCGTGATCGTATGCGCCGTGGAGCCGTCCTGCCACAGGTATTTGGCAAAATGCGGGCCGGCATGCAGCATAATGGTGTCGCCGGTGCAGCGCGACTGGTCGGCGCCCAAGTTGAGCGAGTCCGCGCAATTGGGCGGGCACAAAGGCACTGCTGCCAACTGGCCTTGCACCACCGGCACAATGGCAGGAGTAGCGGCAGCCGGGCTATTCAACACCGCCGGGGCTATGGCGAAATTTTTTGGAGACAAGATTGTTTCCATCGATACCGGCAGGGGTTTAAGAAAATCGCAGCTGCCGGATATATTGCCGTCGGCGTCTATTTTGAGCAGGTAAGCGTCGTTTTTTTCCTGCGGGTCGGTGGGTACGGCGAGGTACAGGTAATCGCCCATAGCCACTAAATTGTGCTGAAACGTATTGCCGCTAAAACTGGTAAAACTGCTGAAATCCAGGTCGAGGCGCCGGGCCCAGAGCGGAACGCCGTCGCGGTCGACGCGGAGGATAAACTGGCTGTTCGTGCTCAGTATCCCGGAAATGACATAGCCGTCGCCAAACCGGATAAGGGCGTCGGGGTCGCCAACCAGCGGGTAGCGTTTTGCCCAAAGGATATCGCCATCCAGGTTGTTTTTTTGCAGGTACATGCCGCCTTGGTCAAAACCGTTGTTTGCCCCCCGCACGGCAAAGCCGCCGACCGTGACGATGGTATCCGCCTCGATCAGCAGATCCCGGCCGCTCTGTGCAATAGCGAAATCCGCCGTATCGGCATAACTCAGGTTAGCCCACTGCACCGCTCCGGTAGCCAGGTCGGTTTTCAGCAGCAGATGCCGGACATTGTTCGAATCCGGCGAGTATTCCCGGCCCAGGCTGTGGCCCACGCCGTACAATGCCCCGTTGTATTGAGCGGCAGCCGCAACCGAGATAACCCGGTTAAAGCGATAGCGTTTCGTCAAAGGCGGCACGAGGGCGCCGGTGAGGCGGTTCAGTTCCAGCCATTCGGTCTCCAGGTCGTTGCCCGGTTGGGGCGTTTGCAGGAACAGAAAATTGCCGCCGGGTTCTTTTTCGATCAAACCCGCCGACTGAGGCCGGTTGCTTACAATCGTTTGCGTCCATAGCAAGGCATTTGTCGCCGGATTATACCGGAACACGAACCCTTTGTGCAGGCCCAGCACCAGACCCGTGGTGCCGCAGCCGACGAGCATGCCTTCGCTGTCGAGGATCAGGTCGGACGGCACAACGGGTTCGAAGGGATTGACCACGAACGAGCGCATCCACAATACCGCGCCGTCGGGATTGATTTTCAGGAGAAAGGTTCGTTTGTCTTTCAGGCCGGCCAGGTACAGGTTGCCGTCGCCGCTTGGACACAGCGTGTAGCCTGCATCGCCGGTATCCGGCGCGCCGTATTTTTTCAGAAAAGTGTTTTCGATCGAGTTGCTCGGCGCGACGGGAATGAGGGCCGGGGCATTGGAGGTTTCGCGGCGGGTCATGGCCCATTCCGGGAGAGCGGCCGGACCGGCAATCAAAAACCGGTTCGCAGATTGGTGTCCGAAGGCGGGAGGAGGCGTGGCGAAAACCGTTGTAACAGGCGGTGTTTGGGCAAAAGAGCAGGCGGCCATAAAGATGACGCCCCACAGGGTAAGCAGGGAAGATTTCGGCATGGGTCAAAAGATCGTTTTATACTGGTAGCGGGAATAAAAGCAGCGCGACTATAGTTCAAATATGGTGCCGCTCCGCACCGAAGGCGTTGAAAAAGAATACATTTACCATAGAATACCCTTGGCGGGGCAGCTGCTGTATGGTATTTTTACCCCAAACTACGCAAGCATGAAAACAGCCCTCCTGCTCGGCGCCACCGGGCTTGTCGGCAGCCATTTGCTCCGGCAATTGCTCGACGATCCGCGTTACGAAACGGTGGTGGCCCTCACGCGCCGCCCGCTCGATGTGGAGCATCCCAAACTGCGCCAGGAAATCATTGATTTTGACCAGCCGGACCTGGCCAGGATACGGGGCGACGATCTGTTCTGCGCACTGGGCACTACGCTGCGCAAGGCCGGCTCCAAGGAGGCCCAATACCGGATCGATTGCACGTATCCGTATGAGATCGGTAAAATCGGCCGGCAAAACGGCGTACAGCAATACCTGCTCGTGTCGTCGGTGGGCGCCGATGCCGGATCGTCCAATTTTTACCTGCGCACCAAGGGCGAACTGGAGGAAAAGTTGAAGACGCTGGATTTTCAGGCGTTCGTTTCGGCACGGCCGTCGTTCCTGTTGGGTCAGCGCAGCGAATTCCGGCTGGGGGAAAAGATCGGCATTGCCCTGGCCGTGGCGCTGGCGCCGCTGATCCCTAAAAAGTACCGCGGCATTCAGGCGGCACAGGTAGCCGCGGCGCTGATCGCACTGGCCAATCAGGGGTTGCGCGGGGTGCATCTGGTGGAATCGGACCAACTGCAAAACCAGCGGCCCGCATGAGTGTTTTCCCTGGATACGCAACTATCGCATTCAACGTTGTCAAAGGAAAAAAATAGGACGGCGGGCTAAACCACGGGGCTTCCTTTTCAATTGTTTGCAAAGACCTATCGAACTACTGTTAAATACGATCTTCGGTTTCCCTAATTTCGACAAAGCAGAACTCAAGGCTATGAAAATCCATTCGGCTACCCTGCAATTTCTGAAAGACCTCTCCGGCAACAACAACCGCATGTGGTTTCAGGCGAACAAAGACCGCTATGAGGCCGCGCTGGAGAACATGAAACAGTTCGTCCATGGCGTGGAACAGGCGCTGGGCGAAACCGATCACCTGGAGGAAGCCACCTTGTTCCGGATTTACCGCGACGTGCGGTTTTCCAAAGACAAATCGCCCTACAAGAATCACTTCGGCATGAGCTTCTCCCGCGCCACCAAACGGCTCCGCGGCGGTTATTACCTCCACATCGAACCGGGCGCCTCTTTTGCCGGCGGCGGTTTCTGGCAACCCAACGCGCCGGACCTGAAACGCATCCGCGACGAGTTTGCGGTCGACGACCAGCCGATCCGGCAAATCATGGCCGCGCCCACCTTTCAAAAATACTTCGGCACGATCCAGGGCGAGGAACTGAAAACCGCCCCGCGGGGGTACGACAAAGACAGCCCGGCGCTGGATCTGATCCGCAAGAAGAACTTTACCGTGCACCGGAATTTTACCGACCAGGAAGTGACCGGCGATCATTTCCTGCTCGAAGTGAAACGAACGTTCGAGGCCATGCGCCCGTACTTCGACTATATGAGCATGGTGCTGACGACCGATCTGAACGGGGAGTCGATCCTGGATTGAATGGTGGCCGATCAGTTGTACAAATACATACTCCGGTTCCGGTCCAGTTCCCGGAAATACGGATCCTTCAAGTCTTTGATAAAGTAGATCGCCTCACCGGTACTTTTCATTTCGGGCCCGAGGCGTTTGTCCACATTGGGGAATTTATCGAACGAGAATACCGGGATCTTGATGGCATAGCCTTCCAGTTTTTTCTCGATCTTGAAATCTTTCAGGGTGTGGGTGCCGAGCATGATCTTGGTGGCGATGTTCAGGTAGGGCACGCCATAGGCTTTGGCGATAAACGGCGTGGTACGCGAGGCGCGCGGGTTGGCCTCGATGACGTAAACGTGGTCTTCCTTTATCGCAAACTGGATATTGATCAGCCCCCGGATGTTGAGCGCCCGGGCGATGCGCTCGGCGTATTCGCACATCGTCTGTACGGCGTGTTGCGGCAGGGAATAGGTCGGCAGCACAGCGCTCGAATCGCCCGAGTGGATGCCCGCCGGCTCGATGTGTTCCATGATACCCATGATGTGCATATCCTCGCCATCGAAAATAGCGTCGATTTCGGCTTCCTGGGCGCGTTCGAGGAACTGGTCGATCAGCACGCGGTTGTCGGGCATGTGCTTGAAGATGCTGAGCACGTGGCGTTCCAGTTCGTGGTCGTTGATCACGATCTTCATGCGCTGGCCGCCGAGCACGTACGATGGGCGCACGAGCAACGGGTACGGGATAAAACCCGCCACTGCGAGCGCCTCGTCCACATCGCGGGCCACGCCGTATTGCGGATAGGGTATCCCGAGTTCCTTCAGGAGGTCGGAAAAGCGGCCGCGGTCCTCGGCAATGTCCATGTCGTTGTACGAGGTGCCGATGATGTTCCAGCCGTTGCGGTGGAGGTCTTCTGCGAGTTTGAGGGCCGTCTGGCCGCCTAGTTGCACGATGACGCCGTCGGGTTGTTCGTGTTCAAGGATTTCTTCGAGGTGCTCCCAGTACACGGGTTCGAAGTAGAGTTTGTCGGCCAGGTCGTAGTCGGTCGACACGGTTTCCGGGTTGCAATTGACCATGATGGCCTCGTAACCCACTTCTTTGATGGCCAGTACGCCGTGCACGCAGCAATAGTCGAATTCGATGCCCTGGCCGATGCGATTGGGGCCGGAGCCGAGCACGATAATCTTCTTTTTATCGGTGCGGACGCTCTCGTTTTTGTCGTCGAAGGTGGAATAGAAATAATTGGTGGACGACTGGAATTCGGCGGCGCAGGTATCCACCATTTTGAACACCCGGCGAATGCCCAGTTCCTTGCGGCGGCGGGTCACTTCTTTTTCAGTGATGCGCAGCAGCCACGCGATTTGCGCGTCGGAATAGCCGTTTTTCTTGAGGTCCATGAAAAAGTCGTACGGGATATCCTCGGCGACATTGAACCGGAGCAGGCGATCTTCCATGTGCACCAGGTTCCGGATCTGCAGGATGAACCAGTTGTCGATACCCGTCATTTTCTGCACCGACTTGGAAGGTATGCCCAGCCGCAGGGCGTCTTTGACGCGGTAGATGCGGTCGTCGTACACTTTTTCCAGGCGTTCGAGGATGTCTTCGGTGCGCATCCACTCTTTTTTATCGGCGCCGAGGCCGTTGCGGCTGTTTTCCTGGCTCTGACAGGCTTTTTGGAGGGCCTCGTTGAACGAGCGGCCGATGGCCATCACCTCGCCCACCGATTTCATCTGCAGGCCGAGGCGGTGGTCGGCGCCGTGGAATTTTTCGAAATTCCAGCGCGGCATTTTCACGATCACATAATCGAGCGTAGGTTCGAAATAGGCGCTGGTGGTTTTGGTGATCTGGTTTTTCAATTCGTCGAGCCGGTAACCGATGGCCAGTTTGGCCGCGATCTTGGCGATGGGATAGCCGGTGGCCTTCGACGCCAGGGCGGAGGAGCGCGACACCCGCGGGTTGACTTCCACGGCGATCAGTTCTTCGGTCTCCGGGTTTTGGGCGAACTGCACGTTGCAACCGCCCGAGAATTCGCCCAGCGAGCGCATGATCCGGATGGCCTGGTCGCGCATGCGCTGGTAACCGGTGTCGGACAGCGTCATAGCCGGCGCCACGGTGATGCTGTCGCCCGTATGGATGCCCATCGGGTCGAGGTTTTCCACCGTGCAGATGATCACCACGTTGTCGTTGGCGTCGCGCAGGAGTTCGAGTTCGAACTCTTTCCAGCCGAGCACGGCTTTTTCCACCAGCACTTCGTGCGTGGGCGAGGCATTGAGGCCGCGTTTGAGGGCTTCGTCGAATTCGTCATCTTTCATGACAAAACCGCCGCCGGTGCCGCCCAGGGTGTACGAAGGGCGAATGACGAGCGGGAAACCGATCTTTTGCGCGGCTTCTTTCCCTTCGAGGTAGGAGTTGGCGATAATGGACGGCGCCACGTCGATGCCGATGGAGATCATGAGGCGGCGAAATTCCTCGCGGTTTTCCGTGCGTTCGATGGCCGCCGTATCGACGCCGATCATGCGCACGCCGTATTTCTCCCAAATGCCGAGTTTTTCGCACTCGATGGCCAGGTTAAGCGCCGTTTGGCCGCCCATGGTGGGCAATACCGCGTCGATCTTGGGCAGTTCAAGCGATTCCTGGTGTTCCTGCAGGATTTGTTCGATGTGTTCGGGCGTCAACGGTCGCAGGTACACATAATCGGCCGTCACCGGGTCGGTCATGATGGTAGCCGGGTTCGAGTTGATGAGGGCAACTTTTATGCCCTCTTCGCGCAGGGAGCGGCTGGCTTGGGAGCCGGAATAGTCGAATTCGCAGGCCTGACCGATGATGATGGGTCCGGAGCCGACGATCAGAATGGATTGAATGGAAAGGTCGCGTGGCATGGCTGAATGCTGGAAACGGATGTTGCTGCGTACCGGGTGCTGGCCATTCGAGATCGGTCATCGGGGTGGTCATACGTAAAAATACTGGATGCCGGCATTCACCAACATCCAGTATTTACGATTGATCAACCGGGATCGGGTTTCCGATATCAAGTGTCGAATTTCCAGCAACAGGTATCATGATTTTCGGGACGCAAAGGTAGGAAGGCTCTTTGGGAATAACCTAACATCTGCGGGAATTTACGCAGGGAGATTCGGGCTGACTCGGGCCGTTCGCCTTTAGGGCCCGCCGTTTTTCGGAGTTGTGAAGCGCCTGAATCGGATGGTCTTGGTCCTGGCGGGGCCGGATGCGACATTTTTACAAAACCGCGCTACATATGTGCTCCGTCCGGCGGACGGCATACCCCCAATTTTGCTGCACTATTTTTCTGCACACCAAACCAAACACGTTGATTCGTATGAATTCGCACCAAACATTGCCGGTCACCATTGAAAACGGTCACGGCGAAAAACTGACCTTTCTCCGGGTCGTGACAAACGGGGAAACCGAAACGATCGAAATGGAAGGGCGCACCATTCCCGGTTCGGGCCCCACCATGCACACACACCTCCGGCAAGACGAATCCTTCACGGTGGTGCAAGGCCGCATCGGCTACCAGGTATTTGGCGGGCCGGAACAATTTGCAGCGGTCGGCGAGCACATTCATTTCCCGGCCGGCTGCCCGCACCGTTTTTGGAACGCCGGCACGGATGAGCTCGTGATCAAAGGCTATTGCAGCCCTCCGAACAACCTCCAGTATTTTCTGACGGCTTTGTACGCCTCCGCCAAAGCCAACCATACGCCCACCGGCGCGCCGGGGTTCTGGGACGGCGCGTGGCTGCTGACCCGTTACCGCAGCGAATTCGATATGCCGCTAATTCCGGTATTCGTCAAACGGTTCATTTTTCCCATCGTGGTCGCTATCGGCTCGGTGCTGGGCAAATACCGGAAATATGCAGACGCGCCGCCGCCCCTCGTTTGATGCCGGCACGGAATCAAGAATTTGCTAATAATAGTGCGGGCGCATTTTTTACAGACCGCAAAGACAGATTTTCCGTTCTTTGGCGCAACACTAAACCATCTTGTTCCCGAAATGCAACGGAATCTCTTGTTTATCCTGTTTTTGGGGTCGGTACTGGCAAAAGTACCCGCTCAGCAGCTCGTCAGTGTTCTCCCCCTGGGCTCGAAAACCCAGGCGCAACTGGTCAGCGAATTTGGGCTGCCGCTCGTCCAATTCGGTACGAATTACTACCGGATCACGTACACCACCACCAATGTGCAGGGGCAATTGGATACCGTTTCCGGGTTGGTAGCCCTCCCCGACGACACCACTAAAACATATCCCCGGCTGGTGTACCAGCACGGCACCTCGGGCTCCAAACTCGACGTGCCGTCGTTCACAGCCACTTCCAGTGGTACGGAAGGCAGCGTCGGGCTGCTGGCTGCCGGTCTCGGATTTATCGCCGTGCTCCCCGATTACCTCGGCCTGGGCGTTTCCGATGGGTTTCACCCGTATGTGCACGCCGCGAGTGAAGCGTCGGTAGCCATCGACATGCTGAAGGCGCTGCCCGCCTTAATCGCAAAATACGGCATCCACTCCAACAGCCAATTGTTCATTACCGGGTATTCGCAAGGCGGACACGCTTCCATGGCCCTGCACCGGGCTATCGAGACCGATACCGCCAGTCCGTTCACCGTTACGGCGGCAGCGCATTTGTCGGGGCCCTACAGCATCGGGGGCGTCATGCGAAACCTCATTCTTTCGGACAGCATCTATTACTACCCGGCTTATTTGCCCAATACCATCCTGTCGTATCAAACGGTGTATGGCAACCTGTACAACCAGATCGGCGATGTGTTTAAAGCACCGTATGCCACGACCATCGATCTGTTTTTCAAAGGTTCGATCAGTTTGAATACCCTGAACAACCAATTGATCGCCCAACTCACCGCCAATGAAGGCGCCCCCCGGCCCCTTCGCATGTTGCAACCCGCCATGGTGCAAGCCGTGGAGTCCGACCCGAATCACCCGTTCAATATCGCCCTGCGCGAAAACAATGTGTATGCCTGGGCGCCCAAAGCCCCCACGCGAATCTTCTATTGCAAGGCCGACGACCAGGTGCCCTACCAAAACAGCCTGATCGCTTTCGACACCATGACCATGCTGGGGGCTGCCAACCTCGTGGCGCAGGATGTCAACCCGCAGGCCGATCACGGCGAATGTTACCTGCCTGCCCTGACCAACACGATCTTTTTCTTCCTGAATTACCGGCAGATCGGCGCCTACACCGGCACCAGCGATCCGGCTATTGCGGCCCTGCGCTTTTACCCCAATCCGGCCAGTCAAACGATCCTGCTCCAAAACCTGCCGGCTGGGGGCCAGTTACAAGTCTTCGATATCGGCGGACAATTGCGGTTGACCGGCCGGTCGGATGCCGGCGACGCCCGGCTCGATGTGGCCGGGTTGGAAAACGGCTGGTACCTCATCCGGTTTGAAACGGCAACGGGTGTATTGCAGGGGAAGCTGATCGTCCAGCATTAAAATGCGTTATCCGGAATAAGACAAAAGTTCGGGATGACCCTTGTTACGCCGGTGGCCAAACAAGGCTATTTTTGAGGGAATAGCAGCGCTATTGCCGAAAAAATAGCCGAAGTGTGGCCGCAAAAGATTCAGCCAAAATCCAACGAAATTTAGTTTACAATGTACTCCGTCACCATACCTTGAAATATGCACAAACTGATCCCGCTTCTTGCTCTATTGCTTTTTTCCTTGACTGCGGCGGCCCAAAAAGCCGGCAAAGCCGATGCCGCCATCCGCGCCGCCATGCGCGCGCAGGAGGCTGCCTGGAATGCCGGCGACCTCGAAGGGTTCATGGCCGGATACTGGGCTTCCGACAGCCTGTGTTTTATCGGATCGCGCGGCCTCACCTTTGGCTGGCAGCAAACGCTGGACAATTACAAAAAAGGGTATCCGGATCGCGAAGCGATGGGGCGCCTGACGTTCACTCTCGAGCGTGTCGAACAACTTTCGGCCAAAAGCGCCTTTGTGATCGGGCGCTGGCAGTTGGCGCGGAAGGCCGGCGACCTGAGCGGGTATTATACCCTGCTCTGGAAAAAGATGAGGGGCAAATGGGTGATCGTGGCGGATCATTCGAGCTGATGGTTTCTCAGGGATCATCTTTGCGTTTGGACTTGGCCAGGAGATTCTTTTTGTCCAGATCGTCGTAACCCAGTTCCGTGAGCTGGGCTTCAAAACGGTTGAGCAGCGCTTCATCGTTGAAACCGTGCAGGAGGGCCTGTTTAAAATATCCTTTTACTTTGGCCACATACTTTGGATCGCGTTTCATCGCGAGGTGAACGCCCGCCAGGAAGTACATCAGACCATAGTCGTATTCTTTTCCAAATGGCTTGGACTTGCCGGGCGTTTTCAGGCCGCTGCCCCGGATGAGGTTGAATTCTTCGCCAATCAGCGCCTGCAACAGGTTAAAGTTCTCTCGGTTGATGTCGTAGAATTGCTCGATGTCCTGGTCGGTTGCTTTGCCCAGAAAAGGAATAGGGATTTCGCTGGCTTCCAGTTCGAAAAAATCGTCCAAATTGGCACTCGCCAGCCGCAGCACCTGGCGGGCGGCCAGTCCGGTATGTTCATGCAGGGTTTGCGACACATGCATACCGATATGGAAGGTGCTGCGCTGCCCGGGCGCTGTGAAAAGCGACATGGCGTAAAACGCTTTCATGCGCGCGTTTTCGTCGATGGCCTGGGTATCCTCCAGGGCATGGAAACTGAGGGCATACATACTCCGGTCGCCATACAGGCGCACCGATCCGTGGTACACTTTGCCGGGGTGTATGCTTTTCATCAGCACCCGGCCGTCGGGGTAAATAACGAGCGGGTGTTTGTTGATGGCCTCGCGGTTGAAGTCGAGTTTGTACGACCAGTAGATGCCGGTCAGGTTTTGCAGGTAGGCGCGGTCGCCCGGCAACGTAGCCGGAATGACAAATGCCTCCAGGAACGACTTGTAGCTTTCCAGCATGTCGTCGTGGAAGCCCAGGAAGAAATCGAGGAGTTGGGGATGTTCGCGCAGGAGATCCTGGAAATCTGGGTCGTGCCGCGAGAGTCCGTATTCCCGGCACTCCTCCTGCGGCAAAGGCCGGTTATTATTCGTGCGAAAAAGCAAGATACGGCCGCCTTGCGGGGTGGAATTACCCATTTGCCCGACTCCGCAGTATACGCCGCTGAAAAAGGCTCCTGTTGGGTGCTTCATTTTGGGTTTTTCCAGGCACATATATATTTCGGGTTGCTTTCCCGACTCGTTATTTTTGAAGATAGCGGTTAAAAGCAAGTCATTGCCTCGGGAAGACGGCAATGGCGTACCGGTATAATCGTAGTGCAGCGACCGAAAAACGAGTTTGCCATCCGGTAATATATCGACCCCCAGACTCTGCAACACAAACCGGTTCCCAAAATATTGCATGATATAGGCCTTATAATACCCAACCCAGGGCTCGCCGAGCGCCGGCGGCTGGTTGGGTATCGATGGCGCAGTACGAGCCATATCCCATTCCGTGTTCGAAAAAACCTGATATGGGTCGTCGCTAAAATCATCCTCATCAATACCTTTCAGGAATTGAATAATATCCTCCGAGTACGGCTCCGATTGTTTAAATTGAATTATTTCAGCCGGATGGGTAAGTCTGTAGCGTTCGGGCTGCCGCTGTAACCCGGAACTATCCTCCAACTGGTTGGGTTCTGCGGGCAAGAATACAATTCGGCCTGTATTCGGCATATAATGGCTGGGCTCACTCCCGAAGCTGCCCTTCAGCGCATTCTTTGGTTCCGGCACTTTGCGCAATTGCAGGGAAAACCGGTAACGTTTAATATCGGTTTGGAATTTAAGCAGCAGCAATAATTCCTGCACGTCATTATCCACACGGGAATAGGCAATTCCATTTTGAACCGCCTCGGCGTAGCGGTGCAATTGAACGGTTCCATCATCACGGATTACCAAAAAACACTCGCATATCGATTTATACCAATGTTTGGACAAGTAATATCCTTTGTACACGCCCTTAAACTCGCGAAGGTTATTCCACCGCTCATACGTTTGGAAATCATCGAGGTTATTATAGGCGCCACTTTCCACCGTCAGTTGACGGCGATGCAACAGATACCGAATAAAGGGGTGCACCGGTTCTTTCTTCAATATTTTAGTTTTCCCTTCCTCCAGACTGTTCACATGTTCGAGTAATAATTCATTGGCCACCAGTCGGCCATCGCTCGTGCCGGAAAAAACGCCATGCAAATACCGGGTATCTTCCAACCGATTAGGAGCCAATTGAAAGGTATACAGTTTGAATTGAGGCTGTTGGATCTGGACATAGAATACGCCGTTGTCCTGCATATACTGCCCGGTATTCAATTCCACTTCCGTTTCATTCCGATAATATTCCAAAGTAGCCAAATTGCTCCCACCCCTCAGGTGAAAAAGACCGCGGTAGGCGTACCGGTCCACATTGCCGGAATTTGGATACGCAATAGAAATGAAGAAAAGATCAGTTTTCAGACGTCCTGATTCCGGTAATGATCTGCTGGTTTTGGCAGTGACTTCCAGAATAGTGGTATCCAGTATACCATCCTTGATTACTACCAGATGTTGCAGGGCCTCAAGCAGATCTTCATACGTCTTCCCCGAAAAGATACCTTTTCGATTTTGCAGTTTTTTGTCACTGCGCTGACCGAGATGCAAGCGGGCATCGGCCGCAGCCTTACTGAGGAAATTGGTTTTGGGAATATCGCCTTCCCGATCAGAATGAAAGATCACGCGCTCGTAAAGCGCGGTTTTCTGAGCCTTTGCGATTTCAGCATATAGCCTGAGAAATTCTTCAAGGGTCTTTCGTGACGGTTGTGGCATTGGTGGCTTAGGCATGGCGGGCAAATGGATTGAAAATGATACTTAAGTACAGATGCATTATGCTTGAGCATCGCAAAGATAGTAAAACGATATTCGGTATTTGTGCTATGCCCGGGGCCAAATTGTTGACTACAGTGAAAATTCGCTGAACTTTTGTGTCGTAATTCAATTGGATGACAAAATTTAACCCTTGAAAAATCCCATCGAAAAGTCGTTTTAATCCACTGCTCTCCCGTAGGCAACGCTCATGAAAAGGGTTCACCGATTTCTTCACCAAACCCATATAGGTCATGTTGCTCTACGCTACGATTATCATTGCGATCCTTGTCCTGGCGGCCAATTTGGGGCGATTGGTTAAATTCCTTTTTGTCCTGTTCAAGGGCTGCCTTACCCTGCTCATTCTGTTGTTTTTCCTGGTACTGCTGGTGTTAACCGCCCTGCAGCAATGGCATATTTACTGAATGAGCGTCCACCCGGCCCCAAAAACCGGGATTAAATCCTTCCCGGTGTACCGCACCCATTTCACTTATCCGTTAAAACTACCTTGGTATGCAAACCCGTCCTATACACATAAAGCACCCGGGCAACAACCAAACAGTCCATATCGTCCTTTTTTGTCCGCCCGAAGATTTCCGCTCCCTTCAAAAACTCCTATTCCATTTGGCGCCATTGGCCCATCAGGGCGTGCAGATCTGGCATCCGATGAACATACTGGCCGGTGAAGATTTTGACGCCTGGCAACAACAGGCGCTCGACTCGGCACACTTGTTCCTGCCCATGATCTCGGCGGGGTTTCTGGCCAACGACGATTGCCAGGAATTGCTCAACGCGGCGCTGGACCGCCATAAAAAAGGCCAGTGCCGGGTTATTCCGCTGTTGCTGCGCGAGTGTGCCTGGGAAAACCTGGCGGGATTGCAAGCCCTCACACCTTTACCCCGCAACAACAAACCCATCATGTCGGCCTATTGGCGCAACCGCCGCGACGAAGTGCTCACGCAAATCGTAGTCAGCTTGCTCGAGGTAGTGACGTTGTACCACGAACAGGCCGATTTTATCAACCACCCCCTGCCTGTACTCAGCGAAGAGGAACAGTTTCAGGCCGACCTGGAAAAGTTGCGCGCCGAGCGGCATCACCTGCCGATCGAACTCATCCTGAAAGGCAACCCCTTCGATCACCTGCTCAATTTCAACGGGCTGCTCACCACCACCATTTTCCTCCGGAAACTGCTGGCCGACCAGCACCTGAGCGCCGCGATGGAGGCCTTCCGGCGCCTGCTCAACGACCCGGCGAAGTCCATCATCTTTCTGAGCGGCTACCCGGGTATCGGCAAAACGACGTTTCTCCATTCCTTTCAGTATAAATACAGCGAAGAATTTGACCATCTCTACTTCGACGTGCAGAAAATCCGGCAAAACCTGAAGAACAGCGAAGGCGACGGCCGCGAAATGCACCACAACCACCACCAGCAGGTACTGCAGTTGTTCCAGAGCGAAATGCTCGATTTCAGCGACGAGCAATGCAATATCCTCGAAACGTTCCAGTACCTGTACGACCAGTGCCAGTACCTGTACCACGGCAATTTTATCAGTCCGGAGTTCGCGGCTTATTTGCAACAATACGACCCGGAGGCCTTCGGGCAGGCGCTCAACCCGGCTTTTGTCGAACAAACCATGCGCCAGCCCTGGTTCGGATTCCTCGATACCTTCACCGTCTTTTTTGCCAACCTGTTTCTGCAAAACCGCCCGGGCATCCACCATGTGGTGTATTTCGACAACCTCGACATCCTCGAAATGGAATACATCACCGAAACCTTCATGGAAACCTTCATCAACGCCTACCATAACGCTGCGGCCCTGGCGGCTTCGCCGCTTTTCCAGCACAAGAACATCTGGTTCACCACCGATTACAAGTTTGTGTTCTCGTTCCGCGAAGCCAACGACGCCCGGGTCAAGTCCATCCACATCTTGTCGCGCCTGCGCCAGGAGATCGTCCGCTTCCCGCTCCAGTTCCAGGCCGGGTATTTCACCGATATCCTGCGCAGGCGGCTCGAACTGATCCAGGATATCTTCCCCCCCAACGAGATCGAAGCCAATCACCGCTTGTCGCTCCAGGACATCGAACGCTGGATGACCCTGCTGACCGAAGACCACTATTTCAAACACATTTTTCTGCCGGTCTTCAATTATGATTACCGCAAATCGGTGGCCTTCGTCCTGGAGATCATTCAAAAATGCGCCGAGTACAGCCCTAAATTCCGCAACGACCCCCCGCGTTTTCTCAACTACGGCCACCGGGGCATCCTGCTATACTGTTTGCTCGACCGGCTGCGCGAGATGGATTTTATTTCCAAATACCCCGATATCAAAGCGGCTAATATTCCCAAAGGCTATTGCAGTCTCGATCGGATGATGCTGACCGTGCTGCTCAACAATTGCCAATACCTGCCCCTGGAGGATAAGTTGTATAAGGATCAGCTGAACATCCGGGAAGCCTGTCCGCTCGACAAGCTGGTGCAGGTGATGCAACCCGTGGTACGCGACGAAAAGAAAATCCTGAAGAGCATTGCCCGCTGTTTCCTCTACCACCAACGCGATTGGGTGAACCTGGTGACGGTCTTGAATTGGGAAGTGGCGTCGAAAGATACCTTCGTCAACGAGCTGATGCAGGATCGAAAGGCCTGGCACCACGTGCGGATTAAAGTCAATGACTCGGCCTTCGCGTTCGTCAAGTACCTGCTGCCCCATTTTGAATATTTTGGCATCATCGTCAGAAATAACCGCCCCCTGTTTATGGAAGACCTGAATCAGAAAATCGTGGACCAACGGGTCGTTTACGCCTTCGAGTATCCGATCGACCGGGTGTTTGATATGGTTCAAAAACATATCCTGGCCATGATGAACTACTACCGCGTGGAGTGCGCCCTCGACAACGGCGGCCCGTTCAAAACGCCAAAAGAGTACCGGACCTCCGACTTTTGCTTCCGGCACCTGGGCAAACGCGGGTACCAGGTCGACGAAGGCTACTTCCACTGCACCCGGATCATTACTTCGCATATCGACTATATCGACCGCTTCCGGACCAACCTGTTCCAGCGCCATCCCCATCTGAAACCCTCGCAAATTGCCGAAATCAACGAACGCCTCATCCACCGGATTCAAAAATACCTCGACCTGATGATGCTCACCATAGACGACCGGGCGATCCAGCAACTGCACCCGCACTTTCAGGAACGGGTTAACCAGATCCTGTTCGACCGGACGAATACCGAACTCTGTATCGAGATTCCCAAAGAGTTGAATTATTTCGAATAGCCGACGGCGGCGGGAATTTGGCGCAGCGCCGTTAAAGCGGCTGCGTCGAATTCCCGCTGCATGCTTTCGGATAGGCTCTAGTGATTGAAACGATCTGCTGGTCCGCTGTATGGCTTTCTGGTTATAGTGGAATATCCCGTCTTTTGTCCGGCATTGTTACTTTTCTTTTGCTCGCCCAAAAGAAAAGTAACCAAAAGAAAAAGGCTGTCCTTCCGGCAGTGCCAACGACCTGCGGGGATTGCGCAGTTTTTGACAGGGCATGGTGGTTTTTTATGGGACAATGCGTTTCAAGTTCCGGGTCAAAAAAGGCGCTCCGCCTGACGGCGGACCATCCCCTTCGGTCGGGCATGCCTCGCGGACGGCAGAAGGCACTCTGGTTCGGGAAGGTTACACCATTGTAATTACTAAATTGGTTGACCACCAAGGTCTCAATAATGCATATAAGCTTCCGAAAGCAACCGCTGCATTTCCTGCTTCCAGGCCCGGCTACTGCCGAGGAAATTATTGTGCATAAAACTGAATATCAAGACCTTGCCGCTTTTAGCCACCAAATATCCGCTCAGGCAATGCACCCCGCTGAGCGTGCCGGTTTTGGCAAAAACAAAGGGTTTGCCCGCCGGGCCGCCGTACCAGTCGGCAAGCGTGCCCGATACGCCCCCGGCCGGGAACAGCGAAAAAAGCCGTTCGCGGGGTTGTTCCAGGTACAACCGCCGCAGCAAGGCCGTCAGGAACCGCGGGCTGATGAGGTTGTAGCGCGAAAGGCCCGAACCGTCGACCCACTTGGGAGGGTTGGGCAGCCCGGCGAACACGCTGTCTTTGGCCCAGGCGATGATGGCGGCCTGTTTCAGGCTGTCGAACTTCACCCCCGAGCACACCAGTAGCAGTTGTTCGGCAATGAAATTGTCGCTGTGCTGCATCATCCTGCGGTAAACGGTATCGACCGGCGCGGAATACAGGATCTGTTTGGGCTGCGTGATGCCTAAAATTTCTAATCCGCCGATCTTGTGCCCTACTGGTTGTAAGGAACCGAGGATTAGCTGGAGCAGGTTTTGCTCCACCCTGTATATGGGGATATCCAGTTGAAAATCTACGGACAGATCGGACTCATTTTGAATCCGGGGAACAAATACCGGAGGCAAATAGACGGTATTGGACGTTTCCGCCCGGTGAATGGAAAAATCTGGGGTCATGGCGTCTTCAAAACCGCCTACTTTGACAGAATCCTGGAAATAGTCCGGCTCCAGCTTCCAGTGATCCCCGTTTCGGGACAGGTGCATAACATTTCCGTAAACCGGCATGGAGGCCCGTTCGGCGGCATACCCGTCGCTGTAATCATCCCATGACCAGCCTGGCCCGAAGCGGGCGTCCTTCATCGAGGTGCGGTCAAAATCCAGCTCATCTGCCGAGGCGAGGAGGTTCCGGACCGGTTGCCAGGCCTGAAACTGGGGGTGTAAAAAGGTGGGATCGCCGGTTCCGCGAAACAGGATGGTGGTAAAGACGTAGGGCGGCGTGTCCAATTTTTCCGCATAGCGGCAATACGAAACCCCCGGGATCGAATCGCCCAGCACCTTCAGGCAGGTGGCCAGGGTGAGTATTTTGGTGTTCGACGCCGGGGTAAAGTATTTATCGGCGTTTACCGCGCAGAGCTCCCGGCCACTGGCGGCATCGAGGAGATGGAACCCGGTAACCGAGCGGGCGAACACCGGCGACGTTTCGACTTCCGGCTGAAATGTCTTGGAAAAATACCGCATGCTGCGGCGCGATGCCGAACAGGCGGCCAGGCTGAGCAGACAAAGTCCCCAAAAAAAAGTGCGCATAAACGTCGGTCAAATTTTACAGGTGACAATCGTACGGCGAATTTTGAGAACTTGCAGCAAATATGCCTGCTGGGCACTCAACGAATAATGCCGGCCATTTGGCGGAGAACCGGTAATTTTGCCCACCTTTTGCACCGCCCAACCAATGTCTTGCCTATGCCAAACCTGGAACAATACTTCCGGCCTTTCCGCGAAAACATCGTCGGTATCAACCAGTACATCCCAACGCCGTACGGCGAAAAACCGCTCGTATACGCCGACTGGATTGCCAGCGGCCGGTTGTATGGCCCGATTGAGGAGCGCATCAGCCGCCAGATCGGGGCCTACATGGCCAACACGCATACCGAAACAAATTTCACGGGCAGCCTGATGACCCAGGCGTACCACGAAGCCCAAAAGATCATCAAGCAGCACGTACACGCCAACGAGGGCGATGTTTTGGTGGCGGCTTACTCCGGAATGACGGGCGTGGTCAACAAGTTGCAGCGCATGCTGGGGCTGCGCATCCACGAAAAATTTCACGAACGCCTTCAACTTAAGCCCGAAGAACGGCCCGTCGTGTTCTGTACCCACATGGAGCACCACAGCAACCAAACCTCCTGGCTCGAGACGATCTGCGACCTGGTGATCATCCAGCCGGGCGACACGGGCCAGGTGGACCTGCCCAACCTCGAAACCCTGCTCCGCCAATACCAAAACCGTCCGCTCAAGATCGCGGCGATCACCTCCGGCAGCAATGTCACCGGTATCCTGCCGCCCTACCACGAGATCGCGGCCCTCATGCACCGCCACGGCGGGTACTGTTTTGTGGATTTTGCCTGCACCGCGCCCTATATCGATATCAACATGCACCCGGCCGATCCGCTCGAACAACTGGATGCCGTTTATTTTTCTCCGCACAAATTTCTCGGTGGGCCCGGTACGCCGGGTATCCTGGTGTTCAACAAATCGCTGTACACCAACCGCATACCCGATAACCCCGGCGGCGGCACCGTACTCTGGACCAATCCCTGGGGGGGGCATCATTATCTCGACGATATCGAAGCCCGCGAAGACGGCGGCACGCCGCCGATCCTGCAAACCATAAAAGCGGCGCTGGTCATCCGGTTGAAGGAACAAATGGGGGTGCGGAATATGCTCGACCGCGAACACGAATTGCTGGATATCGCCTGGCAGGAACTCGACGGCATCCCCGGGCTGCAAATCCTGGAAAGCGCGGTCAAAGACCGGCTGGGCGTGCTGTCATTCACCCTGGAACACCTGCATTACAACCTCGCCGTCAAAATGCTCAACGACCTGTACGGCATCCAGGTGCGCGGCGGCTGCGCCTGTGCGGGCACCTACGGGCATTTTCTGTTTGGCATTTCCCAGGAGCGGTCCTGCGAGATCGTATCACGGATCGACGCCGGCGATTTAAGCGAAAAACCGGGGTGGATCCGCCTGTCGCTGCACCCTACCATGACCGATGCCGAATTGCGCTATATCATCAGCGCCATCCGCACGATCAGCCGCGATGCCGGCAAAATATCGGCCGATTATGAGGTAGACTACCTGCACGGCGTATTCCGCCACCGCAACGAACCGGTACGGGAGCAAAAAGCCTTGCTGGAAAATTGGTTTGGACAATCCCTGACGGCGCCTATTGAAACAGCGATTCCACAAATGCCCGCTTATTGAAGATCTGCAGTTGGTCGATGCGCTCCCCCACCCCAATATAGCGGATCGGAATTTTGAACTGCTCGCTGATGCCGATGGCGACCCCGCCTTTGGCCGTACCATCGAGTTTGGTCAGCGCCAGCACGGTGATGGGCGCCACTTCGGTGAAATGTTTGGCTTGTTCGAAGGCATTTTGGCCGGTGGAGGCGTCGAGCACCAGCAGCACGTCGTGCGGAGCGCCCGGTAGTTTTTTCTCGATCGAGCGGTGGATCTTGCCCAGTTCCTGCATCAGATTCACCTTGTTGTGCAGGCGGCCGGCCGTGTCGATGATGGCCACATCGCAGTCGTGGTCCAGCGCATATTGCGTGGTTTCGTAGGCCACGGCGCCGGGGTCGGCATTCATGCCTTTGGAGTAAAAATCGCAACCCACCCGTTGGGCCCAGATGCCGAGTTGATCCACGGCAGCCGCCCGGAACGTATCGGCGGCCCCGAGCACGACTTTATGGCCCCGTTGTTTGAACTGGGCGGCGAGTTTGCCGATGGTGGTCGTTTTGCCCACGCCATTGACGCCGATGACGAGCAAAACATACGGTTTTTTACCCGCCGGCACGTCAAAATCCTCGGCATCTTCGGTATTGTTCTCGGCCAGTAGTTGCACGATCTCGTCGCGCAGCAGCGCATTGAGTTCTTCGGTACCGACGTATTTGTCGCGCGCCACGCGGGCTTCGATCCGTTCGATGATCTTCACCGTGGTTTCCAGCCCCACATCGGCGGCGATCAGGGCCGCTTCCAGTTCGTCCAGCACTTCTTCGTCGACGGTACTTTTGCCCGCTACGGCACGCGTGATCTTGCCAAAGAAATTTTCTTTGGTTTTTTCCAGGCCCTTGTCGAGATCTTCCTTTTTCTCCCGGTTAAAAAATTTATCGAAAAAACCCATGCTATGAAATCTGGAGTAGTGTCAGAATAGGTTGTGTTCGAAGTGGTTCGAGCCTTTCTGCCGGTGGCAAAAATCACTCCTGGCACTTCTTATATTTCCCCGTACAGCCGGCGGACCGAATCCATCAACGTGGCTTTTTTGCGGCGCGACACTTCGATGGTTTCGCCGTTTTCGAGGATGAGGTACCCGCCTTCGCCTTTGATGTAGGTTTTCATGTAATTCATATTCACGATGTGCTTTTTGTGCACCCGCACAAAGTTGAGGCGCAGGAGCGTATCCTCGTAGGCCTTGATCGTTTTGCTGGCGGTGATTTTGCTCCCGGTTTTGAGGATGAAATGCGTGTAGTTGTCTTCTGCTTCGAGGCGAACGATATCGCGCAAGCGCACGAAGTGAACGCCGTCGAGCCCGGAGATGCCAATTTTTTCAAAGGCATTGGGCATGTTGGGCGAATAGTTCTGCTGCAGCAATTCCACCCGTTGTTTGGTGCTGGCATTTTTCCGTCCCATCCGGATACGGCTGACGGCCCGGCGCAGGTCGTCGGGCTCGATCGGTTTGAGCACATAATCGATGGCCGAAAAATCAAAAGCCGTCAACGCGTATTGGTTGTACGCGGTAACGAATATGATATCGAATGGAATGTCCTCCAATTGTTGTAACCCCTGAAAGACGAGCCCGTCCGGCAAGTCGATATCCAGAAAAGCCACGTCGTACGGGCTGTCGCCGTCATCGGCGGTCAATTTGAGGAGGTCAGCGTTGGAGCCGCCGGTAGCGACTACTTCGACATCCGGGCAATATTTATCCAGTAAATTTTGGAGGTTTTGAAGCCCTTCGGGTTCGTCTTCGATTAGTAGAGCACGCGTCATTGGATTGCGGTTTTTGATAAATGAAACACCGGCGCGCAGGCAGCCGGTTTTTGGAATGCGCTAATTTCGGATTTATACCGAAAAAAATAGAGGTTCGCGGTAATTACTCCGCGAACCTCTATTGACCGTCAATCAATTTTGGCTACAACTCTTTGACTTTCAAGCGCATACCAATTTTAATTGTTTCGCAATTATTTAATTTTCTCAGCGTAGCTACCGGCGTGCCGTATTGCCGGGCGATATCGTCCAACGATTCGTTGCGGCCCACGGTGTGGAACTGGTATTGTTTGTATTGGTCGGCTTCGGCCCGGTTGACAACCGGCACCGGATCGGCTGGCATCGATTCGGCAACAGCAGGTTTTCCGGGTTTCACGGCGCTTGGCTCGGAGCGCCGGGTGGTTTCTTCGCCCGGTTTCGGCGCTTCGATACGCAGCGGAGAGTGCTTGAACACATACACCGGGCGCCACACTTTGAGGCTTTGCCCGGCTTCCACGACATCCGATTTCAAGCTATTCCAGGCTTTGAGTTGTTCGGGGTGGCAGCCCAGCATACTGGCCACGCGGTCGATATGATCGCCCTGTTGGATCGAAACGGACAACTGCCAATAGCGTCCGTCGCCCAGGTTGGTATTGGGGGAGGCGCTGAACCCTTCCAATACATACCGGCGCCCGCCCAGGCCATTCAGGTACCGCAAAAAGGCCGGCATCACACGCTGGGGCAACATGATATAATAGCCCGATTCGCTTTGCGGCACATAATCGCGTCTAAAACCGGCGTTCAGCGTGCGGATCACGCCATAGTCGAGTCCGGTCGCATCGGCGATATCGCGGAACGAAATATTGTCGTACACCTTGATGTAGGTGGTCAGTTGCTCATCGTAATCCGGCTCTACAAAATCCATATTGTGAGCCTGAAAGTAGTTGCAGATATAAGTGGCGGCGATGAAGGCCGGCACGTAATTGCGGGTTTCTTTGGGCAGGAAGCGCTGGATCGTCCAAAAATCGCGGCTGTGTGCGCGTTTGATCGCAGCGTTGACCCGGCCCGGGCCGCTGTTGTAGGCGGCGAGCGCCAGGGCCCAGTCGCTGTACTGGTTGTAGAGGTTTTTGAGGTAACGGACGGCCGCTTCGGTGCTCTTCACGGCGTCGCTCCGTTCGTCGACGGCGCCGGTTTGCTGCAGGTCGTAGTCTTTCCCGGTATAAGGCATAAATTGCCACAACCCGGTGGCGCCCACGCGCGAAACAGCAGAGGCATTGAGCGCCGATTCCACGACGGATAAATATTTCAGGTCGGCCGGCAAGCCGCCTTCTTTGAGTTTTTGTTCGAAAAGCGGGAAATACGTCAACCGGCGACCCAGCATGATCCGGGTTTTTTCGGTTTTAAGCATGACGTAGGTTTTCACGTACCCTTTTACAACACCGTTGGGTTTGAGTTCCAGACACCCTTTCAATTTACTCAGGCGTTCGCGCAACTCGGCGTCCGAGACCAGGATCGGCGTAGCGCCTTTGGCTACGAGCAGGTCGGTTGAATCGGCGGGTTCAGGTAGGTCGGCTTCGTCTTGTGCTGCTACCGGCGATACCGTAATCAAGAATAACACAAAAGCCAGCCAGTAGGCAACAGAATGTTTTCGCTGCATGAGACAGAGGACTCAGTTTTAGAAAAGGAAGGCACCACACAATGAAGGATTAAGGTAACGAGGCCTAAAAACGCGGGACAACAAATATTATTTTACCTTTAGGAAAAAGTCGTACCGCTTTGCGCTTGATCGGGGGAGGTACCGGTATGGGAATGGGCAAAAGTCGGGCTTTTACTCCAAACCGAGGTACGGTTTGTTAAAAATTAACATTTGATTGTCAATTGGGGACCGAATGGCGAAATTTTGTTTCGGATGATAAAAAGTCTGACCGGGTGGTAGTTTTCTTGGGAATATGTGTACTTTTGCGCGGCTTTTTAAAGCGGCATCCAGTATCCGGTGGCTGTATGCCGGCTCTTACCCACCGGGCACCAAACATCATTTCGTTTTATGGCAAATATAGGTCGTATTAAACAAATCATCGGCGCTGTGGTAGATGTGGATTTCAGTGGTCCAAACAGCAAGTTGCCGGAAATCTTGAATGCGCTCGAAGTAAAGCGCCCGGATGGTTCCACGCTCGTACTCGAAGTACAACGCCACCTCGGTGAAGATGGCGTGCGCACTATCGCAATGGACTCCACGGATGGTCTGATGCGCGGCGTTGAAGCAATCGACACCGGCGCGCCGATCGCTATGCCGACCGGCGAAGCCGTGCGGGGCCGCTTGTTTAACGTAGTGGGCGAAGCGATCGATGGTATCGGCAAAGTGGAAAAAGACAAAAATGCCTACGTGATCCACCGCAAACCGCCGACCTATGAAGAGTTGTCGACAGAACGCGAAATCCTGTACACGGGGATCAAAGTAATCGACCTGATCGAGCCGTACGCCAAAGGCGGTAAGATCGGTTTGTTCGGCGGCGCCGGTGTGGGTAAAACGGTGTTGATCATGGAACTGATCAACAACATCGCCAAAGCGTACGACGGCATGTCCGTCTTTGCCGGCGTGGGCGAACGCACCCGTGAAGGCAACGACCTGCTGCGCGAAATGATCGAATCCAACGTAATCAAATACGGCGAAGCCTTCAAACACTCCATGGAAGAAGGCGGCTGGGACCTCAGTAAAGTGGACAAGGCCGAACTCTCGAAGAGTCAGGCCACCCTCGTCTTCGGCCAGATGAACGAGCCGCCCGGCGCACGTGCCCGCGTGGCTCTCTCCGGCCTGACTATGGCAGAATATTTCCGCGACGGCGACCTGAGCGACCCCGCCGGCGGCCGCGACATCCTGTTCTTCGTCGACAATATCTTCCGCTTCACCCAGGCGGGTTCCGAAGTATCCGCCCTCCTGGGCCGTATGCCTTCGGCGGTAGGATACCAGCCAACACTGGCTACCGAAATGGGGATCATGCAGGAACGGATCACCTCCACCAAACGGGGCTCCATCACCTCCGTACAAGCCGTATATGTACCGGCTGACGACTTGACCGACCCCGCCCCGGCCACTACCTTTGCCCACCTCGACGCCACCACGGTGTTGAGCCGGAAGATCGCTTCGCTCGGTATTTACCCGGCCGTAGACCCGCTCGACTCCACTTCGCGGATCCTCGATCCGAAGATCATCGGCGAAGAACACTACCGCTGTGCACAACGGGTGAAGCAAATCCTTCAGCGCTACAACGAATTGCAGGATATCATCGCCATCCTCGGCATGGAAGAGCTCTCCGACGAAGACAAACTCGTCGTGTCGCGCGCACGCCGCGTTCAGCGCTTCCTGTCGCAACCGTTCCACGTGGCCGAACAATTCACGGGCCTGAAAGGCGTGCTGGTTCCCATCGACGAGACGATCCGCGGATTTAACATGATCATGGACGGCGAACTCGACGAATATCCGGAAGCCGCGTTCAACCTGGTGGGTACGATCGACGACGCGATTGCCAAAGGCAAAAAAATGCTGGCTGAAGCCGCTGCATAAAATGCTGCCTTCGATTGGTCCATTTATCTTAAAATCAGCGACACATGAACCTGACCATATTATCGCCCGAAAAAGAAATTTTCTCGGGCGCCGTCAAATCAGTGAAAGTACCCGGCGCTTCAGGCTCCTTTGAAATGCTGGAAAACCACGCGCCCATTGTATCGTCGCTGCTGGCCGGCGAAGTGCGTATCCTGAAAGAGGACGGTGAAAAACTGACCTTCCGGGTGAGCGGCGGATTTGTGGAAATGCTGAACAACGAAGTATCCCTGCTGGTAGCCGGCATACAGGAATAACAGGCCTGGGCGCCTTGTTTCCCGGATCTGCACCGGGAAAGCACAAGCCCCTGACGGTAAAAAAAATTCGCCCCGTGTTGCGTATGCAGCACGGGGCGAGTTTTTTACCGTTCTTCTTTCATCACTTCAGGATCACTTTTCCACTGTACCGCGCAACGCCGTTCTGTACAATTTTGAAGTAATACATACCGGTCGACAGCCCCCGCCGTTCCAGCCGGTAATGCCCGCCGGAGAAACGTTCGCGGCGGAGATCTTTTCCGAACTGATCGGTGAGCACGAACAACGACTCCCCTACCCATTCCCGGAGCTCAAATTGTACGGCATCGCTTCCCGGATTCGGATACACCCGCAGGGCATCCGGGTCGGAGACCGGCGTATCGGTCCGAACGACGATGAAATGGTCGCCAATCGTGTGCAACGTCGTGTTGGTGAGTACCGGGTCGTTGAAATCGAAAAAGATAGCGGCTTGGTTGGTAATTTGGGTTCCGTCAGGGTTATCAGCCGCTTGTGGTACCGAGAATTTGAAAAATCCGTGCGAAGCCGGTTCATTATGGCTGCTGTCGGGCAAGAGTATATGGTCAAAACGGAAGCGCAACACGCTGCCGTCGAGCAGGGCAAAGGTATAGGGGTGGCTCGATACGCCCGGGCGAACCGCCGCGGCATCGAGGAACGGCGACAGCGTGTCCAGCACCACAACGGTGAAGGCTGTATCGGTACCCGTGTTTTGAAAGCGGATCAGGTATTCCAGGTCGGTATTGGCTTCCACCAGATGTTCGTTGCCATAGCCGCGCGGAAACGCCTGCTTATCGTTCGGGTCATACGAGCCGACATTCTCCAGGCAATAGGTCGCATCAAAGGGGTTGGGGGTATTCATCGAAAACTGTGTAACCAGCCCGGGTGTGTTCAGGCCGCCGCAACCTTCCACGGCTGCGGCCTCCACCCCGCCCCAGGGGTAGCCGGGCTCTTCGCTGGCCTGCAGGCGCCAGGTGGACCCGTTGGCCGGGAAGGCATAAGCCTGCGACTGGTTGCTATTGAGTTGGACGCTGCCGGTTTGGAACATGATCACGTCTTCCACCACCACAAAACCGACCGGTTGACTCATATTGCCCGCGCCTACATTGGTGATCACCAGGCGGGCGCTGTCGCCGTCGCAGTAACCGGTCACCGCCACGTCGGCGCCCGACCAGTTGGCCGGCGCCGGACAAATTGTGTCCGGGAAAATATGCGCCGTGCTGCAGTGGGTGTATCCCAGGGGAGCAGCGCATTGCACTAAAACCTGTATCGTAAACGACAGGCATTCGCCCGCCTCCAGATCGCCCAATGCAAAGGAAACCGTGTTGTTACCGATCGCAGCCCCGGCAATGGAGCTGGTAGCGTAGGTTAAAAAGGTGTCGAGCGCCACTTCCACGTGCGCGTCCGGCACGGTTTGGTCGCTGAGGTTACATGCCTGAACGGTATAGGTGCTCTGAAAACAACGCCGGAGTCGCGGGGTCGCGAGATCGACGGAAAGCAGGGGGCAACTGTTCTGCAGCGTGACCGGGATATGCTGGGTAACAGTTTGTCCGACTGTTGCATTCACCATATAGGCGCTTGGACAACTTTGTCCGTAGTTGAACGGCGCTGAAAGGGACACCTCGAACACGGTATCCTGCCCGGTCAGCAGAATCGCATAATGACCGTCGTTGTCGGTCTGCGCTTCCTTTATGTCGCCGGTCACACCGCCGGTGGCGCGCACCGTCCAATTGGCCAGGGGCATTTCGCCGGCATCCAGGCTGCAGTTGGTCAGGGTATCGACGAAGACCGTGCCGGCCACCGCCACGAAAAAGGTATCGATCAACTTGATGACCTGCAAGTATTGGTACGCATTGACATTGGGGTCAAAAAACGTCGAGTAATTTGTCGGCGCCGGGTCCGTTGAATGGATTTTCACCACTGTAGGGCTCCACGGGGCAGCGGTGCCGGGGGCGGAAACGATCGGTCCGGGTAAGTTGGCCGGATGATTGGGTGTAGCATTGGGTTCGGGGTTGGGTACGATGACAAAGCCGAGGTTCGGGTTGTAGGTACACCAGTTGATCACCGTCCAGGTTCGCTCGATTCGATACGTGGCATCCGGCGTCTGGGTAAAAATTTGATCCGAATACGAGGTTCCCAACAATTCACAATCCTCCCCGAAAAAAACAGGCTCGCCAAAGATGCCGTTTTGCCAGTTTGACGAGGTTACGATCACATCGTTTGGAAAATGCACAAAATAGTTTTGGGCGTAATTGACTACGATGCGCTGGGTGCACTGGCTCGAGTTGCCGCTGCAATCGTAAACTTTGAAGGTTCGCTTCAGGGTGCCTTTGCTGCAAATCGAATCGAACTGCGCATAATTTTTGGTTACCAAAATGGTATCAACACAGCAATTATCCATCCCGGAAGCCCACCCGTAAGCAAGTAAGGACGGATCAAAATTTTCGCAGGATGTGGTTACGTCCGCCGGCGCCTGGCAAACAGGGTTGATCTTGTCTTCCACCGTGACCTGGATCAGGCAATCATTGAAATTGCCCGCGCAATCGAAAGCCCGCAGCACGACTACGACCGATTGGCCAATATCGGCACAGCAAAACTCCACCGACCCCGCGAAAACGTCGTCCAGGTTGTCGCCGTCGCAAGGGCCGTCTGCCAGCCGCCGGACCAGCAAGGTGTCCAGGCAACAGTTGTCGTACGAACCGCTGTTAAAGACCTGGGCATCGATGACCGACGGGCCCGGGCTAACCGAAACAAACAGGTTGCTGTTGCAACTGGTCACCGGTGGCGTCACATCGGGGTTGCACTGCGCCTGCAAGCGGGAAAGCGCCAGTAGGCCGGAAAAAAGCCACAGCGACCGGAGCAGCAGGACTTTCATCCCATTCGATTTTGGGAAACGTAAAAAAGCCATTTTCATAGGATTAGATTTTGATGTGAAAAAGTTGGTTCATTCGGCCAAGGGGGGTACTGTCGATTGGCCAATACAATTTGACGGTACAAAAGTCAGGCATGTTTTCCCGGGCGCCAAAATCAAAAATTGGGTTTTGTAGACTGGTTTTTTATCTGAAACTTTATTTTATTGTTGATTATCAAAGTTTTAGTATAAATTTTATTTGACAGAATACAAGAATGCTTCATTTTTACGCCCTTCTTTTTCACTGTGTATCCCAATAAGGATGGAAAAAAGCAGTCTGTACCAGTTAATCCGCTCCTTTTCCGCCGTCGAGCTGCGGGATGTACGCAAGTTTTTGCTTTCCCCGTTTTTTAATCAGCGCGAAGACCTGGTTGCGCTGTTCGAATGGCTCGTCAAGGGATCTGAACTGGAAAAAGAAGCCGTATGGCAGCACCTTTTCGGGTCAGCCCCGTACGACTCCCAAAAGATAAGGCTGCTCATGAGTTATTTATTGGGTTTGCTGGAGCAGTACCTCGCCGTAAAAGAACTCTCCGACGACCCGCTGCGCGTACAATTGCACGTAGCGATCGGTTACCGGAAACGGCGCATGAACGACGCCTTCGACCGCGTTCGCAAAAACCTGGACAAAGCCCTGGCCGCACAGCCCCTGCGCAATACGGCGCACTACGAAACCGTCCACCGCCTGCAATGGGAGGCCCACCAGGTAGCTTACCCCCAAACGCCCACCGACGTTTCGCGGCTGCACGCATTATCGGACATCACCGATGTTATTTATCTGACGCAAAAGCTGCAACTCATCTGCCTGCTCACCGCGCACCAATCCGTTTACCAAACCGATCGGGTGGCCGGTTGGGAGGCGGAGGTAATTGCCCGGGCCGAATCGGCCGATTTTGTCGATTTGCCATCCATAGCCGTGTATTTGCATTGTTACCGCATGTTGTGCCACCCGGGTGTGGAAACACATTTCCAGCAGTTCAAACACATGCTGCTCAACCAGGCCGCTTTTTTTTCCGCGGCTGAAATGCACGGCTTTTACATCCTGGCCATTAATTACTGTGTGCGCCGGCTGAACGCCGGCGACGTGCGTTTTTACCGTGAAGTACTGGAATTGTACAAGGCTGGGTTGGAAAAAGGGTATTTGTTTGAAGACGGCGTTTTAACGCGGTTTACCTACCACAACATCGTGGCGGCCGGTTTGCATACCAGCGAGCTCGACTGGGTGCGCTATTTTATCAACGAATACAAAAACCGCCTCGAAAAACGGTACCGCGAAAGCGCCTTCAGTTTCAATCTTGCCCGACTGGAATATGCCCAGCGCAACTACGGCTTCGTGCTGGAACTCCTGCAAAAGGCCAATTACCGCGACCCGCTGATCAACCTCACCGCAAAAACGCTGTTGCTCAAAACCTACTACCACCTCGGCGAATACGACCTGCTGCAATCCCACCTCGACGCGATGCGCAACTACATTCACCGCAAACGCGTCCTGGGCTATCACCGGACCAATTTTCTCAACATCATCCGGTATATGGAGAAGATCATCCGCCTGAACGCCTGGGACAAAGCGTCGACGGAAAGTCTGCGTGCAGCATTGGAAAACGAAGCGGTGCTGACGGAGAAAGGGTTTTTTCTAAAAATCCTTCCTGTCTCCCAATAGCAAGGCTTTTTGCGCTACCTAGCCAACAATCCCGTACTTTTGCAGCGCTTTTGCTTTTTTAACCACCTGCAATGAAAAAACTGCTCCTTTTGCTGCCGCTGGCAGCGCTTCTCCTCCAGGCTTGTTCCAACGATTTTGAGGTGACGGCGCCGTGGAAAGAAATACCGGCCGTATACGCCATACTCTCGCCCAAAGACACCGCCAACTACATCCGCGTCGAAAAGGCCTTCCTCGACCCCGAAACCAGCGCCCTGCAAATCGCCCAGATAGCGGATTCGCTGTATTTCCCCGAAAATGCCATCGACGTTTACCTCGAACGCGTCAGCACCAAGCAACGCTTTCAACTGCAACGCGTGGACGGCAACCTGGAAGGACATCCCCGGGAACCCGGTGTTTTTGCCACCCAACCCAATTGGCTGTACAAAACCAAGGAACCCCTGGTGGAAGGCGACGCATACAAACTGGTCATTATCCGCGCCGACGGCAGCCCCGACATCACGGCGGAGACAGTTATCCCCAAGGAGTTTATCTTCAACACCCCTAACCAGGCCGATAACCCCCGGAAAATATCGTTTCTGCGCGATCTGAGTACTACGATTGCCTGGCGCAGCGATGTGAACGGGGTCTATTTCAATGTCAAATTCCGCATCCGCTACCGCGAAAACGCCCTCGACGGCACCTTGCTTGGTCGCGACACAATATACTGGACCCCGGCGCCAAATGTCCGCCGCACGGACCTGCAGGTGGCCGGCAATCTGTACAAAGGCGAACTGGTTATCAACAGCCAATCGTTTTACAATTTCCTCCTCGACAATATCCCGGCAGCGTCCGACCGCGTCCGGCATTTCGATGGTATCGATATGACGATTACCGGCGGCGGCAAAGAAATCGAGCGCTACCTGCAAACGGCCATCGCCAACTCGGGTATCACAGGAGCCGAAGTACTCCCAACCTACACCAATCTCTCAGAAGGATACGGCATCTTCACGGCAAAAAATTATTCCATCCTGGATCGGGTGCTCGTCACCCCGGAGACCATCGCCGACATGAACAAGCAGGCTCCCGAAAAGAACCTCAATTTTCAATAAAACGCGCTTTCCGGACATTACCCTCTGGATGGCTGAGAGCCGGGAGTACACACTCCAGGCTCTTTTTATTTGGGGTAACGGGTTTTTAGTGTCTGGGAAATGACAAAAATTGTTGGAAATAATCGTTCGAAGCCCAATATTGATTCTTCACAAAACCCTACATATTCCGCATCTTAATCGAAAACTACAATCAATTAAAGCCCCATTTTTGTCTAAAAACAGAACGTAACGACAACTATTCATGTTCGATATAGCCCGGTCAATTCTTCACAATGCTTAAAAATTGTCATTGGTAGCAGCCCCGAAGCCTCGCATTTTTGTAGGGTGAAAAGTGGGAATTAACGAATTCCCGCCGTGAGATATGTTCTTGGGATTGTACAAATTCAGGTGAGAGAGCAAGTCCTCCCGAAATGTTTGGGAGGACTTGCCAAATTCTCAAAAAATCAAACAATGTGTTAAGGCGGTGGTTTAGGCCGCAACAATTTTTGAGGGGCCGCCGTTTAATTGTCGTTTAGATTGCAAATCAGGGTTTTCCCTACCGCAATCTCACAGATTGAAAATGTTCATGGGATTATAATTTGTTGTTTACGACCACGCCAAATGAGGCGTGGTTTTTTGTTTATATGCCCTACCTTTCGCCCATGTACCGCGCCGGATAGTCGCTGCAAACCGGTCGCCAATTATCTCACTGTTCTCATATCCGTTTCCATGTCCGTAACTACTGGTGAAATAAAACGCGTCACGACGCACGTCATCCAGGCAATGAAAAACCGGGGCGAAAAGATCGCGATGCTCACGGCATATGACTTTTCCATGGCCCGTATCCTGGATGAAGCCGGCATCGACATATTGCTGGTTGGCGACTCCGCCTCCAATGTCATGGCCGGCCATGAAACGACCTTGCCGATCACGCTGGATCAGATGATCTACCATGCCCAATCAGTCGTGCGAGCGGTAGACCGCGCCATGGTCGTCGTAGATATGCCCTTCGGCAGTTACCAGTCCAACTCCGAAATCGCTCTAAAAAGCGCGATCCGCATCATGAAAGAATCGGGCGCGCATGCGGTCAAACTCGAAGGCGGCTCCGAGGTGGAAGAGTCTATTACCCGCATCCTTATGGCCGGCATTCCGGTCATGGGCCACCTGGGCCTGACCCCGCAGAGCATCTATAAGTTCGGCACGTATTCGGTGCGGGCCAAGCAGGACGCGGAAGCGCAAAAATTGCGGGAAGACGCCCAATTGCTCGACAACCTGGGTTGTTTCGCTCTGGTGCTGGAAAAAATACCGGCCCAACTCGCCAAAGACGTGTCGGAAAACATCGATATTCCCACGATCGGTATCGGCGCAGGCCCGCATGCCGACGGTCAGGTGCTGGTAACCCACGACATGCTCGGCATCACCAAAGAGTTCAAACCGCGTTTCCTGCGCCGGTACCTGGAACTTTTCGACGCCATTGGCGATGCCACCCGGCATTATATCGCCGACGTAAAAGCCCGGGATTTCCCGAACGAATCCGAACAATATTGATCTGCTGTTTTTTCCCTCTCCAAACACAAACTTCTGTTCGCTTAATATGAAAGGTAAAACCTTCGGCTTGCTCGCACTGGCACTGCTGCTCGGCGGGCTTTTCTTTGGCTGGAAACCCCTCAAGGCCATCTACCTGTCCGGCGTACCGGCGCAGCTGGACAACAACTACCTGCTTATCCCTACCGGTGCGCGCTTCGATCAAGTGCTCGACAGTTTGAAAAACGGCGGGTTCATCACCGATGCCGATGCCTTTGCGTGGCTGGCCGAAAAAATGAATTACAAACGCGCCAACCTGCGCAGCGGCCGCTACGAAATACAACCCGGCTGGAGTAATCGCACGCTGATTCAGCACCTGCGGGCCGGCAAGCAGGCTCCTGTAAAAGTGATCCTCAACAACGAACGGCTACCGGAAGAGGTCGCCGGGCGCGTCGCTCAATTCCTGGAGGCCGACTCCCTGACCTTATTGCAAGCCTTTCGCGACCCCGCCACACTCCAGGCCATCGGCTACCGGCCCGAAACGCTGATCTCGATCTTTATCCCGAATACGTATGAAATGTTCTGGAACACCGAAGCCAGTGCATTTCTGAAACGCATGGTCAAAGAACACGACGCCTTCTGGGATAAAAACAACCGGCTCGACAAAGCCCGGGCGCTCCACCTGACGCCCGAACAGGTGTACACCCTGGCCTCCATCGTGGAACGCGAAACCAACAACGCCGCGGAAAAACCCACCATCGCCGGCGTGTACCTCAACCGCCTCAATACCGGCATGCCGTTGCAGGCCGATCCCACCTGCGTGTTCGCCACCCGCGATTTCGAGACCCGCCGGGTCACTGAATTCCACACGACCTTTGACTCGCCGTACAATACCTATCTGTATAAAGGTCTGCCGCCGGGTCCTATTTGCATGGCCTCCATCGCGAGTATCGACGCCGTCTTGAACGCCGAAAAACACAATTACCTGTATTTCTGCGCCAAACCGGATGATTCCGGCACACATGCCTTTGCCGCCACGTATGCCGCACACCTCGTCAACGCCAACCGCTTCCAGAACTGGTTGCGCCAACGGGGTCTTTGATTCCGGCCTTCCCGAAACATAACTGCGGTAAGCGCTCAACCACTTCCTGGCTCCGGTGTTTACCCATCAGTTTTCATTCACACCTTTAATGTACCCGCGCCCATGCAAACGGGCGATCCAGTATGAACTACCGCATTTTTGGGAAAACCGGCTTACGCGTTTCCGAGCTTTGCCTCGGTACCATGACCTTCGGCACCGAATGGGCCCTGGGTACCGACAAAGAAGAAAGCCAGAAAATTTTCGATTTGTACGCCGGCAAAGGCGGCAATTTTCTCGATACGGCCAACCGTTACACCGAAGGCACCAGTGAGCGCTGGCTCGGTGAATTTATCCATAGCGACCGCCATCACTTCGTCGTTTCCACCAAATACACCCTGCGCGACCGTTCCGGCGACCCCAACTTTGCGGGCAACCACCGCAAAAACATGATGCGCTCGGTGGAAGACAGCCTGCACCGGCTCGATACCGAATTCATCGATATCCTCTGGGTGCACGCCTGGGATTTCATCACACCGGTAGAGGAAGTGCTGCGCGGCCTCGACGACCTGGTGCGCAGCGGCAAAGTGCACTATATCGGCATTTCCGATACGCCGGCCTGGGTGGTCAGCCAGGCCAACACCATTGCCGAATTGCGGGGCTGGACGGCTTTCGCCGGTCTCCAAATCGAGTATTCCTTGCTGCAACGCGCACCGGAGCGCGACCTCCTGCCCATGGCCAAACACTTTGGCATGGCCGTGACCCCCTGGGGCTCTATCGGCGGCGGCGCACTCACCGGCAAATACCTGAAAGGCGAAACCGGCCGGGTGATCGAAACCAGCGCCCGCCGTAACGACCGCGCCAACGCCATTGCAACCCTCGTGTTGGAACAGGCCGGGCACCTCGGGGTGAGCCCCAGCCAGGTAGCCATCAACTGGACCCGCCAACGCCAGCCAGGGCTGACCGTCATACCGATTATCGGCGCCCGCAAGGCGGCCCAACTGGAAGACTCGTTGGGCTGCGTCGATGTCGAACTACCCGACGAAACACTCCAGGCCCTGGACGCAGCCAGCGCCATAGAGCTGGGATTTCCGCACGATTTCCTGGCTTCTGACAATATCCGCGACATTGTTTTCAGCGGCGTCTACCCGCAGATAATTCGCTGATAAATTTTTCCTTTTTTTGCAGTCCGCATCAAACATGGCTTTACCTGTTCAGAAACACTGAAAGCGTATTTAGACATACAGGTCGTTTTTTGTGTTTTTAAAAAGACTACAGTCAAGCTAAGAGCGTGCCTAAACCACACCCAATCGCACTATGCCGTTCAACGAAATCGACAATATGCCCATTTACTGGCCGGACCACGAGGATGTCGCCATGCAATTATACGAGCGTTTCGGCGACGAATTCGACGAGAGTAAGATCTACCGCGTCCGGTTCACCGACCTGCTCGAATGGGTACTTGAAATTCCGAACTTTGCGGGCAAGCGCGAAGAAAGCAACGAGGGCCACCTGGAGCAGATCCAGGCTAAATGGGTTTACGAATGGAGAGCCAACAACCGATAATTCCCAATGCGCTGCCGGCCATTCCCGGCGGCGAGTCGTCGCTCGAACTGGTCCACCTGTTCGACAAGCTACAGGCCATACGCGCTTTCATGCTCGATGTCGACGGTGTGATGACCAACAATACCGTGCATGTCACGGAAAATGGCGAACAGCTCCGTACCATGAGCATCCGCGATGGCCTGGGGCTTAAGATCGCCCTGGAAAACGGCTTCTCCGTTTGCATCATCACCGGCGGGCGTTCGCAGGGCGTCATAAAGCGGCTCGCCGGCCTGGGCATCGAACATATCTATTCGGGCGTAGAAGACAAATGGCCCGTTTTTCAACAATTCCTCCAATTGCACGGATTGAAACCCAACGCCGTCTGCTATATGGGCGACGACCTGCCGGACCTCCAGATCCTGCGGAAAGTCGGCTTATCGTCGTGCCCTGCCGACGCCGTTCCGGAAGTCTTAAACCTGGTGGATTACATATCGCCCCTGGTCGGCGGAACAGGCTGCGTGCGCGATGTCGTGGAAAAAGTATTGAAAGCGCAGGGGAAGTGGAAGTTTGAAGTTTGAAGCACAATTCAAAAAAGGCTGTTACCTTCAGCCGTGTAAAAAGACCGCACAAACACCGAACTTCGAACTCCAGGCGTCGAACTTCAAACTGATTACGTTGCATCAACTGTTGGCACTCCCCCGGCTGTTGCGGCTGCCCAATCTGGTGATTGTTTTTTTGAGCCAGTGGCTGCCGTATTGGTTTGTCTTGCGTCCGGCTATTCTGCGGGCGGGGGCCATCCCGGTATTAACGCCCCGGATATTCACCCTGATTGCCGTTGCTACTGTGCTAACCTCCCTGGCCGGTTATGTGATCAATGATTATTTCGACCGTGAAATCGACGCCATCAACCGGCCCGAGCGGGTGGTGGTAGGGCGGCATATCCCGTCGGGCATGGTATTGCTGATCTACCTGGGTCTGACGGTGGTAGTGCACGTGCTGGCCCTGCGGATTTTCATGTTGCTGCCGGCGCCGAAATCATTCTGGCCCCTTCTGGTTTTCCCAGTGGTATCGTTTTTCCTGTTTTTATATGCCTGGCTCATGAAATGCACGCCGGTGATGGGCAATGTGCTGGTGTCGCTCATGTGCGGCGCCGTCCCCGTCATTCCGTTATTTCCGGAAGACCGGTCTATTTGGCTGGCATCCTTCCTGACACCGGAAGCGGTGCACCAGGCTACGGGACTGGTGTGGCTCTACGGTCTGTTTGCCTTTATGACCAATGCGCTGCGCGAACAAGTCAAGGACCTCGAAGACTTTCAGGGCGACGCCGCTTGTGGTTGCAACACGCTGGCGGTGATCAAAGGGCCCCGGTTTGCCAAAAAACCCGCCGGTTTTACCGGCTTGTTTTTATCCGGACTGATCAGCCTGCTTTTGTTTTTCTGGAGCCAAACAGGTGCGCCCGATTGGCAGATCGGCGCCGGCGCGGCGCTGATGTTGCTCCCATCGCTACTCACCACGGGTTTCATCTTCATGGCTACCACCAAACGCGACTTCACCTGGGCCAGCCGTTTTATCAAGGTCATCATGCTCACCGGCCTGTTCCTGCTGTTGCGCTCCTGGCCCGACGACCCGGTGGCCGCCCTGGAACTGGTTTTGCGTTGAAGCGGCAACCGAACCCGAAGTGAAAATTGCCGTTTGCCTTTATATTTGCCCCCCGCATTCCGCATTCCGCATTCCGTATGTTTCCTGATCGCCCGTTGATCCTCGCTTCCAAAAGTCCGCGCCGCAGCCAGTTGTTGCGCGAGGCGGGTTTTGAGTTCTCGGCTGTAAGCCTCGATGTCGACGAGCAATTCCCCGCCGACATGCCGGTAGAGGCGGTTGCCGAATACCTGGCCCAGCGCAAGGCCCTGGCGGCCGCGCATTTTATCCACGACAGGGAAATCATCCTGTCGGCCGATTCAGTGGTGATCCTGGACGGGCAGATCTACAACAAACCGGAAGATTATGACCACGCCTTTGCGATGATCCGCCAACTTTCGGGGCGGCAACACAGCGTGATCACCGGCGTCTGTATGCTGAGCGTGGAACAAGAACGCAGTTTTTCCGACCGCTCGGAGGTCTGGTTTGAACCCCTCAGCGACGAAGAGATCGATTATTACATCCGCAATTGCCAACCCTTCGACAAGGCCGGCGCCTATGGCGTTCAGGAATGGATCGGATTGTGCAAGATCCGCCGCATCGAAGGGTCGTACGCCAACGTGATGGGCCTGCCCGTACACCGGGTGTATGCCGAATTGCAGGCGTTTATGTTGTGAGTTCAATCCTATCCCTACTACCGGGCTGCATTTGGAAATACCCGGACACCGATTCATGCCAATGACGACCATCCTCTGCACGGTAACCAACGATTTGGTCTTTGATCAGCGGATGCAGCGCATTTGTTCAACCCTGGCCGGTCATGGCTATGCGGTTGAACTGATTGGCCGGGTCTTGCCCCATTCACCCGCGCTCGACGAACAGCCTTACGCCCAACGCCGACTGCGGTGTCGTTTCACCAAAGGTGTCCTGTTTTACGCCGAGTTCAATTTGCGGTTATTTTTCTACCTGCTTCGCGCTCCCTGCGATGCCATTTGTTCGGTCGACCTGGATACCTTGCCCGCCGGCTGCGCCGCCAGCCTGCTGCGCCGGAAAAAACGCGTGTTCGATGCCCACGAATATTTTACCGAAGTACCGGAAGTCACCCACCGCCCCCTGGTCAAATGGGTTTGGGCTGCGGTAGCCCGGTTGTGTTTGCCTTTTTACCGGCACGCCTATACGGTGGGACCGGCCCTGGCCGGCATAATGCAAGAAAAATACAAGTTGCCCTTCGCCGTTGTGCGCAATGTTCCGTCGCTGTCCGCTGCTCCGGCCGAACAGGTGGCGGATCCTGTGGCTAAAATATTGCTTTATCAGGGCGCCCTGAACGCCGGCCGTGGAATTGAACACATGCTGGCCGCCATGCAATCACTCGACGGTCTCGAACTTTGGCTGGCCGGTGAAGGCGATTTGTCGGAGGCGCTGCGTCAGCGTGCCGCCGCGTTGGGCCTCGGCCAACAGGTGAAATTTTTAGGTCGCGTCAATCCTGCCGGCCTTCAGGACCTGACCCGCCAGGCATGGCTGGGGATCAACGTATTGGAGAACAAAGGCCTGAGCTATTACTACTCGCTGGCCAATAAGTTTTTCGACTATGTGCACGCCGGTGTACCCGTGCTGACCATGGACTTCCCGGAGTACCGCGCCTTGAATACCCAACACGAAGTGGCCGTATTACTGGATCATTTGACGCCGGAAAAAATAGTGGCTGCCATCCGTTTGCTCCAAACCGGACAGGCGGTTTACGACCGGCTGCAGCGCAACACCCGGGCTGCGCGCCTGGCCTGGAATTGGGATCAGGAACAATCCGTGCTTTTGCAGACTTGGGCCGCTGCATTGGAAGTGCCGGCAAAAAAAGCCTGACAGGCACCCAACCTTTTAGCGGCCGGATCGGGTCTTTGTGTAAAAATCGCAGACCGAGTGGCTTGCTCAGCTCCGGTCACGCCGCCATAATTCACCGGACCCAAACGGGCTTTTTACAACTTACATACACTATGAAAACATGGTATTTTTTCCTCGCTTTAACCTGGATAGCAATTAGCGAACCGGCCTGCAAAAAAGATGGCGCCGCCGACACGGGTTGTCCCGCCGGCGTACCCGCCACATTCCGAAACCTGACCGGCCTGGATGGATGTGGGTTTGTGCTGGAACTGGACAACGGCACCCGCCTGGAAATAGCCAATCCGAACGATCTGGCCGTAGCGCCGGTGGAAGGGTTAAAAGTAGCGGTAGAATACACCAACCGGCCCGACCTGGCCAGCGTGTGCATGGTCGGTCCGATCGTCCAGGTAAATTGCATTGCCCATTTTAAAAAGTAGCAGCATGGAATTCTGCCCGAGGCGGGCAGGAGACTTGATGGTTGGCCCCCGGTTTCGGGTGGTCAACTTTTTTTTGTCCGCCGGCCAGGCAACCTGCCCAGGTCAGGGTTGATGCTCCGCGAAAGCCCCAGGTACAGGTCGCGCCAGGCCGGGTGTTGTTCCAGCCATGCGAGGTGCCGGCGGATCGTATCCACGTCGCCGCGGAGGGCCGGGCCGGTTTGCATGCGGGCCGGAGAATCGTGCAGGGCTTTGGCCAGCGTTTCTTCCATCAGCGGATGCAGCATTTCCAGCGACAAGTCTTTTTCCTCGAGGATCTTTTCGGCAATGGCGAAACAATGGTTGGCAAAATTATTGGCGAATACCGCGGCCACGTGCAGCACCGCGCGTTGCTCGTCGTCCACCCGGTACACCAGGTTGCCGATCACTTTGGCCACTTTTTTCAGGAACAATACATCTTCTTCTTCGTGCGCATCGACGCAGAAGGGTATCTTCGACCACACCGGCGAACGTTCAAAAGAAAAAGACTGCAAGGGATAAAATACGCCGTAATGCTTAAAATAGGGCTGCAATACGGCGCCGGGTGTTGCGCCGGACGTATGCGTTACCAGGGCGTGGGGCACCTTTGGCGCCAGCGCCCTGGCCACGTCTGCGATCGCATCGTCGCGCACGGCCAGGATCACCCAATCGGCATCTTCCCGGATGTCGGACCAATGGTTAGACCAGGCAGTCCGAAGAATTTCAGCCAGGTCGCGGGCGGGTTCGGCGCTCCGGTTGAGCACCTGCACAATACGCATACCCTTGGCCCGGAGGCGTTTGCCCAGGTGCGTGGCGATGCGGCCGCCACCGACCAGTACAATACTGTTTGAAGCCATAACAAATATGTTGCGTTCAGGCTATAGCGCCCGGTTCCAGGCGGCGGACAAGCCAAATTCCCGTTCCGATGATCAGAATATGGATAGCGATAAACACCCCGTAACGCGTGGCTGAGCACCTCCGCTGAATCCAGATGGCATCCGCAAGCACCCCGCGAAAGAGTTCGGCAAGCACCACGAGCCAAACCAGGATCATATTGGCGGCTGAGTTGCGGGCGCCGTACAACAGCGCTGTGCCGATTGCGCCGAGTTCGAATACATACACCATCCAGGCGGCAGTAAAAGCGCGTACCGCCAGCGTATCGACTGCAAAACCAGGCGGAAGATTGCTGCTAAAGAAAGAAGCGTTGATAAAAAGCCCCCACAGGTTCATCATCGTGAGCAAGAGATAGAACCCGCCGACAATGCGCATCCACCATTGCAATTGGCTCATACCATACAGATTTACGGTTAAACAACAGGTTAGATCAAAAAAGACCGCGATATTCCTGTCTAATCCTTATTGGGCAGGCATCAGTATCCGCCGGCAGCATCGTCGCCACGGTCATCGGCAACAGCGCGGAGTTTGCCGTCGGGTTCGCGCAGAATCGCCTCCACCCGGCCAATAGGCGAGCGCGTCTTCAGATGATGGCCCATTTGTTCCAATTGCAGCACCACTTCGTCGGAAAAAACGCCTTCCTCGATCTGGATTTCATCCGGCAGCCATTGATGGTGAAAGCGCTTGCCATGCACGGCCTCGCGCAAAGGCTGACCAAAAGCAAATACATTCAGGATAACCTGGTACACCGAGGTCGGAATCGTAGTGCCGCCGGGCGTACCCACTACCAGGGCGAGTTGGCCGTTTCGGGTAACGATAGTGGGGGTCATACTGCTCAACGGTCGTTTCCCCGGCGCAATGGCATTGGCCTTCCCGCCGATGGCGCCATACAGGTTGGGGGCGCCGGGTTTAGCACTGAAGTCGTCCATTTCATTGTTGAGAATAAATCCCGCTCCGGTCACCACCACCCGGCTGCCATACGAATCGTTGAGCGTGGTGGTCACGGCTACGGCGCCGCCATCGGCATCCACGATGCTGAAATGGGTGGTTTGCTCGCTTTCCTTGATGGCGCCGGCTTTTATGCTGCTGCTGGGCGTGGCTTTGGCCGGGTCGAAATCGGCCATTCGGCGTTTGAGATACCCTGCATCGGTCAGGATGCTGTCGGGCACGCGCCAAAAATCCGGGTCGCCCATGTGTTCGGCCCGGTCGGCATACGCCCGGCGTTCGGCCTCCGTCATCAAATGCACCGCTGCAGCCGAATGAAGGCCCATGGCTTTCAGATCGGCGTCGCCGAGCATCCCCAGCATTTGCTCCAGCAAAATACCGCCGCTGCTGGGTGGCGGCATTCCGATGATGTGCAGGTCGCGCCAATCGAATTCCAGCGGCGTGCGCCAAACGCTATGGTAATTGTTCAGGTCCTGCTCCGTGATCAGGCCGTTTTGTTTGGCCATTTCGTGCACGATCAGAATGGCCGTAGCGCCGGAATAAAACCCGTCGCGTCCGTCGCCGGCAATCCGCTCGAGGGTATTGGCCAGGTTTTTCTGGATCAGCCAGTCGCCTGCCTGCCAGTCCTGCATTTTGACAAAGTCGGGAATGATCTTACAATAGCGGATGAAGTTGATCTTTTCGTCGTTGAGTTGTTTGGCTTCGCGTTCGGTGACCTGGTAGCCTTTTTTGGCCAGCTCAATAGCCGGGTTGACCAGTTGGGCCCAGGGTAAACGGCCGTATTTCCAGTGGGCCTGCCACATGCCGTCTACCGAACCGGGCACGCCGCAGGCAAAAATACCCAAGCGGCTCTTGTTGGGGATGACGTTCCCGGCAGAATCCTGGTACATAGTCTCGGTGGCCGCGGCCGGCGCTTTTTCGCGGTAATCGAGGGCAACGGCCTTTCCCGTTTTGTCGCGATACACCAAAAAACCGCCACCACCAATATTGCCGGCTTGCGGGTAGACCACCGCGAGCGCAAACTGGACCGCTACCGCAGCATCGACGGCATTGCCGCCCTCGTGCAGGATGTCGAGTCCCACCTTGGTGGCCAGCGGGTGCGCGGTGACCACGGCTGCCTTGTCGGCCACCACCTCCTTTTCGATGGCATAGGGAAACGGAATATACGTTTGTGCCCGGCAAAACGCCAGACTTCCGAGCAGGGCAAGCAGGAAAAGGTGCTGGCGCAGCGCATGCATGCGTGGGTGGTTCATAACTCGATCCGGATTGTTAAAGCAGGAGTACAAACGTAGAGCATTTCGCGAAAAGTGCTGCGCAGACTTTATTACGTTTGCAATTCCTTTTTACATTTGATCTTTACGGGCTGCGCCCAAAAATGCCATGTATACGCAAGAAGAGTTTCTGGATAAGTTGCGGCCGTTGTTGCAACGGGAAGGCGCCGTTTATCTCAAAAGCAAAAATGTGTATGCCCGGCGCGCCGCTGCAGGTGAAGTGATCCAAACCAAAACCGGCGACGGCCTGGAAACGGTAAATGCCGCGGGGGAGAACGATTTTGTGGTGCGCAACCAAACCGAAGCCGGCGAAGCGTACCTCGTGCCGGCGCATAAATTTACCCAAAAATACGTGCACCTCCGGAGCGCCGGCGACGGTTGGGAAGAATATACGTCGCAGGGCCGTATTATCGCCCTAGAACTAACGCCGGAGCGGATGCGTTTGCTGCAGTTGCCCGAATCGTTCGAATTTATTGCCCCCTGGGACGACCCCATGACGGCAAAAGCCGGCGATTTTGTGGGCTGCCCGGCCGACTTCTCCGAAGTGTACCGGATCGCCCGGAAAGAGTTTTTTGAGACCTACAAACCATTGCTATAACCGGGCCTGTTCGCATTTTAACGGATTGCCCGAACATCTTTCCCCACCTATTCAACACCCGATTATGGAAACGACTTCACCAGGCAGCTGGGAACAACAACGCGACCAATACCTCAGCGAACGCGTCGACGGCCAGATCAAATGGTATGGCGGCAAAAGCCGTGCAAATAAAAAATGGTACTACCTGAGCCGCACCATCATCATTGTCAGCGGCGCCCTGATCCCTTTGCTTGTAGGCTACGCCAGCGGCAATTGGGAATGGCTCAAATACGTCGCGGGCGCCCTGGGCGCCGTCGTCGCCGTGTCCGAAGGGGTGCTTTCGCTCAAAAAATACCTCGAAAACTGGACGACCTACCGCTCCACCTCGGAGCGCCTGAAACGCGAAAAACTGCTCTACCTCAACAAAGTCGGCGAAGATTACGCCGGCGGCGACGAAACGGCCTTCAAACAGTTCGTCGTAAAAGCCGAACTCATCATGAGCTCCGAAAACCAGGACTGGAGCGCACACCTCGATCCAAATCAGGGCAAATAACCCGGTATTGACCGATAGAAGCCTGTGCGCAACCCGTAGTGCAGGATGGCGTACCTGCAACTATGACCTAGGGTATGTCTGAAAAATACTGCCGAGCCTGAAAAGAGCAGGGTTTGAGTTCTGAGCGAGCCTGCTTTTGAGGGGAATATCAGGTTATATTGCCCGAAAAAGAGGCGAAGAACAGGTTTCAAAAGATGCCTTTTCAGGCCGGTGAGTATTTTTCAGACACACCCTAAGCTCGACTTTAGCCATTTGTGGATGAGCCATACTGCTGGTTACCAATACGTTTGATTTTTGCTGCTTCTATTTTTGGAATAGTCCGGTAGGTTTTTGCAAACCTTTGAAAATGAAGCCCGGAGCATGTTGTTGGCGAGGACGCCAACAACGGCGTTAAGGCTTGATTTTCAACGAAATGCCGCTGTTGGCGTCCTCGCCAACAGCAAAATGTACCGGACTATTGTTTTTGAACATCG
>JBGARJ010000048.1:0-44607 GCA_044230315.1 Saprospiraceae bacterium
GGCGGGGTTGAAAGGTGCCGGTTGGGAGAGTTAATGAGCAGGGCAACGAGGCAAGGTTCATTTTTGAGGAAATAGCCTCGCCCTGTTTGATTGTCGAAAAAATAACCGAATCAGTGTGTTAATAAAGATGCGACGTTCGGTTGGGCAGGGATTTTCGGAGCATTCATTAGGGGAAACTTCAGGTCGCGGCGGGCAATAAAAAACCCTGTCAAATATTTCTACTTGACAGGGACAAAACAAAAAACAAACACTATGAACAAACACTATCTTTTAAAAACGTGAAAATGGTATTTGGTCACAAACAATTTTTCTGTTAAAGGTGCTGGCAAAGATACGTTGGGAAAAAAGTTTTTTACAACATGATTGTTTGTTTATACAAATAAATTTGGCAAAAACAACTGTTTACTGCCAAAATAAGTGCCCATTTGCTGCAGAACTTTTCAATTTTGCGCCGGAAGGGCACTCTTCCACCGTTTTTTAACCACCCAATTCAGGGTTTAAAATAACGAAGCAAATGCGGACACTCCTTTTTTTTATGCTACCGGCGGCCATTCTGCTAGCCTGCAGCCAGGCGCCGGGTAACACCGCGGCCAATTCAACGGTCAAGGCGGCATCCGGCCAACCCGACGGTCTGGCCATTTTCCGGCAATACTGTGTCGCCTGCCATGGCGCCGACGGGAAATTGGGCCTGAACGGCGCTAAAGACCTCACACAGACCACGCTTACACTGGAAGAACGCATCTCACAAATCGCTAAAGGCAAAAATCTGATGACCCCGTTCGAAGAAATGCTGACTCCCGAAGAAATTAAAGCCGTTGCCACCTATACCCTTACGTTCAAGCAATGAGCAACCCGAATATAAAAGTCCTCGTCACCGGTGGCACCGGATTTATCGGTTCGTACCTGACCCGGTTGCTGATCGCACGGGGCTATGATGTTCGGGCCCTGCGCCGGGCCAACAGCCCAATGGATCTCATCGCCCCGGTTGCCGGCCAGGTGGAATGGGTAGAAGCCGACGTGACCGATTTGCCGGCACTGGAAGACGCTTTTGCGGGCGTCACCCATGTTTGCCACTGCGCAGCCATGGTGTCGTTCCATCCCCGCGACGTCCGGCGAATGATGCAGATCAACGTGGAAGGCACCGCCAATATGGTCAACCTCGCCCTGAGTTTCGGGGTGGAAAAGTTTGTACATGTTAGCAGTATAGCCGCGCTGGGCCGCGCCAAAGACCGGCCCCAGTTGAGCGAATCCTCCTCCTGGGTGCAAAGCGGCGGCAACAGTCAATACGCCGTCAGCAAATACCGTTCGGAGCAGGAAGTATGGCGCGGCCAGGCGGAAGGCCTTCCGGTCGCGATTGTCAACCCCTCCGTAGTGTTGGGCAGCGGTTTTTGGCAGTCCGGCAGCGGGCAGATGTTTCAGAAAGTGCATGAGGGGCTCCGGTTCTGGTCGGTGGGCCGCACCGGGGTAGTAGATGTACGCGATGTGGCACAGGCAATGCTCCTCCTGCTCGAAAGCGGGATTACCGCCGAGCGATATATTCTAAATGCAGCGAATATCCCCTTCCGGGACCTGTTTTTCCAGGTTGCCGATGCCTTGGGCGCCAGAAGGCCTTCCATCAAGGTAAGCCCCATGCTGGCAGAGGTGGCCTGGCGGGTGGAGTGGCTGAAAGAAAAACTCACCGGCGCCCAGCCGATCGTGACCAGGGAGAGCGCCCGCAGCAGCGTGTCGCAGTTTTTTTACGACAACGCCAAGTCGCTGACCCTGCCGGGTTTTGCATACCGCCCCCTGGAACAAACCATCCGCGAAACCGCCGCCCAGTTTCTCGAAGCGGCAAAAGACGGTTACCGGCCCATGATACTGCCGTTTTAACCCGTGCCGGCTCAATATTCCACCCGTTCCAGAAACAACCCGGAGGGAGGCGCCGTGTGCCGCGCGGGCTCGCGGGAGGGCTGCGTCAGGAAATGCTCCACCATTTCCACCGACATTTTTCCGCGGCCTACCGCTACGAGCACGCCAACGATACGGCGCACCATTTTCCAGAGGAAATGGGATGCCCCGATGCGGATATAAATCCGGTCGCCCTCGACCCGGATGTCGAGCATTGTCAGGTCAACCATCGTCGACTGGTCCGGCGATTCGGTGTCGCCGAATGCGTTGAAATTGTGAAACCCCAGCAGTTCGGCGGCAGCGGCGCGCATGGCGTCGAGGTTGAGGGGGTCGCGAATCCACCACACATAGCGTTTGGCGAAGGCATCGCGCCGGGTGGAGATCTGATACGTGTAAAACCTGGCGCGGGCGTCGTGCCGGGCATGGAAGCCGGGACGGGCTTTTTCCACACTCAGAATATTGATATCGTGCGGCAGTTCGTCGTTGAGGCGCATCAGGATTTGGTCGGCTTGCAGGCGCGTGGCGGGTAGCTCCAGGTGTGCCACTTGCCCGCGGGCATGCACCCCGGCATCGGTTCGGCCGGCGCCGTAAAATTCCAGCTGTTGGGTGGCAAAAACGGTGTAACAGGCTTGCAGCAGCTCGCCCTGTACTGTGCGCGCGTTTTTCTGCACCTGCCAGCCGGCATAGCGGCTGCCGTCGTATTCGAGCGTTATTTTGAAACGGGGCATGTCGAAATTGCTTCTTTTAGGGTGCAAAGGACGTTTTTCCACCGTATCAATTGCACAATTCCTTCCTTTTCTTCGCAAGCCCCGTATCTTTGGTTCCGCTTTTAATCCTGCTTTCGGTATGAATGACTATCTGATCCAATTCGCTCTCCTGCGCGAACGCGCCTTTCGCGAGCCAAACAACCGGGAACTGTACCGGCGCCTGCTCATCTGCACGGAGCTGGCCGGCAACCACCCGGAAAGCCGCGAACTCTATGAAGCAGTGCTCGACGAGCACCCGTATTGTTGTTATGCGTGGTACAACCTCGGCTGGGCCTGTGTGCAAATGGGTGAACCCGAATCGGCCCTGGAAGCCTTCGAGTACGCCTATATTACTCAACCCTACTTTGAGGAAGCCTACCGGGCCTGCGCCGAACTGGCGGTGCAACGCGGCTTGCACCAACGCGCCCTCCAGTGTTACACCGAAATGAATGCCCATACGGAGGCCGACAGTGAGGTGCTGGTGCGGATGGCGGAGTGTCAGCTGCGACTGGGCTATCCGGCAGCAGCCAAAAAATTGTGCCGCCACGCCCTTCGGCTCGATCCCTATAACGCCGAGGCCTATTACCTGCTCGGGCTGTGTTTTACGGCAGAAAAAGACGCTTTGCGGGCAGCCCGGTGGTTGCGCGAAGCGGTGCGCACAGACGAACGGCGGGAGGAGTTTCACAGCGCCCTGGCGGGCGTGTATAGCCTGCTCGGGCAAAAGAAAAAAGCCCTGCACCACTACTGGAAAGCCGTTGAAATCGCGCCGGAAGAGCCCACCCGTTGGTTGCAACTGGCTGAATTTCTGCTGTTTGCCGGCGAAGTGGGCCAGGCGCAGGAAGTGCTCGAACAAGCGCTGGAAAACGCCAGCGGAGCGGAATTGCTCTACTGCCAGGCCGCGTGCTACTTCATTGCCGGCGCACGTGCAAAAGCCGTACTGACCCTGCAGGAAGCACTGGCCGCCGACGTCAGCCACTCGCCCGACCTGTACCGCTGGGCCCCTGCCTTGCGCGACGATGAAGAAGTGCAGGGTTTGCTCGACAGTTACCAATAATCTGGCTTGGTTTTTTTAGGAATGCGTTGTACCTTTGCCCGCCTTTTAAAAGGCAGTGACTTTTTTTTATCAAAAATTCTGATTCTCAACATGTTCGCAATCGTTTCCATCGCCGGTCAACAATTCAAAGTTGAGGAAGGTCAGCAGATCTTCGTCCACCGGCTGGCAGCCAATGAAGGCGACTCTGTCTCCTTCGACGCCGTGCATCTTATCGACCGCGACGGCCAGGTATCCATCGGCGCCCCCAATGTGAAAGGGGCCAGTGTAAAAGCCAGCGTCCTTACCCACCTGAAGGGCGACAAAGTGATCGTTTTTCACAAAAAACGCCGCAAAGGCTACCGCAAGAAAAACGGCCACCGCCAGTCGTTTACCAAAATCCAGATCGACTCGATCGCCGGCTAACCCCACCCTGTTCTCTTAACATTCAAAACTCAAAACGCAATACTGAGTTATGGCACACAAAAAAGGTGTAGGCTCTACCGATAACGGCCGGGACAGTAAAAGCAAGCGACTCGGCGTAAAACTCTTCGGCGGCCAGAAAGCCACGGCCGGCAACATTCTCGTCCGCCAGCGCGGCACCAAATACCACCCCGGTGAAAATGTATACATGGGCCGCGACCATACCCTGCATGCCGCCATCGACGGCGTGGTGGAATTCACCCGCGGCCGCAACGACCGCAGCTACGTGAGCATCGTTCCGTTTGTGGAAGTTCCCGAAACCGTAGCGCCCGCCGCCACGGCTAAAACCGTCAAAAAAGCCGCCGCTCCAGCCGCCGAAAAGCCGGCAGCTGAAAAGCCGGCAGCAAAAAAGAAAGCTGCGGCCGAACCCGTAGCAGAAGTGGAAACACCCGCTGCGGTGAAAGAAACCCCGGCTGCTGAAGTAAGTGCTCCGGCTGAAAAAGAAACCGCCGCTCCAGCCGCTAAAAAGGCGCCCGCCAAAAAAGGTCCGAAACTCGACGACATGAAAATCATCGAAGGAATCGGCCCGAAAATCGAGCAACTGCTCAAAGGAGGCGGCATCCAATCGTGGGCCGACCTGGCCGCTGCCGACGTCGAACGCCTCAAGGAAATCCTCGACGCTGCCGGCCCGCGCTACCAGATCCACGACCCGAGCACCTGGCCCGCTCAGGCCAAATTTGCCGCCGAAGGCAAGTTTGATGAGCTCAAAGAATACCAGGATATGCTCATTGGTGGTCGCGACGTGACAGAATAATGAATTTTTAAGGGGGTGCCGCTTGTGTGGTCTCCCTTTTTGCTTTATTCTTGCAACGTATTTGCGTTCGACTTAAGAAGTTTTTGTTTTCATAGCTTAATTTTTTAGTTGTTGCCCCGGCTGCAATCAGTCGGGGTTTTTTTATAACATTACCCGGCAATAGCCAAACACCTAACCAAATTATTTATGGAAGTCAGCCCGGACATCCTCCAACGCGTGCGCCAACTGGAGGAAAAGTACGCTGCCATGGGCCAGGACATGAATTCCTACCTCGATGGCTTGCTTTACGCCGATTACCTCACCTATTGGGATTACATCCACCTCGACACCCTGTTGAGCCTGCAAAACCCCCGCACGCCGATCCCCGATGAACGCATTTTTATCCTCTACCACCAAATTACGGAATTGTACTTCCGGCTTTCCCTCGACGCCATCGAACAACTGGCCTTTGCCGATACAGCGCCAACACCGGATTTGCTCAAACGCCAGCTGGTCCGCATCAACCGGTACTTCGAACAACTGATCAATTCGTTCGATATCATGGTGGACGGCATGGACCGCGACGAATTCCTCCGCTTCCGCATGAGCCTTCTGCCCGCCAGCGGCTTTCAGAGCGTGCAATACCGGATGATCGAGATCGCCAGCACCGATCTTACTCAAATGATCCACTCGACCAAGCGCGATCTGGTCGGGAACACCCAGGACGTGACGGCGTTGTACGCCATGTTGTACTGGAAGTCGGGCGCTACCGAGCTGGCCACCGGTAAAAAGACGCTCACCCTCCGCCAGTTCGAAACCAAATACAGCGATGAACTGATCCGCTATGCGGCCAAGATGCAAACCTGCAACCTGCGCCGGCTGTACCTGCAACTCGACCCCGGCGCCCAACAAGATGCCGAACTGCGCCAGTTGCTCCGCGAATTCGACCTGAACGCCAACGTCCGCTGGGCGCTCTCGCATTTTCGCTCGGCGGTGCGTTATCTCGACGCCAAACCCAAGGAAATTGCCGCTACCGGGGGCACCAACTGGCAACAATACCTGCCGCCGAAACTCCAACTCGTCGTGTTCTTTCCCGAGCTCTGGAGTGCCTCGGAACTCGAAAACTGGGGGCGGTTTTCCGGCAAACTTACCGACGGGTAGCTCCTTATTTGCCCATCAAAAACCGCAACGGCACCTCCAGCCGGACCGCCCAGGACCGCTCGCTGTGCTCCGCGCCTTCAAATTTGCGCGTGACCCAGTTTTCTCCCGAAACATAACCGCGTTCGCGCAGCACCGCATCGGCTTGCAACTGATACGGTTCGTAGGCGGCGTCGAGGGTGGCCGTGCCATAGTCGAAATACAGTTTATGCGTCGCGGGGTCGGGTAAATGGGTTCGCAGGTAGGCTTGCATGGCCGCCGGAATACGCGGGTCGTTGCGGCGCAGGCTACCCGGCCAATGCGTGGACAGGCACCCCGCGCCCCCAAATACTTCCGGATATTCACTAATGGCGTACCAGGAGATCAGTCCCCCCATGCTGGAGCCCATGATATACGTGTCGGCGCGCTGCGGCCTGGTGCGAAACGCCGAATCGATAAAGGGCTTGAGTTCCGATACGACAAACCGCAAATACGCATCCGACAAGGGATCACCTCCCGTTTCTGCCCGGATCGAATCCTGCACATCGGCAGGCAGGTTAAAAAACGGCTTTCCCGGTGCATATTCCCGAAAACGCAGGGCGGTATTCCAGATGCCTACTACGATACAAGGCGGCACCACATCCTGTCGGATCAGGCGCCCGAGCGTTTCGTCCACCTGCCATTCGGCGCCGCCAAACGCCTGGCCCGGCTCGAACAGGTTTTGCCCGTCGTGCATATACAATACCGGATACTGCTTTTCCGGGTGGGCGTCGTAACCGGGCGGCAGCCAGATGTCCACATTGCGCGGGCCGACGCTTCGGGCGGCAAAGTCGGCAATATGCACCAGCCTGGCCGGTGCGGCAGCGGGCGACGGGGTTGTGCAGCCACTCGAAAATAAGGCCGGGAGCACGCAAACGGCGGAAAAAAGCAAAAATCGAAGCATACGGCAAAACAGTTGTTTGGCCGTAAAAATACACCTTGCCGTCCTTAGTAGCCGGAAGGGAACCGGAATTGGTATAACCATCCATATACCCGTACTTTTGCCCGGCGCCTCTATCGGCCCAACCGCAAGCCCGCTCCAACCCACACATATGAACGACATCATCCGCCCACACGCCGAAACGGCCTTCGCCCACGAGTTGAAAGCGCTGGCGAAAGCCGACGACCGGCCCCGCCCCACCGGCTGGCAACTCTCGCCCTGGGCTGTGGTCACCTACCTTATCGGCGGCCAGGCCGGCAAAACAACCATCGAACCCAAATATTTTGGCAACCGCCGCCTCATGGAGATTGCCGTAGCCACCCTGGCTACCGACCGCGCGTTGCTGCTGCTTGGAATGCCCGGCACGGCCAAAACCTGGGTTAGCGAACACCTGGCCGCCGCCATCAGCGGCGACAGCACCCTGCTCGTGCAAGGCACGGCCGGCCTCAACGAAGACGCCCTGCGATACGGTTGGAATTACGCCCGCCTCATCGCCGAAGGCCCTTCGGAAAAAGCCCTGGTGCCCAGCCCGGTGCTCACAGCCATGCAAAACGGCAAGATCGTGCGCGTGGAAGAACTCACCCGCATCCCCGCCGATGTACAGGACGCGCTGATCACCCTGTTGTCGGAAAAAACGCTGCCCGTGCCCGAATTGAACACCGAAATACAGGCGCAACGCGGGTTCAACCTCATCGCCACCGCCAACGACCGCGACAAAGGCGTAAACGAACTTTCGGCCGCCTTGCGCCGCCGCTTTAATACGGTGGTGCTCCCGTTGCCCGCCACACTCGACGAAGAAGTAGCCATTGTCCAAAACCGCGTAACTGCCCTGGGTAAAACCCTGGAACTGCCTCCCGAAGCCGCTCCGCTGCAGGAAATCCGCCGCCTGGTAACCATCTTCCGCGAACTTCGAAACGGCAAAACGGAAGACGGCCGCGAAAAACTCAAAAGCCCTACCGCCACTCTGAGCGCCGCCGAGGCTATTTCCGTCATTCACCAGGGCCAGTCGCTGGCCGTGCATTTCGGCGACGGCGAGCTGCGCGCCCACGACCTCGCAGCCGGCCTGTCCGGCGCAGTGGTAAAAGACCCCGCCACCGACAAAGCAGTCTGGGCCGAATACCTTGAAACGGTGGTGAAACGGCGCGACGGCTGGCAAGACCTGTACCGGGCGTGTAAGGAACTCGGAGAATAGCACTATTTTATTCATGGTTGGACATTCCGACTGCTACACCAAGCCATGCAAGATCATCAACTTTATACCGGCCTCCTGGCAGCCCGGCAGCAAGGCGAAAAACGCCTGGCCATTCTGATCGACCCCGACAAATTGCGCTTGCGCCGGCTGGAGCAGGTAGTGGAACTGGCCGTAGCAGCCGGCGTGCATTACTTTTTTATCGGCGGCAGCCTGGTGGTGAACGATATGCTCGATACGGTGCTATCGGGTATCCGCGAGCGCTGTTCCATTCCCCTGGTCTTGTTTCCGGGCAATTCGTTTCAGCTGAGCTACCGGGCCGATGCCTTGCTCTTCCTGTCGTTGATCAGCGGCCGAAACCCCGAATTGCTGATCGGGCAGCACGTGATCGCCGCGCCGTTTTTAAAAATGTCGCCCCTCGAGATCATTTCCACGGGTTATCTGCTCATCGACGGCGGGGTGCAAACAGCCGTGCAATACATGTCGAACACCTACCCCATCCCGGCCAACAAAGACGACATCGCCGCATGCACCGCCCTGGCCGGCGAATTGCTGGGGCTCAAAATGATCTACCTCGACGCCGGCTCCGGCGCCCGGAACGCTGTACCGGAAGGCATGATCGAATCCGTGCGGGGCGCCGTCAGCGTGCCCCTGCTCGTGGGCGGCGGCATCCGGACGCCCGAACAAGCCGCCGCCAAACTGCGCGCCGGAGCGGATATGCTGGTGGTGGGCAACGCCATCGAGCAGGACCCCGGATTGATCCGGGAACTGGCGGACGCCGTACAAGCCTGCTCCCAGGCGCCCGGATAATGTGCTGACAACCGCGTGTTTTTGCCGCAACCCATTTCCCCGTACCTTTGTTACCCCATAATATTACTCCAGCACTCAAGCACACAATATATGGATCTGGCTACCGCTACCCAAAAACTCGAACGCAACGGCTTCCTCCACCTCGATGTGGACCCGGAGATGGACCTCGTCGCCGAAATCCAACGCCTGAAAAGGGAGAAAAACGCCGTCATTCTCGCGCACTATTACCAGGAATCCGAAATCCAGGATGTGGCCGACTTTATCGGCGACTCGCTCGGGCTGTCGCAAAAAGCCGCCCAAACCGACGCCGACATCATCGTGTTTGCCGGCGTGCATTTTATGGCCGAAACGGCCAAAATGCTGAGCCCGAAGAAAAAGGTGCTGCTCCCCGACCTGAAGGCAGGCTGTTCGCTGGCCGATTCCTGCCCGCCGCATATTTTCCGGAAATTCAAGGAGAAATACCCCGACCATATTGTGGTGTCGTATATCAACTGCACGGCTGAACTGAAAACGCTGACCGACATCTGCTGCACCAGCACCAACGCCCTGGCCATCATCGAAAGCATCCCGAAGGAGCAGCCCATTATTTTTGCCCCCGATAAAAACCTGGGCCAGTACCTCATCAAAAAGACCGGCCGCGACATGGTATTGTGGAACGGCGCCTGTATGGTGCACGAGATTTTCAGCCACGAACGCATCGTCAAACTCAAGGCCCGCCACCCCAACGCCAAATTTATCGCCCACCCGGAGTGCGAACCGCATATCCTCGAAATGGCCGACTATATCGGCAGCACCACCGGCCTGCTCAAATACACCATCAACGATGCCGCGCAGGAATTCATCGTGGCCACCGAAGCCGGTATCCTGCACCAGATGCAAAAATCCAGTCCGCAAAAAACCTTCATTCCGGCGCCGCCAAACAACAATTGCGCTTGCAACGACTGCCCGCACATGAAGCGCAATACCATGGAGAAACTCTACCTGTGCATGCAATACGAACTGCCGGAGATCATCCTGCCCGACTGGGTCATCGAACAAGGCGTCAAATCGATTGACAGGATGCTGGAGATCTCGGCAAAAGCGGGGCTGGGCCTGAAAGGCTGAGTATTACCCGGCCTTATTGCTCAACGGGGCGGGTCTGCCGGATTAGAACCGAAGCGCGAAAAGTGCCGGTCGCGACGAAAAGGAGTTCTTCCATGGAGCTGATCAATCGGGATCAGGATAAGCAGGTGCAAGCGGGGATCGTATGATCGGAGAAAGCCTGCTGGAGCAATTCTGCAGGGGACAAGCAAGGCATTTTTTACCCAAAACAAGGCAGTGCGGCTGCACGCGGTTCAGAACAATTTGAGTTGCGGCGATTTGAACTGTGCATGCAGATCAAGGTTGTATTTCGGCATGTGCCGGCCGGCAAAATATTTTTCTTTGGCCAGCCGGTACTGGTCGCGGATGATCTCGGCAATCTTGCCTTCACCCTTCATGCGCAGGCCGGGGCGGCTGTCGTTCAATTGGCCGCCATGAGCGGCCCGGATCTTGTTGAGCACTTTTTCGGCGCGGTCGGGCATGGTTTTGCGCAGCCAATCCTCAAAAATGATCCCCACGTCGCCGTTCAGGCGCACCATCGAGTAACCGATACCCAGCGCGCCGCGGTCGGCCACGGCCCTGGCCATGCTGAAGATCTCGTGTTCGTTGAGGCCGGGAATAATCGGCGCCAGCATGACGAACACCGGAATGCCGTTGGCGGCCAGCGTTTCCACGGTGCGAAGGCGTTGCTGCACGGTGGCGGTGCGCGGTTCGAGAAATTGCCGGAGTGTTTCGTTGAGGGTGGTCAGGCTGATAGCCACGCTGGCCAGGCCTTCGCCGGCCAGTTGTTTTAAAATATCCAGGTCGCGCAGCACCAGGCTATTTTTGGTAATAAGCCCCACCGGGTGCCGGTATTTCCAGAATACTTCAAGGCAGGCGCGCGTAATACGGAATTTGCGTTCGGCGGGCTGGTATACGTCGGTGTTGCCGGCAAACATAACCGGCGCAGCCTGCCACGATTTCTTTTTCAGTTCCTGCTCCAACAGTTCGGCGGCGTTGCGTTTGATCAGAATTTTCTGTTCAAAATCGAGCCCCGCGCTGTAGCCCCAATAGGGGTGCGTATTGCGGGCATAGCAGTAAATGCAGCCGTGTTCGCAGCCCTGGTATGGGTTCATGCTCCACTCCATCGGAATATCGGCGCTCTCCACCCGGTTGAGGATGGTTTTGGCGTGGGTTTCGAGGTATTCGGTTTTCAGGTCGGTGCCTTCCCAATCTTCAGGAGTCAACGCCCAATCGACCGGCTGATCGTCGCGGACGATTTTTTCAAATTTGGAAACGGGATTGATCTGAGCGCCGCGCCCCCGGAGAAACGGTTGTTTTTGTTGCATGTTTGTTGTTTGCTACAAATTTAAAAAACATTTTGTTTTTAAAAAACAACAAGCGGCCGGATTTTCCGGGCCGGGCAAAATTTTCGCCCGGCAGTGCCCGAAATCCTGTTCATTTTTGGGCCATGCAAAACCCGGCGATGCCGAAATGGCTTTCCTGCACTTATTGGCTATTGTTTGCCGCCTTGCCCTGGTCGGTGGAGTTGACCTTTGGCTCCTGGAACCTGACCACGCCGGCGGAGCCGCTGATCGCCGCGGCAGGGATCGGGCTTTTTTTCACCTTGGTGCGGCTGCAACGGTGGCCGTTGGCGGGTTTTGCCGGGCTCGGCGCCGCCTGGATTGCCTGGCAGGCCCTCGCCGCCGTTTGCTCGACTATGCCGTTGGTGTCGTGGAAATACTGGCTGGTGGAAGCCGGGCAATGGTGGGTGTTTTTTGTCGGGATCTGGCTGTGGCCGGAACTGTGGCCCCGGCTGGTCCGGGTTTTCGCCGTATCGCTGGCTGGCGTGGCGGTGTACGCCATCGCGCATCACGGGTTTTACCATTTCCGGTCAGACCAGGCTATGCTGGCGCCCATGCCGTTTTTTGCCGACCACACGGTGTACAGCGCGGTGCTGGTACTTGCAGGATTCGCTTGGATCGGGATGGCAAGCGGTCTTTTTACTGCGGAGGCGCGAACCGACTCCGCGCCTCCGCGCCTCCATCGTAACCAAAATATATCCGCCGGGCTACTCCTCCCCGCATTCTTTCTCCTGGCACTCTTCCTCTCCACCTCGCGCGCGGCCTGGCTCAGCCTGATCCTGGCTGTTTTTGCCGGAGGCTGGATGCGGTTTCCCCGAAAATGGTTCGGGTTTGTACTGGCGATTGCACTCGTTGCAGGCGCCGGATTGGCGTTCAAAGCGAAAATAGCAGCGCATCTGGCAGCCGACGTATCCACCCAGGAACGCCTCAACCGCTATGCGTGTGCGCTGCGCATGGCTGCTGACCGGCCGTTGTGCGGCTTCGGCCCCGGTGTCTTCCAATTTCGGTACTTGTCTTATCAACATCCGGCTGAAATGACCCGCATCAGTATCCAACAGCCTGTAACCAAACGCGGGCCCGACAACTACGGCCGCGGTGGCGGCGCCCATTCCGAATACCTGCAAGCGCTGGCCGAGTTGGGCTGGCCGGGGCTGCTGCTCTGGCTCGCCCTTGCTGCCGGAGGCTTGTTCGCCGGTATGCGCCGGTACCGGCAAACACGCGAAATTGCCTGGTTGTGGCTGACGCTCGGCCTGCTGACCTTTTTCCTGCACGGCCTGGTCAATAACTTTTTGCACGACAGCCGGGTGGCCGCCCTTGTGTGGGGGCTCATGGCGTTTATTGTCAAATCCCACGCCGATTCACTTCCTGGAGAATGAGCGACAGTTCGCGGCCGGCATCGCCGGTCACCGAAGTGTTTTCCTGCGCCCGGCGGATGAGGTAAGGAATTACCTCGCGCACCTGGCCATAGGGCACATATTTGCTCACGCGGAAGCCGGCTCTGGCAAGGTTGAACGTCACGTTGTCGCTCATACCAAACAGTTGACTGCACATGGTGTGCGGATGATCGCGCGCGATACCCTTTCTTTCCATGAGATCAGCCTGTAACAGGGCGCTGGCGCCGTTATGGCTGGCGTTGCACAAGGCGACATGCTCGATATGATCCAGGCAAAACCGGATAGCCGTGTTGTAGTGGTCGTCGGTGGTGTTTTTATCGGGATTGATCGGGTCGGGATACCCCAATTCGCGGGCCCGGAGACGCTCTTTGTCCATGTATGCGCCGCGCACCAGTTTGGCGCCAAACAGGAAGCCGGCTTTGCGCGAGCGGTCGTAACTTTCGATCAGGAATTGCAGGCGGTCGTGGCGGTACATCTGGAAGGTATTGTACACTACCACGCGATCGCGGTTGTAGCGCTTCATCATGAGCCAAACGAGGTGGTCGATGCTGTCTTGTATCCAGCTCTCTTCGGCATCGATAAACACCGAAACGCCTTTTTTCGCGGCGTGATAACAGATGGCGTCGATGCGTTTGAGCACATTGCGGTATTCGGCCAGCTCTTCCCGGGTGAGCGTCGTGGCGCTTTGAATCCGTTCCAGCAAGCCAAAACGCGCCAGGCCGGTGACCTTCGAACTCACTACCGGGATATGCCGGGAGCGGGAAGCGAAATCGATAGCCCGGATGTTTTCGTTCATCGTGTGGTTGAAATCCGCCTCGCGTTCCTTGCCTTCCACGCCGTAGTCCAGTACGGTAAGCACGCCGTGTTCGGCCAGCTTGTCGATATTGCGCTGGCTGTCGAGCAGGGTGGTGCCGCCGACGAATTGTTTAAACACGGTATTCCGCACAATCCGTTCGGCAAAGGGAAGGCCGTTTTCGACGGCCCAAAGCGCCAGTTTGGTGCCGTATCGAACCACCCATGGGCGGTTCATCATACGGAACAACCACGCGGATTTTTTTAACTCCCGGTTATTCAGGTGTGAAAATGCAATTTCTGTGTTGGAGAAATCCACTATGGGCGGTTGGTTCTGTGGTGAAGGGTTTGGTAGTGCGCTCATCAAATCCGGCTTGATAAAGTTAGGGAGAATAGTGGTCAGGGTTGTTGCCAAATATCCCAGGCGGCCTCGGCTTGTAACTGCAACATTTCCAGTCCGTTTTTTATTGCCGCACCGCGGGCTTTTGCGCGTTGCAAAAGTAGCGTTTCGGCAGGATTGTAAACCAAATCATATACCAAATGTCGTTCGTCGAGCCGCTGAAATGGCACTTCCGGACAGTTTTCGACGGCCGGGTATGTTCCGAGCGGTGTGGTGTTGACGATCAGGGGGTATTCGGCCAGCAAACCGGGCAGATCCGGGTAACCCAGTTGGTTGCCGCCGGCAGGCCGCCGGGACACAAACGCATAGGCAATGTCCATTTTCTCCAATACCCAGGCCACGGCTTTCGAGGCCCCGCCGGTGCCCAAAATGAAGGCTTTCATGGCGCCTGGTTGGGCGGGCAGCCGGCCCATTCCGGCCAGCCAGGCCTGGAGCGAGCGTTCGAAGCCGATGACATCGGTATTGTACCCTTTCAAATGCCCGGCCCGGATACGGATCGTGTTCACGGCGCCAACCGCACGGGCAGTTTCATCAAGTGCGTGTAAATAGGGCAGCACGGCCACCTTATACGGGATGGTCACATTCAGGCCGCGCAACTCGGGCTGGCCGGCCAGCCATGCGGGAAATGCAGCAATATCGGCCAGCGGGAACCGGTCGTACCGCGCTTGCTCGATGCCCGCGCGTTCAAATTTTTCGGTGAAATACCGCTGTGAAAACGAATGCCCGAGCGGAAAGCCAATGATGCCGTAAACGTCCATCGTCTGCGTTGTGATTTTTTAGAACATGCCGGATGCCATTTCGGCGGGCAGCAACCGGTTCGGCAGGTATGCCGCTGTCAAAATGGCCGTTTCTGCCATATGGCACAATTGTCGCTTTTTCTGCACAGGAAACCGTACCGAAACCCGTCTTTTTTCACTTCAGTTGAAAAGGTCATGTTCCAATCAATCTATGCAGAAGGCCCGTCGTCGAATAACGACGAAACGCAGCGCCAACTTTTGGCCGCCGAAGATTTCACCTTGCTGGATGCCTATTCCCGCACTGTAGTGCAGGTGGCACAGCGGGTCAGCAACGCCGTTGTACACCTGAAAGTACAAAAACCCCAAAGCCGGCGCCGCCAGACGCCACCCCCCGGCAACGAAAGCGGCGGTACCGGCAGCGGTTTTATCATCAGCAGCGACGGCTTTGTGGTGACCAACAGCCACGTGGTCAACGGCGCCGAACGGATCGAAGGCATGCTGCAGGATGGCCGCACGTTCCAGGCCCGGGTAGTGGGCGACGACCCCGCCACCGACCTGGCTGTGATCAAACTCGATGGCAGCAACCTGGCCACCGTGGCCTTTGGCGAAAGCCACCGGCTGCAGGTCGGCCAAATCGCTATTGCCATCGGCAACCCCTACGGGTTTCAGTATTCCGTCACCGCCGGCGTCGTGAGCGCATTGGGGCGCACGCTGCGCAGCCAGAGCGGGCGCCTGATCGACGATGTTATCCAGACCGACGCCGCTCTGAACCCCGGCAACAGCGGCGGCCCGCTGGTCGACTCGCACGGCAACGTGATCGGCGTCAACACGGCAGTCATCCTGCCCGCCCAGGGGCTGTGTTTTGCCGTGGCGTCGAACCTGGCCAAATTTGTCGTCGGCAAACTGATCCTCGAAGGCCGCGTCCGGCGGGGTTATCTCGGCATCAGCGCCCAATCGGTACCGCTGCCCGCCAAATGGCTGAGCACGCTCCAACTCCAAACCAAAGGCGGCATCCAGGTTGTGGGCGTGGAAGCCGGGGGGCCTGCCGCTCAGGCCGGCGTACTGGCCGGCGACGTGATCGTGCAGTTTGAAGGCAAACCGCTCGACTCCATCGATGCGCTCCACAAAGCGCTGGATGAAAATACCATCGGGCGGCCGGTCAATATCTGGGTCCTGCGCGATGGTAACCTCAAACAGGTTTCCGTCCGGGCCGGCGAAATGCCCGCTTAACCGCTCCATTTTTGATCCTGTTTACCAACCAATAAAACAATACGATGCATACCATTCTTGGAATCAACGGCACGGTGGGCGGCGATCTGGCCCGGGCGCTCCGGCAGCGCAACATCCCGGTTCGCGGCGTCAGCCGGCGGGCATTTCCCGGCGACTGGGAGCACCGGCAGGCCGATGTCACGAATCCGGCAGATGTTTTGGCCGTCGCCGACGGCGCCGAAGTCGTTTACCTGCTTATCGGCCTGGAATACGACCTCCAGGTTTGGCAACGCGGCTGGCCTATCGTCATGGAAAACGCGATCCAGGCTTGCCAGGCCAACGGCGCAAAACTGGTGTTTGTGGACAATGTGTATGCGTACGGCCTGGTACACGGCGCCATGACGGAAGAAACGCCTATGCGCCCCTGCAGTGAAAAAGGAAAAGTGCGGTTGAAAATTGCCACCATGCTGCTCGACGCCATGCAACACGGGCTGCGCGCGTGCATTGCCCGCGCTGCCGACTTCTACGGCCCGTACTGTGATAAAAGCATACTGAACGCCACCCTGTTCGAGCGCTATGCCGCCGGCAAGAGCGCCTTCCTGATGGGCCGCACCGACCAGGTGCATACGTACACCTACGCGCCGGATATCGGTCCGGCCTTGGCCCTGCTGGGCACCGATCCGCGCGCCGACGGCCAGGTGTGGCACCTGCCAACCTCGGCGGAACAATGGACCGGCGCCGAATGGGCCCGCGCTGCCGCCGCTGCGTTTGGCGTGCCGGCTAAATACCAGGCCACGCCCACGTTTATGCTGCGCCTGCTGGGCCTGTTTAACCCGCTCATGCGCGAACTGGTGGAAATGAACTATCAGTTTACCCACCCCTATGTCTTTTCGTCGGCGAAGTTTGAACAAACCTTCGGCGTGCGGCCCACACCTATCGAAAAAGGGTTGACCGAAACCGTAGCCTACTACCGGCAAAAAAAATAATTAGGGAAATTTGTGTGGTTTATTGCCCGCTTTCTCTTTGGTTAAAATTGCTACTATGTCTGGTCAAAACTTCCTCGACAGCGCCCGTCACCTGTTCCGGTACTACCGCGAATTGGGCGACAAAGCGCTGGCGCAAATTGATGATGAACACATCCACTGGCAACCGTCGCCCGAAAGCAACAGCGTGGCGATCATTGTCAAGCACCTGAGCGGCAACATGCTGAGCCGCTTCACCGATTTTCTTACCACTGACGGCGAAAAATCCTGGCGCAACCGCGACGCCGAGTTTGAAAACGATTATGCCGACAAAGCCGAATTGCTGACCGCCTGGAACGCGGGTTGGGATTGTGTTTTCGCCGCCCTCGACGCGTTGAACGAGGCTGACCTCGACGCGATCGTATATATCCGGAACGAAGGCCACACGGTGCTCGAAGCCCTGAACCGGCAGTTGGCTCACTACCCTTACCACGTCGGCCAACTGATTTATCTGTGCCGGCTCCTGGCCGGCGAAAACTGGCAGTCGCTTTCGATCCCCAAGGGCGGGTCGCAGGCTTTCAACAGCGACAAGTTCGGCCAGGCGAAAACCCGGCGTTTTTTTGCGGAAAAGAAATAAAAGCGGTCAACGCTCCAGGGAGATCTGCATCCGGATATCCTCCAGCGGGCGGTCATTGGCGTCGCGCGGCAGGGCCGCGATCCGGTCGAGCACTTCAAAGCCGTCGAGCAGCATCCCGAATACGGTGTATTGACCGTCGAGTTGGGGGGCGCCGCCCGTTTGTTTGTACATGGCCCGCCATTCCGGCCGGATCGGCGTATGCGTGCGCTGTTCCAATTGATCGAGGGAAGCGTCCGTTTGAGTACGCCCCTGTACAATAAAGAACTGGGAGCCGTTGGAGCGGCGCGCGGGATTGGCTGCATCGGGCAACCGGGCAGCAGCCAGGGCCCCGCGAAGATGTGGAGCGCCGATCTCGGCCGGGAGCTCGTACCCCGGGCCGCCGCTACCCAGCAACGCGCCTGCCAGCGCCCGTTTGGAATCGGGGTCGCCGCCCTGGATCATAAAATCGCGCTGGACGCGGTGAAACAACAAACTGTCGTAAAAGCCCGTCCGGATGAGCCGGACAAAATTGTCGCGGTGCCCGGGCGTCGAATCGAACAACTGCGCGCGCATATCGCCCATGCGCGTATGGATCCGGACAATGGTTTCTTTCCGGTCACAGGCAGCCAGTAGCAAAATACCTGCGAGGACAACGATGGCGATGGAGCCGGTTTTCCTGTTCCGCATTCACCCTTCTTTTTCCCAGTCTTTAAAATACCGCACTGCGTACACCTTGAGCATCCGTTCCTGATCCTGGGCCGACTGCTCCGGCATTTCCCGGGCTTGCCGGTAGTGGGGCCAGCCGTCTTCGTCGCGCCCGACAAACTCAAAATAACCGTCGTAGGTCAGCAGGCGGCAAACGGCGACGTGCATCAGGTCCTGTTTTTCTTCCTTGGTAAAGTTTTTTTTCCAACGCCCCAGCTCCTGAATACCGATAAGGAACAGCACCATATTCAGGTCGGGCAGGGTATCGCGGCGCATGGTGTCTCTGACGAGGTGTTGGACCCGCAGCCATTCGAAATCAAGTTCCCAGTTCTCCATGCGCGATTTTTGAGCGGCGTTTAATCTTTTATGCGCTTGTCAAGGTTTTCCAGGATGGCTTTTTGCGCTTTCCGGGGGTCTTCCAGGATGGCGAAAAAACTGTTCAGGTAATCCTTCATGTATAATCGGGAACCGGCGTCCAACCCCGGCGATTTGTCGCACAGGGCAAATATCTGCGCTTTTTTGGCCAAAAATTCGTCAAACGCCTTTTGGTACGTTTCAGCGCTTTGCGTAAGGCCCAGATAGTACCGGTACTGGACGGAAGGAATGGGAATGTCCGGCGAGGGCACAGCGTAGTCGGCATTGACCAACCCCGAGTAATCGAAATCGTAGGGCACGGCCAACGGGGGGCGGCCATTGATCCCCACGATTTTCATATTGTGGCGGGTGTAGGCGCCCCAGTCGGTGTTGCCGATCATGAACTGGAACAAGCACATCCGTACGTAAGCCGTCGTATCCAGGATTTTTGGGCTGATGATGCGCGGTTTTAACGGCCGGCCGCCGAGCCGGGTAGCCATTTCTTTTTCACTTTCGATAAAAAAGGCAGCGCCGCTAAGTTTGGATTTTTTGCGGCCCGGGCTTTTCACCTCCAGTTTGGCGGCTTTTACCCGGAAACTCGCATCGGTAAACAGGTTGTACAATTGATAAGCGAAGCATTCGCGCATGACCAACTGGTCGTCGTTTTCCGAATTCCGGCAACTCACCACCAGTTTCAGTTCGTTGATGTCGGCAAGGCTGTCGTTTTCGGGCTTTTCCTCGTAAAACCGAATTTTAACCGGCGGGAAATCGCAGGTTTTTCGCCGCATGTTGCCGCGTGCAGCCACTTTGACCGCTTGTTGAAAGGCCACTTTCTTGCCGTCCATGACTTTAAATACAGCCGGCTGCCAGTTGGTTTCCGCCTTATCCTGCCGCAATTGTTTCAAATCCGTTTCAATCACTACGTGCAGCGCCGGGTACCGCTGCAGGCGGGCAAAGATATTCTGGTTGCCCGGGTCGGTTTCCACCTGCGCAAGGGCAGGCCGCAACAAGCCTAACAGGCAAAATAGGGTCAGTCCAATCACAAAATTCGCTTTCATTACGGTTAGTATGTTTTAATGTGAAACGCAATGGTACGGCAAAGGTAATTTTCCGCCCTGCCCCTCCAATAACTTATGCGGAATGGCAAGGCGAAAAAACCGTGCAGAAGAGCAGGTTATTCGTCGGCAAAGGCGAAAAAACCGTGAAAAGGGAAGAAACGTAAGAAGCAGCCGGGGTTTGCCCGGGGCTTGGGACCTAATTTACGGAAAAGGTCGGAGCAAAAGCATTCGCCGAATGGAAAAAGGTCAGCTCGCTCACATGTACTTTCATATACTCGGTAAGGGGCAGCGAGGAGATCAGTTCCATCAATTCGGCTTCAGAAGCGGCGGAAAAAACGGCCCATAGTTTCGACGTTTCCAGGGAAAGGGCATAATTGAGGATTTTTCCTTCGTGCAGCAGCCGGTTGACGGCCTGGCGTTGCTGCGGGATACGACTGATAAAGGCTTCGGAAAGGGGCTGCGGCAGCGTAAACACTACCATGTATTGGGTTAGGCCGGTGTCCATGAAATGTAGTCTGATAAACAATTATACCCCTAAAGCACAGAGAATACGATACAAATGTATAACAAAAAGGTAAAATGTCACAATTTCTGAGCCTTTGATCGGGTGTTTCGCCTTCATTAATTCAAAAACCGTGCAAATTTTCCAAAAACACCGCCATACCCGTCACTTCGTCAGGCGGATTTAACTAAAAGAAAATACCGCGCAACTCAGTAACCGATCCCGAGGGCCTTCAAGGTTTCGAAATCCACATTACCGTCGGCCGGAAGGTCGCGCTCTTTCTGAAACTGCTGGATGGCTGCTTTCGTGGGCATATCCAGCGCACCGGTGGAGGCGCCTTTGAAATAGCCGAGTGCGCGGAGCGCATCCTGGATCTGGTGGATGGTAAAACCTGTCATTTTTTCGCCGCAGAGAATTTCACGCCACTCCGAAAAACCGCCTTTGCGCAGCAGTTGCCGCTTGGTAACGGTTATGTATTCAGCCGGTAGCAGCTCCACCATGAACCGAGCGGGAGCTTTCAGGATTTTCCGCTTAATGGGCTTGTATTCGGCCGGTACGGGTTCTTCCCGCAGTTGGGCCGGTTTTTTCAGCACCTGTTTGTTCAGCGTTACGAACACGGCGGCGCCGGTGGCGGCCGGTTCTTTGGCTGTAGGTTTGAGCACCCATTTGGTCACGGTCTGGTATACCGCTGGCGATACCAGCTCGGTGGCCTTGGCTGGTATTTGTACTTTTTGTACCGGCATGGGTGTTGTTTTGGCAGCTATCGGGGTCATCCGCACACAGTCCTGCGAATCGGATCCGCCACAGCCCCGCGACACCTTTTTATAAATCTCCTGGTATTGCGCCGGCACTTCCACCAGGCACCACACAAAACAATCTTCGGGGTCGGTTCCCAGGCAATCGCGGTCGCTTTTTTTGCGGACCCACTTCGTGCCGGCGGGCTTGACCTCGATACGTTCGAGCACCGATTCATATTGCTGCGGCAGCACTTCAAGCACCAGGTAAGCCGGTTCGATTTCCACCGGTTCCTGCACGACGGCGAATTGCGCCTCCGTTGTTTCGAAATATTTGGTGGCCGGTTTGATCAATATGGTTTCCTGCATTGAATCGTAAGCGGCGGGGTTTACCCGCCAACCGGGCGGCGCCACCTGGATTTGCTCTGCAACGGTTTCAAACTGCGCGGGTTCCACAACAAATCGTGTGGTTGCTTCCTTACTAACATATTGATCCATCACAGTTTCAAACTGTGCCGGCACCACCGTGGAGTCGCTGGAAGGCGGCTTCAGCATGATCTGTTCGGTCACCATTTCGTACTTGTCGGGGATAAAGCACTTGGCATAGCATTTCCCGGGTTGCGCCCCGGGTATGTCGGTCGGCTGGGCCACCAGCCGCAAAGCCGCACTGCAAAAAATCAGTGGGATTAAAATTCGTTTTGGCATGTGTCGGATTTTACGGTACCAGGATGGGCAAAAGTACTGGATTCTGACACATGCCCGGAAACCAAAAATCTGCCGGCTTCAATAATTGAGCCGGTACAGACGGTCCATCTGCCGTTCGTTGACCGAGCGCGGCGTCCAACGCAGGAGCATGTTGCGCAGGGCAGTTGTCAGCGGGCCGCCGAGGTTGCTGAGTTGGCCGATCTGAAACGACGTGCGTACAATGCGCCGGGCTTTGGGCATGCGTTTGGCCTGGTATACCTGAAATGCCGTGGGTAAATCGACTTCGCTGGCGAGTGCCCCGGCCAGCACCCAGGCGTCTTCGATTGCCTGGCTGCCGCCTTGCCCCAGGTTGGGCGTCATGGCATGTGCGGCGTCGCCCAACAGCGCAACGCGGCCTTCTGCCCAGCTGGCAATGGGCTTCAGGTCGAAGAGATCGGTGCGCAGAATGCCCGATTCTTCCGTAGCGTCCAGAATAGCTTGCACGACATCGGGGAATGCTCCGGCCAGTTGTTTTAATTGCGTTTTGGAGTTATCCAGGGTCGGGTCGGCCGGCCGGGCCGCTACCGACAGGTACCAATACACTTCAGCGGCATGGATATGCGAAAATCCGAACCGCAACCCGGCGCGCACACCCCACAGTTCGTGACCGCAAGCGCGTAAATCGGCCGGCAATTCCATATGCGCCACGCCGCGCCAGCAGGTTTGGCCGGAATACCGCAACGGCGCCGGGCCAAACAAACTGTGCCGTACGGCCGAGTGTATCCCGTCGGCCCCGATGAGCACATCGCCGCTGGCCGTAGTGCCGTCCGCAAACTGTACGTCAACCGCCCGGTCGTTTTGAGTGATCGATTGTACCCGCTTCCCGAGCTGAATATGATTGGCATCCAATGCGTTGAGGAGCACTTGCTGGAGCCGGCCGCGGTGGATGGCGCAGAGCGGTTGGCCATACCGGACTTCTGTTCGGCTGCCATCCATGGCCGAAAGCAAGCGTCCACGCTGGTCGGTAATGCGGGCTTCCCGGAGTATGCAGCCGTTCTTTTTTACAGCATCGGCCACTCCGAGCCGCTCGAGTACCTGCAGGGCGTTGGGCGCCATCCAAATACCGGCGCCTACCGGTTGTAGCTCGGGCGCCGCTTCGAAAATCTGATAGTCCAGCCCATGCCGCCGGAGGGCAATGGCCGTCGTAAGCCCCCCGATTCCGCCCCCAATAATGATCGTTTTCATGTTAGTTCGAGTCTTTATGAAATGATTTAGAACAAACGTTCTAATGAATTTTATTTTGCAAAAAAAACATGCCGGCAAAACATGAAATGCAATCCCGCGCCATACACACCCAGGGCTTGATCCTGGCGCAGGCGTTGCAGCTGTTCAACGAATATGGCGCGGAGCGGGTCACTGTCCGGCACATCGCCCGGGCAGTGGGCATCAGTCATGGCAACCTGTGTTACCATTTTCCGAATACCGATGTTTTGATCCGGCGCTTGTACGAGCAATTGGTAGAGCGCCTGAACGCCGAATTCGCCGGATTACTAGCCCATTCGACGTTATCGCTGCCGTTTTTGTTGCAGTTCACCCGGGCCACTATGGACTTGCTGTATAAATACCGTTTTTTGATGCCCGACTTCGTGGCGGTCATGCGCCGGATCGAGCCGTTGCGCATGCATTACCGCGCATTGCAGCGGATGCGAAGCGCACAGTTTCGGCAACTCCTCGACGGGTTGGTCGAAGCCGGTTGGCTCCGCCCCGAACCTTTGCCCGGCCAATTCGACGCGCTGAAGGAACAAGCCACCCTGTTTGGCGATTTCTGGATTGCCAGCGCTGAAACCCTCTATGAGGGCGTCGAACAGGAGAAAAAAGCGCACTATCTCCGCCTCTTCACGGCGCTTCTGGTACCCTACCTGACGGAAAAAGGCCTGAAGGCCTACCAGCAATTGGATTTCTCCTGACCTTTACGGCTGTGCTCATCGAGCCAAAGCGCTATGCCGAAATACCGCTCCTTAACTGCATTACAGGCCGCCTTGCTGGCTGGCGAAACAACCTGCCGGGTTGTCGTAGAATATTACCTTGCGCAAATCGAACAAACGCGCCAGTTCAACGCCTACGTGGAAATATGGCCTGCGGAGGCGCTTGCCCGAGCCGACGCCCTCGACGCGCGCATTGGCGAGGCCCGCAAGACCGGCAATACGGGGCCCCTGGGCCAATTGTTCGGCGCGGTGGTGAGCCTGAAAGACAACATTTGTTACGCCGGACACCAGGTGACCGCCGCTGCGAAAATACTGGAAGGCTTTACGTCCCTGTATTCGGCCACGGCAGTCGAGCGTATGCTGGCTGAGGATGCCATTCTGATTGGTCGAACCAATTGCGACCAGTTTGGTATGGGCTCGTCGAATGAAAACTCGGTATACGGCCCGGTGCACAACGCCATCGACCCGGAGCGCGTGCCCGGCGGTTCATCGGGCGGGGCTGCCGTGGCCCTACAAACCGATACTTGCCTGGTAGCGATGGGCAGCGACACCGGCGGATCGGTGCGGCAGCCGGCGGGCTTCTGCGGTTTGTGGGGCTTCAAGCCCACTTACGGGCGGATTTCACGGCACGGCCTGATCGCCTATGGCTCGTCGTTCGATCAAATCGGTTTTCTGGCCAACAACCCGGCCGATATCGCCCGGTTTCTGGCCGTCGTCGCCGGTCCGGATGGCTACGACAGTACGGCGGGGCAGCCGCCGGTTGAGCCGCCGCTCCCGGAACCGGAAACCGGTGCACCCGCAACAACGACGCGCATCGCCTATTTTCCCGCGGCATTCGACAGCGACGGACTCGACGCCGGCGTGCGCGGCGTCATGCTGGATGTTATGACCCGCCTGCGCGAAGCAGGCCACGCTGTGGAGCCGGTCGGCTTCGAACTGCTGGATTATATCATCCCCACTTATTATGTACTCACCACCGCCGAAGCCAGCAGTAATCTGGCGCGCTACGACGGCATCCGCTACGGGTACCGTTCGCCGGAGGCGCGCAACCTCGAAGAAACCTACCTGCGTTCGCGCACCGAAGGGTTCAGCGATGAGGTAAAACGCCGGATCCTGCTCGGCACGTTCGTGCTCAGCAGCGGGTATTACGACGCGTATTACAACAAGGCCCAACAGGTGCGCCGGCTCATCCAGCAACAGACCCTGGCGATCCTCGGGGACTACGATTTTATCCTTATGCCTGTCAGCCCGTCGGTAGCCTGGCGGTTCGGCGAAAAATCCGACGACCCTGTGGCTATGTACCTGGCCGATATTTTTACCGTACAGGCCAACCTGGCCGGTGTGCCGGCACTCGCTCTGCCCGCCGGGCGGCATCCGGACAACGGTCTGCCGGTAGGGGTGCAATTGATGGCCGGACTATGGCGCGACGAACAGTTGCTGCGCTTTGGGCAGCAACTCGCCGGAGAACTCTGAACCGGAGGTATTTGGAAAAACCCGCTGGGGACGTATATTGGGCTAAAAATGTTCATGCGTCAGTTGCCCTTGCTCAATCTGTTTGCTTTTGCCGCCGTTCTGGCGGTGAATTACCTTTCCAATTCCCTGCCGCTTAACGGTAAAACGCCGGCCCAACTGTCGGATCAGTATCCGAACCTGTTTGTTCCGGCCGGGCTCACTTTTGCCATTTGGGGTGTGATATATGCCTGGTTATTGGTCTGGATCGGTTATCAAACCGCGGGATTGTTCCGTCCCAAAATCAGGGCCCAAGTGGAGCCCGCCTTGCAAAAAATCGGCGGCTGGTTTGCCCTCACCTGCCTGTTGAATATCAGCTGGCTGTTTGCCTGGCATTGGGAAAAGTTGCTGTTGTCGGTGGCGATCATGTGCGCATTGATGGCGGCCTTGTGGCGGTTGAACACGCTGGCCGGAACCGGGATTTCGAAAACCAACCAGCTGGAAAAATGGTTGGCCCATGCGCCGTTCGGGCTCTATCAAGGCTGGATCACCATTGCCCTGATCGCCAATGTGACGGCCCTGCTCGTTGCGCACGGGTGGCAGGGCGGCGATATACCCGAGTACTTATGGGCAATCTTCCTGGTACTGGCGGGTACGCTGCTGGCCAACATGGTCGTGCGCAAAACCGACAATGTATTTCACGGATTGGCGGTCGCCTGGGCCCTGTTGGGTATTTTTCTCCAACGCAGCAACGAAGGCGATTCGGCCGGCGTCGCAGTAGGCCGGATCGCCCTCCTGAGTGCGGTTTTGGTGTTAATGTGGGTCACCCTCCGCTGGAAGCGCTGGCTGGCATATTAATCATTGACCACATTAACCCCATTGACCACATTAAAAAACCGTTTACAACCGAAACAAATAACCCAAATTAAGCAACACATTGCTGGCCGAGGCATTCACATTGGTGTTGTTATTCCCTTCGGAAAGGCCGTATTGGTAGCGCAATTCGGCGAACAGCTGGCCGCGCTGACGGCAGGGTACGGCGGCCCCGACACCCAGGTTGAGGAACAGCAGGGTACGGTTATACTGTTCCTGGTCGAGGTTGATGGTATAGGTAGGTTTTTCCGTTTGTCCGTCGATCAGGCTGCCCTTCAGCCGGCGCTTGCCGTTTTGAAGCCAGGCTACGGAGGGGCCGGCCAACAAATACCCTTTCACACGTTCGAAGAAAGTGAATTTGGTGAAAAGCCCACTTGTCAAGGACTGGAGCGTTTCGGTCATTTGCCCGGGTCGCGAGGCTCCGTTGACATCGGTCACCTCCACTTGCAACCGGCTGTTCAAGGCTTGCCAACCGGCTTCACCGCACAAGGTAAACCGGGCGCCGGCCTGGTATTCGAGCCGAAGGGCTGCTTGTCCGCCCACGCCCGCTTGGTAATTTAAGGCGCCGAGTTCCACGCCGGGCACCTCAAAGGTCCAGTTCCGGAAGTTCAGGTTGGGGCCGGCACCGGCGCCAAGTGAAATTTGCGCCTGGGCGTTATCCATCAGGCAGATGAGCAATACAGCGGTACAGAGCGATTTGAAGATCATAAGGTAAGTGCGTTTATCGAGTTATAAAATGATTTTCACCCGGTTTGGCGTCTTCCGCGCGCCTTTGGTTGCTTCGCGGATAACACAGGCGCACTTTTGGCGTTCTTTCGGAAATAATCTAACGTAATCATGTTTCATCCTATCCTTTCCCGGTTTTTTGCCGGCGGACGCTTTTTTCCGCTTTTCGGTTTACTCCTTTGTACCACCCCAAAACTGTTTTCCCAACAATATACGACCGCCGAAACAACCGCCCCGAAGGCACGTACGGCGTATGAAGACGGGCGTTACTACAGCCAGAAAGGCGACCTGTTCCGGGCCTTACGCGCCTATGAATACGCCTTGCGGATCGATTCGAATTTCATAGAAGCCCGGCTGTCGTGGGCAGAAGCCAACCTCGATACCGGCCATTGGAGCGAAGCCGAATCGGGCTTTGAGGCCGTATTGCGCCTCAACCCCAATTTTCACCCCGCTATATCCTTTAACCTGGCCCTCGCGGAATGGCGGCAAGACAAATTTGAAGAAGCCCAAAACCACATCGATAACTTCCTGGCCTCGGGTGTCAAAGACGCCGATATCCTGTACAAAGCCCAGCGCCTGGCTGAAAACTGCCGCTTTGCCGCCGATGCCGTCCGGCACCCGGTACCCTTCGAACCCCATTCGCTCGGCCCGGGCGTCAATACCAAGTTCGACGAATACCTGCCGTGCCTCACGGCCGACGGCCAAACGCTGATCTTCTCCCGGCGCGACATGGTGCAGGGGCCACTGGGCCCCAGCGACGACGAAAACTTCTATATCAGTCAATATGAGAACGGCGTCTGGCAACCGGCCCGTTTTCTCGAAGGGGTCAACACCGCTTACAACGAAGGCGCGCAAGCGATCAGCCCCGACGGCTCCTGGCTGGTGTTTACAGGCTGCGACCGGCGGGGCGATGGTTCGCAAGGCAGCTGCGACATTTATTGGTCCCAGCAAAAAAACGGCGCGTGGACCAAACCCGTGCCATTCAGCGCCGTGATCAACTCGCGGGACTACGATACACAGCCTTGCATCAGCGCCGACGGCAAATCGCTGATATTTGCCAGCAACCGGCCCGGCAGTTTGGGGGGTACCGATCTGTGGATCACCACCCGGCAACCGGATGGTAAATGGACCATACCCGAAAACCTGGGGCCCAACATCAACACGCCGGCCGACGATGAATGCCCGTTTCTGCACCCTGACGGCCAAACGCTCTATTTCTCCTCGCAGGGCTGGCCGGGTATGGGCGATTTCGATTTTTATTTTGCCCGGAAAAACCCCGACGGCACCTGGGGAAAAGCCCAAAACCTGGGCTATCCGATCAACACGAAGGGCCTGGAAAAATCGATGGTGGTCAGCCTCGACGGCCGCACGGCTTATTTCAGCGCCATCCGCGACGGTGGTGCCGGCGGGGTGGATATTTATTCGTTCGATCTGCCGTTGGCGGCCCGCCCGCAAGCGGTCACGTATGCGCGCGCCAAAGTGCGCGATGCCGCCACGGGAAACGCATTGGTCGCCAAGGTGGAGTTTACCGACCTGAAAACCGGTCAGGTATTCGTTTCGGCCAGGACCAAATCCGATGGCACGTTTCTGGTCTGTTTACCGGCCGGCAAAGACTACGCCTTGAACGTGTCCAAGGAAAAATACCTCTTCTTTTCCGAGAATTTCAATCTGCTGGAAACGGCGTCGTTCGAGCAACCTTTTACCATGGATATTTCCCTGCAGCCTATTGGCGAAAGCGAATCCACCGCCGACGCAATGCCGCCGGCCAACTCGAAACCGGTTGTGCTCCGCAATGTGTTTTTTGAAACGGGTTCGGCCGCCTTGTTGTCCGAGTCAACCAACGAACTCGACCGGCTCACGGCGCTCCTCACCGAAACCCCCGGTCTGCACATTCAAATCAGCGGACATACCGACAATGTAGGCGATGAATCATCCAACCAAATGCTGTCGGAAAACCGAGCAAAAGCCGTATACGATTATCTTATCCAACACGGCATTCCAGCTGCGCGGCTGCGCTACAAAGGCTTTGGCGAAACGAAACCGGTAGATACCAACGATACGCCCGAAGGCCGCGCCCGGAACCGAAGGACCGAATTTATCGTTTGGTAGTCCGGAGTTTGAAGTTTAGAGTTTGAAGTTCAGGGCAGTTTCTAACTTTGGGGGAAAGAGCCTGCTTGCCTGAATGGAAGGATTTCCCTTTACACAAACTCCAAACTTCAACTATCAATCTATCCGATGGTAACCGGAACGGTAATTAAATCTACAGGCAGTTGGTACAACGTGCGTCCTGATACTGGCGGGGAAGCCTTGCAATGCCGGATTATTGGCAAATTCCGCCTCGACGACGTGCCGCTGACCAACCCAGTGGCAGTGGGCGACCGCGTAGAGGTGGAAATCGAACAACAGGGGCAGGGGTTGATCAAAAAAATTCTGCCGCGGCGAAATTATGTAGTCCGACAGTCGCCGCGCCGCAAACACGATCTGCATTTACTGGCAGCCAACATTGATCAGGCCGTGCTGATCGTCACCGTATCGCATCCCAACCTCAAACCAGGTTTTATCGACCGGTTTTTGCTCATGACCGAGCCGCACGAAATACCGGTGACCCTCGTATTCAATAAAGGTGATTTGTACGACGACGACGACGTAGCGGTGTTTTTCCGGATGAAAGCGTTGTATGAAAAAATAGGTTACCAGGTACTTGCCACCTCGGTAGTCGAACGCAAGGGTCTGGAGGCGTTCAGCGCCTGCCTGAAAGACAAAACCACGCTGTTGAGCGGGCAATCGGGGGTGGGAAAAAGCAGCCTGGTGAATGCCATACAACCGCAGTTGGAACTGCGCACGGGGGAGATCAGCGATTATTCCGGCAAAGGGCAACACACTACTACGTTTGCGGAAATGATCGAACTCGATTTTGGCGGGTATATCATCGATACGCCGGGCATCAAAATGCTGGCGTTCAACAACAAGGACCTCCAGAACGTAGCCCACAGCTACCGTGAATTTTTCGCCTTGTCGGAAGGATGCAAATTCGGCTCTTCCTGCCTGCATCGCAATGAACCCGGCTGCGCGGTGCGCGCCGCCGTGCAAGCCGGAGCGGTGAGCGAGTTGCGCTATGCCAATTACCTGGGTATACTGGATGAGGTGGAAGACCAGAATTACTGGGAACGCTGGAAAGAATTTTAGCCGGCACAGGGTCATTCCGCTGGCTCAAATGTTTTTGAACCAGCGGAACAACGCAAGGGCTCTTCGGGGAGGGTTTAATTCGAAATCTGGCTCATCATGACCATCGGGTCCTGCACCGATTTGTGTGATGTGGCCTTACCGTTTCTGTCGAATTCGACGATGTCCACGTCCATAATCTTGAATGTTTTTTCGGTGGGTTGCATGTTCATGAATTCGCCTTTCCAGGTTCCGCTGACGGTAACATAGGCCATGGCCGTAGTCCCATCCGTTATGATTTTTTCTACTTTAATGGTGAGGTCCGGGAAAGCCTTCAGATAATCGCTCATGCTTTCGAGAGCCGGCTGTTTGCCGCGAACGGGCTCCGGTGCGGCATATTCGACAAAATTGTCGGCCAGCAGGGTTCCAAATGCATCAACGTCGTGGCTGTTAATGGCATCATATGCTTTCAAAAGAGCGGCCCGGTTTTGGTCGGCAGTTTGTGCATTCGCTACGCCGAGACCGGCAAAACACAGGGAAAGCAGCAGGGCAAAAATTTTAACGGTTTTCATTTTAACTGAAATTTTGAATGAACAATGAGTTTTAAAGGCAAAGCGCCTGGTACAATTGCAAAATACAAAGTCAGCTAGTGTTCATTCCTTGTACTCAATACCGCCTTTATGGATATCAGTTGCCTGAATTCGACATGATCCGGCATGGCAGTTTGCTTGTAAAAAGCATGCAATTCAGACTAGTATAGTCTCAGCGGCGCTGCATGCGCTGATGGCAAACATTATGTTTACTTTGTAAGGATAAATCGGGTTCTTACGGCTGGATTAAAGTGTAGCAACCAGCGTTTGAATGACTAAAAAAACCAAATCAGGCGACCAGGGGAAGTCTTACAAATTGAAGAGCAAAAAAAACGCCTGATAATTGCGGGCAGAGGCAAAGATAGCACCCGTTATTACAATACAACACTTTTTGGGTGAAATCGAAAATTTGGTGCGGTAAAAGTAACCGGATATGAAGTGAATTGCAAAAGGTTAGAATTATGTTAACAACAACGGCCGGTTTTCATAGACAATCAAGGCTATTGCACCTGAGAGATTGAAAAAGGTATTGTTATAAACCTGCTTCCGTCCGGGTTTAGCGCGTGTTGCGCACCAACAACCGCGCCCCCGGTCGGGTTATCGACCGGGGGCGCGAAAACGGTACTGCTCCAGTACGCACCGGTGGGGTGCAAAAAAGATAGGTATTTTCTTTTCAATAGTTCGGCAGGTTTTGCAAACCATTGAAAATGAAGCCTCGTGAATATTGTTGGCGAGGGCGCCAGCAACGGCGTAAGGGTTTTATTTTCAACGAAATGCGGCTGCTGACGTCCTCGCCAGCAGCAAACGGTACCGCACTTTTGTTATTTCCGGATCAAAGCCTTAAACACCTCTTCGTTTACCTGTACGGGGTATTCCCGCCGCAGTTGATCCACCCATTGTTTCTCCAGGTAATCCTGGTAATCGGCCACTGCATATCCGCGGGCCTCGCTGAGCGTTTTGGCGGTGGGTGGAATGATTTCTTCTACTTTGGTGAAGGTCGCGGTTTTGGTACCGGCATCGGTTTTCGGGTTGGTCAAGCTGCCGGCCTTCCAAATGTCGTTCAAATCTTTATTTTTACCCTTTTCGTAGATCTTTTCCAGTACGATCAGGACGTTCTCTTTTTTATTGAACTTTTTGAGCACGTCGGCCGATGGTTTTTTGGCGGCGTATTCCCGCACTTTGAGGAGCAGTTCCGGATCGTCGGATTTCAGGGTATACAAGCTGACCCGGGCGCGTTCATCCCATTTGTATTTTTCCTTGAGGTTGGCGTTGAAGTAAGCCTCCAGACCGGTGGAATCGGAATTAGCCCGGTCCCAAACCTCGCGTTTTGCGGCGTCAAACAAGAGCATACCTTCTTCGTATTCGCGCATGAGCGATTTAAAATCGGGATATTTCTTGTCCAACTGGCTTTCTTCAAATTGCAGGCTGATCTCGTCCGTCCAGGCTTTATACAGTTTGCCTGCAATTTCATCGAGCGGGTTGCCGATGCCGCGCATGCGTTCGCGGCTGGCGCGGGCGCAATAGTCTTCAAAATCAGCAAGGGTATAAGTTTTGGCATTGCCAAACCGGACCAGGGCCGTTTGCGGCTTGTCGGGGTTGGGTTTCCACTTGAACGTCAGGAAAATGGAGTCGACTTGCTGAGCGGTCCATTTGGCCAGCACATCGGGAAATTCCTGAAAATGGCCGTCTTTCTGGATCCGGGCGATCATGCTTTGCTTGGCCACCTCGCTGCGGCTGTCGCGTTTGACCTGTTCGGTGAGCGGCCGCCGGAATTCCTCAAAGGTACCCACGCCGCGCTGGCTGATCCGTTTGATGATATGCCAGCCGATGGTGGTTTGCACGGGGGCGGCAATATCACCGTTGTTCTGCAGGGCAAACGCCGCATCCTCAAAGGGCCGCTGGTAACGGTTGATCCCGAAAAAGCCGATATACCCGCCTTTCGCCGCGCTCATTTTATCTTCGGAGAACCGGTTGCAGGCTTCGTCCCAATTGGCGCCTGCCTTCAAGGAAGCATAGACACTGTCGGCAAGCATCCGTTTTTTTACGTTTTCCTCCTCGCTGTTCCCTTTCCGGATCAGGATCTGGGCGACTTCCATTTCACCGCGGGCCGGGCGGAAAGCGTTGACCCGCACTACATGGTAACCCGAATTGGAGCGCACGGGCCCCAGCAGTTCGCCGGGTTTGGCCGAGTATATGGCTTGTTCCAGGTGGTAATAGCCATCCGGTAGCAGAGCCGTCACGTAACCGAGATTACCGTGATTGTCTTTCGCCGATTTGTCTTCCGAGCTATCCTGGGCCAATTGTTCAAAGGAAGCGCCGCTCTGGATCATTTTGATCAGGTTCATAGCGCGATTATAGGCGCGCAGGGTATCGGCAGCTTTGGCGTTGCGGTCGCAGGCAATGAAAATGTGGCTGATATCCACATCCTGCTTCATATGCTCGTAGGCTTCCAGAATCAATTTATCGGTCACTTCCTTATCCACCAGATACGATGCGGCCAACTGGCGACGGTAACCTTCCAATTCGGAACGGAACGCTTCCACCGTATCCAAATGCATATCGCGCGCTTTTTGCACCTTTAATTTGAACTTCGTGTACAAATCCAGGTACTCCCGCAGCGAGGCCTCCGAAAAATCGGCCTTTTGCTGATTGGTCTTGGCATATATCTGTTGAAACTCAGAGACATAAACCGGGGTGTTTTTAACGGTAAACAAGACCGGATCATCAGCATGGGCGCGGGGTTGCGTTATGCCGGCACTGGCGAGCAGAAAAAGCAGGCAGGTCGAGGCAATGAACTGTTTGACCATAGTGGCAACGGACAGTTTTTATGTTTTTTGAAAAAATAGGGCCAACCGGTAGCAGGAAAGCAATTTGTTGCCGGGCCCTTTGTTACAGCCGGCAAAATTAGAAAAGTGGGGGGAAAAGGCTTGGCGAAGCCGTCTGTTTTCAATTTGTTAACAGGCAAATGACAGCCCGGGATGATTGACCTGTAACAGGCCCCGCCGAAAAGGAAAAAAGCCCCCCCGGCGACATTTCGCGGAGAGGCCATCCCAAAAACCAATTGTTAAAGACATCTATCTTTAGCGGCAGCGACGCGTTGTGGCCGGTTGGTACCTTGCCAACAGCGTCTGCTTTCTGCTTTTGTCGGTGAAATATCCGGCATACCGGCATATAAACAAGCCCATAGGCCAACCATGAGCGATCAGTACTCCGGATGCCAGGCCGGACCGGCACTATTGATTCTGCTGATACAAATCGGTATTTTCCAGCGGAATGCGCGGTTTTTTGCGCTCCAGTGAATACCCGACGCTGAATTCGTGCGAGCCGCCGTTGTACTTCTGGAACGGTCCGAACGACACGTCGTAGGAGTAGAACAGGTTGAATTGTTTGTAGCGCGTGCCGAGCATGAAGGCCATGGAGCCACCCGTATTGGGGCGGTACGTGAGGCCCGCTATCAGTTTGTCTTCCAGGAACCGGCCCTGCAGGTTCAGGTCCACCTGAAAAGGCACGTCGCGCACATTGCGAATAGCCAGGGAGGGCACGAGTTTGAAGTTTTGGCTCGATATGTCGATGATCGTTCCAAGTTGGAAAATATAATATTGGATGCCGGAGCCGCTTTCCGCCCGCGGATCGTCCACCGGAATTTCATCGAGGCGGGCACGGATGGCCGTTGGAAGGATCAGGCTGACGAATACCCGTTCATCGAACAATACATGCGCCCCAAAAGACGAGGTGAACAAGCGCTGCCCGTCGACGGAGCCTTCGAGCACGCCGTCATTGGGGTCGACGATAGGGTTGTTCAAAACATCGCTCGACACCCGGCGGCGCTGAAACTCGGTGGTGAGCCCCAGCCCGATGCGGGCGCGTTGCACCTGGAAACGGAACGAATAGTTGCCCTGGATGCGGGTTACGGTTTGGCTGCCGATTTTCTCGGCAAATACGCTGCCCCCGAGCCCCAGTTTGTCGCCTACAGGGCCGCTGTACATAAAGGTGTACGTGGTGGGAGAGCCGGGGAAGCCGGTCCAACTGCTGCGCGCGTTGATGAGAAACAGGTAGTTGTTGTCAAAACCGGTGGTACCGGGATTGATCAGCACCGGGAAAACCTGGTATTGGGAATACACAGCCTGTTCTTGCGCCGTGGCAACAAAACCGATCAATAAGCCGAATATAAGGGTAGAAAATAGCTTTTTCATAGTAATCGATGTGATGGGAGTGTAGAGAGAAAAGGCCGTTGCAGTGGCAGCAATTATTTGATAACGGGCAATTAATACATTACAAAATGTTTGCCAGTTTTGAAAATTACTGCCACTGCGACCCAGATATTATCGGAGGAGATTGATGTAACCTTTAAGTTGTTGATCCCGGCCGTTGTCATCCACGAATTTGAGCACGTAGAAGTACACGCCGTCGGGCAGTACTTGTCCGCTGGCGGTAAGGCCTTCCCAACGGTGGCTGCCGTTGTTGTAACTGGTGGTTTGATACACCAGTTGCCCCCAGCGGTTATACACTTCGAAGGTGTTGGTCGGGTAACTTTCGATACAGGTAATCAGTGCATAGTCGTTGTTGCCGTCCGACTGGCCCGGGGTAATCACCGGCCGCACCCGCAGGCAACCGTCTTTCGGATAGGGTACCAGGTGGTCGCCAACGGCTGTGCAGCCGTTTTCATCTTCGATCACATAGGTCACGATGTCGCCGGCGCACAGGTTTTCGGCACGCGGACCGGAGCCGTTCATGCCATAGCTGCTCGACCAGGTATAGCTCACGTCGCCGGCAGCGGCCGGGGCGGAGGCAATGATCTCCCCATCGCAGGAAGCAAAGGTTTGCGGTTCCACGTCGGCAAATTCCACAACCAGCGGGTCGGGCTCGTTGAGCGTGATCGTATAGGCTACCGCCACGTTATTGGCGTCGGTAATGGTCAACTTATAATCGCCGCCACAGAGTTGAACGGCTTGTGAAAAACCGCCGACCGGGATGTTTTGATCGAGTTGACCGCTGGGCCATTTGATCCTGTACGGAGCGATACCGCCTACGGCAAACACTTTGGCCACGCCGTCGCAGCTGCCGTGGCAACTTACGTCGAAGCCGTTGTAATTGGTGGTGATTTCGTATGAGCCGATGATCGATGCCGGCGCCGTGAGGGAGTCGACCCAGACCGACGAGCAACCCAATTGATCGGTTACCGTCACGGAATACTGCCCGCCGCACAGGGTGGTGTTGTTTGCTCCCGAAACGCCATTGCTCCAGGTAATGGTGGTGGCACCGGAATTGCCGGCGAACACCACGGCCGCTTTGCCGTCGCACACAGTCGCACCGCTTACCTGGTAACCGCCGTAGTTCGACAGTTCATTGACGTTGGTTATCGCCAGCAGCGATTGCGAACCGACGTTCACCAACGGACAGGTTCGGGAAACGTTGCTCTCGTCGATGACGGTCAGCGTATACGTGCCGGGAAAGATGCCGGAAATATTTTTCTGGTTAGCGGTATAACCGTTCGGACCGCTCCACTGATAAGTGTAGGTCGGGCCGTCGCCACCGGTCACCGAAATACTGATCGCGCCGTCAGCCGTATTCAGGCAGTGTGCATCCGTCACTTGCGGCGTCTGGCATGCAAAGGGCTGATACTGCCGAACCAAATGATAGGTATTTACACTGGTGCAACCCGAGGTGATGTTCGTGATTGTAACAATATAGGTGCCGGAGTCGAGGTTGACCAGCATATTGGTCATCTCGCCACTGGCCCAGTGGTACGTCAGGTTAGCATTGGCCGGGATAGGCGTCAGCGCAATCGAACCGTTTTTAAAATCGTCGAACGGGTTCGTACGGGAGTCGCCCACCAGCGCTTGCTGCAATTGCGCCACTTGTACAGGAGCCGGGAAGGTGTAGGCATTACCCGCAGCGTCTGAAATAGTTGGCGTGTAGAGGGCCGATTTCAGGTTGCAGATCGAGAACACGTTATCGGTCGACACATACTGGAAGCCGGGCCAACTCACGATGTAAGGGCCAACGGCGCCTACCGGTATGGTAAAGTTGATGCAGCCATCATCATTGCAGGATGGCGAGGTCGTAACCGCCGCGTTGACCAGTACATTGGTATTTTTCACTTCCAACTGCGTGATATACTGGCAATTGTTGGCATCGGTGATGGTGAGGGAATACATACCCGACTGGATGTCGGTCAGGTCTTCATTGTGCTGGTTGGCGCCGGTGATGCTCGGGCCGCTCCAGTTATAGGTGAGGGGCGGAGTGCCGCCGTTGACTTTCACGATGGTGATGGCGCCGGGTTGCGCACCATTTTGAGCAGTGATCACGGTATCGGTGGCTCCAAGGCCAAGCGGCGCCGGTTCGTTCACCGTAATGGGATCGAACGTGTACGGGCAGCCTTTGGCGTCCATCAAGGTCGGGGTATAAGCCCCGCCGGGGAGGTTGCAGATTTGCAGCGTATTTTGGTTGTTCGACCAGTTGACGGTGAACGGCGCGCCGTTACCGCCCGTCGGGGTCAGCGTGATACAACCGTTCTTGTCGCCGGCGCATTTTACGTGCTGCACGGTCGGCGTACCGATATCGATCGGCGTGGTCGGGCCGCCAATCTGAATCGGCGCGCCCAGGGTGGCGGTGCAGCCGTTGTTGTCGGTTGCAACCGGGTAGTACGTGCCGGGCAGCAAATTATTTGGGCTAAAGCCGGTAGTGATCGTCTGCCCGTTCACCGGGTTGTTGAGTTTCCAGGAAACCACCCAGGGCTGCGTGCCGCCGGCAACCTGCACCGTAGCCTTGCCATCGTTGGATCCGAAACAGCTGGCCGCCGTGGTGGTGCCGGTTTGGGTAACCGACAAAGCCGACGCCGGGCCGGTAATCGAAACGGGTATCGCTTTGGTGCAGCCTTTGTTATCCGTAAGGGTAACGGTATACGCGCCGGAGGCCAGCGCCGAGATGTTTTTTGTACTGGCATTAAAACCGTTCGGACCGCTCCAGCTGTACGTAAACGGGCTGGTGCCGCCAGTTGGCGTACCGATTGTGATCGATCCGTTGGTATTGCCGAAGCAGCTTACGTTGGTCACCGTCAGTTGATTGGCCGGTATGGTGATATCGGAGGGTTGTCCCACCGCGATGGCCGGGTTGGAGACCAACGTACAGCCTTTGGCATCGGTGATCGTGACGGTATAGGTGCCTGCCTTCAGGTTGCTGATAGTGGTGCCTGTGGTCGTATTGCTGTATTGCGGGCCAGCCCAGGCATAGGAATAAGGCGAGGTGCCGCCGGCGGGTTGCACGCTAATGGAACCGTCTTGTCCGCCGAAACACGTGACGCTGGTGGGTGTTACCTGGGGCATGGCAAGCGGTTGAGGCGCCGTTACGGTGTCCATCCCGGTCACGGTTGCGCCGCCGGAAACAGTCACGGTAACGGTGTAGATGCCGGCTGCAAGGCCGGTGATATTGGTATTGTTGGTCGTCATCGTAAACCCATTGGGCCCGGTCCAGCTGAAACTGGGGCTGGAACCGTTGATGACCGTAGCGGAAATGGAACCATTGGTACTACCGCTGCAAGACACCGGTGTGGCGTTTAATTGCACTTGCGGCGGCTGAAACGCGGTAATATAAATGCTACCGTGGTTGAGTTGCGGGATTACCTCGCCCCCCGGCTCTTTCACGATCTCGATGGCGAAGCCGGGCAGGCTGGTGAAGGTGAAGGGTGACGACATGTTTGCGGCGCCTACGGCAGTATAGCAAACGGAGAAAATGACGGTGCTATCGGGCAGATCGACGCCAACGGCATTTTGGTCGAACCAGGTAAATTTGATCTCACCCGGGATATTGGTATTGAAGTTCGCGCTACTGATGCCCAAAGGGTTTGCCCCAAACTGGAGCGGCGCCAGGAACTGCACTTTGGTCGCATCGTAGGTGATGCCCAATTGCATGGAAATAATGTCGGTGAAATTTTTCACCCGAACGTCCACGCACGTCGTTCCGCCCACGGCCACCGTATCCTTATCAGCGGTGAACGTCACCGCGTTGGGCGGCGGCGGAGCCGTCACCACAAAGATCGTATCGGGCACGCCCGAATCGGCCGTCCAGACGTTCTGGCTTGCCGTATTGATCACTTCGGCGCCACCGCCGCCCGGAGGGAAGCCGGTGCCGTCGAGGGTGATGATCGACTGGCTGCCTACGGCGCCTGTGGCTTTAAAACATACTTCGTAGATGGAAACGCCATCGGCCCGGGTCACCCCGTTCAAGGTGTTGTCGAACCAACTCATTAACAAGGTGTTGGAGCCGGCCGGGTACAAATTGAAATTGGCTGCACTCAGGTCGGGCAGGTTGTACGCCTGGGTGTTTTGGTATTGCAAAACGCTGGCGTTCCAGTGCATGGCATAGGCCGCCGATACGATATTCGTAAAGGCGTTCACCGTCACCGGCATACAGGCCGTCCCGCCTTGCGGGATGTAGATCGTATTGGCGATTACGTGGAAGCCGGTGAGGGGGCCGGGTCCGCCAGAGCCTGCCGTTACGCTGGAACCGCCCGTGCTGTAGTTGACCTGGATCACGTTGTTGTTCCGGGTCACTTCGATGAGCGGCGACACATTGGCGACATTAACGGTGGTAGTGCCATTGGCAGACACGTTGAAGTTCACCGTAAAAATCGAACTGTTGTCGGCAATGGTAAAACCATTCGGGTATTGCGCCAGATCGGGATACCAGGATACAGTGACCTTGCCCGTAGTGGCGTTATAGTTGGCTGCCGAAAAGCCCGGTAACGTGGAATTGTTGATCGAAGTGAACTGCAAAACCGCGCTATTGAACGTGATCGGCAACTGCAGCGAGGTGATGTTGGTAAAGTTCGTCACCTTCAACTGGAGGGATACGGTACCGCCTACGGAGGCGTTGACCGTGGCAGGTGAAAAGGTAGTGATCAATGGTTGCCCGAAAGTTTGTAGGGCAAACAAAAACAGACCTGCCGTGAAGAGGTACGTAATAATCGGTCTCATCTTTAACGCGGAAAATGGGATGATGAAGAAATAAGATTTTTAGTCAAAGCTTTACCAAAGGGCGGATGCACGATCGGGATGCCGTGCGGATTATCAAATAATAGATGCCATTTTCTTGTAATTGGTCTGAGGCAATTTCCATGCCATGTTGACCCGCGGGTAGCGATAATTTTTTCTCCAAAACCGGGTGTCCGGCCGCGTCCGTAAGCACCAGTTGCACGTCGGCGGCTGTTTCCAAATCCACCGTCGCCCGGGTTGATACGGCAAAAGGGTTCGGCGAAACGGTCACGGGAAGGGTGTTGGCGTCGTCAATCCAATTCGTGCTCAGGGTAAATCCTACCGCCACATAACCGTTGTTGATCGAACAGCCCGACATACCAAACGGTGGGTGGCCAACCTGCACGACTTCAAAAATGGTCGGCGGGTTTTCGGTAAACATCAGCGACGTTCCCTGATTGACCTGGCCGGTGACGCTGAATTTGACCAGAAAAATAGCCGTGCCGTTTGCCACCGTAACCCCGCTGCTCAGGCTGGGCGCTTCCCATGCGAATCGGATAATGCCGTCTCCCGTTTGGTTCAAACCAAAATCGTCGCTGGTCATGCCGGCCAAATTGTAGCCCAGCACCGACAAAAACGACAACACCTGTGGGTCCCATTGGATCACAAACTGCGTACCGACAATACTATCAAAATTGGAAACGGTGACCGGCAGCGTCACAATTGTGCCGGAATTTACATTATTTAACACCGGCAGGGTGAAGCCTACCTGGGCGGGAAGTCTGGACAGTGAAAACAGCCAAAGGCTTACTAGGATAAGTAGTAACCGTTGAGTCATGGGAACAACAATTGGATTTAGGATTAGAAAAGATGTCGATGGAAAAAACCCCGGAAGGGGATCGATAAATGATTTGGGCCGTTTTACAACGTTGAACTGGATTACAAAAATGTCTTTTCAAAAAGCGGGCCAAAGTTCGCAAGAATGCCAGAGGGAAAAAAATATTTTAGGAAATAATCGAATCTGACGGCTACTATTGGCAGGTTAGAGGTCGAAAAAATACAAAAAGCGGGTAGCGCCGTTCTGGCGCTACCCGCTGCTGTTTTATCCATCCGGCGTGCCCGGCCTTTTAGTCGGTCACGATCATTTTCTTCGTGGCGCTGTTAGCCGGCGTATCCAGTTGATAGAACAGGATACCCGTCGGCAGGTCGGCTCGGTTGATGGTCACGGTATTCATTCCTTTGCCATACGAACCTTTCACCACTTTTACGGTACGGCCTTCGGCGTTGGTGATCGTCAGCGTTGCATCCGCCGCATCCGGCAGGTTGAACGAAATATCCGTCGTGTGTTTGAACGGGTTCGGTGTGTTTTGCAACAGTTCAAACCCGGCGCCGGCCAGTACGGTGCCATTGGCTCCGTTGAACCGCAATACGACTTCGGAGTGTTCGCCGTTGTTGTCGTACGCCTCGGCCTTCGTAATCCGGCTGCTGACGCCCAGCATACGGCTCAGGGTGCCGTTTTGCGTAGCCCGGAAGCGGACAGCAAAGGCGCCGGCATTGGCGTCGACGGCCGCTGTGACGGCTTTTTCGGCGGCGAACACGGCAAAGTTATCCGTCGTCATGTTCTCGCCGGGCATCAGTTCGAGCACATCCAGGCCGTCGAGGTTGAGGGTGAACTGGTAGGCGGCCAGTTGATCGGCAGCCTTGAATTGCACCACCACTTCGTCGCCGGCTTTCACCGTTTGGTCGGCGATGTCAAAATAAGCCGTGCCGGCAGAACGGTCGTCCACCGAGGTCAGGTTGGCGGCAGCATTGCCGTTCACGTCGCCGATCTTAACTGCCACGAAATCGTCTGTAAACTGGCTGGCTTGTACGTTAGCCACCGTTTTCGTTTCCGGGAATACTTCCTGGAACGGATTGGACGGGTTCGGGAACGCATATGATTTGTCAACGAAACGCCAGCTGCTGTTGCCCGGCAACTGGGTGTACAGGCCGAGGATCAGTTTGCGCAGTTCAACGATGTCGAAAGTGGTGATCGAACGGCTGCTGTTGGCATCGGCAGCGATCATTTTGTACGGGCTGCTGAGCGGCTCGAGGCCGAGAATGTGCTTGTTGATGAGCACCAGGTCGAACGTCGACACGCCGTTGAGCGGATCGGTGTCTTTCGTGGGCGTCACGGAATAATCCGAAGATATCGGCAGGGCATTGCTGAACGCATACACGCCGGTGTTATCCGACAGGTCGAAGACCGAGTATGGCGGCAGGCCGTTGGGCGGTGTGCCGTGGAGTTCCACGTTGCCGTCGAGCAGGCCCTGGTTGGCTTCGGTTTTCAACGTACCGGCCACGGTAGCGTTGGTGCCCGGCGCGCTGCAGGCGCCCATGTTGTCCTGAACGATCACATAGGTTTCACAGAAGCTGGCGTTGCCGGCCAGGTCTTTCGACCACAGTTCGACCAGGCGCGTGCCCAGTTCGGTACAGTCGAAGATGACGCTGGTTTGCGGCGAACCATCGGGGTTGGTCGGGAAGTCGGTACCGGCGCCTTTCTTGCGGATGGCGATGGTAAGCAGGTTGCTCGGCGTGCAGTTGTCTTCGGTGTACTGCAGGAAGTCGCTGGCCCACAGCTGGATCATCTTGGTCGGCATGATATTCACGCTCAGGCCGTTGATGCATACCACGGTAGGCGCTTTTTTGTCGCGCACCACAAAGGTGTATTCGCATACCTGTTCGTTGCCGCAGCCGTCACTCACGATCCATTTGATCTTGTGGGTGCCGTAGGGCAATTCCGGAACGACGTAGCTGGTGGGCGATTGTTGCGTATTCCAGCGCACCGAAGCGGTTTTGTTGGCGCCGCTGGTGGCGGTTTGGATCGCGAACCCGTATTTCTGGTTGGGTAGTACCGGGCGCTCGTCGAATTGGCGCGCGGTGCCGCCCAGGAAATTCGCGTTAGCGGCATTGTCAAAGAACACAGTGTTGTAGCCCGGCAGGTTGGTGCTCGATATCACGGTTTCCATGGTACCGTTGTTGTCCAGGTCGAGGAACAACAGGTAACGGATGTTGATGTCAGAGCCCGAGCACAGGTCGGTGGCCGTGATGCTCAGATCGGTTGGGCCTTCACAGAGGTCGTGGCTGTTGGTTTTAGTATCAAACCAGTACGATTCGTTCCAGAGATTGGCGTCGTTCGGCGTCACGTCGTCGAAGTTCTGCGGGCTGGGTGGGCAGGTGACCACAGGCGCCTGCGTATCGATGATCTTGATAATTTGCTTGTACTTGTAGCAGTTGGCGTTGGCGCTCCAGAAGATGGAATAGTTGGTGGCCGTCGGGTCGGTGGGGTTGATCTTCACTACGGTCGGGTTCCACGGAGCCGGCGTACCGGCAGGCGATACGGTGGGGCCGGGCAGGTTGGCCGAGCTGTTCACCGTTGCGTTCGGGTTCGGGTTCGGCACATCGATGCAGCCCACATTCGGGTTGTAGGTACACCAGTTGATGATCGTCCAGGTGCGCTCTATTTTGTAACAGGCATCGGGCACTACCGTGAAGATCTGGTCTTCGTGGGATACGCCGAGCAATTCACAATCTTCGCCGTAGAACGAGGGCTCGCCGTAATTGCCGGTGCCATCGCAAACGGTAACGATCACGTCGTTCGGGAACTTGAGGTAGTAGTTTTGGTTGTAGTTCACGATCACGCGCTGGGTGCAGGTGCTGAACAGCCCGCCGCAGTCGACGGCACGGAACGTGCGCACAATGGTGCCTTTGTTGCACACGGTGTCAAACTGGCTGTAGTTGTTGGTCACCGTGATCGTGTCGATGCAGCAGTTGTCGGTGGCCGTAGCCATGCCATAGGCCCAAAGGCTGGGATCGAAGTTTTCGCAGGAGACGGATACGTTGGCCGGCGGATTGCAGGTGGGTTTCAATTTATCGTCGACAAACACCTGCACCATGCAATCGTTGGAATGCTCTTCCTGGAATTCGAGCGATACTTCACCTACTGGGACCGGTACATCATACACCCGGAACACCACGGTAATGGTATCGCCAATGTCTTCACAGCAGAATTTTACCTGGTCGTAAAAGCGGTTGCTGGGTTGACAGCCGTTGGCGTCCATCCGGCGGGCTTTAAAGGTGACCGGTGAACAGTTGTCATACGAACCGTCGTCAAAGGTGGAAGCGTTGACGAGGATCATCCCGTTGACGCCGAGCGACACTTGTGTAAACTCGTCGCACACCGCGGCCGGCGGCGTATCGTCTTGCACGGTGACATCAAATTGGCAGGTAGTGGTGTTGCCGCAATCGTCTTCCACGATATAGGTGACGGTAGTTACGCCGATCGGCAGATTTTCGGCCACACCCATTACACCCAGCGTATCGGGATTCCACAGGTTATTGCCGGGGAAGGTCGACAGCGAGCCGACGAGGGTATGGCCCACGCCGTTGATGCTATATACGGCGCGGAAGGAATGGATGCGCGAGCAGCCGTCAGAGATCAGCACATCGGGCAGGTCATAGTCGCTTTCACAATCGAACGGATTGGTATTGGCGGTGACGTCTTCCGGGCATTCCACTGTGGGGCCTTCCTGGTCCATCACTTTGATCAGCTGAATGTAATACAGCGGGTTGGTGCTGGGCGGGAAAGGCGTCGTGGGCAGGCACCAGTCGTACACCGTCCAGGTGCGCAGGATCTTGTGCGTGCCGTCGCAGATGGGCAGCAGTTGATCGGAATAGACCACATTCAGTTCGCAAAACGAATTTTGCGGGTACAGTGGGAATTCAATACCGAAATCGTAAATATAGGGCGCCCCGGTGACGGAGGGATCCGTTATCGGGTTAGCGCAGGAAACGGTTATGTCGGAAGGGAAGGAAACGTCGCCCACGTGGCGGCGTTCGAAATAAATATACTGCGTGCAGCTGGCATGGTTGCCGCTTTGGTCGACGGCCGTCCACACGCGTTTCACATAGGCGCTCAGGTCCTGGTGGCCGTTGAAGGAGCCGCCGCAGGGCAGGTCAAACCAGGTATCGATATAGCTGCTGGTGTAGTTGCCGCAGTTTTCGATGATCTCCGGGTAAGCATCCCCGATATCGAGCGTGTTGTAGAGGTAGTCGGGCGTGTAGGTGGTTACCGCGCAGGAAAGCGTCACATCCGTGCAGATGAGTTGCGGCGGCAGTTTGTCTTCCACGAGGATATATCCCCAGCAGGTGTTGCCGGTATTCAGGTCGCGGACGCGGACCTGGATGGTCTGGTTGATGTGGCTGCTGTTGACTTCAGCGGGCACCCAGGCGCCGTTGATTTTCATT
>JBGARJ010000049.1:0-44213 GCA_044230315.1 Saprospiraceae bacterium
GGTTTCAGCCAGTATGTTGTAGTTTTGGCCTGAAACCCCGTAACCTCCTGAAACCCTGAAACCCCTTGAAACCCTGAAACCCCTTGAAACCCTGAAACCTCCTGCAACCCTGTAACCCTGAAACCTCCTGAAACCTTGAAACCTCCTGCAACCCTGTAACCCCTCTCTAATGCCCCCGATATTTCTCAATTGCTGCCCGGATATGCTCTTTCCGGTTATCGGGGTCGGGGTGGGTGCTTTGGAATTCGGGTGTACGGTTGGGCCCGGCCGCTTGTTTAAGGATCTCCATAACATTGATCAACTGTTCGGGATCATATCCGGCCTGCAGCATGAAACGAACACCCAGTTCATCGCTTTGCAGTTCCTGTTCGCGGCCATATTTAAGTTGCAGCATATTCGACACCATTTGCGCGATATAGCCGCTGTTCGGGCTGCTGGGATCATAGGTAGCCATAGTGACGGCGCCGGTGAGCCCTTGGGCCAATTCCATTTGAGCGAGTTTTTCTGCACTGTGCCGGGCCACCACGTGGCCGATTTCGTGACCCAGGACGCCAGCCAGCATGTCTTCGCTGATCGATTGACCATTGTTGGTCAGCCGGCCCAACAAGGCCGCAGTAATAAATACCTGACCGCCCGGCAGCGCGAAGGCGTTGATCGTTTGCTGATCGGCCAGCAGGTGGAACCTGAACTGGTCGTGGTAAATGGTTTTGCCCGCATCGGTCTGAGCCACCAGTTTCTGCCCAATCCGGCGTACCATTTCATCGTATGGCGTTCCCGTTACTTCGCCCCCCATTTCCTGTATCATTTGGGGCGCGCTTTGCAGGCCCATGGCCACTTCTTGTTCAGGCGAGATGCTGATATGCTGGCTTTCACCGGTAATATCATTGAACGAACTGTTGCAATAATACCGGGACAGCGCGATCCCCGCCAGAATAAGTGCGATCAAAAGTTTGGGCGACACACCCATGCCGCCGCCTTGGTTCCGTCCGAACATAGATTGTGGAGTATTGGTCGTGAATCAATAAAAAAGCGGATAAAAGACGCCTTTTATCCGCTAAAGTAATATTTCCATTTATTCTCAGTTGAACAAATCCCGCATGTCGCGTTCATCGTCATCGTCGTCGTTCAGGCCGCTGCCCGTTAGAAAATCCTTGAAGACCCATTTGTTGAGGATAAAGTCTTTGTTGAGGACTTCAAATTCGGCCAGGCCGTGCAATACGAGTTCCATGAACGTAAGGGTCTCCAGCGCATCCACTCCCGCACTTTCAACCAGTTTTTTCAAACCGGCCACGCCTTCGATGGCATCCATGAATTTTTTATTGGGCAGGTCGTTGAGCAAATCAACGGTATTGCCGGCGGCAAACCAGGCTTTCAACACACCGTATGGGTCGCGTTCCTGGCCCTTTTTCAGTTTTGCCGGGTTCGGAAAATACTGCAGAAATACTTTTTTAAGCGCAGTGCCAATAATGTGCAAGGCTACCGCGTGCGGCCCCTCCTGTTCGCCCTCATATACCATTTCCACCTTGCCGGTCAGGGCCGGAATGACGCCCCAAAAATCCGTGATGCGCGCGGTGGTCTTGTCCTCGCCATTGCGCAACAAACGGCGCTCGGCGGTGGAGTACAGGTTTTCATAGGCCGAAATGGTGAGACGTGCACTGACCCCGCTCTTTTTATCCACATATTCACTTTCCCGGGCGGCAAAGGCGATTTCTTCGATCAGGTTCTTGAGTACTTCGGGTATCCGGATCGCCTGACGCTGCAAGGCAGGAATGCGGGCCTCCTGTTCGGTGATCTGGCGCCCAACCTCAATAGAACTCGGGTAGTGGGTGGTGATCTGACTTTCAATCCGGTCTTTCAGTGGGGTGATGATACTGCCCCGGTTGGTATAGTCTTCGGGATTGGCTGTAAAAATAAACTCCACATCGAGGGGCAGGCGTAATTTAAATCCGCGGATCTGCATATCGCCTTCCTGCAGTACATTGAAGAGGGAAACCTGAATGCGGGCCTGCAGATCGGGCAATTCGTTGATCACAAACAAACACCGGTGCGCGCGCGGGATCAGCCCAAAGTGAATGACCCGCTCATCGGAGTAAGGCAGGCGCAGGTTAGCGGCCTTGATGGGGTCGACATCGCCTACCAAGTCGGCGATACTAACGTCCGGCGTCGCCAGTTTTTCCACATAACGGGCGTTCCGGTGCAGCCATTCGATTGGGGTGTCATCGCCCTTTTCGGCAATCAGTTCTTTTGCATATCGGCTGATGGGTGCGAGGGGGTCGTCGTTCAGTTCGCTCCCGGCCACAATGGGAATATATTCGTCGAGTAACCCGGTGAGCATGCGGGCGATCCGGGTTTTTGCTTGCCCGCGGAGGCCGAGCAACAGGATATTATGCCGGCTGAGAATGGCGCGTTCCACATCGGGCAAGACGGTGTCGTCGAAACCAAAAATCCCCGGGAAGATGGTTTCCTTGCGGCGAATGCGGTCGATCAGGTTCGTGCGGAGTTCTTCTTTTACGCTGCGGGGCTCATATCCACTGGCCTTCAGGCCGCCGAGCGTATGAATGTGGCGGATATCTTTCATATGGCAGCAAAGAACAGCCAAAAATGCGATTTGGTTCTGACAGAAGGCTAAAGAATTGCCCGGTCGGGTTAAAGGGCGTTTCTGCCGGCTTCGGGGTACAAAGGCACTGACGGAGAACTTTATTACCAGCTTCGCCGTTTCCCGTCCGGTTCTGACCAAGGGGAAGTACGCACGCATTACTTTTAACCGGATCGAAGGTATGGCAATCCAAAAAAACGACTTGCTGGGGCGGCACCCCAGCGATATTGCGGAAAATATCGGCGCGCTGAACCAACAGGAGCAACTGTTGTCTTTTTTGTTGTTGCCAGGATATCTCCAGGCGGAAGTATTTGCCTACCTGGACCGGCTGACCCAGGAAACCTTGCTCCAAAGCTTGGGCAACCAGGAGATCGCCGACATATTGAGCAATATGCCCCCCGACGACCGGACTGCGGTCTTCGAAGAATTCCCGGACAGCATAATAAAAGACGTGGTGAACCTCCTCGCACCAGAAGAACGAAAGGTGGCGTTGCGGTTGATCGGCTATGCGGAAGGTTCGGTGGGCCGCCTGATGACGCCATATTATATTCAGGTAAAAAAGGAGTGGACCATCGATCAAACCTTCCGGCATATCAAAAAGCACGGCAAAAAGGCCGAAACGCTGGATTTTGTGTATGTGGTAGACGATCAATTGAAACTGATCGATGACCTGAAAATCGGTCGTTTGTTGCTGGCAGAGGATTCAGCCACCATTGAGTCGGTGATGGACTTCAATTTTGTCAGCCTCAACAGCACCATGAGCCGGGAGGATGCCATCCACTATTTTGAGAAATACGACCGCGCGGCACTCCCGGTAGTCTCTGAGCGCGGGGTGCTGGTCGGGATCGTTACGGTGGATGACATCTTGGACGAGATCGAAAAGCGGGATACCGAGGATATTCAAAAATTTGGCGGCTTGGAGGCCCTGGAGTTGCCATACGTCCAAACCCAGCAGCTGGTCCTGATACGCAAACGGGCCGGCTGGCTGATCATCCTGTTCCTAAGCGAAATGCTCACAGCTACAGCGATGGGTTATTTTGAGGCTGAAATCTCAAAAGCGGTGGTGCTGGCGTTGTTTGTCCCTTTGATTATCTCCAGCGGCGGCAATTCCGGCTCTCAGGCAGCCACCTTGATCATCCGGGCCATGGCGCTCAAAGAAATCAACCTGCGTAATTGGTGGTTCGTGGTGCGGCGCGAAGTGTTTTCCGGATTGGCTCTCGGTGGGATTTTGGGGGTCATCGGGTTTGTCCGGATCCTGATCTGGCAACAGAGCGGCCTGTACAACTATGGGCCTTTTTGGTTTTACATCGCGCTGGTGGTTGCTTTTTCGCTGGTGGGGGTGGTGTTGTGGGGCACCATTACCGGCTCCATGATACCGTTTGTGTTGAAACGCTTTGGGTTTGACCCAGCCACCTCATCGGCGCCTTTTGTGGCAACGCTGGTGGATGTCACGGGTTTGATCATTTATTTTTCAATCGGCGCCATTTTCCTCGGCGGGAAATTGTTGTAACGGCTCGCTTTGCGCTTTGTGGCGGATGTCGCGGAGCACGGCGATACCGGCATTTACTTCGAATCCGATCAGCAGAATCATACAGTTCAATTGCATCCACACCATCAACACGATGAGGGTGCCGATGGAACCGTACACCTTGTTATAGCTGCCAAAATGATCGACATAAAACGAAAAGCCCCAGGAAATGACAATGGATAAGCACGTAGCCAACAGGGAACCCGGATTAAAAAAGGGAATGGGCCGCCGGGTGGCCGCTCCGTAGCGGTAGATGGTAGAAAAGCCGGCGTAGAACAGGGCCAGCACTACGATCCACCGGAAGGCAAAGACCAGGAGACGGGTGAGCAGGTCGGCCTTGATATATTGAAAGACGAAGTCAAGAATCGTGTTGCCCAGGATTACGAAAACTACGGCGCCAACCAATACCAGACCGATCAGAAACGTCAGTTGTATTGCAATCAGCCGTTTTTCCAGGCCCGTGCGGCGCCGGAAGGTTTGCAAGTGTTCTTTTTCAAAACCTTTCATCATCGAGAGCATGCCGTTTGAGGCAAACCAAATGGCTAAGATGAAGCCGAACGACAACAAGCCGCTCCGTTGCCTGGTGGCAATGTCTTCGATGGTTTTGAACAGCACCCGGCCGGCCGTGCCGGGCATCACTTCTTCGATGGATACGCTGAGCACATTGGCAAAATTGGCGTAGAGCGGTGTATAGGCCAATAGCGTAAATAAAACGATGATAGATGGGAAAATAGCGAGAAAAAAATCGAAGGCCATGCTGTTGGCCCGGGTCACAATGGCATCGTTTTGCGTTTCCCGCCGGATAAACGCGACCAGGTTGTACAGCGGTATCCGCTTCAGTCCGGGCACTGAATGGCTTTTCGACCATTTGATCACGTTCGTCAGCCAGGGATGATGGGTGAAAAAATGAACCGTTCGTTCCAGATATTGGGCGGGTTTCATGGCAAAACTAATTGGGCCGTTTTCTTGCCTGATTTAAAAGAAAGCCGGCTGCGATACTAAAAATAAGGGCGCAATTTCTCAAGCAAATGTTCGGGTGCGGGAACCACCTTTTTGGCATCCGCTTCAAAAAAACACAAGCGGACTGTCCCGGCATTGATCAATTTGCGTCGGTCATTCAAAATCTCGGTGTGAAATGTAATATAGGCGTCGGGTAGCTTACGAATCTCGGTATGTATGGTCAGCAGGTCGTCATAATAAGCTGGCCGGACGAAACGCATTTCCATACTAACCACGGGAAGCCAGATACCGTGTTTGTCTTCCAGATCTTTGTACGAAAGGCCCAAGGACCGGATCGTTTCCACGCGGCCGACTTCGAAATATTCGGCATACCGACCATAATACAGGTATCCCATTTGGTCCGTTTCACCATACCGTACCCTGAGCTGATGATCGTGGCTGTACATAATGTGCCTGGTGTTTCGCGCGCTGCGGTCAACTATTGAATTTCTTCGCGTTCGATGGGGCAGGTCATGCAATGGCTGCCGCCGCGCGCCCGCGACAGTTCGTTGGATGGGATAGTGATGATCGTATTCTCCACTTTATCCGGTGTGATTTTGCCGTTGTCAATCTCCCGCAAAAGTTTTTCAGCGCCGATCACTTTGTACCCGAAATCTTTGAATGCCTTTTCAGTGATCGGGTTGCGGTCATACGTAATGGCGACGCCGGGCTTGAGCGCTACCAGGTTACAGCCGTCGGTCCACTGCTCCCGTTCCTGATACGGGCTTTCGCCCCCGCCGGCCCAGATAAATTCCATTTTCGGGTTGACCTCCGCCAGGAGAAAGTCTTTCAGGCTGGGGTATTCGATTTCCTCTCCATTGGCCCGGTAAACGTCCACGTACGAACCGAGGCCATCCTGCACAATGGGCTTGTAACCCACCATGTGGTTTTGGTTGATTTGCGTGAACACCGTGTCGATATGCATATAAGTGCGTTCGGCCGGGATATTGACCTGCACGACATTCTTGACGATTCCACGGTCGAACAAGGTGTTTTTGATCAATTGAAACGCGTAGTTATTGGTGCGTTCCGAACAACCGATCAGGAGGTAGTCTTTGTTCAGGATCATCACATCGCCGCCTTCGATACTGATGGTCTCGCCTTTTTTGGACGGCGGATATTTGTCTACCCGGTTAAGGTTGATGGTTTTACCATCGGCTTTGAGGCGGCGAAATACCGGGTGACTGCTGAATATCAGCCGGGTCAGAAAGTTCTCCCGGAACCGGGCCGTTTTATTGGCTTTGGTGATGAGCACGTAGTCTTTGATCGTCACAGCGATGTCGCGCGTGAAAATCAGGTTTGGAATAGGATCGAACAGGATGCGGTCTTCGGGTTCCAGGTAGCCAGTGATCAGGGTGTCGGCCAATTGCTCAGGCGACAAACCCGCCAGCCGCGGAATAAAAGAGTAGGGGAGCTCCTCGAAGTCGGTGATTTTATTGATCACCTCGTATTTGCTTTCCTCGTCGCGGGTACTTTCTGCGAGCAGGTCGCGCACTTCCAGCACATTTTCTTTCCCCAAAAAGGCTCTAAGCACATTGATGAAAATGTCGTGCTCATCCTGCATATTGGGCAGGTGTACGATATCGTCAAAAAGCAACTCGCCCGCCCTTTTTGGCGTAATACGGGCGATACCCTCGTCGGGGCGGTGCACGATTACCTTTTTTAAGCGACCGAATTCGGAATCAACGTAGATGCGGCTGTTGGCGTCCATGCGGGTGGTGGTTGTATTGATTTGACGGATGGGCAAAAACGCGGGCGAAGGTAGGGGAAAAGTGCAGGGCGAAAAAAATTATCGCACCCAAAGGTAATACCTCGGTCCGAACCGGCGCCCCGGTGCTGCCCTTTGGCGATTTTCTTCAAAAATTTTGTCATGTGCTTGTAAACGTCCCGCCCTTATCTACCTTTGCCCCGCAGATTTTTAACGGTTTATTAACGATGGATTTGCCTGACCCGAGTTTAGACTGCATCTAAATAATTAGCGGATTTAACACTTTGCTTGGGGAAAATCAGACCGTTGGTATTTTTGCGCAGTCAAATCCATGACGCTGGTCTTTTCTACCAATGATCCGGATTATTACTTGAAGTGATTTATCTACCTGACTAATTGCCATTAACTAGCATTTCAAATATGTTGCTGAAACGCATCTGCTGGGTTTTTTCGATTGTTTTGCTTGCCTCCATTGCCCTCCAAGCGGCACCTACCAAAGAAGCCGGCAAAGACCTTTTTATCGCCAACTGCGCCGCTTGCCACAACAAAAACATGAAGGACAACCTCACCGGTCCCGCATTGGGCGGTGTGGAAGATCGCTGGCAGGCATTCCCGCGAACGGATCTGTACAAATGGATTCGGGGCTCTCAATCGTTGATCGCGGCCGGCCACCCGCGCGCCGTTGAGCTGTGGAACAAGTACAAGCCCACCATGATGAACAACTTTCCGGGGCTGACCGACGAGCAGATCGAAAGTTTAATCCTGTATATCAACGACGTGGCCAATGCCAAACCGGTCGCCGCTGTAACGACACAAACAGGAGGCGGTCAATCAAAGGGTTCTGGCAACTTGTGGTTGTTTGGCGGACTGGGCCTGATCCTGGCGCTGTTGGCTTTCGCACTCATGCGGATCGTGGATAACCTGGGGAATATCGCACGTGTTCAGGCTGGCGAAGCGCCGGTTCACCGCACCCTTGTTCAGGTGCTGACGACCAAAGGCGCCATTGCATTTCTGGTTTTTGCACTTACACTGATCTTCGGATATAAGACAGTTGACAATGCCACGCGGATGGGCCGGGAGCAAAACTACCAGCCCGATCAACCCATTGCGTTCAGTCATAAAATTCATGCCGGCATCAATAAAATTGACTGTCAGTATTGCCATGACGGCGCCCGCCGCTCCAAGCAATCCATAATCCCGGCTACCAACACCTGTATGAATTGTCATGCCGCCGTTAAAAAAGGCACGAATACCGGTACGGCCGAGATCACCAAAATATTCGCTTCCATAGGTTTCGACCCAATCCAGAACAAATACATTCCCGATTACAATAACTGGAGCGAGAAACAGATCGAAGACCTGTACAAGAAATGGATCGGTCAGGAGTATATGACTGCCAACAGTCTCACGGCCATGAGCGATGCCGGCCGCGCCATTGTCGAAAATCAGTGGGATGGCATCGTCAAAGCGCTGAAGGACGACTCCAATGGCAAAATTCAGGGCCCTATCGAATGGGTGCGCGTCCACAACCTCCCGGATCACGTTTATTTCAACCACTCCCAACACGTTACCGTGGGTCAAATCGCCTGCCAAAAGTGTCACGGCCAAATCCAGGAAATGGACGTGGTATATCAATACTCCTCCTTAGGAATGGGCTGGTGCATCAACTGCCACCGGGAGACGGAAGTCAAATTTGCCGACAACGATTACTATAAACAATACGAACGGTATCACCAGGAGCTAAAAGATGGCAAGCGCGAGAAAGTAACGGTAGCCGAAATCGGCGGCCTGGAATGCCAAAAATGTCACTATTGAAATAATGAGGTCAATGAGATCAATGAGGTCAATGTGGTCAATGTGGTCAATTATCCGAAATTGGCTCAACCACATCACCTCCCACCACCCTCCCTTGACCACATTGACCACATTGACCACATTGACCACATTGACCACATTGACCACATTGACCACATTGACCACATTGACCACATTGACCACATTTCAACACATTGTCCACATTTCCATATAACATGCACCACGATAACGGTATTTGGGTCAGCACTGAAGATTTGACACGGGATGAGTCGTTCCTGCAATCGGCTGAAAAAGAATTTTCCGTGGAGAACATTGCCGAAACAGACGGCAAATGGACGGCCTCCCGCCGCGATTTTCTCAAACTGATGGGCTTTGGTTTGGGAGCAGCCACCCTTGCTGCTTCCTGTGAAATTCCGGTCAAAAAGGCCATCCCATACGTGACGAAACCCGATGACATTGTACCCGGAGTGGCGAATTATTTTGCCTCTTCTTTCGTAAACGGTGGCGACTACTGCTCTGTCCTTGTCAAAACTCGGGAAGGACGCCCGATCAAAATCGAGGGCAATACCCTCAGCGGCGTCACCACCGGAGGAACCACGGCCCGCGCACAAGCCATGGTCCTCAGCCTTTACGATACGCGCCGGATCAAACAAGCCGGCACGATTGATGGCGGTGAGTTGAAGGGCCTTGACTGGAAAGAGTTGGACAACAAAATCAAAGGGCAACTTCAGCTGGGCGGAAATATCCGCTTCATTACTAATACGCTAATCAGCCCGACTGCCAAAATGGCCTTGGCTGAATTTACTGCCAAGTATCCCAACACCAAAGTCGTGACTTACGATCCGGTGTCCAGCGCGGCTCTCCTCGCTGCCAATTCAATGTGTTTTGGCGTGCGGGGTGTGCCCAACTATAAATTCGGCGAGGCCGATGTGATCGTCTCATTCGGCGCTGACTTTCTCGGTACCTGGATCAGCCCGCTGGAATATGCCCGCGATTACGCCGCAAAACGCAAAATCAAATCGGTGGAAGGCGCTTCCATGTCACGACACTACCAGGTAGAAAGCCATATGTCGCTGACCGGCTCCAACGCTGATAACCGGATCCTCGTGAAACCCAGCGAACAAGGCGCTGCAATCTGTGCCTTGCACAACGAAGTGGCCGCACTGACCGGCGCTGCCGCAATCGGTGGCCCGGCGCTGAACGACAAGGCCAAAACAGCGCTGAAAAAAGTAGCCCGCGAACTTGTCGACCACAAAGGCAAATCGCTCGTTGTCAGTGGTTCTAATAACCTCATGGAGCAAGTTATTGTCAACAAAATCAACGATTTGTTGGGTAATATCAATGCGACGATCGACTTCAGCGTGCTCAACAATTTGCGCCAGGGCGATGAGCGTGAAATGGCCCGTTTGATCGGAGAGATGAAGGCCGGTCAGGTAGCTATCGCAATCGTTTGGGGCGCCAACCCGGCTTTTGATTTGCCGAATGCCGCCGAATTCAAAGCGGCTTTTGCCAAAGTAAATACCCGGATTTCTTTTTCCGGTACCATGGATGAAACGACGGCCCTGTGCTCCCACTCGGCGCCTGCGCATCATCAATTGGAATCCTGGGGCGATGCCGAACCCAAATCGGGGCATTTCAGCCTGATCCAACCCACCATTGCCCCTTTGTTTAGCACCCGGCAGGCAGAACACTCGCTCCTCGAATGGGCCGACAGCCCAAACCTGAACCGTCAGGACGAACAGCCCTATTACCAGTACCTTAAATCGCATTGGGCTAGCGAGCTGTTTGCCAAGCAACAGAAATACGGCACCCCCACCGCATTTTGGGACATGAGCCTGCACGACGGTGTGTTTGAAGTATCGACTGCTCCCCTTACGGTCACCTTCAACCCCGGCATTTCCCTCAATGCAGCGGGAGTGACCCAACCCGCTTCCAGCGAAGTGGAGATCTCTTTTCCCGAAACGGTGAATATTGGCAACGGCCAATACGCCCATAACCCGTGGCTGCAGGAAATGCCCGACCCCGTTCACCGTACGGTCTGGGGGAACTACCTTGCTATCCCGGTGGAATGGGACGGTGTGAACAACATCAATGGCTGGAAAGGGCTCAGCGACGGCGATAATGTCGAGGTAGAGGTGAATGGCGCCAAATTGACCTGCACGGTAGTGCGCACATTTGGTCAAATGCCCGGCACAGTGGCAATCGCCCTTGGCGGTGGCCGCGAAAACGGCGGTTGTGGCGTGGGCTTCGGTGTGAATGTGAATCCCTGGCTGCCGATCGAAGGCGGCATGATCCAATATGCTGCCAAAGAGGCTAAAATCTCTGGCAAAGTAGGTGAAGACAAACATTTTGCCTGCGTTCAATTCCACCATACCATGGGGGTGCAGGCCATGGGCAAAGAGGAAGGCAAAGTGATCAATGCCGACGAAAAATCGATCGGTTGGAAAGGTTTCCAGGGTTCTTTGACCGATCGCTCGATCATTTTCCAGGCCAACCTGCACGAACTGCCGGAGCTTGCTGAGAAAATGACGGAGTTCCACGCAGAATCGCAACACCAGAATGCACAAACCTTGTACCCGGACCGCACCGAATTTTTTGGCACCGGACCTAAATGGGGAATGTACGTCGACCTGAACTCGTGTATTGGGTGCGGCGCCTGCCAGGTGGCCTGTGTCAGCGAAAACAACGTGCCTGTGGTCGGCAAAAACGAAGTGCACCGGCACCATGAAATGACCTGGCTCCGCATCGACCGGTATTTTTATGGCGATCTCGAGAATCCGAAAGTGGTGTACCAGCCGATGATGTGCCAGCATTGCGACAACGCGCCTTGTGAAAACGTTTGCCCGGTTAATGCCACTAACCACTCGATGGAAGGTATTAACCAGATGGCTTATAACCGCTGCATCGGCACCCGCTATTGTGCCAACAACTGCCCCTACAAAGTGCGCCGGTTTAACTGGCTCGACTATACGACGGCTGACGTCTGGCCGGCCAACGAAGAGCGCGTCTTCTGGGTGGAGGGCGACGAAAAACCGTATTACGCCGATAACCTGGTTCGTATGGTCCTCAATCCCGATGTGACGGTACGCAGCCGCGGTGTGATCGAAAAATGCTCCTTCTGCGTCCAACGAATCCAGGAAGGTAAACTGACTGCCAAACGGGAAGGCCGCGAGATTCTGGACAACGACATCCGCACGGCCTGCCAAACGGCATGCCCCACCGGTGCCATTGTGTTTGGCAATCTCAACAACCCGGAGAGTGAAGTAAACAAAGCCCGGGAAGAAGCCGGGGCTATTGCCTATAAGGTTTTGGAAGAAGTCAATACGCGCCCAGGGGTGCAGTATTCGGCCAAAATCCGGAATGCTAACGAAGAATTACTTTCGTAAAGTCGGTTCAGAAAGTTTATTGGGCATGGATGCGTGTGCGAAGAAATTATTCAAGCCTTCTAACCAACTCCCTTTAAATCCCCGCTAAACCCATTGCCATTCAAAGATCAACGAACGAATATGTCTCAACCTGTTGCGCCTGTACGGCATGTACTTATTGAGGGAAACAAATCCTACCACAATATCACAGAGGATTTGAGTTCTCCCACGGAAAAAGCCCCTTCCCGGGAGTGGATACTCGCTTTTTCGGTAGCCGCTGCCTTTCTGGGGCTTTACGCTTTCGCTGTGTGCTGGACGATTTGGAAAGGGATCGGGTCCTGGAACCTCAACCGCACCATCAACTGGGGTTGGGACATCACCAACTTCGTGTGGTGGATCGGTATCGGTCACGCCGGTACGCTGATTTCGGCCATCTTGCTGATTTTCCGGCAGCGCTGGCGGACCGGCGTAAACCGTGCTGCAGAGGCAATGACCATCTTTGCCGTAATGTGTGCGGGTCAGTTCCCCCTTATCCACATGGGCCGTCTGTGGCTGGCGTTTTTCATCTTTCCGTTCCCCAATACACGCGGGCCGCTTTGGCCGAATTTCAATTCACCGCTGCTGTGGGACGTATTCGCTATTTCGACGTATTTCTCCGTCTCCCTTTTGTTCTGGTACACCGGTCTGGTGCCGGATTTGGCTACGATCCGCGACCGCGCCTCCGGTTTCCGCCGGAAAATGTACGATATCTTTTCCTTTGGCTGGACGGGCAGCGCCAAACACTGGCAACGCTGGGAATCCCTGTCGCTGGTATTGGCGGGTATCTCCACTCCGCTGGTGCTTTCGGTGCATACGATCGTATCCTTTGACTTTGCCACGTCGGTTATTCCCGGTTGGCACACCACCATTTTCCCGCCTTACTTTGTGGCAGGCGCTATTTTTTCTGGTTTCGCTATGGTGCAAACCCTCATGGTAATTACCAGGAAAGTGCTCAAACTGGAGGAGTACATTACCATCAACCATATTGAATCGATGAACAAGGTGATCGTACTTACGGGTACGATCGTAGGCGTAGCCTATCTGACCGAGCTGTTTATTGCCTGGTACTCCGGGTATATCTATGAACAGTTTGCCTTCTACAACCGCGTTTTCGGGATTTATTGGTGGGCCTATTTCGGGATGATGTTCTGCAATGTGGTCAGCCCGCAATTATTCTGGTCGCGCACCATCCGGCGGAGCCTTTGGTGGACGTTCTTCCTGTCCATCGTTGTGAATATCGGCATGTGGTTCGAACGCTTTGTGATCATCGCCACGACGCTTGCACGGGATTATTTGCCTTCTTCCTGGAGCTATTACAGCCCCACCTGGGTGGAGATTTCCTTGTTTTCCGGCACCATTGGATTGTTCTTTTTCTGCTATCTCATTTTTACCCGGGTCGCACCCGTGGTAGCGATCGCCGAAATCAAGGCTATCCTGAAAGTCGCGGGCGATCAATTTATCGGACCGAATGCCAAAGCACATGGCACTGCTCACGGAGCGCCGCACTCGACCCCAGTAGCAAAAGACAAAAACCAGGAGTAATTAAGACGCAAACACAAAACTTAACACTCAGTCAATCAAAACGCATACAATGGCTGCAGCAAGTAAAAAAGTCCTGTACGGACTATATAATGACGAAGAAGATCTGAAAAGCGCTGTTACGACTGCCCGGAAGTCGCATTTGGATGTTCTGGATGTGTTGACCCCCTTTCCGGTGCACGGCCTCGATCCGATCATGGGTTTAGCCGAAAGCCGGCTGCACTATCTGGGTTTCATTTATGGTGCCGTCGGGGCACTGTTTGGCTTCGGCTTCATGTCGTGGGCAGTTGTGAGCGATTGGCCCATTGTGTTTGGCGGCAAACCCTATTGGCCGGTCCCGTCCTATATTCCGATCACCTTTGAGATGACCGTATTGTTTGCAGCCTGGGGGATGACGATCACTTTTTATACCATTTGCGGGATGTGGCCGGGAGTAAAAGCCAAGATTTTAGACGACCGAATTACAGATGACAAATTCTGTATTGCGTTCGATGTCACTGAAACAGCTGAAAAAGATATAACCAAGCTGCAATCGTTTTTTAGCACGACCGGAGCCGCAGAAGTCCATATTAAAACGATGTAATTGAAACGCGTCGGTGCCGGAGCCGGTAAAATATCAGGTGCTGCGCTTCTACCGCCCAATCTTTCAAACAACGATTAACGATTCAATATGAAATACGCAATTGGCGCCATTATCGGGATTGCCTTGTTTGCCTGGCTGTTTTCTCTTTGCTCTCCTGCTGGAAAGAACAAAACGGGACACGAATACATGCCGGATATGTACCACCCGGTGAGTTTTGAAGCCAACCTGTTGAGCGCATATTCCTGGAACCATTGGGACAAAAAGAGTTCGTTTCACAAAGCAGATCTGTCTCAACCTCGAATGAAAGTTCCGGGAACCATCGCCAGAGGCTATACCGGCGTATACTACAACGGTACCTCAGAATTGGATATCATTCGGGGCAAAAATGCGCACAATGCCATCGCAGCGCCGGTAAATGGCGAAGCGCCGTTCTATTACGAAAATACCGAAGATGACCGTATTCGTTGTGAACAAGAAATGCCGGACAACCCGTTCCTGATTACGCAGGCCGGACTGGACAAGGCCAAAGTTCTGTATGAAATCAATTGCGGGATCTGCCACGGCGTAAAAGGGGATGGCCAAGGTTGGTTGGCTGCTAATCCGGAGACAAAGTATCCTGCACAGCCCCGTAACCTGATCGCCGACGACATGATTAATGCCGGTAACGGCCGTTTCTACTTTGGTATCATGTATGGGAAAAACGTAATGGGGAGTTACGCCGATAAACTTTCGTTCGAAGAACGCTGGCAGGTAATCCATTACATCCGCTCCCTGCAGGCCAAAAGCAAGAACCTGGCCTACAGTGAAACGGCGAATACGCTGAGTAATGTTGAAAAACCGGCAAAAGGCCAGGCTACAGGCCCCGCACGTGTTCCTGCGCCGCCGCCGCCTGCGCCGCCGGCCAATTAAACCGGCTCGACCAAAGTTGTGGGAGGTGCACCGCATCGCTCAAAAACCCTGAGAACCAAAATAAGTCAAACATCAAAATTTCCGGTGCTTTCGCCGGCTTTACGATATGAATCTGAATACGCAATTCGTATTTGATGGCAAACTCAAACGCAACCTGATGATCGGGATGGCTTTGGGTTTAGTATGCCTCGTTTGGAGTTTCTTCGGCGACGATGAGTACCATACGCGCTTTTGGACCAACTACCTGCACAACTCCGCATACTTCACGGGAATCGCTTTTACCGCAATGTTCTTCCTGGCGGCGCAAATCACCGCTTTTGCCGGTTGGATATCTGCTGTCAAACGCGTTTGGGAAGCCATGAGCCAATTTATGTTGGTAGGACTTGTGTTATTGCTGGTTATTGTGGCCGGAGTCTGGGGGCATTTTCATCACTTGTACCATTGGAACACGCCGGGCCTGACTGACCTCAACAGCCCCTTGTACGACAAGGTCATTTCCGGCAAATCGGGCTTTTTAAGCCCCGCCTTTTTTACCATTGGCGTGCTCGGGTTTTTGGGCATCTGGTATTTCTGGGCCTATAAATTGCGCGAGGCTTCCGTGATGCAGGATGCGCATGAGACGGCCTCCTTTGATTATTATAAAAAACAGCGCAAATGGGCGGCGTCTTTCCTGCCCTTGGGTGGGTTCCTCAGCACGGTTTTCCTTTGGGAACTCGTTATGTCGATCGATCCGCACTGGTACAGCACGATGTTCGCCTGGTATTCCACCATTTCCATGTTATTGGGTGGATTGGCGTTGATGGTAATGATCATTTTGTATTTGAAATCGAAGGGCTATCTGGAGTATGTTACGCCCGACCATTTGCACGATCTGGGTAAATACCTGTTTGGTATCAGCGTGTTCTGGACCTATCTGTGGTTCGACCAATTTATGCTGATCTGGTATGCCAACGTCGGTGAAGAAACGATCTACTTCAAACAACGCATGGATCATTACCCCGTGTTGTTCTGGGGAAATCTGCTGATGAATTTCGTCGCGCCCTTCCTGATCCTGATGCGAAATGACACCAAGCGCAAAATCGGAACCATGTTTTTCGTTTGCCTGATCGTATTCTTCGGGCACTGGTGGGATTTCTTCTACATGATCAAACCGGGGGCGCGCATTGCCGCACATGAAGCTAAGGAAATCTCGGAAGGCAAACTGAACAAGCAACCCGAAGCAGCGCCGATGACCAAAGCCGCTCCGGAAACTTCTCCTGCCGGCAATGTGCCCGAATCTGCCACTAACGAACACGGCGCTACTGCCGAAGCTATGACCGAAAGCGAATCCGCTGCCCCTGCCGAAGGTGATCACATGACCCACCAGCAGGATGAATCAACCAGCTTTAAACTCGGTTATTCGCTACCTGGCCTGCAAGAGTTGGGTGTAATGGTTGGATTCCTGTGCCTTTTCTTGTTCTTTTTCTACACACAGTTGGAACGGCATCCGCTCCTGCCGATGAAAGACCCTTACCTGGAAGAAAGCCTGCACCACTCCACAGGCGCCTATATCGAAGGTGAAGACGGCGGACACAACCATTGATTTTTCCATAAAACACCTGAATCCATTTAAGAACCAATTTTTATTGAGTAGTTAGAAAAAAAATTGCGATGACTGCGCTTATCATAGTTCTCTGTATCATACTGATCATGATCGTTTTGGTACAAATCGGTAAAGTCACCGAATTGGCCGCACAAATTAAAGGCGAGCATGAAACCATGCGGGAAAACAGTAAATGGAATGGTTTGCTGTCGTTGGTCTTTATGATCGTCTTTCTCCTTTCGGTGATGATTTCTGCCTGGGCTTACAAAAACCAGTTGCTCGGTTATGGACCACATCATGCGGCCTCTGCCCATGGTAGCGTGCTGGACAACATGTTTTTCATCACCCTGATCTTTACCGGGATCGTATTTGTGCTGACTCATATAGCCCTCTTTTGGTTCGCTTACAAATACCGTTGGAGCGAGAACCGGAAAGCGGAGTTTATTGCCCACGACAACCGGCTCGAGGTCATTTGGACGGCTGTGCCCGCGGTGGTTATGACCCTGTTGGTGGTGCGCGGCCTTAATGCGTGGAACACGGTGATGGCAGATATCAGCAGCAATGAAGATTATATTGAAATAGAAGCCACCGGACAGCAATTTAACTGGATCATTCGCTACCCGGGTCCGGATGGGAAATTGGGCACCCGCAATTATAAATTGACCACTGCCGCAAACCAACTGGGGCAGGACTTCACCGATCCTAAAAACTGGGACGACGTGATTGCGAGCCAGGAATTATACCTGCCGGTAGGCAAGAAAGTTCGGGTTCGGATCACGGCTAAAGACGTGCTGCATAACTTCTTCTTGCCCCAGTTCCGGGTAAAAATGGACGCTGTACCCGGCCTTCCCACCTATTTTGTGTTTACTCCGGTTAAAACGACTGCAGAATACCGCAATGAACTGCGGAAGTACTCGGAATACAATGAACCTTTCGACCCGGCAGATCCTACCGGACCCAAACGCTGGGAAAAATTTGAGTATGAACTCGCTTGCGCCGAATTGTGCGGAAAAGGGCACTATTCCATGCGTCGGGTGCTCCGGGTCGTTTCACAAGAAGAATTTGACCAATGGTATAAAACACAGGAATCGTACTACCTGACCCAGATTCGCGGTAAGGCCGATGACCCCAATAAAGACAAGGTGCTCGACATTGAAGTACAGCAGCGCGCTGCCGAATTCAGTGAAAATGTCAAAAAGGCCGTTGAATCCTCCAACGCAGCCGATAAGACGCTGACCTTGAAGCACATTAACTTTGCCACCGGCGCTGCGACCCTCACGGCCGACAGTAAATACGAGCTGGACAACCTGGTAACAGCGTTGAATGCTTATCCGCAAATACGGATTGAAGTTGCTGGCCATACTGATAATGTTGGCGATCCGGCGGAGAATCGGGCGCTTTCTCAACAGCGGGCGGCAACCGTAGTAAAATACCTCACCGACCGGGGTATTGATGCCGGACGCTTGCGGGCGGCAGGCTATGGCGATACAAAGCCGCTGGCGCCGAACGACACCGATGAGAACCGGGCAAAAAACCGTCGAACAGAATTCACCATATTGTAATTTTATACAGCCTTTGAACCATCCGGTTAACCGGAATTTCAAACGTTGGCATTATCATTCGAAACACCGAACCCAACGAAGTTTACCACAATATAAAAATCCTGGCTATGGCTCACGCAGTAACGGCAGCTGAAACGTTGGAAGAAAAACTTACCCAAGAATTAGGGTACGATGATCATTTTCATGAGCATCACCATGGTGATAAGTATCAGTCAAACTTTTTGACCACCTACATTTTTAGCACCGATCACAAGATCATAGGTCGGCAGTTCCTGATCACGGGGATTTTCTGGGCCATTATGGGCGCAGCAATGTCCATCATTTTCCGTTTGCAATTGGGCTTTCCCGAGGCCGATATGGCGTGGCTGCGCCCGATCTTGGGAAAATGGATCCAGGTGAACGAGCAGGGGATCGGGAAATTAGACCCCGAATTTTACTATTCGCTGGTTACGATTCACGGAACGGTGTTGGTCTTTTTTGTATTGACAGCTGGATTGAGCGGTACTTTTTCCAATTTGTTGATCCCGCTTCAGGTCGGGGCACGCGACATGGCGTCACCCTTGCTGAACTCTTTCTCATACTGGTTTTTTTTCCTGGCCAGCGTGGTGATGTTCCTTTCGCTGTTTCTCAGCACCGGACCCTTCTCGGGAGGATGGACGGCCTATCCACCATTAAGCGCCCTGCCACAGGCATCTGACGGCTCGGCAGGCGGGATGACCATGTGGATCGTGGCCATGGCCTTGTTTATCGTTTCGGCCTTGCTGGGTGGTATCAACTATGTGACAACCGTTCTCAACCTTCGGACGAAGGGGATGAATATGTGGCGCATGCCGCTTACTATCTGGGCGTTTTTTATTACCGCCATTTTAGGGGTGCTTTCGTTCCCGGTATTGTTCTCAGGGGTGCTACTGCTCATGTTTGACCGAAGCATGGGTACCTCTTTCTACCTGAGCGAAATTGTGGTCGGCGGCCAAATTCTGGACCGCGTCGGCGGTAGCCCGATCTTGTTCCAACACTTGTTCTGGTTCCTCGGGCACCCGGAGGTGTATATCATCATCCTTCCGGCGATGGGAATTGTATCGGAAGTGCTGTCTGTGAACGCTCGCAAGCCGATATTTGGATACCGGGCTATGGTGCTCTCGATCCTGGCTATCGCTTTTCTGTCGTTCATCGTGTGGGCCCACCACATGTTCATGGCGGGGGTGAATCCATTTATCAGCAACTTTTTTGTCGTCTTTACCCTGATCATTGCGGTTCCTTCGGCTGTTAAAGTATTTAACTGGATTTCAACGGTTTATGGATCGAATTTCCGGTTTACAGCCGCCAGCTTATTCGCCCTTGGTTTTGTATCCATGTTTATCTCCGGTGGCCTCACCGGTATCTTTTTGGGCAACTCGGCGATCGATATCCAATTGCACGACACGTACTTTGTAGTAGCACACTTCCATATTGTAATGGGCATTGCAGCCTTCTTTGGCATGTTTGCCGGCATCTACCACTGGTTCCCTAAAATGTTCGGACGCTTCATGAATGAAACATTGGGCAAAATCCATTTTTGGGGCACTATGATTGGCGCTTACGCTATTTTCTGGCCGATGCACTACACCGGTATGGCTGGTATGCCTCGCCGTTATTATGATGGAGGCGCCTCTTTTGATGCGTTCCGCCATTTTACGGAGTTGAACCAGTTTATCACTGTTGCAGCCATCATCGTATTCTTCCTGCAACTCGTGTTTGTTGTCAACTTTTTCTACTCCATTTTCAGCGGCCGTAAACTCACCGTGAAAAACCCGTGGGGCGCCAATACACTTGAATGGACCACGCCGATCAATGCCGGACACGGGAACTGGCCGGGCAAACTGCCGACTGTGCAGCGGTGGGCCTATGACTATGGCAAAAATGGAGAGGAATATATCCCGCAGTATATCCCCCTTAAGGAAGGCGAACACGATCACGGACATTAAAAAAATGATTCACCCGTGCGGGCGCATTACTTTCCCCGCGCAATATTTAAATTCCAATTTTTCCGCAAAGGCATATACGAATGGAGCGCGATACCGCACAGCAACTTTCAATTTGGGCTGGAATATCACAGGCAGTAACAGACTTTGGCTTATTGGTGAAGTTTAAGTTGTCGCTCATGGTCCTATTCTCTGCGATGATTTCTTATGCCATTGCCGGTGCGGGAAAGGTGCATTGGATCGGGATGTTGTTGCTTGCTGTTGGTGGCTTTTTGGTCACCGGCGCAGCAAACGCATTAAACCAGGTTTTGGAACGCGACTACGACCGGCTGATGACGCGCACTGCTAACCGGCCGGTGGCTACCGGTCGCATGAGCGTTTCCACCGCAGTATTATGGGCAGGTCTGATGGCGCTTTTCGGCGTATCGATCCTCACTCTTTTTAATCCGCTGACCGGATTTTTAGGGATGCTGTCGTTGATCAGTTATGCCTTTATTTATACGCCGTTAAAGCGGTCGAGCCCGCTGGCCGTGGTAGTTGGAGCAATCCCTGGAGCGCTGCCGCTGGTGATTGGTTGCACTGCCTGGGACGGGGTGATGACGCCGACGGCGCTGATGTTGTTCACCATCCAGTTCTTGTGGCAATTTCCGCACTTTTGGGCGGTAGCCTGGCTGGCCGATGAGGATTATAAAAGGGCTGGTTTTGTCATGTTGCCCTCCCGAAACGGAGCGCAGGATGCGACCACCGGGTTTTTGTCCTTCTTGTTTTGTTGTTTAATGATTTTGAACGCGACCATCGGCTATTGGACGGGATTTAGTGGAGCGGCAGCGACGGTTGTACTGATTGGCATAAATGGCTACTTTGCCTATCGCTGCTGGAATTTGTACCGCAGTTGTTCGCGGGAAGCGGCACGGAGTCAGATGTTTGCCTCCTTTCTGCATTTGCCGTTGTCGCTGATTGTTTTATTAATTGACAAAATGTAATGGAAAAACTCACGAAAATGAGTGCTGTTTCTCCCGAATATAATCAAAGCCAGATCCACCCGCACAAACTGGCCTTGTGGGTTGGCATCGCCACCATCATTATGATGTTCGGCGCTTTTACCAGCGCGTACATTGTACGTAGGGCTGCAGGCAACTGGTACGAGTTCAGGTTGCCGGATATCTTTTTTTACAATACGATGGTCATTTTAACCAGTAGTGTAACGATTCATTTGGCTTATCAGGCCTTCAAAAAGGGCATGGAGCGTCGCTACAAGACGTTGCTTTTGGCCACCTTCATCCTGGGGATTTCGTTTGTCGTGCTCCAGTACCAGGGCTGGGTAGCGCTGAACACGATGGGCGCTACTTTTACGGCCAATCCGTCCAGCACCTTCGTTTATGTCATCTCCGGCGTACATGCGGCCCACGTGCTGGGTGGCGTTTCCGCCCTGATCGTGGCGATGGTACACGGTTTTGTACTCCCCTTCAAACCCACCCCACGCCGGCGATTACGCTTCGAACTGGTGGTGCATTATTGGCATTTCGTGGACATCCTTTGGGTGTACCTGTTCATATTTTTTATGGTACAATCCTGAAAACAATAAACGATTAAAGCTTATACTACCTATCAATACTTGTTGAATATGGCAGATACTTCTGTTGCACACGGGCATGAAACGCATGAACACGGCCATCAGGACGATGCTCACCTCTGGGAGGGCGGCCAAGAGCCTTTCAAAGCGAGTTATGGCAAATTAATGATGTGGTATTTCCTGCTTTCGGATGCTTTTACATTTGCAGGGTTTCTCATCGCCTATGGCGCACTGCGCTTTAGTACGCCGACCTGGCCGGAGCCCGATTTTGTGTTTGCGTCTTTTCCATTTGCGAAAGCGCATATGCCGCTGATCTTTGTGACCTTCATGACGTTTGTGCTGATTTTAAGTTCCGTTACGATGGTGCGGGCCGTACAGGAAGGGCACCGCGAAAACCAACGCGGCGTGGTGTTGTGGATGTTCCTCACCATCCTGGGCGGCGCAACCTTTTTAAGCTCGCAGGCTTATGAATGGACCACGCTGATTTCGGCAGAAAACATGACGGTTAGCCAAAATCCATTTGGCCGGCATATTGCCGACGGTGTGTACCTGAATCCGGATGGAACCGAGGCAAAGCGCGACGATGGTACGCCGCTTACTTTCCAGAAGAACGAGAGTTACCTGCTGCATATCCATGACGGTCATATTTCCGGGCTGGCCTTCCATGATCTGACCAAACCTGGAGAGAAAATGGTGCAGCACGAAGGCACAAAAATAAAATATACGACGGGAGCCTATGCCGGCCAGGTGCGCGATGTTCAAATGGGGCCGAAAGCTTTTGGAGCGCTCTTTTTCTTTATCACAGGCTTCCACGGGTTTCACGTGTTTTCCGGTGTTCTTTTTCTTACGATCATTATGATCAATGCCGCGAGCGGATTGTACGCCGCACGCCGTAATGGTCACGAAATGGTGGAAAAAATCGGATTGTACTGGCACTTTGTAGACTTGGTCTGGGTGTTCGTGTTCCTTGTATTTTACCTTTTATAAATCCTCAATTACCATTCACTCCTCAGTCTCACGATTTTACTGTCTGTAAATATGGCTGCACATCAAACATATGAAGAACAAAAAGCCCTGGTTTTGCGGGGCTTGGGATTGCTCCTGGCGATTACCATTGTTGAAGTTTTGGTCGCATTACTAGCCAAAGGCCATTTGGTTCATGGCATCAAACTCTCAGCAGGTTTTGGCCATTATATGTATATGCTCCTCATGATCGGATTCTCCTTGTATAAGGCCTACTTCATTATCTTTTTCTTTATGCACATGGCTTATGAAGTTCGTGGCCTCGTGATGAGCGTGCTGTTGCCCACCGCGTTGCTGGTTTGGGCTATTATTGCCTTTTTTCAGGAAGGCAGCTCCTGGGGTGCCCGCCGTGAATTAATCAAAGAGAAAAACGAAGAAGTCGTCAAGCCCGCACCGGGTAAGCCGCAGGGGTACTTGTTGCCTGGCGTTCCCGGCGCTTTAAAGGGATAAAAAATCAAAAGGGCGGGGCAACAAAACCTCGCCCTTTTTGTTGGTTACCAATAATTTATTACAAACCAAGTATGAGCGAAACGGTTTCCTCCAAGCGGAAAATCTTCATTTTTTGCATACTGTTTTTGATTCTCGTTGTGCTGCCGGCAGGTTCGTGGTATTACTTACGGGGAGGATTGAATTGGCGAAAACAAGCCCAGGCTGAGCTGCAGGATTATGGCAAGATCCGGGGTTCCTTTGTGATTTACCCGGATGGCACGAAAGAAAACGAACTCAAAGACAAAGTCTGTGTCTTACATTTTTTCGGTGCCAATCCAGAACTGACGCCGGCCAATCAACATATCCTCGATATCGGCCAGCGCCTTGTCCAGCAATTCGGCTATAAACCGGGTGCGACAAGCGATTATTTTCGGTTGGTTATGATCGCCGAAGGCGGTACGGCAGATTTTAAAACGCATGCACAAACCTTGCCCAATGCCGATCTGGTCAATTGGGTTTGGACCGGTGGCCTTGGTTCCTGGAACACCATCCTAGCCAACGGTTATGACTTGTATTGTCAACAGAACGATATTACGCCTGCAGCGGAATACTTTGCCTTGTCCGACACTTCCGGGAAAATACGCCGGTTTTACAATGCCCTAGATGACAAGGAAGTGGGTCGCATGGTGGAACAAATCGCATTGTTGTTGCCCAATAAATAAGTATTGAAAATCATGGTGTTGGAAGAAATGGACCAGTCTACACTGGAAGCGCGCCGGGCTTTGGAGAAACGCCTGAATGGATGGGCAATTCTTATTTCTGTGGTAGTGCTTGTGTTGGTTGGCCTGATGCGGCGAGTAAAAATTGACCTGGGAATCGATTTTAGCTTTTTACCGGCCATTCATGCCACGTTGAATGCAGCGACGGCAATTATCCTGCTTTTTGCCTATTATTTTATTCGGAATAAAAACGTACTGGCTCACCGGCGGTCTATTTATGCCGCTATGGCGTGTTCGGCCGTCTTCTTGGTATCGTATGTCCTCTACCACTTTACCACTCCGGAAACCAAGTTTGGCGGGGTAGGGGCCGTCCGGTATGTATATTTTTTCTTTTTGATTACGCATGTGGTGCTTGCCGGGTTAATTTTGCCCTTTATTCTGTTGACATTTAACCGGGCCTACACGGGCCAATATACCCGGCACCGGAAGTGGGCGCGATGGGTATTTCCGATTTGGTTGTATGTTGCCGTTACTGGCCCCATTTGTTACCTGATGTTGCAACCCTACTATCCTTGATTCACCCTTGTTTTGGTTTCTTTGCTTAAATGAGTTTGCTTTATGAATAAGGTGATCAGATTTGGCCTCGTTTTGAGCGTTGTGTCTCTTGTATCGGGCTTTTTGTCTTCCAACTTGCTGGCTCAATGCCCCATGTGCCGTATGAGTGCGGAGTCGAACCTGGCCAATGGAGGTACCGACGGCCTCGGATTAAATGCCGGAATATTATATATGTTGGCAATGCCCTATTTGCTGGTGGGGGCTATTGGCCTGTGGTGGTGGCGAAACCGCAAACACGCGCGGGCGTCCGATACGACGGAAATTCCCGGAATTTTAGATGAGGATCCCAGCCGGTACAATTAGACGATAAAACCTGCCGTTCATGAGGTGTCTTTCCCAAAAAGACACCTCTTTTGTTTAGCAAATATTCCAGCACACAAAACAGATCGTTTATGCGAACATCTTTTCTCGCAGCCCTGCTTTTTTGGGGCGTATTCCTTTTCTCCCCAATCAAACACGCACAGGCCAGCAATGCTGTAGCGCCATCCGAATGCAGGAAGGCTTTTCTCACCAAAGCCTCCGAACAAATGACCGGCGCCTCTGCTCATGCAGGGAAAACGGCTCGCCTGGAGCGCATGATAAACCGCATGGAACACCGGTTACGAAAAAAGATGAAACCCGGTGTGGAAGTTGATTTTTCAGATCCCGTAAATAAGTGGCTGTGGTTTGGCCTTTTTGGGCTGGGGGCAGCGTTGGTCCTGGGCATATTCAGTTTGGGCTTAGGCGGGCTGGTGGCATTTTTGGCAGTCGTTTGCCTGGTCATTTGGCTGATCAAACAGAGCGGCGCCGTCTGAGGAATCTCCGGGAGTCGTAGATTAGAAAAAGATAAATAAATGGGTGCATTGCACCCGACCCCCTTATCTTTTTCTAAAATTCTGCTCACCTCAGGGTATATCGCGCACTGAATGCACCATATCCACCGCCAAAGCCGTTTCCGTAACCATTTACGAAAAAGATAGGCAGCCAGTCCACGGAGAGGTTCACTGGCGCGCTGGCAAATTTGTAATCCAGGCCAAGAGCGCCCATGATGCCAATACTGGTACTGGAGCCACGATCGCCAGCAAATAAATCTTTGTACGTCCAGAAAAAGGCAGAAGCGCCGCCGCCAAAATACCATTGCAGGCCTTCAACGGAACTGATTGGCATGTGGTGCTCATAGAGCGCTCCTACATTCACCCAACTGTAGTACGTCCAGGAACGAAATCCCGCAAAAATCTCAATAGCGCCGGGATCGCTAATGAAATGCTTGTAGGTGACCGAAATCGGATAGCCAAGGCGCAGGCCGATGGCCGACTTGTAATTTTGGGAATAGGCTGCCAGGAAACAACCCAAAACCAGGGCAATGACGAGTGTTAACTTTTTTGCATTCATGTTTTCAATTTTGATTGATTAATGAGGCAAATCTAAAGATTTTTGATTTAGTAGCTTCTGCCGAACCTTTTTTTTCATGTTACGGTGAAGGCCTGCATTTTAAGGAATGTACCAGATGCGAAAAGGCATTATGCCTGCTTGCAGATTTTCTTTGTCTGCTGGGTGAAAATCGCCAACTTCGCCCTCGCTTTAACCAAATCACATGAAAATTGCTGTATTCCCGGGTTCATTTGATCCGATCACTATCGGACATGTGGACATGGTAAAACGGGCACTGCCCCTTTTTGATGAAATTGTAGTGGCGGTTGGCGTCAACACTACCAAGAATTATTTGTTCTCACTCGAGCAGCGCCTGGAATGGTTGAGCCAGGTGTTTGCGTCCTACCCGAATGTCCGGGTTGATCATTTTCAGAACCTGACAGCTCACTATTGCCTGAAGATAGGTGCCCGGTATTTACTCCGCGGACTGCGAAACGGTTCCGATTTTGATTACGAAAAAACAATTTCACAATTGAACCATATCGTTGGCGGCGGTATCGAAACGGTGTTTCTGATCGCGCAACCTGAGTTATCGCATATCAGCAGCACAATCGTGCGGGAAATCATCGTAGGGGGCGGGGATGCCACCCCATTTCTGCCGCCCGAAATCCGTATCACCGGTTGAACCACTCCGACCGACGCATATTCAAGGTAATCTTGCCGGTTATATTTCCCTGACGTGGCTGTGCCATTCACCCTTGTTCTTTCATCACTCAATCATGCATTGATAAATGTCTGACGCGATTTTTAACCTTCCACAACCGGTTAATGAACCGGTCCTTAATTACGCGCCCGGCTCACCGGAGAAAATTGCTCTCCGCAAAGCGCTGGCCGATTTAAAATCACAGCAACCGGATATCCCCATGTTCATTGGCGGCGAGCATGTACATTCTAAAGTAAAAATTGCTGTACACCCGCCACACGAATTGAAACATACCCTGGGTCATTTTTCAAAAGGTTCGACTGAACATGTACAAGCGGCCATTAAGGCAGCGTTGGCGGCCAAACCTGCCTGGGAAGCCATGGCATGGCAGGACCGCGCCGCCATCTTTCTGAAAGCTGCCGATTTATTGACAGGCCCGTACCGGGCTAAAATGAATGCGGCTACCATGTTGTGCCAGAGTAAGACGGCTTATCAGGCGGAAATTGATTGCGTGTGTGAATTGGCCGATTTTTGGCGATTCAACGCCTGGTTTATGCAGGAAATTTACCGCCAACAACCACTGAGTGCGCGCAATACCTGGAATCGAATGGATTGGCGCCCGCTGGAAGGTTTTGTCTTTGCCCTTACCCCGTTTAACTTTACCTCGATTGCCGGTAATCTGCCAACCGCGCCAGCCATGCTGGGCAATGTAACCGTGTGGAAGCCAGCAGAATCCCAAGTGTATTCCGCCGCGGTCATCATGGAGATTCTCGAAGCGGCAGGGTTGCCGCCCGGGGTCATCAATCTGGTATATGTGGATGGGCCAACTATTGGTGATGTTGTTTTCCGGCACCCTGATTTTGTTGGACTGCATTTTACCGGAAGCACCAAGGTGTTCCAGTTTTTGTGGAAGACCATTGGCGAGAATATTCATTTGTATAAAACTTACCCAAGGATTGTGGGTGAAACAGGCGGCAAAGATTTTGTAGTCGCCCACCATTCGGCCGATCCGAAAGCGCTCGCCGTCGCACTCGCTCGTGGAGCTTTTGAATACCAGGGCCAAAAATGTTCGGCAGCATCCCGCGCGTATATTCCTGCCAGTATTTGGCCTGCGGTGAAAACGTACCTGTTGGCCGACCTGAAGGATATGAAAATGGGTAACCCGGAAGATTTCACCCATTTTGTAAATGCCGTGATTGATGAAAAGGCTTTTGATAAGATCACCAGCTACATTGCCCAGGCCAAAAAATCTAGTAAGGTCTCCGTCATTGCCGGTGGGAGTTACGATAAATCTAAGGGCTATTTCATCGAACCGACCGTCATCGAATCTACAGATCCAAAGTACATTACGATGTGTGAGGAGATTTTTGGCCCCGTCCTTACTATTTATGTTTATGAAGACAAAAAATACGAGCAAACGCTGGACCTGGTCAACTCAACCTCGCCTTATGCGCTCACGGGCGCAGTTTTTGCCCTCGACCGCGAGGCCTTGGAAGTGGCCGACCGGAAGCTCCGGCACGCTGCGGGCAACTTTTACCTGAACGACAAACCTACCGGCGCCGTCGTTGGCCAGCAACCGTTCGGCGGCGCCCGAGCTTCGGGTACCAATGACAAAGCCGGCTCTGTACTCAACCTTTACCGCTGGTTGTCGCCACGGACCATTAAAGAAAATTTTGTGCCGCCGGTTGATTACCGTTACCCGTTTATGCAGGAAAAGTAAGCGCACAAGAAATCTTGAATTCCCGACCAAACAGTCGGATTTTTTTAAGTAGATAAGGAATGAAAAAGAGAACGGCTGCCTGGAATCACTTTCCAGGCAGCCGTTCTAAATTTTGGCTGGTCGTATTAGTTGGCGTTGTTCGACGCAAACAATTTCAATTCTTTGATGCGGGCCTTTTTACCCACCAATCCACGCAGGTAGTACAAACGTGCCCGGCGTACCCGGCCGCGCTTCATGACCTGAATGCCAGCGATATTCGGGTTGGAAAAGGCAAAGATGCGCTCCACGCCAACACCGTGCGACATTTTGCGCACCGTGAAGGTCCGCGTAAGGCCATGGCCTTTGATCTGGATCACATCGCCACGGAAATCCTGCTCACGGGTTTTGTCGCCTTCCACGATTTTATATTTCACGATGATCGTGTCGCCAGTTTTGAAACTCGGAAATTCCGGAGTAGTCAGCAGTTGCTCGTGGACAAACTGTATGGCTTCCAATTCTTTCATGGTATTTCTCAATTATTGTGCTTTCAATCAAAAATCGAGGCGCAAAGGTAAAGCCAAGTTGAACGAAAAAAAAATTTTGTTTGAAAATATTATTTGGTTTTTGGGCGACAAAAGGCGGGTCTCAAAAAAAAAACAGCGGGAATATAAAACCAAAGGTTATGTTAAATGTTTAGACATCTAATATCCGAACATTTAAACTTCTTACCTTTGTTCGGTGTTTCACCATGACTTATTAAATCACCGTTCTAAAATCTTCAGTACATGAAAAAATTACTCCTCCTCCCGCTTTTGGCCGTCCTGGCGATGGCTGCCACCAACCCGGCAAATTATAATGTGGATGTGACCGCCAGCAATATCGTTTGGACGGGCTACAAAGTGACCGGCAAGCACACCGGCACCGTAAAAATTAAAAACGGCAACCTGTTGTTTTCCGATGGCCAATTGAGTGGCGGCTCCTTTGATGTGGATATGAACTCCATCAACTGTACCGATCAGGAAGGCGAATGGGCGGCAAAACTGGTCGGCCACCTCAAGAGTGATGACTTTTTTGGCGTTGCCAAATACCCGACCTCGAAATTCGTCATCACCCGTGTTATCCCGCAGGACTCAAAAGGAAATTATAAAGTGATTGGCAACCTCACTATCAAGGATACTACCAAAGAAATTAAATTCTTTGCAACCTTAGTGGACAACGGCAACGGCACGGTGACGGCAACCGGCAAAATGACGATCGACCGTTCGGAATTCAATGTTCGTTATGGCTCGGGCTCTTTCTTTGACGGCTTGGGCGACAAAACGATCTATGATGAATTTGACCTGAACGTCACCCTGGTCGCAAAAAAATAATGTGCTTTTGATGATTTAAACCGCCTGGCAGGCTGATGTATTGCCAGGCGGTTTTTCTTTGGATCGAGAACTCGTACCTGGTTTGATGGGTGTCGCCGCGTACTGGCCCGGAGGTTCGAAGTCTTTGGAGCGCCCTTACCTAGCCAATTCCACCCTAGCCAATTATTTTTTTGCAAATACTAACCCGGTAGCAATCAACTTCGATGAAGCAATCGGTACGCCGCTTGATTCTGCCAACGGGCTTCATGTCCTTATGCTCAATTACACAGCATATGACAGCGCTTATGTCAGCAAAGTGAAGCACCTGATCGGCAAACGGTTGCCGGGCATTTTAGTTTCGGATTTTTGGAGCGGAACACCACAGGAATTAACGGACCTGCTTGCCGATCAACAAATCGTCGTTATTACTTATCCGGCTACCGGGAGCGTCAACCAGATCAGGTCGTATGGCAAAGCGCTGGCTCAGTTTGTCCGGCAGGGTGGGGCGGTGGTTTTTACCGGAACCGATCAGTTTGGCATTTTGCAACAATACGGTCTTTTTGACCTGACGTTCGGTTATTTTTGTTCTGACCTTGAAGTCCATGAAATTGCCGCAGATCACCCCATGCTCACCGGCTCACCAGGCCAGTTCCTGATGGCAAATTATACCTATCCACTGGATATCGCCGATCCAAACTTTGTAGCGCTGGCGGATGTAAGGGGATATCCCACAATGGGCTACAAACCATTGGGAACCGGCAAAGTGGTTTATTTAGGCTTTGAATATTATTATGATGAGCCCATTTCCTCGATGATTCTGGAAAATACCATGCGTTGGCTGGCCCCCGCGGGGAAAGACATGGCGCATGCCGCTGTCGCCTCCAGTGATAACTGGTCGTCCCATCCGGTAAAACGAAGCGAGGAAGTGCTGTATGCCGGTACCGGACCTACCAACCCCAAGGCGCCCATTTTTGATCTGAAAATTTACCCTAACCCATACGTAAGTAAGGCATCGGTTGATCTCGACTTACTTAAGCCGGCGCCGGTTACCGTGGAAATGACGGATGAAATGGGGGCTGTAGTGGCCGTTTTACTGCCTTACCGGCAATTGACTAACGGCACCTATCGGCTGGAGCTTCCCAACGTAGCCGCTGGGGTGTATTTTGTCAAATGTCAGATTGGCAATCAAAGTACGGTACGGAAAGTGGTTAAAATTTCTGCTCCCTAAAATTTCGCTATTGCATTCGATACGGGAAGCCCCTTGCTGCAATCTGGAGCAAGGGGCTTCGCGATTTTAGGTTTGGTTGGGATCCGCGAACGGAGTCAATACCCAAAAACATCCTGCAAGGTCAGTTCGTGCACCGGGCCAATACTTTCCAGGTATTGGAAATTAATTTGTTTGCGGTCGCCTAAAACCATCCAATAGTAACGCCGGCCTTTTATAAAGCGCTGTTGAAAACGGATCAGATCCTCCGGCACAGCCTGCTGAATTTGTTGGTAGGTATCGGCCCGTAAATCGTGGCGGTATCCCCGATCTGCATTCGCACGCCAGGTCCAGTAGATTTCAGCATTATTGATCCTGCTTGCCGCAATTTGCTTCAAAACGCTTTGGCGGGCGTGTTCCATCTGCCCAAGCGAAACGGGCATGTCTTCCAGAATGGTTTGGAAAGCCTGCACAGCTTCTGGCAACTTATCGGGTTGCGTACCTACATACGCCTGCAGGAAGTGCGCGTGCTTTTTGCGTGTTGGGTTGGCGGCATAGGCATACGCCGAATAGGCCAGGGCCTTTGACTCGCGTATTTCCTGGAAAACTATCGACGACAAGCCATATCCAAAATACTGGTTGTACCATTCGGAGAAAATGAATTCTTCCAAATTGAACTTAGGCGTTCCTTTGGAAAGCAGGAGGAGTTCAACCTGAACCATTGGAAAATGCACAAAATACACGGTATTCTTGCGAGCCTTGATTTCCCGGTACTGGCGCGCCGGGATCGGTGGGGTCAGCGATTCACGCGTTTGGAGGTGCTTTTTCAAAACATTAGCAACCCGTCGGGGCGACATATTACCGGTATAGAATACCTCGTGCCGATAGGAGGAAAGTGTCCGCAGGATTCCGGTGATTTCTTCTGCCTTGAGTGCAAGCAAATCCTCCCGACTCAATCTATCGGAAAAGGGGGAATGGCTGCCATACTTGGCGTAATGCAGCATGGCTTTGCTCAAAACGGTGCGTTTGTCTTTTTTCTCATTTTCCCGACGCAACAACACATCCGCCTTCAGGTTTTCCAGGGCCTCCAGGTTAGGCTGAGCATCGGAGAGCAGGTGTTCCATCAGTTCCAGCCCGGCTTCAAAAGAATTGGATAAGCCACTCAGACTGAGAAACAACCGTTCATCCTGGCAGTTGGCTGAGAAATGGACACCCAAGCGATAGAAGGCTTGTTGCATCTCCATTGGAGAATACCGTGAAGTGCCCAGATATTGTAAATAAGATGCGGCCACGGATAGTTTCCGGTCGCTGGTTTTGCCCATATCAAATATGTAAAACAAGCGGAACATGCGACTTTCCGGCTCATGAACGGTTTTAAGTTTCAGGCTGGGTGCAAGGCTTGCTTGCTTGATCAGTTTGTTGAAATCCAGAAACTGCGGTTCAATATCAGCCGTGGTCTGTTCTAAAAAGGCCTGGCCAAATGCCGAAATATCGGTACGGTTGAGTTCGACGGCAGTAATGGCCGGTTTTTCGACTTTCATAACCGAAGGGTCCTCTCCGTGATGCTTGTAGATGGCCACATAATTGTCGGCCCGGAGGTATTGGCGCGCAAATGCAATGATATCGGCTTTGTTTACCCGCTCCAACTGGCTCCAGCGCTGTACAAAATCGCTCCAATCCAGCCCGAGCACAAAAGAGGTGGTAATAGCCGCTGCACGACCTTGATTTTTCTCAAACTCTTTAATTTCGGATAGTTTGAGGTCATTGACAACTGCTTCGGGTAACCAGTCTTCAAAATTTCCCTGTCGCAAGTTTTCCACCTCGTTCCACAGCAGTTTTTCCACTTCCTCCAGCGATTGGCCTTCGCGGGGTTTGGCAAACAGCACCAGCGTGCTGTAATCCTCATAAACCCGGGGATAGGCGTACGATTCCAATACCTTTTGGCCTTGCATAAGGTGCAGGTCGAACAGGCCCGCCTGGTAATTGTGCAACATGCCGGCGATCAGGGGTAGCACAATTGCCTCCCCGGAAGCTGCCCCCGGAAAACGCCAGCCTAATTCAATCCAGGCCGCTTCATGCCCGAATATATCGCGTTGCACCCGTTCCTTTAAGTCGGGCTGAGCATCAAAGCGAAACGCCGGTAGCGGTTTTGACCGGTAATGGCCGAAATACCGTTCGGCCAGTGACACAGCGTATTCCGGATCAAAATCGCCACACAACACGATTCCTATGTTGTTCGGTACATAATACCGGTCGAAAAAACGGTAGATGTTGGTTTGGGACGGGTTCTTCAGGTCCTCTCCGCGTCCGAGGGTAGTTTGTGTGCCATAAGGATGCGTAGGCGTCAGCACCTCCTGCATTGCCTTCAGGGTTTTGCGCATGTCGCGGTCCTGACTGATATTATACTCTTCAAAAACAGTTTCCAGTTCGGTATGAAACAGTCTTAGAATAGGTCGGCGGAAGCGCTCGCTTTCCAATTGAAACCAGCGCTCCAATTCGTTTGAAGGAATATCGTTCACATAAACCGTCTGTTCCACCCAGGTATAGGCGTTGGTCCCTTTGGCGCCGATGGCGCTCACCAACTTGTCGTATTCATTTGCTGCAACATACTGCGCGGCCTCATTAGACAGGCGGTCGATTTCGGCGTACAGTGACTTTTTGCGCGTGGGGTCTTTTTCCTGCCGGTGCGCTTCGAATAATTGCTCAATTTTATCGAGCAGGGGTTTTTCTTTTGCCCAATTCAGACTGCCGAGGCGATCGGTGCCTTTGAACATCATGTGCTCGAAATAATGCGCCAACCCGGTAGTGTCGGCCGGGTCGTGTTTGGAGCCGGCCCGAACAGCGATTTCGGTGTAGATCCGGGGTTCGTCTTTATTCGTGGAAAGGAAAAGTTGAAGTCCGTTGCCCAATGTGATCAGCTGTACCTGAATGGGGTCGCCAGGTACTGTCGTAAAAGCTGGTTTTGAACTTGCGTATGTATTCATGTTCGTATCCGAAGTTTTGCAGGGCGCAAAAGTACCGCAATTCTGATACACCCTTTGCCAATCAGTTCAGTATAAACAAACTTTCTAATAGGTTTGCTTTTTCTGCTTCTTCCAAAGTGCCTGTCACACTGATCAGGTATGCCACTTTTCTGTGGTATCCGATCAGGTGCATGGTACAACAAGGATCTTCCGGCTGGGTTCGGCAGATTACATAGTGTTGGGTGGAATTTTGAAACACTGATACAGCATCGAGGCCTTGCCTGCTCCAGTTTTTCACTATTGCGGCAAAATACGCCTGCAAGAAAGCAGAATCGTCCATGGCCGTCAGATTGAAGTTAAATTGTTGCCGCGGATAGCGGTCCAGCCAGACAAACGTTGAATCTTCGTTGTAAAAAATTGGCGCCGTGCTTTCTGCCCCTTTGGTGTTCCGGGCCTTCCACCATTTACCGGGAAGGATCACATCGGCAAAAGGCGGATCGGAATACCGGCTTCGGTGCGCCTTTACGTCATAGGCGGCAGCAAATTGATGACTCGAATGTACTTTAATAGAATGGCAGGCTGTTGCCAACCAACATACCCAAAGCACAAAATGCAACCGTTTCTTTTTCATAGGTTTGGGTGGTATTTGTTCGATACACGCTTTGGTTTTATACGGAGAACACCTTTAGAGTCCGGCAATGAATTTTCGATCATGTTCTAAAACTTTGGATTCGGGCATGGGCATTCGCCATTTTGCATTAAACTTCATCTGGAAGTCGGCGTTGATCGCTGTATTGATCAACGCAGTGCCGTTCGGGTTGTCTGGCCAGGTAAGTTACGCCAAGCGGTCGGTGGCTTTGGGGCAAGCATCGATGCCTGACAAGTCAACTGATTTTTATCTTGTCGTACATGACACGACGTTGTTTGAACAACATATGCAGGCCTTTCCGGGTGCCAGCCAGGTTGTTCGTTGCTACGCGCCGGCGAAAATCCTGCAGGTGCATTTGTTGCAACACGAATTCCTGGACACCCTGCTACAATGGCCGGAAGTGGTTTTTGCCGATCGGGTGCCGCAATCAGCCTGGGAAGAGATGCCGGTCCCCGGGCATAATTTGACGGTCAACCAGATCAACGTAATGCAGCAGCAGTTTCCGGATTATACCGGCGCAGGAATCACGGTATCGGTAAAAGAAAATCGTTTTGACACCACCGATGTAGATTTACGGGGGCGCGTGCGACCAGCTTTAAATGCCTCTGGCCAATTCACCAGCCACGCGTCTATTATGGCTTCGCTGATTGCCGGGGCGGGGACCAGTGACAACGCCGGCCGCGGGGTAGCACCCGGCGCGCAGTTGGCGTCCGCCGATTTTGCCAACCTGCTACCCGATGCTCCTTCAATCTACACCAACCAGGGCATTTCTATTCAGAACCACTCCTATGGGGTGGGCATTGAGAATTTTTATGGCGCCGATGCGATGGCGTATGATAACAGTGTGCTGGAACAGCCCTACTTATTGCATGTGTTTTCGGCAGGAAACAAAGGTGACGGGGCCAGCGCTTTGGGCTCCTACCAACAGATTGCCGGTTTTGCCAATTTAACCGGAAGCTTCAAAATGGCTAAAAATGTGCTTACGGTTGGCGCTGTGGATTCCTTCGGGAAGGTGTTGGCTTACAGCTCGCGCGGACCGGCGTACGATGGCCGGGTGAAGCCCGATTTGGTAGCATTCGGACAAGATGGCAGTTCTGGAGCGGCGGCATTGGTTTCTGGCGCCTGCGCCGTCCTGCAACAAGTGTATGCCAGTGCACATAACGGTGACTTGCCGCCTGCAGCGCTGTTACGGGCTGTACTGATCAATAGCGCCAGGGATATCTATTCACCCGGACCCGATTTTATCTCCGGATTCGGGAATCTGGAGGCGGCGCCTGCAGTGCGCACCTTGCTCGACAACCGGTATTGGGAGGGCACGCTCGCCCAAGGCATGGCCCAAACCCACGAAATCGCAGTGCCGGCCAGTCAGGCCCTGCTGCGGGTAACCTTAACATGGGATGATCCACCGGCCCAGGCGGGCGCTTCAAGCGCGCTGGTTAATGATCTGGACATTACCCTGACCGGCCCCGACGGACAATCGGAATGGTTGCCATGGCGCCTTCGGACAGCCCCGTTTGCCGATTCGCTGGAGTTGCCGGCAACCAGAGGCAGAGATTCGATCAACAATGTGGAACAGATCACGATTGATTTTCCTGAGCCTGGTGTCTATCAAGTGTCCGTCTACGGAAGCAAAATTCTGGATAAGCAGTCATTTGCACTTGCCTACGATTTAAAAAGCGATCGGGATTTCACCTGGATTTTGCCCCAACGGGAGAGTCCTTTAGTGTCGGGACAAACTACTTTGATGCGGTGGATCTATTCCGGCAAGGAACCTACAGGCAGGCTGGAATTTCGGCCGGATACGTTGCTGGATTGGCAAGTTATTGATACGGCTGTTGAATTACAATCCAATGCCTACCGTTGGACGGCTCCATCCGGTACGGCTTTGGCACAGGTCCGGATGGTTGTTTCGGGAACTTCATTTCCGGGCGATCCATTTCTGCTGGCGCCGGAATTACACCTGCGGATTGGTTTTGATTGCCCGGACGACGTCATGTTATACTGGAATTCTGCAGGGTCAGGTGTGCAATATCAGTTATGGGGATTGGGTGATTTTTACCTCGAACCTTTGTTCATAACGGCTGATACGTTTGTGGTTCTGCCGAAAAATCTGTTTCCACAAACGCATTTCGCGGTTTCCACCATCGCCGGACCTGGAGTGGGAGGATGGCGCAGCGCTGCGCCGGCAATTGATAATCAGGGTATCGGTTGTTATTTCAGCACCTTTATCGCAGAATTGAATCCTGCAGCCCAGGTGGATCTGCGTCTGATCCTCGGCACGACGTATCAATTGCAGCAAGTAAACTTTGAGCGATGGACCGGTAATGGTTTTCAGCCGCTGGAAAACTGGTTACCCCCTTTTAGCAAGACCATTTTTCAGGGTCTTGACCCGAATCCGGCGACCGGTATCAACCGGTACCGGGCCAGCCTCACCCTGGAATCAGGAACCGGGTTGAACAGCGATACGGCGCTGGTGTATTACACCGGACAGAATGCCTTCCGGGTGTTTCCCAACCCGGTTTCGGGCGGAAATATGCTTCAGGTTATATCGCAGGAATTGCCCGATAACACCGTTTTCATCCTTTTCAATTGTTTGGGTCAGCGTTTACTCGAAAAAAAGATGGAAGACGCGCTGGAGAATATTGCGTTACCCGTCCTTTTGCCTGGCCCTTACCCGTTTGCCATCCGGAATAATAGCGGGTACTTGTACCGCGGGATTGTGTTGTTAGAGCCGTAATAAAAAGAAGGCCGCCGGAGAAACTCCAGCGACCTTCTTTTTTAAAACACGCAGCCCTAGTACATATAATTTAATGCTATGATATCATTCGAATTGAACGGACGATTTTGATTGGCACTGATGCAAGCCAGCATCCAGGAATTCGGGTCCGGGCCGGGTGGCGTCCCCTGGATTTGAATGGCGCCAACACCTGCACTGCCTTCGTTGTAATACGAACCACCGCAGCTGTAAGAGCGGTCCATATAATCGGTATGCCGGAACCCGATGCAATGACCGATTTCATGGGCCAAAATGGTTGCCAAATAATTTTGATTCGGGTTGCTTCCCAGGTAGGTTGAATTGACCACCACGGAGTTGTACGGATTGCCGGAACTGGTCGGAAAGCCCGAAGATGCCAGGTATTGGGCCCCAGCGGGCGCTTTCGTGATCTGTATATTCGCCCCGGTGGTAGTTGTGATCCGGGTGAACGTAAGCGATAAGCCAAGGGCGTTGTACCGGTTCAGGGCATTATCGAGCGCGGCAGCATAAGAAGTTGGCAATGCCTTCGTCCCGGTGGTCTTGATGTACACATTAATGTTGCGTGGCAGGCCTGTTACGGTATTTGTTGTCCGGTATTGTTCGGCATCCCCTACGCGGAGCACGGTTTCATTCCATCCGGTATTCAAATCTTCATCGGTGAGGAAAATATCGTTTTCAACGATATACCCTCCATCAGTCTTGTACGCATTGTCGGGGGTGAACCCCAGGCTGACAATCTTCTTTTGTACGTCGAGCGGGAGACCTTGTGTAAGGTTGGAATCATCCTGTTTTTTACCGCAGGAATTCAGCCCGGCCACCAAAATGGCTAGCCCGGCAAAGGCAAAGAAGCGTTTGAACATGACACAAAAGTTTGATTGATGTGAAAGATTATGTTCTTCGAAGCACCAAATGTATAAAACTTCCGGACTGTCAAAACTGCGTGGTTTATTTTTTAATTTTTGGAGTACGATTTTTCCCGGACATTGTTCGGCAGGCGTCAAATTTCGATCTGTACCTGGTTGCGCGTCAGGTCTTCCAGGGTCTCCCGCCGCCGGATCAAATGCGCCTTGCCTTGGTACAGCAACAGCTCAGCAGGCCGGGGGCGTGAGTTGTAGTTTGACGCCATCATCCAGCCGTAAGCTCCGGCATTATAAAAACACAGGATATCGCCTTCCACTACTTCGGCGATACGACGATCGCTGCCAAAAGTGTCCGTTTCGCAAATATTGCCGACCACGGTATAGATCCGTGGCTTGAATTGCGGTTCGGTAACGTTCACGATTTTATGGTAGGCGCCATAAAACATGGGTCTTATCAAGTGATTCAGACCGGTGTCGAGCCCTACAAACACGGTGGACGTAGTTTGTTTTACCAGGGTGCAACGGGCAAACAAATAGCCAGCTTCGCTCACCAGAAACTTTCCCGGCTCAAACATCAGTGTCAATTCCCGGCCGTATTCCCGGCAAAATTCAGCGAATTTTATGCTAAGTTTTTCACCCAACTCCTCTACATCTGTTTCAATATCATCCGGCTTATAGGGTACTTTGAAGCCGCTTCCGAGATCAATGTATTTCAAATCGGGAAACTTTCGGGCTGCTTCAAACAGAATTTCGGAGCCACGCAGGAACACATCCACGTCCAGGATATCCGAACCGGTATGCATATGCAGGCCTTCAATCCGGAGGCCCTGACTTTCCACCACGCGCAGCACATGCGGCAATTGGTGAATACTGATCCCGAACTTGGAATCGATATGCCCCACACTGATATTTTCATGCCCGCCTGCCATCAGGTGCGGGTTGATGCGGATGCAAATTGGGATATCCTTGTGATGCAGGCCCCAGTTTTCCAGCATCGGGATGGCATCGATATTGATCTTGACGCCCAACCGGACGGCTTCTTCAAATTCGTCAAACCCTGCGAAATTGGGGGTATACAATATATCGCCGGGTGTAAAACCAGCCAACAAACCCAGATGCACTTCCTGAATGGAGACGCAGTCGAGACCCGCGCCCCATTGGCGAAACAGGCGCATGACCGTCAGGTTGGTGAGCGCCTTGCACGCATAATGGATGCGCAGGTGGGGGTATTGGAAGGCATTGACTATGCGCCGGTACTGGCGTTCCATGACGGCCGAGTCATATACGTAAAGTGGGGTGCCGTGTTCTTTGCACAATGCAAGGGGGTCGATGCCGCCGGAGAGTTGATATTTGCCGTTGATGAGTTCCAAAGTCGGTACGAGTTATGGTCAAAAGATCGGCCGATGGGGCAGTAATGATTTTGCAAAAAAATTGGAGGCGCAAAAATAGGGCTTTTAGCCAGGGAAAAATTTCAATATGCTAACGCCAAAACAGCGATTAACCAGCATCTTTACAAAGGAATGACCGAGCGAACCCTCATCGAACGCCTGAAAGAGCAAGACCGCAGCGCGCAAAAATGGTTGTACGACCGTTATGCGCCGGTTATGTTTGCCGTTTGCCGGCGGTATTTGAGGTCTCGCGAAGACGCGGAAGAAGCCTTGGTAAGTGGATTTTACAAGGTTTTTGCTCAAATAAACACATTTATGGGCGCGGGCAGCTTTGAAGGCTGGATCCGCCGGATCGTTGTGAACGAAGCGCTCATGTTACTCCGTAAAAGCCAACCCCTTGTTTTCCCCGGCGATGATTTTCCGCTGATCGACCAGGAAGATTCTTTTTCAATCGAGGCGGATATTTCGGCACGGGAAATTTTGGATTTACTTGACCACCTGCCCAACGGTTACCGCACCATATTTAATTTATATGTCCTCGAAGGTTATAAACACCAGGAAATAGCCGATTTGCTTGGTATCAGTATCAATACGAGCAAATCGCAACTTATCCTGGCCAAAGAAAAATTAAAACAATTGCTGAAAACGAAAGGTATAGTCCGTAATGGCTAGGGGTCCATGCCGAATTTGTATCCAGATTGCCATCCCGGCTTTCCGGTTGAATTTAGCCGCAGCATAACGTTCACTCAAGCGTACCATATCCAGTGCCCGATCTGTTTGATTTTTTCAAAGAAAACGAGTCCAAACTCCACGAACTGCCCTCGGAGCAGGCCTGGAGTCGATTGGAAAAGAAGCTGGAGAAGCGGCGTCGGCGACGGCGCAGGGCCATTCAATTTTTGCAGCTGGGTGCTGTTGCACTGGCATTATTTTTATTGCTGCTGGCAGCAGGCCTGGTTTGGTATTTTGTTTACCGGGAAGGCCCATGATGCATCTGGACTAATCACAACCAGGAATTAAATCCATATACCAGTCTGACACCCAGAGCTGATTCTTGTGGCCCAAACCACAATTCTCCCTACCTTTCAGCCCTGTTTCTTTCACTGCTGCCCAGGTTGGGGCGCATTCCGTTTTCTACAGGCTGAACTATGGCAAAATCTGGCAAACCCGCACCTAAAACCAAACCGTCTGGAACCCATACCGCTCCTGCCCGCACAGAAGCACCTTCTCCATCCATTGACCGGCTTGACCGCCCGTCGGTAGACCGTCCCAATGACCCGCTGCTTCGAAAAATCTTCTGGGCCATTGCCATTTTAGGTGCCCTTTATCTGGTGGGGTTATCGTTTGGCAGCGGGATCAATGCTGATGATAAATTTCAGGATGCATACAGCGAGAAGCTGGTCAATTATTACAGTACGTTCGGTCGGGATACGGCTGCGCTGAACGTTCCGGATGGTAATATGCACCTGTATGGCGGCTTTTTTGAAATCATTTCCGGCTTTGCAAACAAAGCCTTGGGCTACAAGACCACGGACCTCGCATATCACAACCTGCGTCATGCTGCCAGTGCAGCTTTCGGCTGGCTGGCAATCCTGTGCGCGGCATTGTTGGCCCGACTTATATCCGGATGGCGAACCGGTATTATAACCCTGATCATCATGTTGTTATCGCCCCGGTTTGTGGGTGATGCATTAATGAATCCAAAGGATATACCTTTTGCTGCGGGTTATATGCTGGCCATTTACAACATGGCAGCTGTACTGGCGCGAATGCCCAGGCCCGGACGCTGGAATATGGCGGGACTCGTCGCCGGGTTAGCAATTTCCCTCGCTATGCGGGCCGGTGGGCTGCTCAATTTTGTTTATCTGTTCTTTTTTGCCGGGTTGTTTTTTGTGTTGAAATACGGTTGGAATGATTTGTTCAAAGGTAAATCCGTTGGCCGTTATGCGTTGATCATAACAGGAATAGCTGTGGCCGGATATGCAGGCGCCTTGTTGTTTTGGCCATTTGCGCTGCAAAGTCCATTGAAAAATCCATGGTATGCATTGTCAAAGTTTTCCGATTTTGAGATCCGGATACGGCTCCTGTATGAAGGCACAAATGTGATGTCGGATAAAACGCCCTGGCATTACCCTGTGAAATGGATTTTGTATACCATCCCACTGGCGGCAGTGGTTGGCTTTATGGGAAGTCTTGCTTTGTTGCCGCGGTTGTTGCGGCGTTATCAGCCGCTTTGGGTTGCCCTGGTCCTGTTTGCTGGAATATTCCCGGTGTTTTATGTGATTTACAAAAATGCCGTATTGTACGACGGCTGGCGGCAGTTGACGTTTGCCTATCCGGCCCTTGCCATCGCGGCAGCCTTGTTTTGGAACGAACTGGTTGAAATTTTTTCGGCCAAAAAAAGTCTTCAATACGCTACCTATGCTGCATTGGCATTGCTTCTGGCCGATGCCGGCGCTTTTATCGTTGCCAACCCTAAGATCCCGTACGTTTATTTCAACCCCATTACAGGCGGGATCAAAGGCGCCTATGGTAAGTTTGAAACTGATTATTGGGGCGTCAGCGTGCGACAGGGTATCGAGTGGATGGAACAACAGGGCATTTTGAAACCCGACATGCCTGAAAAGGTGGTGATTGCCACTAACATGTTTTATCCTGCTCAACAGCTAACGGCAAAATATGGAGATAAAGTCAACCTTAAATATTTGAAATGGGACCGTCGATGCGACGATGCCTGGGACTATGCCCTTTACCCTACTCGGTTTATCGACGGTAGTGCCCTGGGTACCGGTAAATGGCCACCCGGTAATGCCGTCCACCTGGTGGAAGCAAGCGGGGTGCCCTTACTGGCCGTGTTAAAGGACAAGGACAAAAACTGCGCCCTTGGCATGGCGGCCATGAAACTCGGCGATTGGTCAGGCGCTATTGAAAATTTGCAAAAAGAGGCGGCTAATGTGCCCAACAATGAAATCGCGTGGATCAATCTTGCTCAGGCTTACCTCAATCTTGACAGCCTGGAACAATTAAAAGCCGCTACTGAAAAAGCGTTGACGATTAGCCCCGATAATATGCAGGCCAACAACCTCCTTGGTTTATACTGGCTAAGTAAAGGTGACGCCGGTCAGGCAAAGGCCCAGTTTGAGGCGGCATTAAAACGGGAGCCCTCCAACCCGGCGGCCTATTACTACCTGGCGTCGATCGCACAAACGCAGGGTGATAATCAAACTGCCCTGACTAATTTGCGCAAAGCCATTGATATATCGCCAACATTTAAGCCGGCCTATGAATTTTCAGCCCGGATTTACGATGCGATGGGCAATACGACTGCGGCACAACAATTCCGGGCAGTTATGGCGCAAATTAAATAAGCCGAGGTATCGCTTTTTCACAATTCAGCATTTTGCCTGGTAAAAGGGTCGTTAGGATGCTGTTTTTGCAAGCACCTAAAAAATAGTGCAGTCTTTGGCCTGTAATGAAATTTACACATATAGAAAACTATATCTTTGCTCCGATCCGTCCCTAACTTCCATGTTCACGAGCAGAAAAAATGGATAAGAAACTCGAAACCCTCCAGGCCAAGATTGCCGAATCCAAATTAGGCGGTGGCCAACCCCGAATTGATACACAGCATAAAAAGGGCAAACTCACTGCGCGCGAACGCATTCATTTTCTGCTCGATGAGGATTCTTTTGAAGAAATCGGAGCCCTGGTTACCCACCGCAGCACGGATTTTGGCATGGCCGAACAACATTTTCTGGGCGATGGAGTCGTAACCGGTTATGGGAGCATCGGCGGCCGCCTGGTGTACGTTTTTGCACAAGATTTTACCGTTTTCGGCGGATCCCTGTCTGAAACGCATGCGGAGAAAATTTGCAAAATAATGGATTTGGCGGTTCGGAACGGCGCGCCGGTCATAGGTCTCAACGATTCCGGTGGGGCACGAATTCAGGAAGGGGTTAGTTCGCTGGGGGGGTATGCCGATATTTTTTACCGCAATGTATTGTCGAGCGGCGTAGTGCCGCAGATTTCGGCCATTATGGGGCCCTGTGCTGGGGGCGCAGTGTATAGCCCTGCTATGACCGACTTTATCATCATGGTGGAGGGGTCATCGTATATGTTCGTTACAGGCCCCAATGTGGTGAAAACAGTTACGAATGAAGAAGTTACTTCGGAGGAGTTGGGAGGCGCCAGCACACATGCTTCCAAATCAGGCGTTACTCATTTAGTCGCTGCAAACGATGTGGATTGTATGCATAAGGTCAAACGCCTGCTGAGTTATATCCCGCAAAACTGTGAGGACAAGGTGCCGGTTTTGCCATATGCAGTGGGGGAGGAGTACCGTGCGGAGCTGGATAGCATTGTTCCAGAGAATGCCAACCAACCGTATGACATGAAGGAAGTGGTGGTTGGAATTGTAGATCGGGATTCGTTTTTTGAAATTCATGAATCTTACGCCGAAAATATTGTGGTGGGGTTTGCTCGCCTGGCGGGACGCAGTATCGGAGTTGTCGCCAATCAGCCCATGAGTCTGGCTGGTGTGTTAGATGTGAATTCATCCAAAAAAGCAGCCCGTTTTGTCCGGTTCTGCGACTGCTTTAACATCCCGTTGCTGGTATTGGAAGATGTGCCGGGCTTCCTGCCGGGTACCGATCAGGAATGGAATGCCATAATTACCAATGGCGCCAAATTGTTGTACGCATTTTCCGAATCTACAGTGCCCCGTGTAACCGTGATCACCCGGAAAGCCTACG
>JBGARJ010000050.1:0-45185 GCA_044230315.1 Saprospiraceae bacterium
GTGTAATGTCAAATACAAAAGGTATAAAAGTATTCTATGACGATAATATAACAGAAGTTGGAGAATATCCGAATGAAAGAATGAGGCTTATTCGAGAAGCTGCATATAGTAATTTTAATTATCTCACTGGTCTTACAAAATTTCTTAGACTTCAAGGAACTGAATTATATAATTTATTACTTGACAGATTTTCCAATGGCGATTTGCTATTTCACCGGTTTCTTATCGCCATACGTATGATGAACTATGGTTTTACAAAACACTCGAGTATCTACCTTCTAAATTGCCAATAAGAGCATGGAAAGATATTGATAGCGCATGGGTAGGTACACAAAGATTATTTATCAATGCAATTTCGGATTATAAAGTACAATGTGAAAAACAGAAAATAAGATATGAAGAATTGAGGAAAGCATTATCTTCATTTAACTTCTATAAACAACTTGAATATCTTAATTTATCAACACTTAATCCCGAGAAATCAGTTTTTGCGGTATTTATTATTGAAGGGGCACCGAATAGTGGTCATAATTTATTATCATACCGGTTACGGGAACACTTGTATCCTAAAATAAATATTATGCCCATCGAATTAGCAATAGCCAAATTTGGCTACCGACCAGGGGATTTGGACCGGTTGTCAGAATTTTTTTCCAGACGAGGAAAACCAATCTCATTCTCCAGACGCACTGTTAATTCGGATTGAACAGGCTTTGGGAGCAGATCCTAGGACGATTGTATTTGAAGAAGTGGAGTCGCGTCTTCATAATGAGGCTATGCCACATTTTTTTTTACAGAGTTGAATGATAAATGCCAACCAATATTTTCTAATAAGCGCCCGACAAATAACTGCTGCATTTTGTTCCAATCCCGAGAAATATGACACCTGAACGAATCCTTGAGACATAAATTACCAGAGCAATATTCTGAAATCCAAATCAATAAACTACCAGTTATTGAGCCAGTTACCTATCAAGAATTAGAAACTTGGGTGGATTTACAGATAAAACAAACAGATATTAAGTCCAAACTCAAATACCCATCATTAATAGCACCTGATTCTGTCTCCGATAACGCCGTGATGTCTGTGCTCAAACGGGTGACGAACCGTATTTGCGAACCAGCTGACGGACCGGGAAGTCTTCAAACGTTACCTGGAAACATTAAGTTAGATATGAAGAATAAAAATACCGCTGCTCCGGAACGCTTTGAATTCAAAGGCGACCAACTCGAAGAACCCGTCACGTTGCCGTCGGGCGAGATTATCGCCCCGTATATTCCGCAGCCTGCCTTGATAGAAGCAATCAAATTCGCCATTGCTTTACAGCGACCCTTGTTGCTCAAGGGCGAGCCGGGCAGCGGCAAAACACTCGCTGCCAAGGCAGTTGCATATGAATGGTATAAGGAGACCTATACCGAACGCTATTTCGAGTGGAATGTGAAATCGACCTCGAAAGCCCAGGACGGCTTATACGAATTCGACCACATCGCGCGCCTGCGCGACGCCCAGATCGAGCCGCGCCGCCAGGCTGGCGAACAACAGCCCGGGGCCGAAGGATCGAAACAGGCGATCGAATTCGAACGCAACCGGCAGTACCGCAGCTTTGGCCCCTTGGGGAAGGCCTTTCAAAAATCGAAAGCCGGTGAAAAAGCCGTTTTGCTGATCGACGAGATCGATAAAGCCGATATCGACTTTCCCAACGACCTGCTGCTCGAACTCGACCGGATGGAATTCCGCATCCCCGAAACCGATGAACGGATCGAAGTCGATCAAACGCTGCGGCCATTTGTGATCATCACCAGCAACGACGAAAAGGAACTCCCACAGGCCTTTCTGCGCCGCTGTATTTTTCACTACGTCGATTTTCCTTCGGGCGATATTTTGACGGAAATTCTCAAGGGCAACCAGTTCAAACTCGATCCTTCGGTACTGCAACTGGCCCTGGAGCGCTTTACCGAGGTGCGCCGGGAAATGGAGCGCGAAGGCGTGTCGGATAAAAAAGTCACCACCAGCGAACTGCTCGACTGGGCGCGGGTGATGGAATACCACCTGGTGAACGGCCTGCTGACTGTGGAACAACTACTGGCCCAATTGAACGAAACGGAGCGCCTGCCCTTTTACCAGGTGCTGCTCAAGACTGCCAGCGACCAGAAATTGTTTAGCGGTCGAACAAAAAAATAATGCTGCACATGGACCACGCTTTTCTCATCGCCTTGTTTCAGGGACTGCAGCGCACGCTGCGGGTGAAGCCGGGCATGGCCGAGCTCAAGGCGCTTACGGCGTGGATGGGAAAAGCGGAAGGCCCGAGCTCCAGAGACGGACTGGAGCGAGCGATCGGCCTCTTCCTGGTGAAGGACCGGGACGATTGGTCGGTGTTCAAAGCTGAGTTCGACCGGCAGTATGCGGCATATGCGTTTACCCTCGGCGAAAATATCCGGGCGGAGCTGAAATTGCTCCAGCAGCCCGAGCCGACGGCTAAACCAGGCGACCTTCCGGAACCGGCTACGCTGCCGGAACAACCAGACACCGAGCCCGAACCCGATCCGGTTGATTTAAAACCAGCGGAACCGGCTCCCGAATACTTTATCGAGCAAACCATAGCAGGCGGCGGCTCGGAACTCCTGCAAAGGAGCGATGCGCCGGCTTCTTTTCTCGATTACCCCTACCTGTTTTCAGAGGAGTACTTGCCGGTAACTCCCCGGCAGATGGAAAACGAATGGCGGTTTTTGCAACGCAATATCCGCCAAGGCGAAAACTCCCAGGAAATTGATATTAAGGCAACAGTATCGCATTTCGCCAGAGCATTGGCGATCGATGGCCCGAAATGGAGGCGGCTGAAGATCAATAAAATCCAGTTGCTCTTGCTGATTGACCGGGGCGGTTCCATGATCGCGCATCATGCACTGGGCGAGCAGCTGCTCCGGGCTGCCATCCGGACGAAATGGGACCGCCAGGTCAAGGCCTGTTATTTCCGGAACCTGCCGCCGGGCGATTTCACCAGGGACCAGCGCAGTTTGGCGCACCTCAAATTGTACTTGACGGCCGGTATGGTTCGCGCAATTACCCTGGGCGAGGTTTTGCGCCAGTTCAACCTTGCGGAGACGAAAGTGTTGATTTACAGCGATGCCGGCGCCGCCCGCGGCGGCATGAACCACGAACGGGTCAAAAAGACAGGGCAGTGGATCAGTGCGCTCCGACGCCAGGTCGGGGGAGTGGTCTGGCTCAATCCCATGCCTTCGGAACGCTGGTACGGCACTTCTGCCGACTGGCTCCGGGAAGAGATCGCTATGTTTGAGGCCAACCGCCAGGGATTGCATCACGCCATAAAATACCTTCAAAGTGCCTGAATCCAAGCGAACACGGAACAATTTTCAGCTGCCACAGCCGCCGTTTGTGCTGGATCAGGCGGACTGGGAAAAAGTGGACGCATTCGTACGGCGCTATTGTATCAAGGGCGAACCGATGCACGGCTATGGGTGGGGACATCTGCTTCTGGCCTGTTACGCTGCCTTGCCGGCCGTACTGACGGCCGACTTGCTGCACAAATTGCGGCTCAATTTCGGGCGTTACACCTGGGCCGATGAGCAACGGGTGATCCACGCGGTTGCAGTCAATGATTTGTTGCTCTCTGCACTTTGCCGGGAAACTTCATTTGAGCGTTTCGAAATGGATTTGCCGGTACGGTATTACCTGCAATGGCTGATGCAAGAATCCCAAGTGTTTGCGACTGCCGGCATTGCCCCAACGCTCCATGTGCTTCAATCGGACGGTAAAAATGCACCCCAACCGCTGGAATCGGTGGCCCGCTTCTTGTTTCAATACGCGGCAGCGCACTACCGCACGGAAGATCCTGTTACGACCGCTCTGCGCGAAGTGCAACAATTGAGCGCCTTGGCGTATCTCGAGCCGCACACGGCCGCCCGCCAGGTGGCGCAGAAATTGGCCGAATCGGGCAAGCCGACCGAGTATTTTTACTGGAGTAACCAAGCGGTACGGCTGGAGGACCAATATGAACGGCGCTTGAATGCGGCAGCCAGCTCCGAGCGCCCCGAAGGATTCGACCGCCTGATCCAGTACAGCCGGGTATTACAAGCCCATTTAACCGGTACGGTAGGCACAACGGAAGATTGGCTCCGGGCCGCTGAAAACATGACTGTAGGCGTTTCGGGAGCGGGCTTGCCGGGGCCCGGGGACGGCGAAGGCGTTATTCGTTTGCCGGTACCGCGCCAGGTTGGCGTTCAATTGGCTGAACGCACGGCGGCGTATTATACCCAAAAGAAAGAAGAACGAATTCGCGCCTGCGCGGCGAGCCGGTCCAGCCGGCTGGACCTGTCCTACTGCCGGCTGACCGAAATCCCGGCGGAAATATTTGAATTTGATTGGCTGGAGGAGCTGATTTTGGATAATAACCGCATTGAAACGATACCGCGGGAGGTTTTGAAGTTGGTTCATCTGCGGATTCTTTCAATGAAAAACAACCTCAGCCTGAAAGAACCGTTCGCTAAACAAGCTGAACGAGATAATTTTCTGGTCTGGTTAAGGAAGTTTTTTGGCACCAATGTATTTATTTCCCATGGGTCGAAGGATGATGCCTTCGCCCTTGCCCTTCGCCAAGCCCTGGAACTTTCTGGCGTGTCTGTTTTGGTTGATTCTCGTGAACTGCTTCAAAGCGATATCCTGCAGGACATCAAACAGGCCATTACCGGGTCGGATTACGTTCTACTCATCGTGTCGGCCTATACCTTCCAGTCAAGGTGGGTCAAGCAGGAACTCGACTACGCCAAATCGGCCGGCAAGCGCATAATTACCCTGCTGCTCGACGAACAAAGCCCCCACGCCGTGGCTTGGCTGTTCGACGAAGAGCCGCTGTCCATCCCCGTGTCCACCGCCCCCGGCGGCTTGCAAAAGGCCCTGCCCGCGTTGCTGGCGGCCCTGGACCTGACCCTGCCCGAAGATGCCGAGGCGGTGTACCAGGCGCCCGAACCGCCGGTGAGCGAGTTACTGCTCGTGCTGGAGAACCCGGTGCTGTACACCGAGGGCGGGGTGCGGCGCGGCAGCGCCCGCGCCCACCTGGAATACCACCCGGCCGATGGAGGGTCGGTTAGAAGCGGTTCGTTCGGCTTCATCTCGCCCCTGGGCCCCGACGTGGCCGACCGCATCCGCTGGTATGTGGAGGAATTTCCGCGCTACCCTTTTGTAGAAAAGATCCTGCACCGGGCCGAGGAGATCGCCGCTCAACTGCCCCTTTGGGGCAAGGCCCTGTTCGACGCCATCAGCACCGATGACGAGCGCCGCGCCCTGCTGCTGGAGTGGAAGGACGACCGCCACCACGAGCGGCGTTTCTCGGTGGAGTTGGACGCTGCCGAGCCGGCGGGGTTGAGCGAGGAAGAGAAGGCGGTGTTTTTCGAAGCCACGAGCCTGTTGCTGTCCACACCCTGGGAGATTCTGCACGACGGGCAAGACTATCTGTTTCAGGGGCAGCAGCCGGTTCGGGTGCGGCGCATGCAGCCCAACCGCACGAAAAAAAGCCCCCTGCCGCCGCAGGACACCCTGCGCATCCTGCTGGTGGTGCCCCGGCCCGAAGACAAACAAGCCGGCCTAATCGACCACCGGGCCGCCACGCGGGCCCTGCTCCAGGCGGTGGAGGCCCTGGGCGATCTGGCCGAGTTGACGATCCTGGAAACGCCGACTTTCCCGGCGCTGAGCCGCAAGATCGGCGAAGCGGCCAAAGCGGGCCGCCCCTTTTCGGTGGTGCATTTCGACGGCCACGGGGTGTTTGACCAGTACAAGGGGATGGGGGCCCTGTGTTTCGAGAGTGCCGAGGCCAAAGAACAGGCGAAACTCCAGGGCCGGGCCACGGCCATTGTGTATGCCCAGGACCTGGCTTTCGAATTAAATAAATTACGCATCCCGCTGTTTTTCCTTGACGCACCTCAAACCGCACAGACAGACAACGACCCCACAGCCTCGGTGGCGACTACCCTGCTGGAAAACGGCGTAGCTTCCGTTGTAGCCATGTCGTATGATATACTGGTAACGGCATCGGAAAAATTCACCGCAGCATTTTACCGGAAGTTGGCCGAGGGTTCGTTGATCGGCGCGGCGATGCTGGCCGGCCAGCAGGCCCTGCACGACGACGCGGTGCGGGCCCACCTGCCCGGTGGGGAGAGCCTGCGGCTCCAGGACTGGTTTGTGCCGGTGTTGTTCCAGGAGCAGAAAGACCCGCAGTTGGTGCGGCAAGTGCCGGGTGCGCAGGTGCGCAGGCACCTGGCCGAGGCCTGGAAGGCGCGCTTGGGGGCCATGCCTGCCGAGCCGCCGCACGGGTTTGTGGGCCGCGACCGGGAGTTGCTGGCCCTGGAGCGCTTGTTGCAAAAAGAGCGCTACGCGGTATTGATCGGCCAGGGCGGCGCAGGCAAGACCACCCTGGCCACGGAGTTGGCGCGCTGGTTGTTGCGCACACGACGTTTCGGTCGCCTGGCTTTTGTGTCTTTTGGGACCCTGCGGGATGCCCGCTCGGCGATCGATGCCCTGGGCAAGCAGTTGGACAGCCCGGATTTTTCAGTGGCAACATTTGAGAATGAGGAAGCGGCTATGCTGGTGCTGGATCGGCGCCTGCAGGAGTACGCCACCCTGATCGTGCTGGACAATCTGGATAGCGTATTGCCGGAACCCGGAGGCGACCCAATACCTGGAGTGGCTCCAGAAGAAGAGTTGACCGGCTTTTTTACCCGACTCCTCCAAGCCGAACCACGTACACGCTTGTTGCTGACAGCACGCGAGACGCTGCCAGAACCTTTTAATTTGGATGAGCGCGCGGTGCGTATTGGCGCTCTCGCCCCCTACGACGCTTTGCGCTTGATTGCCCAAGTGATAACACATGAGGGTATCTCCGTACCAAGTCTCCATGTTGAAGACTTGGACAAGCAATTTGGGGCACTGGCACGGACAGCCAATTACCACGCCCGAGCGCTGACTTTGTTGGCTAAAACCCTGGCTGAACGGGGCGGTGCACTGACAGAATTAAATGCCGATCTGAGTCAGCTCATGGCAGAGTTAGAGGCCCGACACCCCGGCGAACGGGAGAACAGCCTCTATGCTAGTTTGGAGTTGTCGCTGCGGCGGCTGCCGGAAGCCATGCGGCCGGTGGTGGATGCCCTGACGGTGTATCACGGCGGGGCGGATCTGGCGACCTGGGCGATGGTGGCAGCGGTGGAGCAGGAGGAAGTGGCGCGGGCGGCAATGGCATTGGTAGAGGTGGGTTTGGCGGAGTTGGCGTTGGATAAGTTTCCGTATTACTTTAAGATTGATCCTGCTTTGCCGGCTTATCTCGCCAGCCAAATAACCGCTAAGGAGGCGGAGGCACTTTTGCAGCGTTGGTTAGATGGCATGATGGCCTTAAGTAGATTTTTATATGAGCAACTTTTCAAGGATGCACAGTTGTCATCGGACTTATGTCTTCTGGCAGAAGATAACCTGATCGCCATGCTGAGCAATTTGCCCCAGCGGGTTGGTGCAGAACAATTGATAAATGAAGCGCAGGAGATAGAAGCGCTGTATGCGAACTTAGGGCGTACTCAAATGGTGAAATTTGCCCAAACGATACGGGAACAAGCGGCACAAACGATTGGCGAGTGGAATCACGCACAGTTCATACACAAAAGCGCAACGGCAGATCGATATTTGGAGCAAGGCGATTTGAACGCAGCTTTCCAGTTGGCCCGGGAAGTATGGGAACAGAGCGAGCGAGCGGGCAGACAAGCATATCCCGGAGCGGACTATGACGGCGCCATGGCAATTTTCAGATTAGGAAGAGTGCTGGAAATGGGGGGACAATCCGAGCAGGCCTTGTCATTCCTGACGCAAGCACGTCAACGATTTTTAGCCATAGCACAAGGCGGGGAGACAAATGCCGAGAATATGGCCGCAGTTTGTTTGACTGAAATGGGGGATTGCTTTGGGGATTTGGGCAGATATGACGAGGCAGCCGAACACTATTTAATGGCAATTAAACTTAATGAAAAAACAGGCAATTTACGCGAAATAGCCGTGGGGAAGGGCCAACTGGCTTCGATTCGAATGCGCCAAAAAAACTATGCAGAAGCACTCGAGTTGTATCAGGAAGTTAAAATTATTTTTGAAAAGCTTCGTGAACCAAGGCAAGTTTCGGTCGTATGGCACCAAATCGGCAGAGTGCATCACGAATCTGGAAATTATGCGGCAGCAGAAAAAGCCTACCAGGAATCACTGGCAATCAATATTCGGGAGAAAAATATAGAGGGGGAGGCTCGCACAATCGGCCAGCTTGGGAATTTGTATAAAGGTATGGGCCGATTGGAGGATGCCATGCGGATGTTTGAACGAAGTGCGGATATTTTTGCTTCCCTGGGTAATTTGCATGGCGAAGGCACGTCGCGAAACAATATGGCTGGCACTCTCATTGAGTTACACCGCATGTCTGAAGCCAGAACACAACTGTTAAGGGCCATAGAATGCAACTTGAATATTGGCCATGCGGCAGAACCCTGGAAAACATGGGCCATTCTTTTTGAACTGGAAACATCTGAAGGTAATCATAAAGCCGCCAATGAAGCCCTTCAAAAAGCTATGCTGGCCTATGCGGCTTACCGAAAAGATGGCGGCGAGAGCCAAAGCAATCGCTTTCAAATGATTAGTGCTGCCGCACAAGCACTACAATCCGGTACAACCGGGGAGTTGTTGCAGCAATTAGAAACTTTAAATGCCCAAACGATTCCGGCAGATGTCAACGCCCTTCTCCTGGCGCTCTCCGCCCTCCTCCAAGGCAGCCGCGACCCGGCTCTGACTGACAACCCCGACTTGTATTACATGGACGCCGTCGACCTTAAACTTCTTTTTTTCCCAGGCGATGATATGTCAGGGTATTCCAGTGCCGGCGGATTACAAACGAGCGGCCGAATCAAATTAGAAGAGCCAATAGTATCGGCAGGAGGAATCAAAACCGGTGAACAGTCCGAATCAATTGATCTCACCCAGGACCTTACCTCCAATGTAACCAATATTCGGACCGAACCGGAAAGCGAAATAACTATCGAAAAGGCAGGAGGCGCCTCTCGAAGCCTGATAGATCAATTACTCAAGAGTTTGGGCTTGAAAAAATGACCCGGCGTCACCCCACCCGCCGCACTCGCACCCCCTCCCCAATCCTCCCCTCCACCCCCAACCCTTCCCACAACAGCACCCCCGGCGTCTTGCCCACCTCCAGGCTGCCCAGGGTATCGTCGAAACCCAGGGCCTGCGCGCCGTTGAGCGTAGCCCAGCGCAACAGGGTATCAAAGGGGACGTAGCTTTGGTACCGGGCGATGGTTTTCATTTCTTCCAGGATGGAGAGTTGCCAATTGGAGGTCAGGCTGTCGGTGCCGAGGGTCACGCGGGCGCCGGTATCGAGGAAGTGCCGGTAGTTGGGCAGGCGGTTCTCGATGTACAGGTTGGCGTTGGGGCAGCTGGCCCAGTAGGTGTGGGGGCTCCAGGCCTGGGCGGCGCGGATGTCGTCGGGCGTGGTGAGGGTGTTGTGCACGAACAGGGTGCGGTGTGCGGGGTCGAGGTGCTGCAGCGCGTAAAAGATCGAGGGCTGGCCCGTGGCGCGGAACTGCTCCAACGAGATGCCGAACTTGCTGTAGAACGCATAAAAGGCGCCCGAGCCGTGCAGGAAGAGTTCGTTTTCGGGCGGCGTCTCCTGGTTGTGGATGCTGATGGTGGCGCTGTTACCGGCGTTCACGGCGTTGATCCGGGCAAACAGGGAAGGGCTCACGGTGTACGGGGCGTGCGGCACGAGGGCTTTGACGCTGCCGGGGCCGGGGGTGAGTTGATCGTACACGGCTTTCCAGTCGGTAAAGGCTTTTTCGGCGCCGGCGTCCTGCAGAAAATCGAACAGCTCGACAAAGGTGTAGTACCGCATCCGGTTTTTTGCCTTTACGGCAAAGGTGTCGGTGGTGTTGGAGATGTCGCCCAGGGCCACAATGCCCGCGTCGAGCATTTCCTGTTCGGCGCGGTCGATGGCAGCGGCAATCACCTCGGCGGGCAGGTTGCGCTTTATCACCACGCTGGTGATAAAGGGGATCAGGCCGGTACCCGTGTCTACCAGGCCTTTCATGTGCGAGAGTTCGAGGTGGCAATGTGTGTTCACAAAACCCGGCGTTAGGGCGCCCGTAAAGTGCTCCAGACTGGCAGGGTCGTGGCGCTCGAGCGGCTCCAGGGCCAGGATTTTTCCAGCGTCGTCGAGCACGAGCACGCCGTTTTGGAGGGGTTCGGCGGCTACGGGATAGACCCAATCGGCAGTTATCTTTCGCATAGGTTGGACAGAATAGTCGAGATTTTTATTGGACAGGATATACAGGATTTTTTGTGCGACAGGTCAACAGGGTTTCAAAATTCCACAAGACTCCGGGCAAACTTCGGGCTCCAGGCCTCAAACTCCAAATGTCAAATTATTTAAACACATCCCACGCAAACCGCGCCACGATACCGGCTACCACCACCAGGAAGACCCGCCGCACGAAGGCATTGCCGCGCAGCAACGCCAGCCGGCTGCCGGTATATGCTCCGGCAACGTTGAACACCATCAACGGTACGACCAGGTGAAAAAGCACCAGCTTGTGCGCCAGGAAAAATACCAGCGACGATGCGTCGGCGATCACATTCACGACTTTAGACAGCGCCGATGCCGACAAAAACGAATACCCGATCACCCGGACAAAACCGAATACCAGCAGGCTGCCGGTGCCCGGGCCCACAAAGCCGTTGTAAAATCCCAGCACGGCGCCGATTCCGGCCGCCCACAGGGGGATTTGCCCGGGCGATACCCGAAAGCGTTCCTCCAGGCCCAGGTCTTTTTCCCGGTACGTATAGGCCGCTATCAGGACGATAAGCGCCAGGATGATCGGTTTGAGCAGGTCCGACGGCAGCATGCTCTGCACAGTAGCGCCGCCAAACGAACAAACCGCCGCCGCCACGCCCGCCGCACCCACGATGCGCCAGGGAATCGCCACGGTGCGGCTATAGTTCCAGGCGGCTACGGCCGTACCGACAACCGAAGCCATCCGGTTGGTGCCGATAATGTTAGGCACCGGCAGGGCAGGATACAGCACAAAAAAGGCGGGAACCTGCACCAGGCCGCCGCCGCCAACAATGCTGTCGATAAACCCGGCCAGAAAGGCAAAGGCGCAAAGCAGATAGATCTCCATAATCGGGCGTCCGCCAATCCGTCGGGTTGGCGGCACAAATCTTGGCAGAAAGCGCCATTTTTTGTCAAAAATTTGTCAATCTGCCGAAGCGGTCGCAAGGGGGTGGCGCCCGAGTGCTTCGGAATATAATTTTTACAAATGCAGTACGTTCTGCCGAAGGATAACGTATCGAAATGCCGGTCCCCAAAAAAAGGAATTATATTTGCACCTGCATCTTCCTTTTATTTTCTTTCTGCATGAGCGCGTTGTAAACACAATGTGACAAAACCGCCTCTTTTTCGTTTGAACGGACATGCAAAAGATAAATCGTCTGCTCATGTTGCTGAAACCGCTTTCCGTTTTTGCACTGCTTCCGCTGCTTCCTTTGTTCGCCCTCGCCGGCGACCCGCCCGTCGACTTTTCCAAAGCAGACTCCGATGGCCCGCACGTTTTTTACCGCGGGAAAAATATCGTGGTCAAAAGCATCGAACGGGCCGACACCGCCAAACTGGTGGAAGTGAAATATTATAACCACCGCGACGCAATTACCCTTTCCTGTTACCTGCCCGAAAGCGGCGACCATTTTTCTTTCCCGCTGAAATCAAAACTCCGCATCGAAAAAGATAACTATCCAAAACCCGACAAAATGCTCGTGGTATCGGATATCGAAGGCAATTTCGATGCCTTCAAACAACTGCTCCGGGCGGGCCAGGTGATCGATACGGCCTTCCATTGGAGTTTCGGCAACGGCCACCTGGTGCTCAACGGCGATTTTTTCGACCGCGGCCTGTACGTGACCGAATGCCTGTGGCTGGTGTACAAACTGGAGTCGGAGGCCGAAGCCGCCGGCGGCAAAGTGCACTTTATCCTGGGCAACCACGAGGTGATGAACCTTAGCGGCGACTTTGACTATGTGCGGAACAAATACATGGAAAACGCCCAACTGATGGGCGAAGAATACAACATGTGGTACGACGACCACACCGAACTCGGTCGCTGGCTCCGCACTAAAAATGCCGTGGAACGCATCGGCGATATGGTGTTCTGCCATGGCGGCATCAGCCCCGAACTGGCGCATACGGAACTCAGCCTGACCGAAATCAATGATATCAGCCGCAACTACCTGGGCAAAAACTACTCCGAGATCTACGACTCCCTCGCCCAGATCGTCTTCGATCAAAACGGCATTTTTTGGTACCGCGCCGCCGCCAAAGCCAAACTGACCCAAAAACAAGTAGATTATATTCTCGCTTTTGCCGGCGCCAAACACATGGTCGTCGGTCATACGCTCGTACCACAGGTGATGGCCCTGTACGGCGGCCGCATCATTTGCGTCGACCTCTTTCACGACGAGAACCTGCGCGAAGGCAACCTCCGGACACTCTACGTCGAAAACGGCGCGCTCTATTCGATCGATACCCGGGGCGAAAAATCCACCATTTGTACGCTGGCCTACCAAGGCAAGGAGTGAAGAGGTTTCAGGGTTTCAAGAGGTTTCAGGGTTTCAGGAGGTTTCAGGGTTTCAGGAGGTTTCAAGGTTTCAGGAGGTTTCAAGGTTTCAGGAGGTTTCAGGGTTTCAAAAGGTTTCAGGGTTTCAGGAGGTTTCAGGGTTTCAAGGTTTCAAGAGGTTTCAAGGTTTCAAGCGGTTTCAAGGTTTCAGGAGGTTTCAAGGTTTCAGGAGATGCAAGGTTTCAGGAGGTTTCAGGGTTTCAGGAGGTTTCAAGGTTTCAAGATGCGCCCTCACTTATAGATTGCGTTAAAGGCAAGCAAATAATTGTTGGAGTCATCCTGAAATCTTGAAACTTCTTGAACCTTGAAACCCTGAAACCTCCTGAAACCTTGAAACCTCTTGAAACCTTGAAACCTCCTGAAACCCTGAAACCTCCTGAAACCTTGAAACCTCTTGAAACCTTGAAACCTCCTGAAACCTTACAACAATCCCGCGATAAACGGCAGATGTGTGCTGACGGCTTTGAAGAGTGCCAGTTGGTTGCGTGCGCGCACCAGGTTGTGTTCCGGATATTGGGTTTTGTAGTACACATCGCCGGCCAGGTAATCGGTCAGGAAGCGCAGCGCTTGCTCGCCGATGATCCATTGAGCGCCGAGCGGCAGATTTTCCCGTTCCTCCGGGCAAAGGAAATCGGCAGTCTGATGCAAAAACCCTTCGCAGAGTGCGGCCAGTGCATCCAGACGAAGCGCAGGCGCATTGGCCGAATCCTCTGGCCCATCGGGTGCGAAAGTGCGTACCATGTCGCCAAAGTCGGATAGTACCGTGCCCGGCATGAGGGTATCCCAGTCAATCACCGCCACCGCCCGCCCCGTCCGGGTATCGAGCAACACATTTCCGGCTTTGGTATCGTTGTGGGTGACGCGTGTGGGCAAGGCCCCGCGTTGTTTGAGGCGGCTGATGGTTTCAAAAACAGGTTGCGCCCGATACATCGCCTCGATTTCAACCGGGATGGTTGATGCGCGACCTGCCGGATCTTGTTTCAGGGTATTTAAAAAAACAGTCCAACGGCGGTCGGTATCGTGAAAACCGGGTATGGTTTCAGCCAACCGGCCGGCGTCCAGGCCGCGCAGGGCGCGCAGAAAAGATCCGTAGGCTTGAGCGGTTTCGCCGGCGACGGCGGGTTCGGGGAGCCGCTCCGGTGCATAGGTGTGCTCATAGAATGGAAACACCCGCCAAAAGTTGCCGTCGGCGTCACGCTGAAGGAAATGCCCGTCCGGCCCCATTACCGGCTCGGGTATCTCGAGGGGAAAGCCGGGCTGCGCGGCAAGATGGTTGGCCACGAGGCAGATGTTGCGCATCACGGCGTCCGGATCCGTGAAAACGCGGTGGTTGAGGCGCTGGAGGAGCCAGGTGTGCCGTTCGTTTTGGGATAGGAAGTCGATGCGGTAGGTATCGTTGATATTGCCTGCTCCGATTGGAATGGCGCTCATCCACACGTCGATGGGAAAGAATTGCCGGGCTACGGTTTCCAGTGTTGCCGAGGAGTGCATACGCGTTGCAGGGGCGAATGATTTGGTTACAGGTATGGTGCGTTTCCGGTCAGCGGTTGAGCGGCGTTTCATTGATCCAGTGAAAACCCCGGCTGATCAGGGGGAAGGCGGTTTCATCAAACCGTTTCAACCGCATCACAATGGTGTCGCCCTCCATGTTGCCCCGGAGTTCCAACGCAGCATCGTGGAGCAAGGCGTACTGCCAGGTGGTTTGGGGCAGCGAATCCGCGCGCGGCAGGAGCCGGAGTGTATGTGCGCTGGTATCTGTCTGGTAGGTGCAGGCTTGTGCGCTGTCGTCCATCCGGTCGATCCGGGCGCGCCCCCATTCGCTCAGCACAATTCGTTTCCAGCGCCGGGTATCGGTGCTCGACGGCGGCTGTACGCTATCGTTCCGGGCAAAGTATTCCACCGTGTACAGGCCGTACAGCGGCGGGCGGGCCTGCGGGCCGCTGCGTTGCGTCCAAGCCTGCCAGGGGGTGGAAATAGTGCTGAACAGGATACAGGCAACCAGGATCGCCTTCAGTCCGTACTCTACGGATGGTTTCCATTTGGGCAAGAGCCGCCCGCCTGTACGGCTGGCCTCCACCGGCTGGTTCAACAAAAAGAACCGGGTCAGGCGCCGGGCATCGGGCAGCAACAGGAAAACCGCCAGCAGCAGCAAATGGGTGGAATACAATTTGACCGGGATGTCGAAGCAAAAATTCATGGCCACTACATTGCTCATCACCCCAACCACCACCAGGGCGCCCAACACGGTGGTGCGCCGGAACAGCAACAGCAAACCACCCAGCACTTCCAGGCCGCCGGTAAACCAATTGTACCCCACGGAATATCCCATGAAATCCCAGGCCAGGCCCATAGGCGAGGCTTCGCCAAGCGGCCGCGTGAGGTGCGTGAGCGGCGGAAACGGGAATTGGGTTTTGATGAGTTTGGCAGCGGTCGATAAGCGTCCAGACGAGGACGCCCAGGGCGGCCAGTGACAATTGTACTGCGAGCAATACATAATTCCAGGTGGTATCGCCGCTACCGGTGGTATTCAATTCGGCCGGTGCGCCCAGCAGTATCCGGCTCACCGGCGCCACCAGCAGGTGCCAGCCTTGTGACGCGCCTTCTTCCAGGGCCAGGCCGAACACCGGGATGGCGGTCATCGGAAACGGGATGATGTAGCAGAGCAAATACAGAAATACCAGGCGGAACGCGCCTTTTTGCAGGGGCGACCAAGGGTGCTGGATCGTGTTTTCCATGTCTTCGGCTGGTTGGATACGGCGTGTCGTTTGTCAGCCAGCGAAGATCAGTCAAATTTGGATAACTGCTACGAGCATGGCGGGGATTTTCCCGCGCAGGGTTATTCGACCCAATCGGCTACGAACACATTTGTGTCGTGGGTGCCGTTATTGTTTCGGTTGCTGCTCCAGGCGATCTTCTTGCCGTCGGGCGAAAACATCGGGAAGGCGTTGAAGATGCTTTCGGTAGTGATCTGCTCCAACCCGGTACCGTCTTCATTGACCATGTACAATTGAAAATCGTAGCCGCGGTTGGAGTGATGGTTGCTGGAGAAGATGATTTTTTTACCGGAAGGATGAAAGAACGGCGCCCAGTTGGCCTTGCCGAGGTGGGTCACCTGGTGCAGGTTCGACCCGTCGGCGTTGCACACAAAAATTTCCATATTGGTCGGCGCCACCAGGCCTTCGCTGAGCAGTTGTTTGTACTCGCTGATTTCGGCTTCGGTTTTGGGCCGGCTGGCGCGAAACACGATTTTGGAACCGTCGGGGCTGAAAAAGGCTCCGCCGTCATACCCAAGGTCGAAAGTGATCTGTTTGGGATTGCTGCCGTCGGTGTTCATGGTCCAAAGCTCCAGGTCGCCGCTGCGGTCGCTAGTGAACAGGATCTTATCGCCTTTTGGGCTGAGCACGGCTTCGGCGTCATAGCCGGGTGAGTTGGTCAGCCGTTTAACAACCTTGCCTTTCAGGTCGGCGACATAGATATCATACGTATTGAATACCGGCCAGAGGTATTTGCCGCCCTTGTGCAGGTCGGCCGTCGGGGGGCAGGTGTCGGCGCCCGACATGGTGCTGGCGTACAGGATGTGTTTGCCGTCCGGCATGAAATACGAGCAGGTGGTGCGGCCCTTGCCGTTGCTGATGGGGAGCGGGCGGTAGGTGCTGTTGCCGGCGGCTTTTTGAACGTCCATGGCAAATATCTGATCGCAGTGCAGGCCCCAGGCGGCGTAATTGCTCTGAAAGGTAAGCCACTTACTGTTCGGACTCCAGTAGGCCTCGGCATTGTCGCCACCAAAGGTGAGCTGGCGGATGTTTTTGAGATGCCGCTCCGCTACGGGTGGTTGGGGTGTAGGCGCTGCCGGATTTTGGGCAATGAAGGTATTGGGCTGAAAAACCTGAAAAAAGAGCGCAAATAGCAGGGTAAGGAATCGCATGGGATAGTCGTTTTTAGGTCGCAAGGATAGCGGGAATGACGGGAATTGCGGTCAAAATTTGGTCAAAGTCGATAAACGCCGCGGGCATGAAAAATCCTGTAATATGATGCCAGACCCGACCGTTCCGTCGAATCGAAGGAAACACTTTGGGTAATCAGACGTTATTTGACATGTTTGGATTTTCATTGCGAGGCCCCAAACGGAAAATTTCATTTCATACAGCGTTAAATTTTTCGGCGAATTACCCACATATGCCTGCAATATTTGCCATGTCTGAAATTAAATTTCCCGTTTTTGCCTTAACTTAAAAATCCAAATATGTTTTCACAATAGTCCGGTACAGTTTGCTGTTGGCGCCTTTCCCAACAACATGTACCAGGCTTCATTTTCAACGGTTTGCAAAAACCTACCGGACTACTGTTCTTAGCGACACCTATGAAAAAAATACTGCTCTTCTGTTGGACCCTTTTATGGACGCTGGGGTTGCAAGCCCAGGATATCCGCTATATCAAAGCCGACCAGCTCACCCAATGGAAAAACGCCGATTCTGACACGGTGTATGTGCTCAATTTCTGGGCAACCTGGTGCGGGCCCTGTGTCGCGGAATTGCCCGATTTTGAACGGTTGAACCGGGAATATGCCGGCAAACCCGTCAAAGTCATTCTGATCAGCAACGACTTTCGGCGCGATGTGGATAAAAAGGTGAAACCTTTTGTCAAACGCAAAAAACTGCACAGCCAGGTGGTTTTCATGGACGAAACCACGCCCAACAACTGGATCGACCTGGTCAGTACCGATTGGGGTGGCGCCCTGCCGGCCACCCTCATTGTATGCAAGCGCCGTGGATTCGAACGTTTTTTTGAAAAGCAATTGCACTACGAAGAATTGGAACAGGCAGTGCAGGCAGCTTTGAACCAACCGTGATTTCTTCAAATAAAAGTATTCATACAACATGAAAAAATTCCTTTCCCTGCTCTCGGTGGCCGTCGCTTTGGTTGCTTGGTCCTTTACCCTGGCCCCCGTGGTGCACGACGGCTATCACGTTGGCGACCAGGCCCGCGATTTTGACCTGAAAAATGTGGACGGCAAAATGTACTCCCTTGCCGGTATCCAGGATGCCAAAGGCTACATTGTCGTGTTTACCTGCAACCACTGCCCATACGCCATAGCGTACCAGGATCGCATCATTGCACTGCACAAAAAATACGCGCCGCTGGGCTATCCGGTGATCGCTATCAATCCCAATGACAAAGACGTGCAGCCCGACGATAGTTTCGACAATATGAAAAAACGGGCCAAAGAGAAAAGTTACCCGTTCCTCTACCTGTACGATGAAACGCAGGAAATCGCAAAAGCATACGGCGCCACCCGCACCCCGCATGTATTTTTGCTCGACAAAGACCGCATGGTGCGGTATATCGGCGCTATCGACGACAACACCGAAGATGCCGACGCTGTGAAAGAAAGATACCTGGAAAACGCCGTCGATGCCCTGCTCGAAGGCAAAGAAATCCCGCTAAAAGAAACCAAAGCGCTCGGCTGTACGATCAAATGGCGTAAAGCCTGAGGATGCGACCGGCTTTAATAGACAGGATTACAGGATTTAAAGACTCCCTTTGGCGGGATGAGTACGCTATCCTGCAAATCCTGTAATCCTGTCTGTAAAAAAAGCCCTGCTCATTCCATCACCGCCCGCCGGTTACCCGGATCTCCACCCGGCGGTTTTGCTCCAGCTGTTCGGCGGTGCCGCCTTCCGGAAAGATCATTTCGGAATTTCCATATCCCTTATAGGTCATGCGGGAATGGGGCACGCCGTTTTTCAACAAATAGTTATATACCAGTTTCGCCCGGTTGACAGACAGTGCCCACTCCCATTTTTCCAGTTCATCGGGGCGGAGACCGGGGTGGTTGATATGACCGGCGATTTCGATGCTCAACCCGGAATTGATCTGCATGAATTTCAGCACTTTAGGCAGTTCTGGCTCAGAGGTTTTGAGTAGAATCGCCTCATTTCCAACGAAATACAGGTTATTCACTACGGCTTTCTCCCCTACCTTGGCCGGCGCCAGCGTCAGTTCGGCTGGCTTGTCCTTCATCCGGTTGAGCATGTCCGGACTTCCGTAGATGCGCTGCATCACGGAGCTGAAAAAATAGCCTTGGGCATAGGCCTCTATTTTTACGATCGAGTCTTTGGGCAATTGGACGGCATATTGTCCCGTCGAATCCGTTTGGACCGAGTCGCGCAGCATCCGGGTCGAAAAATGCACCGTGGCCGGTATGCCATTTCCGGTGGTTTTGTCTTTCACCTGGCCGGAGTAAGGCGTCATGGGGATATTTTTCAGAATTTCCAGGGTACCCCTGCGGTTGCGCTGGCGACCCGCCTCATCACTGTTGGGGGCAATAGGTTGGCGTTCGCCGAAATAAGCCAGGGTCAACATAGTGTCGGGCAATCCGCGTTGCAACAGTGCTGCCCGGATAGTTTGCGCGCGGCGTTGCGACAGCGCGAGGTTATGGGGCAGGCTCCCGACCGAATCGGTGTGCGCTGTGATGCGGATGATGCAGTTGGACTCCGCCTCTTTCCAAGCAGCGGAAAAGGCATCCAATACGGAAAGCGCCGCAGTGTCGAGTTCCGATTGGCTAAAAGCGAAATACACGGCATCGCGGTATAGTACGCGCGTGGAATCAAAGATGGATTGTGCCCCTAAGCCGGCGGCTGCCAACAGCATAGGCGCCAGCAGGAGCCAACGGCAAACCCGGGGAGAATTCAGAGATTTTGACTGCATGGAGGTGCTATTATAGTTGATGCGGCGGGTCGGATGCTAAATAAAAACGTTCAACCCCTGCCGGTGCATTGCCGGTGCGAGTCGATGCACGGGTCTTTTGGGGTTAGGTGCGCGAAAGTGGCGTTTTGCTGCATACGGCTTTTCGTTTTTGCATACAACGGGGTGGCGCTTTTGCAGGAAACCGGCGGACACTGCTCAGCCAATTTTCTGTTTACGTAACAATTGACCTTAATCCTTGAAAACCGCTAAATTAGCCTATCTTTGCGCGCCAAAATAAAAGGGGGTACAACGCGCCGTACAGGTCGGTTTTTTGCCTCCCGGTCAAACCCCGGTTAAACTATTACGCAATTATACCACCACTTCATGAAGCATATCCGCAACTTCTGCATTATTGCGCACATTGACCACGGCAAAAGCACCCTGGCCGACCGGCTGCTGGAGTTTACGCACACCATCAGTAAGCGGGAAATGCAGGACCAGGCGCTGGATAATATGGACCTGGAGCGCGAGCGCGGCATTACGATAAAAAGCCACGCCATCCAGATGCGCTACACGCATACCGACGGGCAGGAGTATATTTTCAACCTGATCGATACGCCCGGGCACGTGGATTTCTCCTATGAGGTAAGCCGGTCTATTGCTGCCTGCGAAGGCGCCCTGTTGCTCGTAGATGCTACGCAAGGTATTCAGGCACAAACCATTAGCAATCTTTACCTTGCCGTCGACCACGACCTGGAAATCATCCCGATCGTGAATAAAGTCGATGTCGAAACCGCCAATATCGAAGAAGTACAGGACCAGATCATCGACCTTATCGGTTGCGATCGCGACGACATCATATCGGCTTCCGGCCGCGCGGGTATCGGTATTGAAGCCATCATGGCTGCCGTGGTAGAACGCATCCCGGCGCCCAAGGGCGACCCGGATGCGCCGCTGCAAACGATGATCTTCGACTCGATGTTCAACTCCTACCGCGGCGTGGTGGCTTACGTGCGCATCATGAACGGCACGCTGCGCAAAGGCGAAAAAATAAAATTCATGGCCACCGGCAAGGAGGTGATGGCCGAAGAGGTCGGCATCCTGCGCATGGGCTTGCAGGATACCGGCGAACTCCGCGCTGGCAATGTGGGATATGTAATTACCGGGATCAAAACAAGTCGCGAGATCAAAGTGGGCGACACCATCACGCACATGTCCCGGCCCTGTACCACTGCAGTAAAAGGCTTTGAGGAGGTGAAACCGATGGTTTTCGCCGGTTTGTACCCGCTGGACAACGATGATTTTGAAGACCTGCGCGATTCGCTGGAAAAACTCCAGCTCAACGATGCCTCACTCGTGTTCGAACCCGAGACTTCGGCGGCTCTCGGTTTCGGTTTTCGCTGCGGCTTCTTAGGGATGTTGCACCTCGAGATCGTGCAGGAACGCCTACAGCGCGAATTTGATCAGGATATCATCACCACGGTGCCCAACGTGCCGTATTTCGCTACCGATATGAAAGACCGGCGCTTTCAGGTGCGGCAACCGTCTGAATTGCCCGACCCCAACCACCTGAAATCGGTCGAAGAACCGTATATCTACGCCCAGATCATCACCAAACCCGAATACATCGGCAACATTATGACCCTGTGCCTGGACAAGCGCGGCATCCTGCAGAAACAGACCTACCTTACTCCCACCCGCCTGGAAATGACCTTCCACATGCCGCTGGCCGAGATTGTGTTTGATTTCTACGACAAACTCAAATCGATGACCCGTGGCTACGCTTCATTCGACTACCACGTGCTGGATTACCGCGAAACGGACCTGGTTAAACTTGACATCAAACTGAATGGTGAACAGGTTGACGCCCTGAGCGCCCTGGTGCACCGCAGCAAGGCGGAATTCATGGGCCGCCGGATGTGCGAAAAACTCAAGGAGCTTTTGCCGCGCCAGCAGTTTCAGATCGCTATCCAGGCCGCTATCGGCCAAAAGGTGATCGCCCGGGAGACGATCTCCGCCCTCCGCAAAGACGTGACTGCCAAGTGTTACGGCGGCGACATCAGCCGAAAGCGCAAACTGCTGGAGAAGCAAAAAGAAGGGAAAAAGCGGATGAAACAATTCGGCAACGTTGAAGTGCCCCAGGAAGCGTTTTTGAAAGTGCTGAAGTTGAATGATTGAGCCGGGAACCGTGCGCTACTTTTCGGTGGCCAACGCTTTTCGCACTTTTTGAACATCTGCCACGGAGCATCCGATCAATTCGGCGATCGCTGCATCGCTCCAATCCGGAAATTTTTGAAGGAATTTGATCGTAACGGCATTTGCCATTTCTTCACGGCCTTCTTCACGACCTATTTCACGGCCTTCTTTTAGCCCTTTCTCCCTCCATTCTTCGGTGAACAACCGAGGTATTTCATCCCCGAATATCTCGCGTGCAATTTCAACGAGCTTGCGGGAGGGCTCAGGCAGTCTTTGGTTGAGATCTTTAAATTCAGCCGGCGGCATATCAGCGATTTTGACCAGGTAAATGGATAGAATTTGAACGAGTATGGCTTCGCGATCATCCCGGTAATGCGAGGCATCAAAATTAAGGATTCTCGGCCAATATTCCCGGACGAGGCGTTTGTTGCGGGCAAATTTTAAGGTTAAAAACAGCTTGGCCAAGTATTCGGTTTTCACTTTTTCAAGGATCACCTTTTGGGGAATGCGACTCAGGTCGGTCAAAATAGATTCAAACGAAGGAATAAAGCGGCGAAAAGCACCGGGCAAACCCTCAAAAAAATTGGGGAAGGCCTTTGGTGCCCATCTGCGCTCTCCGTGATACACGACTATCGGAACAATGAAAGAAAGCGGGCGCTTGTTTTTCAGATCGTCCTCCCAAATTTGTAAAAAATAGTCCAAAAGTTGAAGGTGAACCGGTTGAGTTGGAACATAGCTTTTGTGTTCGAACAAAAAGAGCAAACGCGCCAACCCGCCGCTTTTCAACCGCGTCTCATACATGACATCGCTGAATGAAACCCCCAACCGCGCGTTTACAAACGCCGTGTCGCTTTTGCGAAAAAAGCTGAAATCGATTTGCAGATGCACTGAAGCCGGGGTGTATTGCATCAAATAGCTCCGCGCAATTTCGGCGTCGCTGAAGAATGCTTTAAAGATAGCATCATGCGGTTGTTGTGTTCGGCGGCGGCGTTTCGAAGGCATACGGCTTCACCAGGTAAATAAACATCCGAAGACAGGTTTTAAAACAAAAATATATTAAAAAAGAAGGCAGCAGTCAATTGTAAAACATTTTTTTTAATTTAATAAATACGCAGCTGGACCACTTTGCCCGGCGAGTTTTCCACGCCGGAACGAAAACAGAAATTCAGCGCCGTGACCGGCAAAACCCACATTCCTTCATTTTTCCCGTATCTTTGTCCTTTATTCACAAAAGAAGATGCTTTTGCACTCGAAACATGCAGTTTTTCACCCAAAAACCGCCCCAGTTGTAGCGACGTGTAGGACCCTTCATCAGTACACACGCACATTTAACAAATGAATTTTGACCAGTTAGGGCTCTCGGAGCCCCTGCTTCGGGCCCTTCAAAACGAAGGCTACGAAACGCCGACGCCGATTCAGGCGCAATCCATTCCACTCATCCTTCAACGCAAAGACTTACTTGGCTGCGCCCAAACGGGTACCGGAAAAACCGCCGCTTTCGCGCTGCCGATCCTTCAATTGTTGGGCAACCAACCGCCAGCCCCAAAAGGCGCCCCGCGCCGCATCCGCACCCTCGTGCTCACCCCGACGCGCGAACTCGCCCTCCAAATCGCCGAGAGTTTCAGCGCATACGGCAAATACACCGGCCTGCGCAATCTCGTCATATTTGGCGGCGTCGGCCAGAAACCCCAAACCGACGCTCTGCGCCACGGCACCGATATCCTGGTAGCCACCCCGGGCCGTCTGCTCGACCTGATGCAACAAGGTTTTGTACATCTCGACCACATCCAACTGTTTGTACTCGACGAAGCCGACCGCATGCTCGACATGGGCTTTGTACACGATGTGCGCCGGGTACTGGCCAAATTGCCCGCCAAACGGCAGTCGCTGTTCTTTTCCGCCACCATGGCGCCCGAAATCCTGAAACTCGCTTCGGGTATCCTCACCGACCCCGTCCGCGTGGAAGTCACCCCGGCGGCAACGACGGCCGAAACCGTGCGCCAATCGGTCTATTTTGTGGAAAAAGGCGACAAGAAGCACCTTCTTGTGCACCTCTTGAAAAACCCCGCGATCGAATCGGCCCTCATCTTTACCCGCACCAAACACGGCGCCAACAAACTGGCCAAGGAACTGGATAAAGCCGGTATCTACGCCGAAGCTATTCACGGCAATAAATCGCAGCAGGCCCGCGTGCGCGCCCTGCAAGCCTTTAAAAACCGTGAAATCCGCATCCTCGTGGCTACCGATATTGCCGCCCGCGGCATCGATATCGATGAGCTAACCCACGTGGTCAATTATGAACTGCCCAACATCCCGGAATCATATGTCCACCGGATCGGCCGTACAGGCCGCGCCGGCGCTTCGGGTACGGCTATTTCGTTCTGTGAAACGGAAGAACGCGTTTACCTGCGCGATATCCAGCGATTGATCGGGCAACAAGTGCCGGTAGTTGGCGGCCATCCTTTTGAGCCGACCGATGCCGCGCCCATCCCCTTGCAACCGCTCCGGCAACCCCGGCCGGCCCCCGCGCCTGCCCGGGCTAAGGCCCCCGTACCAGCCGAGCGACCGGCGAACCATCCAACCGGTAACGGATCGACAGCAGCCGGAAAGAAAAAACGGCGGCGCTACGGCAACTACTGGCGAAAAAATGACAGCGGCCCCGGCCGCCAATCGGCGGGCCAACCGGGCGCCAAGCCCTGATCCCGCACCAGTATATAGTAACCGTAATTAGACAAGGTTTACAGCATCAACAAAATCCATGGGCCTTTAAACCGGTCAGGATAAAACCGTGTTGATCCTGTAGGCCTTGTTTATTTACAGTAGTTCGGTAGGTTTTTGCGAACAATTAAAATGAAGCCTCGTGAATGTTGTTGGTGAGGACGCCAGAACTGTACGGTTAATTTTCCTGGTTACTTAACACGCTTAAAAACAGAATTGGCATTCCTTTCGCGTTATTCCCGTCATGTTGCGCCAAACTGCTGTTCGTTTTTTCCTCCTCAATTTTTGGGTCGTTACCCTGACACTCCCTCTTTCGGGGAGCGCTCCGGTCCATAGTTTCACCTTTTCTCCGCTCGCCCGCACGGCCTACCAAAACATAGTGCAATTGCGGTTCGTGGACGCTCGGGCAACGCTCGGAACGTTGCGGCAACAGGAGCCGGGGAATGACATCCTTCCACTGCTCGAAAACTACCTCGATTTTCTGACCGTGCTGATCGACGACGACCGCGCGGCGTACCGCCGGCTGTCCAAACGCATGGAGCCCCGTTTGGCCCGCATCGCCGCAGGCGACCGGAAGTCGCCGTACTTTTTGTACAGTCAGGCTGAAATTCGCCTGCAATGGGCCTTTCTGCGCGGCAAATACTCCGACTATCTGAGCAGTCTCAGCGATATCAAACAAGCGTATGCCCTGCTGGAGATGAACCGACGGGAGCATCCCGATTTTATGCCCAACCGAAAAAGCCTGGGCATCCTGCACGCGCTGGCAGGCAATGTGCCCAACGAATACCAATGGGCATTTCGCGTCCTGAGCGGCATGCACGGATCGATTGAAGAAGGCATGCAGGAACTCGAAACGGTACTGGCGTATGCCCGGCAACACGATTTTGTGTTTGAAGATGAAACACGCATCGCTTGTTCTTTCTTGCAGTTGCACCTGCAAAACAAAAAAGCCGCTGCCTGGCAAACGTTGCAGGCCGGCCATCTCGATCCCCGTTCCAGCCCGTTGGTGGCATTTGCCATGGCTAGTATGGCTCTGCGCACCGGCCAAAACGATGCGGCCATCCGATTGCTGGAGAACTGCCCTGCCGGCCCGGCCTACCATCCGTTTGCATACCGGCATTACCTGCTGGGTATTGCCAAACTGAACCGCCTCGACCCCGATGCCAACCAAGCGCTGGAAACTTTTGTCCAAACCTTCAGCGGATCGAGCGGATTAAAGGAAGCCTATCAAAAGCTCGCCTGGTATTACCTTCTCCGGGGTGATACAACTGGCTATCGTGCCCGTATGGCCATGGTCAAGACAAAAGGTACGGATCGCTCGGAACCGGATAAAGCAGCCCTGCGCGAAGCGAATAGCGGCGAAATACCCGACGTCCGGCTGACCAAGGCCCGGCTGTTGTTCGATGGCGGGTACTACCAGCAGGCCTATGACCTGTTGGCACATACAGCATCGGCCTATGCCCGGCCGGGCAAACCAGCCCTCGAATACACCTATCGTCTGGGCCGGATCAGCGATGCCCTTGGAAAGGTCCAGGAGGCCATCCGGTTGTACACCCAAACCGTGGAAGCCGGCGCCGGGATGCCCTGGTATTTTGCCTGCAATGCCGCCCTGCAACTCGGCATATTGTACGAAGCGCACCGCGATTTTGCCCGCGCCCGCGCCGCATTCAATCGCTGCCTCGCGCTCCGGCCCGAGGAATATGCCGCCAGTCTCCATGCCAAAGCAAAGGCCGGTTTGGCCCGGGTGCGGTGATAGGTGATACGGGCTTCAAATGCCGTGCAACCGAGTCCCGTCCGGGCGGTTGCATCAGGGGCTGGCAAAATCGCGAAAATGCCGTTCCTTTGCGTCCCAACAATAAAGAACAAGTTTGGAGCCCAGTGCTGAAAATCCAAACATGTCCTACACATCACTCAACCGTATTGTTCCCGTTATGAAACGTTCCCTTTTCCCCATGCTCCTGTTGGGCGGTCTGGTTGTGCTAATGGCCGGTTGTGCCGTAAAGCCTAAAGCCAGTTTTACCATGCCGGTTCAAAAACTGGTAGCCCCTGCCGAAGTTCATTTTACCAATAATTCAAAAAATGCCGAGTCGTACGAGTGGGATTTTGGCGATGGCGCGACTGCCACGGATGCCAATCCTACTCACACGTACAAGCATTCGGGCAATTACACCGTTGTCCTGAAGGCTAAAAAAGGCACTAAAACCATCACGACAAAACAGATGATCCAAGTTACTGCCCCCGAGCGTTGCCTCGTGGAAATCGAAACCGAGTTTGGCACCATGGTCGCCGAACTGTACAATTCCACCCCCAAACACCGCGACAATTTTATCAAACTGGCCGAAGAAGGATACTACGACGACCTGCTCTTCCACCGGGTGATCAATGGCTTCATGATCCAGGGCGGTGACCCCAAGTCGCGCAATGCGGCCCCCGGTCAACCGCTCGGTATGGGTGGCCCGGATTACCAGATCCCGGCCGAATTTGTAGACTCGCTCGTCCATGTAAAAGGCGCCTTGGCCGCAGCCCGGACCAACAACCCCGAGAAAAAATCGAGCGGTTCGCAATTTTACATCGTTCAGGGCAGCCGGGTTACGGAGGCCGATCTCAACCAGGTTGAACTGCGCGGTCGCTTTCACTACAGCCCCGAACAACGCCAGGCATACCTGCAACTGGGCGGCACCCCGCACCTCGACCACGAGTACACCGTGTTTGGCCGCGTAATTCAGGGCCTCGACATCATTGATAAAATTGCAGCCGTGGAAACCGTCCCGGGCGACCGCCCTAAAAAAGACGTGAAAATGAAGATCCGGGTGATCAAGTGAGGGTTTCAGGGTTTCAGGAGGTTTCAAGGTTTCAATAGGTTTCAAGGTTTCAATAGGTTTCAATAGGTTTCAGGGTTTCAGAGGGTTTCACAACCATAGATTGAAATTAAGGCAAGCAATTAATTGCTGGGGACATTTGAAACCTTGAAACCTCTTGAAACCTTGAAACCTTGTCGTCGGACCTTAAGATTACCTGAAAAAGCGGCATAAAAGATTGCCGGAAGTTCATTGACTTTGTAGAATAAATCAAGGATGTATGAGGGCACACAATTCAGAAGTTCGCCGTCAAGCGATCGAGTTATGGCAATCAGGTCAAAGAAAGCTTTCAATTTCACGCCAACTTGGGGTTGATTATGATACCAACTTTCAATGGATCAAACGATACGAACAATTGGGGGATTCGGGGCTGGCACTTAGATATTGTCAATGTGGTCGCAAGACGAAAGCGGAAGATGCGCTTCGTAAGCGCGCCTTGGAGTTGATGCAGCAACATCGGGAGTGGGGAGCGGGCTATTTGCGCGTGCAGTTACAACGGGAGTTTCCGGGCCACAAAGTTGTTCAGGTTCGCCAATTGCAGCGCTGGGTATCCCAAGCAGGTATACGGCCCAAAAGAACCAAACTTCCACCGGTAAAGGTGGAGTGGGCATCCGGCCCTTTGGAGCGCGTGCAAGTTGATGCCAAAGAGCGCTTGTTGACTCAAGATGGCGTCGAGTGTTGTTACTTGAACTTACAGATGAGTTTTCAGGCGCCGAACTGGATGCTTTGTTTCCCCCTGGGGCAGGATCAGCCAAGTTCCGCTACCGCTGATTTTGATGCACTCCGCTACCTGATGTTCCGGTGGGGCTTTATAGGAGTATTCAGAGCCGATAATGGTGCACCATTTGGCGAACCCACACGACAGTCCCTGAGTGTGCTGAACCTTTGCTTGTGTGCCCTGGGTATCCGGATCAAACTTAATCCACCTCGTTCGCCGCAGAAAAACGCTAAGGTTGAGCGTAATCAAGGCACAACCGCCCGTTGGGCTGATCCGGCCCAATGCAAAAACTATCTGGAACTTCAGCAACGACTCAATCAAGTGGTAGAAGACCAAAGAGAACATTTCCAAACAGAGTTTGCAAAAACAAAACCCGCGCCGAATGTTTCCCCCCAACTTTTTCAAACCCCAAACGACTCCATTTGGAGGGACTAAATATGCAATTTGTGTTCGATCTACTTGCAAAAGGAACTTGGCAACGAAAAGTCAGCCGGGAGGGGGCAACCGACATGTTCGGTAAAACCTACCAGGTGGGATATCGATACCATTCCCAAATCGTGAGCGTAACTTTTGATCCAATCAACTTAGCTGGGTTTTAAAAATGAAAGAGGTCTGGTCCTCAATACTAAAACCGCTACCAATCTCAATGAGCAGAACATCCGTGATTTATCAATAAGTCAATGAACTTCCGGCAATCTTTTATGCCGCTTTTTCTCAGGTAATCTTAAGGTCCGACGACAAACCTCTTGAAACCCTGAAACCTCTTGAAACCCTGAAACCTCTTGAAACCCTGCAACCTCCTGAAACCTCTTGCAACCTCCTGAAACCTCTTGCAACCTCCTGAAACCTCTTGCAACCTCTTGCAACCTCTTGAAACCTCTTGAAACCCTGCAACCTCTTGCAACCTCTTGCAACCTCTTGAAACCTCTTGAAACCTCTTGAAACCTTGAAACCTCTTGAAACTCTGCAAGCGCATGAAGGACCGCAGCAAAATACTGTACATTGGGTTTGGGGTTATTGCCCTGGCCGTGCTCTTTTACTGGTTTTACCCGTCGAAGCAGCCGCGGTTCGACTGGCGTGACACCTGGACGAAAAGCGCCTACAGTGAGTCCAGCAACCAGCCGTACGGCACGCAGGTACTGTACCGCTTGCTGGGGCAGTATTTCCCAGGACGCCGGCTGCACGACATCCGGGAGTCGGTAACCAAAGAACTTCCGCCCGACGCCGCCGTGCCGAGCAGCTATGTGCTTGTTGGAGAAGGCATGTACCTCGACTCGCTGGGGACCGACCGGTTGCTGGCCTTTGTAGCGGCTGGCAACACGGCGCTGCTGTCGACCAAATCGGTTCCTTTCGACCTGATGTTTCATTTGTATTACGAGGAATGCGAAGATGCGGAATGGAGCGATTATACCCTGTATGAAGATTCTGTTGTTCGGGTGCAACTGGAAGGGATGCCGGCAGACCGGCCGGCGGCCCTTCACTATGCGAACCGCAACCAAATAATGCCCTACCGCTGGAGTTATATCGAATCCGATTTTTTTTGCGATTCCCTGCCCCAGCGGCCTTTGGGCTACCTGGCCGACTCACTGGTCAATTTTGCCGAATTCCCCTACGGCAAGGGCCGGTTTTTGCTGCATACCACGCCGATCGCCTTTTCCAACTACCTGCTTTTACAACCCCCTGTCCGGGCGTATGCAGAGGGGGTGCTCTCTTATTTGCCGGAAGGCGATATCTACTGGGATGCCGTGAGCCGGGTGCCGGAGGAGGTGTCGCGCCGGCGCAACCAGGGCCGCGAAAATTCCCGGCAACTGGAAACCGAACACCCCCTGAGCTATATCCTCAAACAACCCGCCCTGGCATGGGCCTGGTACCTGTTGGTCGCCTTGGCGGGCGCTTACCTGGTTTTTCGGGCAAAACGCCGGCAACGGATCATTCCGGTATTGCCGAAAAATGAAAATTCGTCGTATGAGTTTATCAGTACGATCGCAAACCTTCATTTTCGGGAAAAAAATTTCCAAAATTTGTGCGTGCAGCAAATGCGCCTGTTTCTCGGGCAATTGCGCGAACGGTACGGCCTGGTGGCCCAACTCGATGCCCACACGCACCGCCCGCGGATCGACGGCACCTTTATGGAACGCCTGGCCCAGGTATCGGAAGTGCCGATGGACCAGGTGCGCGATATTTTCACCCAATATACAGCCGCCATTCAATTCGATCCGACCGAAGATATGATGATCCAATTTCACCTGGCCATCGAATCGTTTTTCAAGCGGGCCAAATAATAAAAGCGACCGCCGCCGGCCGGCCGTTTCACCAGTCAAAAAATCGAACCATGACGGAATACGAAAATGACCCTTTAACACCGCAGGACACCCCACTGTCGCCGTCGGCCGAACCGCAACCGCAGGGCGTCGACGTGCGCCCGGTACAAGATCGGGCGCAACGCGTCAAAGCCCAGATCGGACGCGTCATTGTCGGGCAAGAGGCTATGCTGGATCAACTCCTGGTGGCTTTGTTCACCGGCGGCCACGTGTTGCTGGAAGGCGTGCCGGGCATTGCCAAAACCCTGACCGCCAAATTGCTGGCTCGTACGATCGATTCGGGTTTCAGCCGCATCCAGTTTACGCCCGACCTTATGCCCGCCGACGTGGTGGGCACGCCGGTATTCAACATGAAAACGTCGGAATTCAGTTTTAAATCGGGTCCGATCTTTTCCAATATCGTGCTGATCGACGAGATCAACCGCGCCCCGGCCAAGACGCAAGCGGCGCTGTTTGAGGTCATGGAAGAATACCAGGTGACCGTGGACGGCATTACCTACCCAATGAGCGCACCCTTTTTTGTGGTGGCCACGCAGAACCCCATCGAACAAGAAGGGACGTACAAATTGCCGGAGGCGCAGCTCGACCGATTTTTGTTCAAAACCATCCTGGAATACCCCGATCTGGAAGAGGAAAAAGTTATCCTGCGCCGCTTCCAAAACGATTTTGCCGGGGCCCTGCGCGACACCGTCGAACCGGTACTGTCGCCGGCCGATATCGCCGATTGCCGGGCGCGGATCGAACAGGTGTATATCCGGGAAGAATTGCTCGATTACATTGCCGCCATTGTGCACAACACCCGCAACAACGGCGATCTGTTTTTGGGCGCCAGCCCACGGGCTTCGCTGGCCCTGATGAAAACGGCAAAGGCCGTAGCCGCCATGAGCGGCCGCAATTTCGTGACGCCCGACGATATCCGGTACGTATCCTTCCCGGCGCTCAACCACCGGGTGATCCTCACCCCCGAGCGCGAAATGGAAGGCTTTAATACCCGGGAAGTGCTGGATGATATCGTGAAAAAGATCGAAGTGCCGCGCTAAGCGGGGATGACCAATTGGTTGGTTTCTCAGGGCTCGAGGGGTAAAAGCTTTGCCTCCGGCGCTTCGGCGACCACGGGGGCTGCGGCGTGGAGGGAGCGGCCGTTCAACACTTTTTCATACAATTTCAGGTAATCGTCGGCCATGCGCTGCGCCGAGAAACAATCGACGGCGTATTCATAGCAGCGGTAGGCTTCAAAAGCATTGGCATGGCGGATGGCGTCTACCAGTTCGGAACGTTTGACCGAGAGGCAGCCGAATTCGGAAAAACAAGCGTCCACCTGGCCGCTCCATTTGCGGCCGTCGGTATTGGCTTTTCGGCAAAGCAATTCGGGCAGGGCTCCATATGGCGTGCCAAATACCGGACAACCGAAATACAGGCTTTCGGGCACAGCCAGGCCAAAGGGTTCGGGCCAGATAATTGGGAAAACAAGCCCTTTCGACCCGTTGAGCATCATGTTGCGGCCATCGCGGTTGAGTACGCCGTGGAAACGTGCGCTGGGACTGAGCGTAATACGGAGGCCTTTTCGAAAATTGACCCGGGAGCCGCCGATCACATGCACCCGCGTGCCGGCCTGCGCGGCCAGGTCGATAGCGCCGCGCACGTTTTTGCCCCGCCAGGCGGCGTCGCCCAGAAAGTGAAAGTAGTTGCGCGGCAGGTCGAGGATCACCTGCCCGTAATCCTGGTAATCGATGCCCGGGTAAACGTACACCTCGCCGCCGTGCCGGTAAGCGTGGTTGGCCGAGAGAAATACCGTGTTGGGGTCGAGCGTTTCGGCCGCCGTGCTGTTGTCGAATTTTGTGATCAGGTACGGTTTCCCGATTTCAGACAACCCGTCGTCCGGCGGGAGACAAAAAAAGTGGACCAGGTCCACATCGTCCGGGATTTGCGCGGCCAGGGGCTGCCGCTCGTCGAGCACCAGCAGCGGCGCAAAATCGCACTCCGAATCTTTTTTGACTAAAAAAACCGGCTCATGGCCCCGCTGCGCCAACTGACGGCCCAGCCAAACCAGGATGCGTTCGGCATCATCATATGTTTTAGTCGGAATTCGGCTATTTCGGATGAAAAGAATTTTCATGGCAAAAAGGCGATAGGATTAAGAACATGATTGCAACCCGGCAAAACATGTTCAAAGGCTTGTTACGGGGCAGAGCAGCAAGGCTGCAAATGTGCGACTTCCCCCCGGCTTACCCAAAACCGATCTCAAAAATTGCCACCCGATGCGAAGTTTGGAGTTTGAAGTGGGGTAGAACATAGGTATTTTGACCGCCCGGACCAGCGTTTTGAATGCTGTCAAGAAGTCCGTAAGGGATACGGCCGATTCGGGCGACGGCGCTGTTGTGAATCGTTTTTTATTTCATGGCAGACCCGAATTTACCATTTTTCGTGTCCCGCATTTAAGCCGTTTCACAGCCGAATATCAACTTCATTCCACCGCTTTCACGCCTTTGGAAAACTGGGAGTAGAGATACACCCTTGTTTCCAGTGGTTCCAGGAAATGGTAAATGACGGGCCGGACCTCGTCCCAATCGAGGCCGCCCACGCCGGTGGCCAGCCGCGGGATGGCTATGCTTTCCAGGCGTTCTTTTTCGATAAGTTTGACGAGTTCGCGCAGTGCGTGGTTCACAAAAACGATACTGGCTTTTCCCGGGTGGTCATTGCCGTTTTGGGGCGGCTCCTGGGTCAACAGGTTGATCACCTTTTGTCCGGCGCCCCGCCAAAACCACACCTCGCCGGGTTTGGGGTGTGCTTTGAAACAATATTGCCGGAAATCTTTATACATGGCCGGAAACTCCTCCCGGAGGCTCAGGGCAAGGCCGCTGTTGAAATGATCGTTGGGCGCAACGCCGTGCGCAACAGCTTGCGCAGTACTGAACAGAATATCGCCATTCACTTCTTTGATCATAATTCGCGCTTTTACGGGTAATCAGGAATGTAATGGCCACGAATATGCGTTACTCGTTCAGGTTTTGATATGAGCCGGATCACGACGGCTTATGATGCTCTTCACGTACGGGACTGGACGGCCTACTAGGGGTAAACGGCTACCCCTCCGGCCCAAAAAATAAAAGCGGCGCTCCTTTGCGCCGCTCCTGGTAATATCGCCTCGAGAAAGTCTTCAAACGAGATTGCAACAAATGCTTGTATTCGCTGCCCGTTCTTTTGACAGGACAAAGATGCCGGCCGGCCGCCGGGTTGGCACAAACAGAATACGGCGATTTGTTACCTGCACCCTTCCCCGCTTTTTACTATGATTTGAATATAATCTACTAAAAATCAATAAGTTGGTTTGATCGCCGGCGCCCGAATTGTTACCCCGGCGGGCGTCGTGATTTTTTTTACGGCCATGCCGCAGATAGTTCGATTTTTGCATGCTTTATCCGCTGACTTTTTTTACCGGAACCGGAAACCATGTCGCGTCAATTGACTCAGGCCTATCTTGCCCTTGCCGCCATCTGCATTATTTGGGGCACTACCTATACCACGATCAAGATCGCCATCCGCGATTTTCCGCCCTACCTGCTCGTTGGGATCCGGCAGACCTCGGCGGGGTTGCTGCTCCTGGCCTGGGTATTGGTCACGGGCCGTGCGCGGGCTGCGGTTTTTCCAAAGGATGCTGCCGGGCGCGCCCCCGGCGGGCTGCTTTCGGGCCAATACCTGTGGCGGCAGGCGCTTACCGGCGTGCTTACGATCACGGGCGGCAACGGATTCATCACCTGGGGTATGCAGCATGTACCCTCGGGCCTGGCAGCGGTGATCGGTTCGCTTACGCCGGTAATGGTGGTGCTGATCAACCTGAGTTGGAAAGGCGCCGAGCGTTTGAATGCCCGAATTGTGGCAGGGGTGTTGTTGGGATTCGGGGGGCTGGGGCTGATCTTTCGCGAAGGTTGGGCGGATTTTACGAATCCCGATTATCGCGTGGGCATCCTGTGTTGTTTCGGTTCCTGTTTTTCCTGGTCGATGGGCACGGTAATGGCCAAACGCTGGAATGACCCCCGGGTATCGCCCGGCGTGAATGCAGGCCTGCAGATCACGGCCGGCGGTTTGGGCGGCTTTCTGCTGAGTATGTGGCTGGACGTCAACCATACGGTGCATCATACCCTGCCGGGTTGGGCAGCAGTACTTTACCTGACCCTGATCGGCTCGGCACTGGCATTCACCCTGTATATGTTTGCGCTGCAACACCTGAGCGCCACCGTTTCCTCTATGTACACGTATATCAATCCGGTAGTGGCTATTTTACTCGGCTGGTTGTTTTTGGGCGAACGACTCACCCTTTGGGAATTGACCGGCATGGCCGTTACCATTTCGGGCGTATGGATGGTCAACCGCGGCTGGCGGGCGCCGGCGCTGGAAACCACCTGAATCCGGCCGGCGATCCTACATTCTTTTCGAACGAACCCGAAAAACCCGTAATCTTGCCCATTGCCGGGTAGAACATGTTTCCATGAAACGCATTGCAAAACCTTTCCTCGTCCTGCCGCTGATCGCGGGCCTGTATGTGTTCGCCTTTTTGGCCATGAACCGCTGGCCCTCGCTTCCATATGGCGGCGATGCCTGGGGGTATTATGCCCATTTGCCGGCGCAGTTGCTGTATGGCGATGCCGGCGATTATTCGAAAACCATCGCCGCAACGGCTGCCCACGACCCGAATTTTGTAGATCCCCGCATCGATATGTACGGGGTGCGGCCCACCCCAACCGGCAAACTGGCCATTAAATACCCGCTGGGAGTGGCCATGCTGGAAGCGCCGTTTTTCGGCATCGCGCATGGCTGGGCCCGCTGGAGCGGCGGGCAATACCCGGCCGACGGATTCAGCCGGCCGTATACCCTGCTGGCCGGCCTGGGCGGAATATTTTATGCCGTGCTCGGCTTGTTTTTTCTGTGGCGCTTGCTGGCGCGTTATTTCCCGCCCGTTACGGTGCTGGCCCTCGTGTTGCTGGTGGCAGGGGCCACCAATCTGTTCTACTTCGGTGCGTACAACAACATCATGTCGCACGCTTTTCTGTTTTGCTGGCATGCGGCCTTGTTGTACGCCACGGCCCGCTTCTGGGATCGGCCCGGCTGGGCGGGGGCGGCTGCGATAGGCGCCATCGTGGGGATGATCGCCATTACCCGGACGCAGGAAGTGATCGCGGCGGCGATTCCCGTGTTGTGGGGTATCGACGGGTGGGCCGCCATACGGCAACGCTGGCGTTTTTTGGGGCAACACGCGGGCTGGCTGGCCGCCGCCGCCCTGGCATTCGGGCTGACGTTGTCGCCGCAGTTGTGGTATTGGAAGTATGTGAGCGGCCGGTGGGTGTATTTTTCGTACCAGGGCGAGACCTTCGATTTCCGTCACCCGCATATCTGGGGTGGGCTGACCGATTTTCACAACGGCTGGTTGATCTACACGCCGGTGATGGTGTTTGCCCTGCTCGGGATCTGGCGGTTGAAGCGCGCCGTACCGGCGGCCTGGTGGCCGTTTTGGGTGTTTTTCCCGCTGCATTTATTGATCACCTACAGTTGGTGGTGCTGGACGTATATCAACGGATTCGGCTCGCGACCCATGGTCGAAACGTACGCCTTGCTGGCCTTGCCGCTTGGCGCTTTCTGGCAATGGGCAGTGGAAAAACCCTGGAAACAAGGGTTGAATTGGTGCATGCTGGTCTTTTTTGCCTGGCTCAATATCTTTCAAACCTGGCAGCTCAAAGAAGGCATCATGTGGTCGCAAGACGCCAACCGGGCGTATTACCGCTATATTTTCGGTACCCTGCACCCCGGCGCCAATGCACTCATCGCCTGGGATGCCGGCGAAATGCAACCCGACGGCCCCCTGGCGCGGGTACGCACTTTGCTCCATCTCGATTATGAAGACGCCGCAAATCCACTGGCCGTGCGCGAACCCGTGCATTCCGGCGGCTTTGCGCTGGGCCCCGCGGAAGAGTTTAGCGGCGGCGGCGAAGTGGCTACCGACTCGCTCGACCTTCGGCCCGGCGACTGGCTCCGCGTGGCCGTTTACGGGTATATGCGCGGCGCCGACAAGGTGTGGAACCGCGATCAACTCGCCTGGCTTAGCCTCCAGTTCCGCGACGCTGCCGGCAAGGCCATCAAGACCCGCGGTATCCGGATCACCAGTAAAATCGGCAACCCCAACCATTCCATTTGGGAAACCGGCGACACCGACCGCTGGGGCGAAGCCGCATTTTTCGTGAAAGTGCCCCGGCAGTACCGGCCCGGCGGGAAGGTATTGGCCTACATCTGGAACCCGCAGCGCCAAAAAATATTGGTCGACGACCTCACGCTTGAACTTTGGAGAAAACCCGCAAAAAATTGAGTGTATGTTTAAGCGCGTGTTTAAATTTCGGCCGCTTGCCACCCGGCGACCGAAATTTAAACACGCTCTGAGCAAATTATTGCCAACTTTGTTCAATTGCCCCGCCAAATTTTACCATCACTCAATCCTTCCCGAATATGTTGCGCAGCAAAATCGCCGGCATCGGCTACTACGTCCCGGAACGCGTGGTCAAAAATGACGAACTCACCCAAATTATGGACACTACCGACGAGTGGATCCAGGAACGCACCGGTATCCAGGAACGCCGTTACGGCCGCAAACACGAAGAAACGACCTCCACGATGGCCGCCGCCGCCGCTCGTATCGCCTGCGAGCGCGCGGGTATCAGCCCGGAAGACATTGACTTCATTGTTTTCGCCACCCTCAGCCCCGATTACTATTTCCCCGGGTGTGGTGTGTTGGTGCAGCGCGAACTCGGCATCACCCACCGCGAAGTGGGCGCGCTCGACGTGCGCAACCAATGCAGCGGCTTTCTGTATGCCCTTTCCGTTGCCGACCAATTTGTCCGCACCGGCACGTACAAAAACGTCCTGGTGATAGGCTCCGAAATGCACTCCATGGGGCTCGATTTCACCACCCGCGGCCGCAATGTGACGGTTATTTTCGGCGACGGCGCGGGGGCAGCCATTTTGCAACCCACCGAGGACACCCAACGCGGCATTCTCGCCACCAAATTGCACGCCGACGGCACCTATGCCGAAAAACTGGCGTTTATCAACCCCGGCTGCCACGGCGGCTATCATTTTAAAAAACTCGGCGAGGCCGTCGAATTTGGCTATCCGCCGGCCGACACCTACGGCGAAATTTTCCTCACCCCACACATGATGCAGGAGGGCCAGTACTACCCCAATATGGAAGGGCAATTTGTGTTTAAACTCGCCGTACAGAAATTTCCCGAAGTGATCAATGAAGCCCTCGCCGCCGCCGGCCTGCAAGCGTCCGATATCAACCTGCTCATCCCGCACCAGGCGAACCTCCGCATCAGCCAGTTCGTGCAGCGCCAACTGCGCCTGCGCGACGACCAGGTGTGGAACAATATCCAGCATTTCGGCAACACCACCGCCGCTTCGGTGCCCATCGCCCTGTGCGAAGCCTGGGAGGCCGGTAAAATAAAAGACGGCGACCTGGTGTGTCTGGCCGCTTTCGGATCGGGGTTCACCTGGGCCTCCGCCCTGATCCGCTGGTGACCGGAGTAGCCGGGTTTTGGAAAAATACCGAACCGGAATTGCACGCTCCCTGCGCGTGCGATTCAGATCAGGTTTTTATGGCCGCATGTTGCTGCCATCATATTGGCAACTGTCTGAAAATCCCTGCCAGCCGGTTTCTTGCAAATGCCCTACAAGTTGCAGCGCGGTGTTCTACGACACTTCGTAGCGCTCGCCGATCACCTTTAAATGGTGAGTGGCGTGCCCGCCGATGATAAAGGCGATGGCCAACACGGTCACTTCCGCTTCCGAGGCAATACCGCGGCGCTCCCACATGACGTCGGTAAAATTGCGGAACAGTTGCAGCGTGGCCTCGCGCACCGCGGCAAACTCATCGACAATGGAAGCAGGGGTGCGCATGGCAGCGCCGGAATTGGGCACGTAGGTATCCTGGTCAAAACCGGCCAGCGGCGTAGCGTCGCCCCGGGCAATGCGCAATGCCCGGTAGGCGAAGATGCGTTCGGCATCGATCATGTGCAGGACTACCTCGGCGAGCGTCCACTTGTCGGGCGCATAGGCCAGTTCCCATTTTTCCCACTTAATGCCGCGCAGGAAATCGAGCAGGTCGGCTTTTTGTTGCTCCAAATAGCCCACGATGTCGGTGGTGGTATCGACAGCGGCTACATAATTGGCGTAGAAAGGGGCGTACTCGTCGGCAGCGGGTTGGCGGTGCAGAATGGAAAGATCTGTCATGGTCGGTGTTTGAAGAAAAAGAACAGGTGGCTAATGAATGACAATAGTCCGATACATTTTGCTGTTGGCGAGGACGCCAACAGCGGCATTTCGTTGAAAATCAAGGTTTAACCCCGTTGTTGGCCTCCTCGCCAACAACATGCTCCACGCTTCATTTTCAACGGTTTGCAAAAACTTAACCGACTATCCTATGGACAAAAATGCCGGTAATTTTAAGAACAAGGAATGACTTTAGTCAATAAAGCGGCTGGCTTTTACACCGGGGTGATTTTTGGATGCCCAAATGCGTCCGTTAATGCCATTCGACAGACTTCTAGCCGTTTGCAGATCAAAGCGTGCAGGCCTAGGTGTGCCGCATTGCCCCGAAGCGGGGCAATTTAATTTATGCCTGTTCAAAAAACGTATGTTACGCCAATGCCAAGCCGCAATCACAAGTATCTGCTCCACACCCAGGTATAATAGGCCAGATTGCCAACGATCAGCGCTACGTATAGTGCCGGAAGCCAACGCCTGGGCACGCTCCAGAGCGCGGCGTACAGCCCTGCCGGAAATACCACGCCTGCCAGGATAGAGATGCCCACATAACCAAAGCCGCTGACGTTGGCCAGATATTGGAGGGCGCTGATGTTGGCATCGTAAAAGTGGTCGGAAAAATCGCTCAACCAGGGCCGCGCCCGGAGATACCCCACGATGGCAAAAAGGTGGAACGCAGGAACCCACCACAGGCTGCGCCGCCCCAGCCACAACAACAGCGCCCAGGTGGCCGGCACGAGTCCGCAATACAGCAGGATATTGACTTCAGCGTATGTCAACCCGGTGTGGCAGCACACAACCCGGAGCAGGTCGACAATGGCGTTGAACAGGGCATTCATGGAGCGCTTACTTTACCTCGAACGCCGTCTCCTTGACATCCTCCGAATTGCCGCCCACAAACACCTGGAATTTGCCGGGGTCGGCTTTGAACTGGGCGGCGTCGTTCCAATACGCCAGGTCTTTTTCGGTCAGTTTGAACCGCACAACGCGGCTTTCTCCGGGCGCCAGGGTTATTTTTTCAAACCCTTTCAACTCTTTTACCGGCCGGGAAATATCGGCGGCGAGATCGCGCAGGTATAATTGCACCACTTCGGCGCCGGCCACTTTGCCGGTGTTGGCGACCGTGACCGACACTTCCACCGGCTCGCCCATCCGGACCGTGGATTTATTCAGTTTGATTTCAGAATACGAAAACGTGGTATAACTCAGCCCGTAGCCGAAGGGGAAGGCCGGACTGTTTGCCAGGTCGAGGTAGCCGCTGGTCCACATTTCACCGAGGTACGATTGCGGCCGCCCGGTGTTGAGGTGGTTGTAATACATCGGGATCTGACCGGTACTGCGCGGGAAGGTGACAGGCAGTTTGCCCGAAGGGTTCACCTGGCCGGTGAGTACGTCGGCCAGGGCATTGCCGGTTTCGAAACCCGGTTGCCAGGCCACGAGAATAGCCGCGGCGTTTTCGAGCGCCCAGGGAAATACAAGCGGCCGGCTGTTGAACAGCACGACCACCCCGGGTTTGTTGCCCCGCAGGGCGATCTGAAGAAGTTTTTCCTGGCCGCGCGGCAGTTCGAGGGTGCTTACCGAACGGCTCTCGCCGCAGTCGTAGCCGCGTTCGCCCACGCAGGCGATCACCAGGTCGGCGTTTCGGGCGGCCTGCAGGGCGGCGCTATAAGCCGGTTCGTCGCAGGGGGCGTCGGTACAAATTTCGGTGACCGTGACTTCAAAGCCCAGCGCTTCCAGCCTTGGTTTGAGGGCTTGGGCGGGGGTTACCACCTTGGTGGAATCGTAGGCGCGCGGACCGAGACCGAGCGTCCAGAAACTCATGTAGTCTTTGTTGCCGGTGCTGTTGGCATAGGGCCCGATCAGCGCGATCTTTTTGAACGGCCCCTTCGGGTCGAGGGGCAGGAGACCGCCGCCGTTCTTGAGCAGCACCATGCTTTCGGCGGCCAGTTTGCGGGCGGCGCTGCGGTATTCCGGTTTTTCCAGATTTTGCGTGCGGCGCTTTGGGTCGAGGTAGCGGAAGGGGTCGTCAAACAGTCCGAGGGCGAACTTCAGGCGCAATACCCGCCGCACGGCGTTGTCGATTTGTAACTGGGTGACCCGGCCTTGTTCCAGCGCCTGCTTCAATCCACGCTGGAAGGTGCCGCCGGCCATATCCATATCGCTTCCTACTGACAGGCATTTGGCGGAAGCGTCTACGTCGTCTTCGGCAGCACCGTGCAGGATGGTTTCGCCAAACGAATTCCAGTCGCTGACGACCATGCCGGTCCAACCCCATTCTCCGCGCAGAATATCGGATACCAGGTGTTTGTTCATACTGGCCGGCACGCCGTTGAGGGTATTGAATGCATTCATGAAGGTGGCGCAGCCGGCGCGGGCCGCGGCTTCAAACGGGGGCAACACCGTGGAACGCAAGCGTTGTTCGCTCATGTCCACCGAGTTGTATTCGCGGCCGCCCTCGACAAAACCGTAGCCGGCGAAGTGTTTGGCGCAGGCGGCCACGGTATTGGTCAGGCTGAGGTCGTCGCCCTGAAAACCACGAACACGGGCTTCGGCGATGCGGCTGCCGAGGTAGGGGTCTTCGCCGGCGCCTTCCATGACCCGCCCCCAACGGGGGTCGTGGGTGATATCGACCATCGGTGAAAAGGTCCAGTTCTGGCCGTCGGCTGCCGCTTCGGTGGCGGCGATGCGCTCGGCGGCTTCGATGGCGGCCAGGTCCCACGAAGCGGCCTGCGCCAGCGGAATGGGGAAAATGGTTTTGTATCCGTGAATGACGTCGAAACCGAAAATAACGGGGATGCCCAGGCGCGTTTCGTTGACGGCGATGCGCTGCATGGTGATCTTGTTGTCAAAATTGGTATGGCTGAGCACGCTGCCTACTTTGCCGCTGCGGATCTGATTGAGCAAGTCGTCACTGCGCACATCGGTGCCGGTGCTGATATCGCCCGATACCTGGTTGAGCTGACCGATTTTCTCGTCGAGGGTCATTTTGGCGAGCAACTCCTCTACGCGGGCGTCGATGTTGGGGATGGAAGTGGTTTGGGCGGAAAACAGGGCCGGCATCAGGCAAAGGATAAGGAGAGACAAATAACGGTGGCAGACGGGTGTATTTTTCATGGATATGCGTCGTTTTGGGCAAAAATAAAACGATTGGCCAATGCGACCGCCGAATAAGTGCTGCCGCGGCTTTAACGTCACGCCACACCTGCCAACTTGTTACATTTACGCCGCATAACCGCATCCCCATACGTTTGGGACGAAAACAAAAATACATGCGCCTGTTTATCCTTCTCGTCTTCAGTTTTCTGCTGCTCCCGGCTGCCACCCACGCCCAAAAATTTTTGCAACTGGAAAAAGCCAACCGGGCCAAGACGACCAAGTTTTACGTCGGTCAAGACCTGACCTACCGCCTGAAAGGCAGCGAAGAGTGGTACACCTCTACCATCACCAACGTGCAGATGGACTCCCAACTGGTGGCTTTCGATTGGAAACCCGTGGCGGTAGCCAACATCGAAGCGGTACGGTTGCAACATGCGCCCATCCTGCGCACCCTGGGCCCTATGCTCATGATCTTCGGCGCGTCGTGGGCCGGGTTTTCACTGGTCGGTGCGGCTTTCGACAACTACAAGCTCACAGCCGGCACGGCCATCGTGTCGGGCACAGGGCTGGCATCGGGGTTTATCCTGTACCAGATTTTTAAGCACAAACGGGTGCGGCTGAGCGAGCGGCGGCGGCTGCGGGCCGTGGAAGTGCCGGCAGACGGGTGGAAAGCGCCGGAGCAGGAGCCGTAGTTTTTTCGCGGTGGATGGTCCACCCTTTTACAACGGCGTTACTTCACAATTTCGACTTTGGCGCCGTCGGAGAGGTTCATCTGGCCGGTGACGACCACGTGTTCGCCCTCCTGCAGTCCGGAGAGTACCTCCACATTGTCGCCGTAAATGCCGCCGAGCGATACCCGGCGCAGTTCGGCGATGCTGCTGTCGTTAACCACATAAATTTTTCCGTCCTGGAGGCTGCCGGCAATGGCTTTGCGGGGCAGGGTCAGGCCGCGGCGCTTAGCGTCGAAGGTGAAGCGGGCGCTTGCGTGCATGCCCGCGCGCAGGGGAGCGTCTTTGGGGTTGGGAACCTCGATCTCGACGTCGTAATTGAAGGCATTGTCGGCCCGCAAGCCAATATTGGTCACTTTGCCGGGGATGGAGCGGCCGGGATACACATCGGCCGATACGCTGACGGTTTGCCCTTTGCGCACATTGAGCACGTCGCGCTCGGTTACCTTTACCATCAGGAACAATTTTTCCAGGTTGGTAATCTGTGCCACCTGGATGCCCGGCCCGATGACGCTGCCGCGTTCGATAAACCGGTAGCCCAGGGTACCGCTCATAGTCGCCTTGATGCTGGTGTTGGCGATTTGTTTTTTGAGGGCCTTTTCCTTGGCCTCGGCCGCGAGGAGGCCGAGTTCGATGTCCTCGATCTTGTTCTTTGCCACGGCCTCGCCTTCGATGAGGTTGCCGAGCCGCTCGCGGTCTTTTTTTAGTTTGGCGATATTGGCCTCTGTGGCTTCGAGTTCAGTATTCAAGAGCTCATCGTCCACTTTGGCGATCAGATCGCCTTCGTTCACCCATTCGCCTTTGTTCTTGTACACGCCGACTACCCGGCCCTGGGTTTCGGAAATCACAAACATTTCCTTGGCCGGCAAAAAGATACCGTTGGCTTCGAGATGGTTGGCCAGCGTTTCCATCTGGGCCGCCACTACCTTTACCGGCACAAAGGCCCGGGTCACTTTAGACAATTCCGCCTCTGCAATCCGTTGTTGCTGGTTGAGGTACAGTTTCCATGCGATCAGGGCTACGCATACAAAAAGGAAAATCCAGATATAACTACGTTTCACAGTCGTGTATTGAAAAGTGGTGGAGAAGCGGTTTTTCAGGATTTCGATACGCCAAAGCGCCCGAAAAATACCGGCTGCAAAATCCGGCATTTTTACCAGGAAACTACCATTTCAATGTCAGAGAAAATCGATTATGTACTTTTGCGGGGTTACAGGGTGGCAAAGGGTTTCAAGGGGTTGCAGGGTTTCAATGGGTTTCAAGGTTTCAATGGGTTTCAGGGTTTCAAGGTTTCAATGGGTTTCAGGGTTTCAATGGGTTTCAGGGTTTCAATGGGTTTCATGGTTTCAGAAGGATTCAAAGAGATCCTGGAAGTAATATACCAAATGAAATGGACAAGCACTTGCCTATGGAACTCTGCAACCTCCTGAAACCTTGCAACCTATTGAGACCCTGCAACCCCCTGCAACCTCCTGCAACCTCCTGAAACCTCCTGAAACCTTGCAACCTATTGAAACCCTGCAACCCCCTGCAACCTCCTGCAACCTCCTGCAACCTCCTGCAACCTCCTGCAACCTTGAAACCTCCTGAAACCCTGAAACCCTGCCCCCCCTGAAACCCTGCCTATGCTCCACACCAGAGGTATTGTTTTCCGCGCGATGAAATACGGCGAAACGAGCGTGATCGCCGATATATTCACCGAAGAAAAGGGCCTGCGCTCTTTTATCGGCGGAAGTGTGCGCACGGCTAAGGCGCGGATGCCCTACGGTCTATTTCAACCGATGACCGTGGTGGACCTGGTCAGTTATTTCCGCGACGACGACGAGCACCTCAACCGCCTGAAGGAAATGCGCGCCGCGGAAGTATTCGGAGCCATCCCATTCGATATCCGGCGTGGCGCGGTGGCGCTGTTCATGGCCGAGATTTGCCGGAAAAGCATTCAGAGCGGCGAAGAAAACCCCGAGTTGTTCGCTTTCCTGCTCGACCACCTGCGCTGGCTCGACACGACCACGCAGCCGATCGCCAACCTCCACCTCCATTTTATCCTGCACCTGTCGGCCTTCCTGGGTTTTCAGCCGCAGGATGTGCCCGACGGGGAAGTTTTTTTCGACCTGAAAGAAGGAACCTTCAGTCCCACGCCGCCTTTGCACAGCCTGTTCCTCGACCCGGACCAGGCGATGGCCCTGCTCGATTTACTGCACCTGCCCCTGGAGCATTGCCACGAAGTAGCGCTCACGCGGCCGGAACGCAAGGCGCTGCTGAACGCTTTATTGCAGTTTTACCAGCTGCACCTGCCCGGTTTTACCGGCATCAACACGCCCGACATCCTGGAAATGGTATTGGAATAAAGTCAACTAGTGCTCGTAGTTAACCAATTTGGTTTTGGCAACTACGTAACCTTTCCGAATTAGAGTGCCTTCTGCCGTCCGCAAGGCATGCCCGATCGAAGGGGATGGCTCGCCGTCAGGCGGAGCGCCTTTTTTGACAGGGAAATGGAAATTCAATGTCCCATAAAATGCCTCAATGCCCTGTCAAAAACAGCGCAATCCCCGCAGGTCGTTGGCACTGCCGGGAGGACAGCCCTTTTCTTTTGGTTACTTTTCTTTTGGGCGAGCAAAAGAAAAGTAACAATGCCGGACAAAGGACGGAATACTCCAATTTAACCAGAAAGCCAGACAACGGACCAGCAGCTGGTTTCAAATAATAAACTGGTGTCCAATCCAGTCCGCTTTGCCGGGTTAGCGTAGGGGCTTTTCTGTTCCAACCAGGCAGGAGGAGGGCGAAATACGGGATATTTTAACCGACGAATAACGACGTTGGGGCAGAAAAGTACCAGGCTAACCCGGCA
>JBGARJ010000051.1:0-43085 GCA_044230315.1 Saprospiraceae bacterium
CGGGCAGTTTGGGCGCGGGGACCTACACGGTCACAGTTACCGATGCCAACGGCTGCACGGCTACGACCTCGGCGACGATCACACAACCCAGTTCACTAGTGCTGTCGACGACCACGACACCAGCGGCGTGCAACGGCGCCTCGAGCGGGTCTATTAATTTGACGGTAAGCGGCGGCACACCCAGCTACAACTATGCGTGGTCAAACAGCACGAATTTGGAAGACCCGGGCAGCTTAGGCGCGGGTACTTATACGGTGACAGTCACGGACGCCAACGGCTGCACCGCCACGACCTCGGCGACGATCACCCAACCCAGTCCGCTGGCACTCTCCACGACGACGACGCCTACGGCGTGCAATGGCGGGAACACGGGTTCGATTAATTTGACGGTATCTGGCGGCACGCCCGGTTACACCTACGCCTGGTCGAACAGCACGAGTTTGGAAGACCCCGGAGGTTTGGGCGCAGGTGCTTACACGGTTACGGCCACGGATGCTAACGGCTGCACAGCCACGACCTCGGCCACAATCACAGAACCACCAGCCTTAATTCTATCAGTCGTACCGACGGCTGTGTTGTGTAATGGCGGGAACACGGGTTCGATTAATTTGACAGTGAGTGGCGGCACACCCGGCTACACCTACGCCTGGTCGAACAGCACGAGTTTGGAAGACCCGGGCGGTTTAGCCGCTGGCACTTACACGGTGACGGTTACCGACGCCAACGGCTGCACGACCGCGACCTCGGCCACGATCACACAACCCGGTTCGCTGGCACTCTCCACAGCGACGACGCCTTCAACCTGCAACGGCGCTTCGAGCGGGTCGATTAATTTAACGGTCAGCGGCGGCACGCCCGGCTACATCTACGCGTGGTCGAACAGCACGAGTTTGGAAGACCCGGGTGGTTTGGGGGCCGGTACTTACACGGTGACGGTCACGGATACCAACGGCTGCACGGCCACGACCTCGGCGACGATCACGGAGCCCGGTTCGCTGGCACTCTCCACGACGACGACGCCAACAGCGTGCAACAGCGCTTCGAGCGGGTCGATTAATTTGACGGTGAGCGGCGGCACACCCAGCTACACCTACTCCTGGTCGAACAGCACGAGTTCAGAAGACCCGGGTGGTTTGGCTGCTGGGACCTACACGGTGACGGTTACCGACGTCAACGGCTGCACAGCCACGACCGCGGCAACGATCATGGAGCCGCCAGCCTTATTGGTATCGGCCTTACCGACGGCTGTGTCGTGCCATGGCGGTAACACGGGCTCGATCGACCTGACGGTGAGCGGCGGCACACCCGGCTATACCTACGCGTGGTCGAACAACACGAGTTTGGAAGACCCGAGTGGCTTGGGGGCAGACACGTATACCGTGACGGTCACGGACGCCAACGGTTGCACGGCGACGACCTCGGCGACGATCACACAACCTAGTTCACTGGTGTTGTCGACAACCACGACGCCTGCGGCGTGCAACGGCGCCTCGAGCGGGTCTATTAATTTGACGGTGAGCGGCGGCACACCCAGCTATACCTACACCTGGTCGAACAGCACGAGTTTGGAAGACCCGGGTGGTTTGGGGGTCGGTACTTACACGGTGACGGTCACGGACGCCAACGGCTGCACGGCCACAACCTCGGCTGCGATCACGGAGCCACCAGCACTGATGCTCTCTACTACAACAACTTCCTCAGCGTGCAACGGCGCCTCGAGCGGATCGATTGATTTGACGGTGAGCGGCGGCACACCCAACTATACCTACGCCTGGTCGAACAGCACGAGTTTGGAAGATCCGAGTGGCCTGGGGGCAGGCACGTATACCGTGACGGTAACGGACGCCAACAGCTGCACGGCTACTATCTCGGCGACGGTAACCGAGCCCACGACGCTTGCCATGAGTAGCGCCGTGACCAATGCGACTTGCTATGGCAGTTCAAGTGGGGCGATCGACATCACCGTCAGCGGCGGTGCGCCGGGTTACACCTACGCATGGTCCAACAATACCGCTACCGAAGACCAGACCAATCTGCCTGCCGGCACTTACATTGTTACGGTAATGGATGCCAACGGCTGTACGCTGACCGATCTGTATAACATCACACAACCCAGTCAAATCACAGGTACAACAGTCATCACCAATGTAAATTGCAATAGTGGAGGAGATGGCGAGATCGATCTCACGATCAGCGGCGGCGGCGCCCCTTACAACGTGATTTGGTCGAATACCGTCAATACGGAAGATCTGACCGACCTGGCCGCAGGGACCTATACTGCCACCATTACGGATGCCAACGGCTGTACAGGCACCGTGCAAGCGACGGTAGTAGAGCCGACTCCCATATCGCTGACTGTTGTAACCGTTGACGTTTCGTGCCCCGGCGGGACCAATGGTTCCATCAACCTGACCGTCACAGGCGGCACGCCCGGCTACACCTATGCCTGGTCGAATAGCGCTGATGCGGAGGATATTTCCGACCTGCCCGCAGGCAGTTACGCTGTGACCGTCACCGATAGTCATAATTGTGAAGCCTATGCCGGCGCTTCCGTCGGCGAACCCTCGCCAATTCAGGTGACCGCAGCAGTGAACAACGTTGCCTGCAATGGCGGCTCCACAGGCACCATTACCCTTACCGTGAGTGGCGGAACACCCGGCTACAATTTTGACTGGGCCCACCTTGCAGGGTCCAGCAATCCGCCCAACGTGACCAATCTAACGGCAGGCACCTATACTGTTACCGTGACCGATAGTCAGGGATGTACGATCGAACTCGAAACCGAAGTAAACGAAGCCTCTACGCTGACGCTGAATGCCACTTCGGTAAATGTCACCTGTTTTGGCGGCAGCAATGGTTCTATCGACCTCACCGCAAACGGCGGCACACCCGGCTATTCCTACCAATGGTCGGGCGGTATCGGCAATACGGAAGATCCCCAGAACCTGAGTGCCGGAACGTATACCGCGACGGTAACCGACGCCACAGGCTGCACCAAAGCGTTGGCGGTCACAGTAGGTCAACCTGCTGCCATCGCGACAACTACTCAAATGACACCAGTATCGTGCCACGGTGGAGCCAACGGCGCCATTAACCTGACGGTCAGCGGCGGCACACCAAGCTACACGTACAACTGGTCCAACACCAGCACCGATCAGGATCCGAGCGATCTGTCCGCAGGCGTTTACACCGTGACGATCACCGACCAAAACGGATGTACGCGCCAGGCTTCGGCGACGGTAACCGAGCCGGCTATGCTCGCCCTCAGCGCGATCGTCACCGATGTGAGTTGTTTTGGCGGCAACAACGGTTCTGTTAATTTGAGCGTTGCCGGCGGTACACCCAACTACACCTATGTCTGGTCGGGCGGCCAGGTTGTACAGGATGTCAGCAACCTCAGTGAAGGCACCTACACGGTTTTAGCGACCGATGCCAACGGCTGTACGGCGACCTATTCCGCTACGGTCAACGAACCACCTGCGCTGGACCTGAGCGCCACCACTGACCCCATCATTTCCTGCTCCGGCGGAAATAACGGCGCGATCGATCTGACCGCAACTGGCGGCACCCCCGGGTACACATACGATTGGTCCAACCTGCCAGGCACGTCCAATCCGCAAGATCAAACCGGATTGTCTGCCGGCACATACACTGTTACGGTTGCCGATGCGCATAATTGTACGGCTACCCTGCCTGTAACGGTGGAACAATTATCAGATGTAAACGTCACGGCCAGCGTAACGCCGGTAACTTGCAACGGCGGAAGCGACGGTGCTGTCGACCTGAGCATCAGTGGCGGTCAAAGTCCGTACATCATCGACTGGTCGCATATTGCGGGTGCCAATAACCCGGAAGATCTTTCCAACCTGACTGCGGGCACCTATGCGGCAACCGTGACGGATGCCAACGGTTGCATGGCAGTGATTTCAGCCGTTGTCGCACAACCTACGATTGTGCTGAGTGCGACGGCAACGCCAGTGTCGTGCAACAATGGCAATGACGGCGCGATCAACCTGAATGTAAATGGCGGCGCTGCACCGTATACCTTCCAATGGAACAATAGTTCAACCGACGAGGACCCCACGGATTTGACGGCCGGCACCTATTGCGTGACGGTCACCGACGCCAACGGCTGCACCAAAACCACCTGCGCAACGGTGACGCAACCCAGCGCTATCGTCCTCAGCGTGGTGGCGTCGCCTGCCTCCTGCAACGGCGGTTCCAATGGCGGAATCAACCTGACGGTGACCGGCGGTACGCCGATGTATGCCTACGTATGGGATAATGGTATGATCATTCAGGACCCGTCCGGTTTGCCGGCCGGCACCTATTGTGTGACGGTCACGGATGCCAACGGCTGCACAAAAACCACCTGCGCTACGGTCACCGAGCCGCCGCAGCTCACGACGGTGGTGCAGGCAATTAACCCGGCCTGTTTTAATTCCTCCAATGGCAGTATTCAAATGCAAGCAGGCGGCGGCGTCGCGCCGTACACTTATCTGTGGAACAATGGCCAGACGAGCGCCAATTTGTTTAACCTGGCTGCCGGCACGTATTGTTTCACAATGACCGATGGCAACGGGTGCACCTCAACCGCCTGTGTAATGGTGCCGGAAAACCCGGAAATCATCCTGAGCGCCTCGGTCACTAATGTGGCCTGCAACGGTGGTACGAACGGCGGGGTGACCCTCACCGTGACGGGCGGATCACCCGGCTATACTTTCCACTGGTCAAATAACCAAAGCGGCCAAAACCTGACCAATGTATCTGCCGGCGTTTATTGCGTGACCGTTACCGACGCCAGCGGTTGCACCCGCACTACTTGCGCCACCGTGGGGCAGCCCGCAGCGCTCAACCTGACCGCACAGATTACGAAAGTCTCCTGTTTTGGCGGCAACAATGGCGCCATTGACCTATCGGTAACCGGCGGCACGCAGCCCTATACCTACCTTTGGTCGCCGGGCAGCGTCGCCACGCAGGACCGCAGTAATCTCCTGGCCGGCAGTTACACCGTTACCGTAACGGATGCACGGGGGTGCACCCAGAAGCAGACCTTCCAGGTGACCCAACCCGGACCGCTGACCCTGAGCACCACGCTGGCCATGAGCCCGGCATGCAGTGGCAATTACAACCTCAACCTGACGGTATCAGGCGGGACCCTGCCCTATGCTTACCAGTGGTCGAACGGCTCACCTTACCAGGATCTGTACCAGGTGCCATCCGGCCAAACGTATTGCGTTACGGTTACCGATGCCGGCGGGTGCGTGAAAACGCTTTGTGTCGACATCCCGCCATACACGGCGCTTACTGCGTCTGCCATTGTTACGCCCATCGATTGTTACGGCAATACGACCGGCCAGATCAACCAAACGGTTTCCGGCGGCTCGGGTGGGTACAGTTTTAGCTGGAGCGGGGTATTGCCCTTTACCAAAGACCAGCACAATATCGGGGGCGGTATTTACGACGTGACGATCACCGATGCGCAGGGCTGCTCGCTGGTGAAAACATATATCGTTAGCGGGCCTTCCCAGCCGATCACCCTCAGCACGGCGGTAACGCATGCGAATTGTGGTAAACCGGTGGGCGCCGTCAACCTGACCGTTTTCGGCGGAACGCCGCAAATGCCGGGTTCGGTGTACACCTACCTTTGGTCCAATGGCGCCACCTCGCAAGACCTGGTTAACCTGGGCCCCGGCACCTACTGCGTCACGGTGACCGATACTAAAGGGTGCACCAAAACGATCTGCGCCACCGTGAACGCCACTGGTTCGGTAGCCGTTACGGCAACGCCGGTATCAGCCTACTGCGGCGCAGCGAACGGGGCGGTCAATCTCACCGTTTCGGGCGGCACGGCGCCGTATACTTACGCCTGGTCGAACAGCGCCTCGACCAAAGACCTGGCCAATGTAACGCCCGGCACCTACTGCGTGACCGTTTCCAATGCCGAAGGGTGTTCGGCTACTGCCTGCGCCACGGTGCCCAATACCAACGGTCCCACGTTGTCGGCACAGGTAACCAATGGCGTGCTGACCGGCTCCATCGATTTGACGGTAACCGGCGGCACCGCGCCGTACACCTACCTCTGGTCGAACAGTGCCATTACCCAGGATCTGGCTAATCTGCCGTCTGGTACGTATTGCGTCACGGTGACCGACTCCTCGCCCGGTGGGTGCAGCGCCACACTTTGCGCCACGGTCAATAATGCAGGCGATATCATGTTGAGCACAGTGGCCGTGAACTCTACCTGCAATGCGCCCAACGGCGCCATCGATCTGAGTGTAGATGGCGGTCTGGCGCCGTATACCTTTATCTGGTCGAATACCCAAACCACGGAAGATTTGTCGAACCTGGCCGCCGGCACCTACTGCGTCACGGTCACCGATGCCCTGGGGACCACGGCCACCACCTGCGCTACCGTTTTGGGCAGTACCAGCCTCAGCCTGACCGCTGCCGTAACCAATATCGGTTGTGTCGACACCTTCGGCGCCATCAATCTGACGGTGGTAAACGGCACCGCGCCGTACACCTACCACTGGTCGAACGGTGCGGTGACGGAGGACCTGATGGAACTGAACAGCGGCACCTTCTGCGTGACCGTCACCGACGGAATCGGTTGCACCGGAACCTTGTGCGCGGTGGTCAGCCGGCTCGAAGGACTCGTGGTGATGCGTACGATCACGAACGCCGATTGTGGCCAATCGAATGGCGCTATCGACCTGACAGCCGCCGGCAGCCAGCCGCCGTATACGTATTTGTGGTCCAACAACGCCACCACACAAGATTTGATCAACATACCGGCCGGCACCTATTGCGTCACCGTGACGGATGCCGGCGGTTGCACCGTCACCAGTTGTGCTACGGTCAAGACTGACAGCAACCTGGGTTTGGCGACTGCCACTACCGCCACGATTTGCGAAGGCGCCAACGGAACGATCAATCTCACGGTCGTCGGCGGCACGCCACCCTATAGTTTCCTGTGGTCCAATGACTCGACAACGGAGGACCTGGCCAACCTGACCCTCGGATTGTACTGCGCTACGGTCACCGATGCCGCAGGTTGCCTGGCACTGATCTGCGATTCGGTCGTTTGCATCCCGCAGACCAATTGCATCAACTTCAAGGCCAACGCCTTCCAACTCTTTGCGCCCACCTGCGGCGCGACGAACGGCACAGTCCTGATTGGCCTGGAGGGCGGCACGCCCATGTATACCTTCAACTGGGCCAATACTACAACGGGTGAAACAGGTAGCGGAACGTCTATGACCAAACCGATCCAAATCGGGAATCTCGCTGCCGGAACCTATCAGATCACGGTTACTGACGGACCGGGATGTTCGGCCGTCACGACAACGGTCGTCGACGAGCCAGCAGGCCTGATCCTGCTGGCAGAATCCCAATACCCATCGTTCTGCAGCGATCACGCGGCCGATATCCAAATCGGCATCCTGAACAGTACGCCCGGGTTCACGTACGAATGGACGAACCTGACCACTCTCGAACATGGCGCCGGCGCATCGGCCGCACAACCTTTCGCGATTGCAGGGCTTTCCGCCGGCAACTATACCGTTACGGTTACCGATGCGCTCGGGTGTACGGGCATGGTTGCCGAGACGGTCGAACCATGGGACTTCTTCCACGTCCACCCGGTTGCCTCCGGTGTCGCATGCGACAGTGTGAACTCGAAAATCGTGGTCAATGTCGATAACGGGACGCCTGGCTATCACTACGACTGGTACAGCAGCACGGCCAGCGGTAGCGGTACTGCCGCTGGCGCGCCGTTTGAAATCGACGGCCTCTCCACCGGCACCTACACCTTGATCATGATGGATACGAGCGGGTGCATGGATACGGCTACCGTCACGCTTGGCAGCAACATCAGCGGCCTGGTGTACAACGATTACAATACCGACGGCCTGCAAGGCGCCGGCGAACCGGGTTTGCCCCAGGTAAAAGTGTACCTCTATGCCTGCGATAACCCCGTGCCCGTCGATTCCCTCCTTTCGGGCGCCGACGGCGGCTTCCTGTTCTCCGGGCTGAGCCATTTTCCCTACCGGGTTGAGTTCGTACCCACAGCGAACGGACTTTATCCGGCATTTGCCGGCCCCGACAACGGCAGCTCCGTGCAATTTGTTCCCGGGGCGGATTGCCAGGTAAAAGCCGGTTTTTACAACCCGGACGACTACTGTCAACTGAACCCGAATGTGGCGTATTCCGCCTACACGCCGGGAATGGCCAGCTTGGTCGACAACCCCGCCGTGGGCTTGTTCCCCTACGAGGCACTTCAACCGGATGCCATCTGGGGTCAGGTGCCCGCAAGCAACCAGATCGGCTCGGTGTATGGGCTGGCCTGGGACCGGACGCACCGGTACCTTTATGCCAGCGCCTTCCTCAAACGGCACGTCGGTTTGGGCGAACTGGGTCTCGGCGGTATTTACCGTATCGATTATGCGACGGGCACGCCGGTGGTGAGTTCATGGTATACTGTACCGGATGTGGGAACCGTCGACCGGCCCGATCTGGCGGATCAAACGGTGCCCAACGCCGACAGCGATGTGTTTGCAAAAATCGGCAAAGCGGGCCTGGGCGGCCTGGACTTCGACCCCGACCACAACACCCTGTATACGGTAAATCTTTACAACCGCAGCCTGGTCCGGATCGACAACCTGAACACAGGCGCCCCGTCATCGATTGAATTCAATATCGCTTCTGCGCCCGATTGCCCCAACGGCACATTCCGCCCGCTGGGACTCAAATTCAGCCACGGCAAAGTGTATGTGGGCGGCGTCTGTACGGGTGAAGACAGTGGCTCGGGGGTCGACCTGTCGGCATCGATCCATGAATTCGACATCACCGCTCAAACCTGGAAACAGGTGTTGGCCTTCGACCTGAACAGCCCCGCTTATAACCATGGGGACATTATCAGCAACGCGGATTCCAGCTTGGCGCAGTGTACCGAATGGGAAACCTGGGTAGATACGTATACCGAGCGCAACCGTGTGGCCGACACCGGCAACGGCGAACCCGGTGCGATCCAGCCGGACGGTAATTTTGAAATCGTGGGCGGCGGCCCGACCGGCGCGGAGTTCCGTTGCCGTGGCCAGGCCATGCTGTCGGATATCGAATTTACCCGGGAAGGCTTGATCGTCATCGGGCTCATGGACCGCACGGGGCACCAACTTGGTTACCGCCAGTTGCGGCCCGATGCGCAGCCCGGCGACCGGATTTCGGCGGCCAGCGGGGGCGATATCCTGGTGGCATACGATCAGGACGGCGTCTGGATGCTGGAACAAAACGGCACCATACCCGGACTGAACCGTACGAGTCTACTGGGCGCTGGCAACCACCAGGGCCCGGGCGATGGCGAATTCTTCTATGCGAATTCACGCGGCCGGCACCACGACGCCGATGCCGGCGGGCTGGTGCACGTACCGGGCACCGCGGAGGTGCTCAGTATGCTGTTCCATCCGGAGCAAATCCCGGGTGGCGGCGGCGTGGCCTATTACAACCTGTTGAATGGCGGCGCCACACGGGCCGACCTGGCGCTGGTATTGCCCAACTTGAATGACCCCGGAGCGCCCGATGCCGCCAGCCCGGTCGGCGATCTGGAAGCCTTGTGCGACGGCGCTCCCATACAGATCGGCAACCGTGTTTGGGTGGATGTAAACAATAACGGCGTCCAGGATGCCTGCGAAGCGTCGCTCGCCGGCGTGCAGGTCAGTTTGTACAACGAATCAACCGGGATACTGCTGGCCACTACTGCCACGAACAACAAGGGCGAGTACTATTTCACCGGCCTTGGCACGCCGGGCGAAGACTGGATCGATACGCCTGAAAGCGATAGTATCCAGCCAGGCACCTACTACATGATCGTGTTTGGTATTGCCGGTCCGGACGAACAGTTTGACCCGCTGACGGGTAAATTGAGCGTGGGCAAAAAACGCTATCAATTGACCGTAGCCAACCTGGGCGTCGGGAACAGCCCCGACCTTAACGATTCGGACGCGGGTATCCAAACCGTTCTCGATAAACCCTGGTACCAGTACCCGGCCATTCCGTATACCACCGGCCAAAGCGGCGCCTCCAACCATACGCTCGATGCCGGCTTCACCCGGGATACCCTGACGCTGCTTGGTTGCGAACTGGGCGAAGGAGCCGATGCCGCGCTGTTTGACCTGTCGAAAGGCGATACCCTCGTGGATCCGGATGCGCTCTACACTGTACGGTACTTCGCCACGCTTGCTGACGCCGAATCGGGAACGGCGCCATTGCCCACCCTGTTCCAGGCGGCCAATCAAACCGTCGTGTACGCTCGTCTCGAAGACCCTGTATCGGGCGTGCTGGTGGATGTGCAGCCCATAGCCCTCACCGTTACGGCCCTGCCCGTGGCGCACGTGGGCCAGATACAGGAATGCCCCGATGTGCCCGGCGGCAACGTGGCTACCTTTACCCTGAGCGACGCCGACGGGCAAGTGACCGGCGGCAAGAGCGGGCTGAAGACCACGTATTTCGCCTCGGAACAAGCGGCAATGACCGGTGTGGATTCGCTGAGCTCGCCCTATGTATCGCAAGCAAAAGACCTGTGGGCGCGCGTGGAAAACAGCGACGGCTGTTTTGCCGTCGAAATCGTTCACCTGATCGTGTTGCCAAGCCCGGTTGTTGAACTGATTCCTAAAAATTGCAGTTGCCTGAACGGGGTGATCGATGGCCATATTGAAGCCGTGGCGCACAATTGCCCCATCCCCTATGTCTTCGAATGGTCGAATGGGGTAGGGTATGGGCCGACGGCCGACTCTACCATGTTGCTCGACAACCTGGAGCCGGGCACCTATACGCTGACCTTTACCGACGGAAACGGCTGCACCACCGTAGTGAGCGCCGTGGTGGCTGCCGATACTACCGTTGCTCCGCCCGTGGCCGCTTTCGAGGCCGTGCAAACCGCGGCCTGCGTCGGGCCGTTCCTGGTGACCTTTACCGACCTGTCGTTGGGCAACCCGACCGCCTGGCTGTGGAGTTTCCCCGGCGGCACGCCGGCGTCGTCCACCGACCAGAACCCGGTCGTGGAATATGCGGCGCCGGGCGGCTACGACGTCACCTTGCAAGTCTCCAACGCCGGCGGCTCCGACACCTGGATGCAGCATATCGACATTACGGGAATCGACCTGCCGCAAACGGACTTTAGTTTCACCGTCAATGCCGACGGAACGGTGACGTTCCTGAACCTGACCCAGGATGGTAACATGTACCTGTGGACGTTTGGCGACAATTCCAGCAGTACCGATGTGAACCCGACGCACGCCTATGCCGCACCCGGGACGTACACGGTGGTACTCACGGCGACCAACCCATGCGGCAGTACGCAGAAGGAATATGTCGTCGAGATCTTGTCGGTGGGCACTACAGTGACCGACCCCTGGCCCGAATCGTTCCGCTTGTATCCCAACCCGAATACCGGCACGTTCTCCATTGAAATCACCGGCCGGCCGGAAACGGATTTGCGCTGCGTGCTCTACAATGCTATTGGCCAACGGGTAAAAACGGTCGATCTCGATTTCAGCACCGGCCACCTGATCTATTCGTTCGATTATCGCGACCTGCCTGCGGCGGTTTACCTGCTGGAAATCCGCTCGGGTCATCAATCGCATGTGGAGCGGGTGATCATCGGCGGGCATTAAACATGCGCGTAAGAACCTGTCCGGGTAAAAGTCATTCTGGCAGGTGACGACAAATTGCAGGAGTTATTCGGGTTTTGCCGGGTGACTCCTGCTTGTTTTGTCGGGAGATAAGTACTTTCGCGCCGCATTAACCGCCTGTATACCATGAGTAAAGAAACCACCCTTAAAGAAGAAGCGCTCTATTACCACGCCAAGGGCCGCCCCGGAAAAATTGAAGTTATCCCGACCAAGGAAACCGCCAACCAACGCGACCTGTCGCTGGCTTATTCCCCCGGCGTAGCCGAACCCTGCCTGTCCATCGCCGAGCACCCGGAGGATGTTTACAAGTACACTGCCAAGGGCAATCTCGTCGCCGTGATCAGCAACGGCACAGCCGTGCTGGGCTTGGGCGATATCGGCCCCGAGGCCGGCAAACCCGTTATGGAAGGGAAAGGCCTGCTGTTCAAGATATACGCCGACATCGATTGCTTCGACCTGGAACTCAACACTAAAGACGTCGATGAATTTGTGCGCACCGTCAAAATCCTGGAACCCACTTTCGGCGGCGTCAACCTCGAAGACATCTCGGCGCCCGAATGTTTTGAGATCGAAGAGCGGCTGAAAAAAGAACTAAGCATTCCGGTGATGCACGACGACCAGCACGGCACGGCCATTATCAGCGCCGCCGCTCTGTTGAATGCCCTCGAACTGATGGGCAAAGACATCGGCAAAATCAAGATCGTCGTCAACGGCGCCGGCGCCTCCGCTATTTCCTGCACCCGGCTCTACTGCGCCCTGGGCGCCCAAAAAGCCAACGTGTTCATGTTCGACAGCAAGGGGCTGCTGCACCCTTCGCGCGCCAACCTCGACGGCAAGAAAAACGAATTTGTCAACGACCGGCTTCCTGCCGATACCACGCTGGCCCGTGCGCTGGAAGGCGCCGACGTTTTCGTTGGTTTGTCCAAAGGCAATGTGCTCGACGGGAATATGGTGCAAGCCATGGCGCCTAATTGCATCGTGTTTGCCATGGCCAACCCCTACCCGGAAATCACCTACGAGGAAGCTACCGCCGCCCGCCAGGACATCATTATGGCCACGGGCCGCTCCGATTACCCCAACCAGGTAAACAATGTGCTGGGGTTCCCCTATATTTTTCGCGGCGCCCTCGACGTGCGGGCCACCGCCATTAACGAAAAAATGAAACTGGCCGCCGTGCGAGCCCTGGCCGAACTGGCCAAAAAACCGGTACCCGATATTGTCAACCTCGCCTACAACAACACCAATTTGGTGTACGGCCGCGATTATATCATCCCCAAGCCGGTTGACCCGCGACTGCTTACCACGGTGGCGCCGGCGGTAGCGCGGGCGGCTATGGAATCGGGCGTGGCACAAAAACCCATTGACGACTGGAGCGCTTACGAAATCCAGCTGTCCAAACGCCTGGGTATCGACAACAACCTCACACGGGTGATCCAGACCAAGGCCAAACAGAAACCCAAGCGCGTAGTGTTCTCGGACGCCGAAAACGTGTCGGTGCTGAAAGCCGTGCAGGTGGTGATCGAAGAAAACATCGCACAACCGGTCCTGCTCGGGAATGTCGATAAGATCATGGGCCTCATCCGCGAACACGCCATTCCGCTGGAAGGCGTGCCGATCATCGACCCCAAAATACCGGTGACCGCCGAGGAAACCGAACGGGTGGAGCGTTTTGCCCAACTCCTGTACGAAAAGCGGCAGCGCAAAGGGTTCATCTACGCCGAAGCCCGGCAAATCATCAAACACCGCAACTACTTCGGCGTCATGATGGTCGAAACCGGCGAAGCCGATGCCATGATCAGCGGCCTTTCCCGCAACTATCCCGACACCATCCGCCCGGCGCTCCGGATCATCGGCCCCGAACCTGGCCTGAAGAAAGTGTCGGGCATGTACATCCTCATGAGCCGGTTTGGTCCGCTGTTCCTTGCCGATACCACGATCAACCTCGACCCCTCGGCCGAAGATATCGTCGAAATTGCCGAATTGGCCGCCCGTCAGGTGGAAAAGTTCAACATCAAGCCGCGGATTGCCATGCTCACCTATTCCAATTTCGGCTCGGTAGCCGACGGGCCGGCAGCCATCAAGATGCGCACCGCCACGGCCCTGCTCAAGGCCAAGCACCCCAACATGGTGGTCGACGGCGAAATGCAGGCGCACCTGGCTTTCAATACCGACCTGCTCCGCCAGAACTACCCCTTCAGCGCGCTGGCCAGCGGCCCGGCCAATACCCTGATCTTCCCGAATCTGTCATCGTCCAACATCGCCTACAACCTCGTTCGGGCGGTGGCCGGCATCGAGATCATCGGCCCGATCATTATGGGGCTGAAAAAACCCGTGCACGTGCTGCAACTGGGCGCTTCTGTGCGGGAAATCGTCGATATGATCGCTATTGCGGTGGTGGATGCGCAAAACGGGCACGCGTGAGACAAGAGAATGTTTTATTGGATAAGGACCGGCGGGATGATCGGTATTAGGATCTGACGATCAGGTATTTAGCAATAATATGAGTCATTCCGCGCTCTTGTTTGGCAAAATTCGGAATGGCCCATGCTACAAATGTTGGGCCTCTCCGAGGCCCCGCAACGCTGATAACGGATTGTTTCTACCAATGTTAGGCCTCTCCGAGGCCAAAAGTCGACGCTAAGTAACGATGAAAGAATAACCGCACGATTTGGAGGGTATAATTTGAAGTCATGCTTCGTTGCTCATCAGTTGCGTAGCTCCACTATGCGCCTTCTTCGCGCCTTGCCTGGCTCCAAATCACGCTCCTCCAAATCGTGAGTTTATTCTTTCATCGTTACTTAGCTTAAGGCATCCTGTCCGATCAATGCCCGCCCGCTCCATTTCACACAAAGAACTTGATCGCCGAGAGCACCACAATCGCGATCAATAACCGGTAGATCCAGACGTTGGCATTGGGCACCCGGGCGGCAAACCGCACGCCGATCCAGGCGCCCAATCCTTGAAAAACAGCCATCAACAGACCGTAGCCGAGGTGTACCTGCTGGTTGCCGAAAAAGACGAGGAGGGCCGGTACGGTGAAGGCAAATACGATCAGCAATTTGATCCCGTTGGCGGCCCGGAGGCTGTATCCGCTGATCCACACCAAACCTGCGAGCAGGAAGATGCCCACACCGGCCTGAATGAACCCGCCGTACACGCCGATCAGAAAAAAGACCAGCACGGTAAGAGGGTGTTTGTGGCGGCGTGTGTCGACGGCGGATTCGCGGATCCAGCGTTCGGGTTTGAGGATCAGGACCAAAAACATAAACACCATGAGGCCGCCCAGGGTATTGTTCATCCATTTTTCGTTGAGTTGAACGGCAATTTCAGCCCCGGCAATAGCGCCGACAATAGAAGGCGCGATCAACCAGGCCGTACCTTCGAAGGCGGTAATGCCGCTTTTCCGGAAGCCATGCGCCCCGACGATCGTTTGGATGACCACCCCGATCCGGTTGGTACCGTTGGCCACCGGCGCCGGTAAACCGCACAGAAAGACAAAAATGGGCAGGGTGATCAGCGATCCGCTGCCGGCCAGCGTGTTGATGATGCCCGTCGCGATGCCGCCCACCACAAACAGCAGGAACTCGCCCATCGTCAGGTCGATGTGAAACAGTGTGTCCAAATTATCCGTTGTTGAAGGCGGACGAAATAATCCGGCCCGCGGCGAAATGTACTTAAAACCTGTTTGGATTTTCATGCGGAGGCGAAAGATGAAATGCCAAACATGTTTTTAATTTGCAGGAGTAGCACTGGAGTTCCTCCAGACTTTCAGGACATTCGCACCGGTTTTCACTCCGTCATTTACTCCCAACTCTATGAACGAACAACTCCGCACCCTGGCCCAGCAACTGGACGGCGATTTGCACTACGACGAATTGATGCGCCGCATCTACGCTACCGACGCTTCCATCTTTCGGGAGGTGCCGCTGGCGGTAGCCTTTCCAAAACACAAAGCGGATATTCAGACCCTGGTGGCCTTTGCCCGCCAACACCGCACGGCGCTCATACCGCGTTCGGCGGGCACCTCGCTGGCAGGCCAGTGTGTGGGCACCGGCATAGTGGTGGATATTTCCCGGTATATGACCAAGGTGCTGGAGGTCAATACTGCAGAAGGCTGGGTGCGCCTCCAGCCAGGTGTTATTCGCGATGAATTGAATACCCTGCTCAAACCGCTCGGGTATTTCTTCTCGCCCAATACATCCTCCGCCAGCCGTTGTATGCTGGGCGGGATGGTGGGCAATAATTCCTGCGGCACCACGTCGATCGTGTATGGCTCCACACGCGACCATGTGCTGGCCCTCGATGTGGTGCTCAGCGACGGATCGGAGGCAACGTTTTCGGCCCTGTCGAAAGCCGGATTTGACGAAAAACGCCGGGGCGAGAGCCTGGAAGCGCGTTTGTATCAGCAAATGTTCGAGCTGCTCGCGCCATCCGATGTGCAGGCCGAAATCCGCCGCCAGTACCCCAAACCTGTTATTCACCGCCGCAATACCGGCTATGCCATCGACCTGCTGCTCGAAACCAACGTGTTCGCCCCGGAAAAACCCGATTTCAATTTCTGCACGCTGCTGAGCGGCTCCGAAGGCACCCTGGCGTTCACCACGGAGATTAAACTGCACATCGACCCCCTGCCCGCGCCGCACGACGTAGTCGCCTGCCTGCATTTCAGTAGCATGACCGAGTGTATGAAGGCTGTCGTGCTCGCCATGCAACACCGGCCGACAGCTTGCGAACTGATGGACAAACTCATCCTGGATTGCACAAAATCCAACCGGGAGCAGTCGAAAAACCGTTTTTTCGTAGAAGGCGACCCCGCAGCCGTGCTCATGGTCGAATTTCGCGGCGACCAGCTGGACGCAGCGCAGGCCCAGGCGGAAGCCATGATCGGGGATATGCGGCGCCATGGCTACGGCTATGCTTTTCCGGTCATTTCCGGCGCCCGCACGAAGCAGGTGTGGGAACTGCGCAACGCGGGTCTGGGCGTGTTGTCCAACATGCCTGGCGAGGCCAAGGGTGTTGCCTGCATCGAAGATACCGCGGTAGATGTGACCGATCTGCCCGCCTACATCGCCGAGTTTGAGGAAATGATGGCCGGATTTGGGCAAAAATCCGTGTACTATGCCCATGCCGGCGCGGGCGAGTTGCACTTGCGACCGATCCTCAACCTGAAAAAAACGGAAGACCGCGAAAAACTGCGCCAGATTGGCGAAGCGATGGCGCATCTGGTCAAAAAATACAACGGCTCGCTGAGCGGCGAACATGGCGACGGCCGCGTGCGCGCAGAGTTTATCCCCATCATCATCGGTCCGCAGAACTACGCTTTGCTGCGCCGTGTGAAGCAAGCCTGGGACCCGGAGGGTATTTTTAATCCCGGTAAGATCGTGGATGCACCGCCGATGAACACGTCGCTGCGCTACGAAGCCGGCCAGCAGAACCGGCCCTTCGATACCGTGCTGGAATTCCCGGATGGCATCCTGCGCGCCGCCGAAAAATGCAACGGCTCGGGCGACTGCCGGCGACTCGATTTTGCCGGCGGCACCATGTGCCCCAGTTACCGCGCCACCCGGGAGGAGAAAGACTCCACCCGCGCCCGCGCCAACGCCCTGCGCGAATTTTTGACCCGCAGCGAAAAACCGAACCCGTTCGACCAGGCCGAGTTGTACCGGGTCATGGAATTGTGTATTTCCTGCAAAGGTTGCGCCTCCGAATGCCCGTCCAACGTGGATATGTCGGCGATGAAGGCTGAATTCCTGCACCAGTATTACCGGAGCAACGGCGTGCCGTTTCGCGCCAGGGTGTTTGCCAATATTGCGCGTATCAACGGGCTTGGCGCCGCAATGCCTGCGCTTACCAATTTTTTCATGGACAACCCGCTGACTGGCGGCCTTATCAAACGGGTGTTGGGTGTGGCCCCCAATCGCAGCCTCCCTATGCTGTACCGGCATTCCCTGCGCAGTTGGTTTGAAAAAAACCGCGACCGGCTGCAGCCGCCCGCGCCCGCTAAAGGCAAGGTGTACTTTTTCTGCGACGAGTTTTCCAACTACAACGACGTGCCGGTCGGCATGAAAGCCATTCAGTTGCTGTCCAGGCTGGGCTACCAGGTGGAATTGCCGCTGCACCCGGAAAGCGGCCGAGCAGCCATCTCCAAGGGACTGCTGCCCAAGGCCCGGGAGCTGGCTATCCGGAATGTGCAGATTTTCAGGGACCGGGTGTCGGTCGATACGCCGCTGGTCGGTATCGAGCCCTCGGCTATCCTGAGTTTTCGCGATGAGTACCCGCGTCTCGTGCCGGCGGCCGACTGCGAAGCCGCCAAAGCGCTGGGACAACAGGCCTTGCTGATCGACGAATTTCTGGCCCGCGAAATCGAACAGGGGCGGATCACAGCTGCGGCATTTACCAAGGCGGAAAAACGGATTTTGCTGCACGGGCATTGCCATCAGAAAGCCCTGGGCAGCGTGGAGGCAACGGCCTGGCTCTTGGGGTTGCCGGAAAACTACACGGTCGAGGTGATTCCTTCCGGGTGTTGCGGCATGGCGGGCTCGTTCGGGTATGAAAAAGAGCACTTCGAGGTCAGCATGAAAATCGGGGAGCTGGTCCTGTTCCCCGCGGTTCGCAAGGCAGCTGCCGACACGTTGGTGGCGGCGCCGGGCACCAGCTGCCGCCACCAGATCCTCGACGGCACCGGCCGCAAAGCGGCGCACCCGGTGGAAATTTTGTTCGACGCACTGGTCTGAAGGGTTGGTTCGCATGAATTCCGGTTGTAATATCTACCCCAAACGGGGTAAATTCCTGACATTCAAACTGTCAGATGCCGGCAAATTTCACCGCCGCACTGTTAATGGCGGAAAACCCTGATAAATATCCGCTCCGGCTTTTTGTATTTTTGGCACTATCCCTCTGATGCTTGGTTTTGCTAAAATCTATATCTTAATCCGAATCCCGAAAAGTCCGTAATCAGGCACCACTGTTTTAAACCGACTTAATTTTAATCGGATGAAGACCTACCCGCCTTGGGCGCACCTCCTGGTGCGTTCCGCTCGACTGCCGTTGGTTTCCGGCAGTTGTTTTCTTTTTCTATCACTGGCCTGTTTGCGTCTGCAAGGGCAGACTTGCAATGATTTGTCCCAGGTTTCACTCGACGCCGACTGTGTGGTGGAAGTGACGCCGGATATGGTGCTCGAAGGCACACCCAATGACGCGTCCTACGTGGTGCACCTGAAGACGCAATTGGGCATTCCGGTGGGGAATACCCTCACAGCGGCCTTTTTGGGCGACACCCTGGTGGCTACCGTGATCGATACGCTCACCGGCAATTCTTGTTGGGGACTTTTGGTGGTGGAAGATCATTGGGCCCCGACGATCATCTGTGCCAATCTCGTGTTGCCCTGCGCCCTGCCCCAGTTTGAACCCGATTACTTGAAGAACACCCTGGGCCTGGCCGATGCCTACCCGGGGGCTGCCGATAACTGTGGCGATTATGGGCTGACGTTCTGGGACCTCTGGACCCATTTCGATTGCTCCGACGTCGAGGACCGAAGCGCGCACCTGCAGCGCACGTGGACGGCTACGGATGGTAGCGGGAACCAATCGACCTGCGTTCAATACATCACCGTAAAACGGGTGCACGTCAACCAGGTTTCGTTTCCGGCCGATACGATTATTTCCTGTGAACAACCGCAGACGGCGCCGGCCTATACGGGTCAACCGTTTTACACCGAGTTTGGCGTATCGTTCCCGTTGTACCCCGATGCGCAATTGTGCGGGCTCAGCGCCGGCTATCAGGATCAGGTCCTGACCGTCTGCGCCGGATCGTACAAGATCCTGCGCACCTGGACGGTTCACGACGATTGCCTGCCGACCAGCACGGTGGCCCCGTTCATCAATCCTTTGCAATACATCCAGGTCATCAAGGTCCTCGACACCAAAGGCCCTGTGTTTCAATGCCCTCACGATACCGTGGTGGCGACCGATCCGTTTTATTGTTCGCGCAGCCTCGACCTGCCCGATGTGATCGTGCAGGACAACTGCGCCGGCGTCGAATCCATCCGGGCCGATTGGACGGCGAATGGCATCCCGCACACGCTGGATGGTTCGTTTGCCGATTTTCCGGGAAACAACTGGTGGGTTCCCGACACCCTCGGCGTGCTCGGGGTAGCCGAGAATTTGCCGGCAGGCATCATCACTTTCCGGTATATCCTCACCGACCGCTGCGGCAATACCTCCACCTGTTCGTTTCGCGTGACGGTGTCCGACGGGGTACCGCCGCTCGTGGCCTGCGATGAATTTACCCAGGTGGCGCTCGGCCCCAATGGTACGGCCCTGGTGAATGCGGAGACCTTCGACGACGGTTCGATTGACAATTGCTCCCCGGTGCATTTCAAAGCCCGCCGGGTGGACCAGAACGACTGTCAGGCCAACGACCGTTTTTTTGACACCGTCAAATTTTGTTGCGCCGATGTGGGGGATACCATAGCCGTGATCCTGCGGGTGTACGATCTTCCGGTGGATACCGGCGCGGTGAGCCTCACCGAAGCGGAAGGGCACGCCAATGATTGCCTGGTGCATGTTTTTGTGGTCGACAAATTGAAACCGGTTTGCCAGGCGCCGATAAACACCTCCGTTTCCTGCGCCAATTTTGACCCCGGCCTGCAAGCCTACGGGGCTGTCGCTGCGAGCGACAATTGCTGCCTGGATACCGTGTATGAACTGCCGCCCAATTACAGCCAGTTTGACACCTTGTGCAACCGCGGCACGATCTTCCGCAACTTCAGGGCTATCGATTGCCACGGCCTCAGCAGCCAGTGCAGCCAGCGGGTGATCGTGCAATACGAACAGAATTATTCGATCAAATTTCCCGACGACGTAGTGGCGTACGATTGCGATACGACCGACGTGTACAGCCCGGCGCCCGAGATATTTGATAAAGACTGCGAACTCATCGCTATTTCGTACCAGGATGTGGTCGGCACCGGTGGCGTACAATCGTGCTACCGCATCGAGCGCCGCTGGCAGATCATCAACTGGTGCACCTACAATTCGAACCTGCCGTTGATCGAGGTGCCAAACCCCAATCCCAACCCCGACCCGCTGGACGAACAAAACCTGCCGGGCCCGATCATGGCGCCGCCCGGCCATACGCCGGCCTCCACCATCATGCGGGTGTTTCCCAACGATCCATTCCCGACCGATTACGGTGCTTTTTGGAAGGCCGATGCCAACGGATACCTGTACCGCCAGATCATTACGGTAAAAGACAACCAGCCGCCAAAGATTCGCGGGTGCCCGCAGGTGACCAAACCGATTGAGTTTTGCGACCACACCACCAACGACCCGAATTTCTGGAACGCGTGGTATTGGGTGGATCCGCATATTCCCGGCAGCCACGACCTCTGCGAAGGCATGACCGAACTGGCCGTGACGGCCAGCGACGGCTGCTCTAAAGGGAACATCAACATCCGGTACTTGTTGTACCTGGACCTGGACGGCGACGGTGTCACGGAAACGGTCATCAACAGCATTAACCCGCCGCCGGCCAATACCGTGTACTATGGCAATGCGCTGACGCCTAATTTTAGCGGCGGCCAGGCCCGCGCCTTCGACCAGCGACCGGTACCGCTGGATGAAAAATACCGGTTCACCATTCAAACCGGCGGTTATGTAAACGTAACGGGATACGTTCGCTGGGTCAGCGATAAAGACCCCACCAAGTACATCGCCCCGCAATTACCGCATGGCGTGCACCGCATCCAATGGATCATCGAAGATGGCTGTGGCAACGAAACGGTGTGCGAGTATCCGATCTGGGTGCGCGACTGCCGCAGCCCGGAACTGGTGTGCCTCAACGGCCTGAGCGTCGATATTGCCATGGATAAGAAAATTACCATCTATGCCAATGATCTGCTGGTGTATCTCGACGACAACTGTACCCCGGCCAACCAGGTCAAACTGGCCATCAGTAAATCGGGTACAACCACCAATTTTCCATTGAACCCCGACGGAACACCCCGGCAAAGCGTCACCTTTACCTGCGATGAACTCGGACCGCAGTTTGTTCAACTGTGGGCCATGGATGCCGCCGGCAATTTCAACATGTGCGAAACGTATGTGATCGTGCAGGATAATTTCGGGGTGTGCCCGGCCACCAAAGGCACCGTATCGGGGGTGATCCAAACGGAAGGCAAAACAGGCGTTGAAGACGTCAATATGCACCTGAGCGGCACCTATCCCGCGCTGCCGGCATTCGGAATATTCGGGCTGTCGGATTACAACGGGGCGTACCGGTTCACCAACGCGCTGCCCTTTGGCGCCCAGATCACGCTGGCTCCGTCAAAAGACAACGACCCGCTCAATGGGGTGTCGACCTTCGACCTTGTGCTGATCAACAAACACATCCTGGGAATCGATGTGCTCCAGAGCCCGTACAAAATTATCGCCGCCGATGCCAACAACAGCGGTTCGGTAACCACCTTCGACGTAGTGGAATTGCGCAAATTGATCCTGGGTATCTATACCAGTTTTCCCGACAACGAATCGTGGCGTTTTGTAGATAAAAGTTACACGTTTCCCAATCCGGGCAATCCGTTTCAGGAGAAATTCCCGGAAACCCGCTTTATCAACAACCTGTTTAGCAGCGCTTTTTCGGAAGATTTCGTGGCCGTAAAAGTGGGCGATGTGAACGGCAATGCCGTCACCAACAGTTTGCAAACGGCCGTCGACCGCTCCTCCGGCACGCTGCTGTTCGATGTGCAGGCGGCGCCGGCCATATCGCCCAAGGACCGCGTTGAAACGGTAAAACCCGGCGATCTCCTGCACGTGCATTTCCAGGCCAATCAGCCTGTTGCCGGCGTTCAGTTTACCCTGCTTTATCCGGGGCTGGAAGTGGTCGGCATTATGCCCGATGCGCCGGTCGGGCACGACAATTTTGCGGTTTTTCCGGCCGAACAGGCCCTGACGATGAGTTGGGATGGCAACGAAGCCCCCTCGTTTACCATCACCTTCCGGGCACAAAAAGCCGGGCGGCTCAACGAAATGCTGCGCATATCGAGTCAGATCACGAAAGCGGAAGCGTATGGAGTTAATGTGGTCAATGGGGGGAATGGGGTCAATGGGGTCAATGTGGGGAATGGGGCCAATGGGTTGTTGGATGTGGCATTGCGTTTTCAGGAGGAAGGCGATACGAAGGTGGCAGGGTTGGACTTCGAAGTGTACCCGAATCAGCCCAACCCCTGGCGCGACCGAACACGCCTGCGCTTTTACTTGCCCGAGGCTCAAGACGTTACCCTCACGGTATTCAATGAATCGGGCGCCCTCCTGTATGCTCAAACGCAGTGGTTCAACCAAGGCTATCAAACCATTCCGTTACAACAGGAATTGCAGGATGCATCCGGGGTACTGTACTATCGGCTTGAAACGGCCGACAAAAGCGTGGTGCAAAAAATGATCCGCATCCGGTAAAGGAGCAGCGGAAAAATGTACAGGAATGACCAATGCCCGGGCATTGGACATTCATGCCCGGTAGCCTATTTCTCGGGGAATCTATTCTCGTTTACCCGATACAATTGCAAATAGGCCGACACGGTGTCTTCTAATCGGAAAACCGGCGTTTCAGGCGCCGGCAGGGGCGCTTCCAGGGCATTTACGACGCCTGCTGCCAGCGTTTCGTCAGTGTCGGCGCAGCTGCCCAATTGAGGCGCCGCGCCCACGGGCGTACTCACTACCCGGCAACCGTTGGCCGCCGCCTCAGCCAACACCATCCCGAAGGATTCGAACCGCGCCGTGTGCAACAACACCCGGCTCCGGCGCATACGGGCCAGTACAGCCGGCCGGGGCAGTTCGCCCGTCAGCGCTATATGCCCGTCCAGGTGCAGGGCAGTAGCCAATGCGCGCAGGCGACCCAATTCAGGCCCGGCGCCGATCAGTTCGGCCCGCAGGGCCGGGCGGCGGTCGGCCACTTGTCGCAATACCCGTAACCAACGCTCCCAGTCTTTTACCGGCAGCAGCGACCCGACGCCCAACACGTCCAACGTGCGCGGGACTGCCGGCTCTATGCGCGCTTCTTCGAGGTCGAGGCCCCAGGGAATGCAATGCCCGGCCGACAACCCGGTCGTCTGTTCCAAAACGCTTTGGTGGAATGGCGTGAGGGCGATCAAGCCGGCCGCAGCCCGGGCGTCAATCCGTCGCGTGTAGCGGTTTTGCGGCAGCACGTCCTGGCCCATGAGCGTCGTCCAATGCGGCGTTTGGCAGCGGTTTGCCAGTTGGGCGCCCAAGGCCCAGGCCGGTCCCAGCCAAAAACTGTGCACCGCGTCGAATTTATAGTCGGCCAGGATTGCGCGCGCCCATGCGCGGGCGCGGGCGAGCGTGCGCCAGCGCAACCAGCGGCGGTTGCGGCCGTTGCAGGGGTATAACTGGAGGGGGTGCGCCTCGTCGCCCGCCCTAACCGGCAGGGGCGTAAACCGGTAAGGTTCCGAAACGAACGGATATTCCAGCGCGATCACCTGTAGGTCGACGCCTGCGCGCAACAACCCCCGCGCCAGCAGTTGCAGCGGCGGAATGCAATTGACGTCGTGAACGCCGGCAGCAAAGCCGGGCGTGATCCAAAGGATGCGCATGGGGCGAAGGTAGGGGATGGTGCGGCTTTAAACCCGAAAATCGGCAGATGCCGGGCCGGCGCCATACCGGCGACTCCCGGACAGCAAGCAGTAATTATGGTCAGGCATCGACAGTGGTAAATTCCGGTGTTAGTTCTGAGGTGGGCATGCAAACCACGGCTATATTTTGGTCAAAGGCCCCGACTTTTTGGGCAACATTCACCGGACTTTGGTCAAACGCGCGGCGTTTTTGGGCAAACTGCTGGCGTACTTTGGGCGAATGCGCGGCGTTTTTGGGCAAATCCTGCCGCACTTTGATCAAATGCGTGGCGTTTTTGGGTAAACTGCTGGCGCACTTTGGGCGAATGCGTGGCGTTTTTGGGCAAATGCTGCCGCACTTTGGGCGAATGCGCGGAGATTTTGAGCAATTAGCTACCGCATTTTGGATAAATTCCCCGGGTTATAGTGCAAATCCCCCCCTTGATGAAATTGGGGGGAGGGCAGTATTTTTCGCTTTTTGCCCAAAAATGCCCATTTACCTTTTAAGATTAGACGCGCGCGCTTCTTATATCATCAACCCCTGTAATTGCACCAGATTGGAGCTGAAACAAAAACAGTACTGTGCTTTTTGGCTATTTCTAAGTTCTCCAATTGAATTATAATTTTGAAAACCCTCCCCCTCATACCCAACGTAAGCGCAGGTACTGGAAAAAGCACAGTCAATACAAATCCGCGAAGGAGAGGGCGTTTTTTAGTTTATTTTAATTCTGTTTAACGAAACGACTCGTCCATGTTCTGTTCGCACTACGCAGCATGATGGAATATACTCCGCCTGGGAAGCCCCGATACTGGCAGTCGAAGGACTGTACCATTTGCTCCGTAAGATAGCGGCCACACCATCTGCTGAAGCCGCCCTGTCATATCGTAAATTTCAATTGCTACAAAATGCTCCTGCATCGATTGTAGAAAGAGCAGTGTTAGGTCGCCGCTGGTTGGGTTGGGGAAAAGCAGGAAAGGCAAATCGGCAGACGCCTTTGTCGAAGTAATGTTGCAAAGCCCTGCCGGCAGCGTGTCTATATTTACTGTCAGCATACTATCACATCCATTCAGACTGTTCAAGTGCTCGATTATCTGGACTGGCCCTAAAATCACGGCATTGAAAACCGTGTCCCCTTTGCAAACAGCCGTATCGAGCGTCGCATAAAGGATATCAGATTCAAAAACCTCTTGAATGACCTCGAAATAGGAATATTGCACGGTGTCTGCCGAAAGCATATTTGGCCCATCCGGTTTGCATATTGTATCCCTGAAAATAGAAATGTCCGGCACGGCGACGTTGTGAAACACCATATTCGTCAACACCGACGCGTTGTAATCGAAGTAAATAGCGGCCCGGTTTTCAATCCTCGTACCGGGCGGGTTGGCGGGTACCGACTTCTGGAGGATGGAGAATTGTACGAACCCGTGTGAGGCCGGCTCGTTCACATTGCTGTCCGGCAAAGCAATGTTGTCAAAAGTGAATTTCAAAACGTTGCCTGACATCACCTCGAAGCGGTACGGATGGCTCGACGTGCCGGGCTGCACACTCGCCAGGTCGAGGAACGGCGATAGCGTGTCGCGTACGACCACTTGGAAAGCCGTGTCCGTGCCGGTATTTTGGAAATGAATGAGGTATTCGAGCGGAGTATTGTCTCGGATCGTGTGCTCGTCGCCCAAACCTTCCGGCGAGGCGCTTTTATTGTTCGGGTCCCAAGAGCCAATAATAGGGCGACAATCCGAAGCCATAAAAGGCGAAGCTTCCTCTTGCGGATATTGCAGAAAAAAACTGAATGCTGTAGCGTCCGGGCAGCCTTCTGCTGTGACCGAGGCAATGTGACTGTAGGGGTTGGCCGGGTGCTGAGAGACCTCCAAACGCCAGGTTTGATTGTTTGCATCGGCTACGATGACGATAGTATCCGCCCCTGCCTGCAATTGAAAATCATCGCCTGGCCGAAGCACCACATTTTCGATGATGATGTATTCGGCAATATACGTCATATCGCCGGTGCCGATATTTTGGATGGTAAAAAATACGGTATCGCCCTTACAGGTAGCCGTAACCGCCAAGTTCGAACCGTCCCATCCGGGTGTGGGAAAACATATTGAGTCGGGGTAAATATGTGCGGACACACATTTGTTAGAACCAAGCACTGCGTTGCAGGGCACAGCCACGCTCACCGGGAACGAACCGCAAGCGCCGGGCTGTACTGTTCCGAGTTCGACCCGGAATTGGTTTCCGCTCGGGTTCGTCCAAAGATCAGGAAGTGTGGAGGTGTCCACCACAAGATCGGGGTCGAAGCTCAGTTCCACGTAGGCGTTTTCCGCCACCGCCGTACCTTCGTTACACCAACTGACGTAGTAATTATTGTCGAAGCAGCGCCGGAGAAAGGGCGTGGCAATGTCCACGTTCAGCATGGGGCATAAATAAGCCGCCTGCATGCCGATCGGCGTGTCGACGCTTTGGTTAACCTGGTCGAAATGTACCTGAATCGTATCGCAAGGTACCCAAAGCGCGTTAGGCAACCGGGCGGACAGCGCATAAACGCCCGTGTCCACCAGCATGGAAAAACGGCCTGCGGTGTCGGCGACGGCATAAAAAGCCTGGCTGTCGCGTTCGGCTTTGACCAGCCATCGGCTGAGAGGTTGTTCGGTGCTGTCGTAGTGGCAGTTTGCCTGGTCTTCGCGGAAAAGGGTGCCGGAGAGGGTGTTGCTGTAAGAGGCACAATCCGGCGTTATCTTTAAAATTGTTCCGCCAAATGCGGCATTACCCCCCACTACACAGCCCGTCAAGCTGTCCGCGAAATCCATGGCTGTAAAAAACTCCCAACCTACGTATAACTGCTCAGATTGAAATTGTATATACCAGTTCTTGCCTCCGTTTGAGGTATGGAGAATTGAATTATCATCAAAAATCCAACCCCTGTTACTGTCTGTAAAATGAACGCCCTTAAAACTGGAACCAGTCCCGGATACCTGCGGATGCCAGTTTAATCCTCCATCGTCGGTATGCAGAATGGTACCACTACCGCCAACAGCCCAGCCTGTCAGCTTATTAATGAAATGTACATTCAGGAGCATATACGAAGTTCCGGACGGCTGCTGCTGCCAGTCCGCGCCGCCATTGGCAGTGTGCAGGATTGTACCGGAATCGCCGACGGCCCAACCTGCTAGACTATCGATGAAAAAAATATCGAAAAGCCAGTTTGAAATCCCAGAAGATTGCAATTGCCAGTCTGCACCACCGTTGTCAGTATGGAAGATGCGCCCGGGTGCTGCAATCGCCCATCCAGTCACATTATTTGTAAAATAAATATCTGAAATACTCTTGCCAATCCCAAGCGATTGCGTCTCCCAGGACATACCGCCGTTTAAAGTGTGCAGTATAGTTCCTCCGGTGTCAGTGACGACGACCCAACCAGTTTGATTATCGGTGAAATAGACCTTTGAATAAATAGAAGAAATTCCCTTTGGCGTTTCATCGTACCAGCTTACACCGCCGTTTGACGTGTGTAACATGATGCCCCACCACCCGACTGCCCAACCCGTTTGATTGTCGATAAAACACACGTCTTCAAGGGCACTGGTTGATTGCACTTCCCATGTCTTCCCGCCATCCGAAGTGTGATAAAGAAGGTCTGTGTATGCTCCATAACCCAATGCCCAACCTGTTTGATTGTCGACGAAATGTATAGCATTAAGCCCATAGAGTGCTCCTCCTATGTATTGTTGGGGCAGCCAGGTGATTCCACCGTCCAATGTGCGTAAAATTGATCCGGAGAAATCCGCACACAATCCATTCAGGCTGTCGGCGAAGTAAAGGTCAATGATTTCATTCGCAGTGCCGGAAACTTGTTGTTCCCAGGTTGAGCCACCGTTCGCGGTATGGATAATAGTACCATTATAACCGACTGCCCAACCGGTCATATTGTCTGTAAAATAAAGGCTGTTCAGTGGCACCGAAGTCCCGGAAATTTGTAGCTCCCAAACCGCCCCGCCATCAACGGTATGCAGAATGGCGCCGGAAGGGCCAACTGCCCATCCAGTTAGGCTGTCGAAAAAATAGACGGCATTAGCGGTAGTTGTTGACTGTAAATCCCAATTTTCACCGCCATCTGACGTGTGAAGAATAACCTTATCTCCGACAACCCACCCTACCTGGCTGTCGACAAAATAAACGCAATGCAGTTCAGCAGTGGTTCCGGATTCTTGTGCTTCCCAAGTAGCCCCGCCATTTGTCGTGTGAACGATCGTGCCATTTTGGCCGATTGACCACCCGGTCATGGCGTCGGTAAAATATACATCCAGCAGCGCATGTGGTGGCTGGCCGGTAATTTCAGTTTGATATTCCCAGGTAACGCCACCGTCCGTGGTATGGAAGATTTTACCATCACTGTCGACTGACCAGCCTGTTGTCACATTAATAAAAAACAGGCTGAGATGAGTATTAGCATTTGAAAATGACGGGCTAATTTGTCTTTGCCAGCACGGACTACCGCTTGACTGGCTTTGTACATGGAATGCCAGGCAGCAAAACAAGCAGACACAAAGCCATTTTTTTATGGATATGAAGATTGAATTTTTCATGACTGTGCTATTGAAGCGGTGAAATCAAATGGTTCATTGGTATTGGGAAATAACTATTGCCGAACTGACACTTTTCTTGTTGCCTCGCCTGCTGCTGTCCGAATTTGCAGCAGGTATAATCCAGGCGGCCAATTGCCACAAGCATAATTTTTCGATACTGAGCCGGATTGAAAACCCAGGTTTTCCCGCAAAACGATTTGTCCGCCGCTGTTGTAAATCTCCGCTACAAGTTCCAGTTGTGGCTCGCCGTTCAGGTGTAGGGTAAATAAGGCGCTGGCAGGGTTAGGATATACGTCGAACGCGTTGAGGAATTCCGGCGTGGAAACCCCGACGTCAATGCCGATGGTTTGTTCCTTTGTGGAAACACTGCCGCAAGCGTTGGTAGCGGTAAGTGTTACCGTATAATCGCCCGGTATGGCGTAAGTGTGTTGGGGATTTTCCTCCTGGCTGGTTTGGCCGTCTCCGAAGTCCCAGAAGAAAGCGGCAGCGTTGGTGGAGTTATTTGAAAACGCAACTGAAGTATCCAGCGCCAACCAGGTAAATCCGGCAGTCGGCCAGGGAACGATACCATATTTTAGTATAGTACCGTTGCGACCGACAGCCCAGCCGTTTAAACTGTCGGTAAAATAGACGGTCGTAAGACCATTGAAATTCACCGGCGCTTGCTTCTCCCATGTCGCCCCGCCGTTAGATGTTTTGAGTATCGTTCCATTCGATCCAACAGACCAGCCGGTTTGGGTGTCGATAAAATGAATGGAATAAAGCTCGCCCGCTACCGTATCTTTCAATTGCACCTGCCAATGGGCGCCGCCGTCACCGGTATGAAGTATGGTGTTGTAGAAAAAACCGCCGGCAGCCCAACCATTCTGACTGTCCGTAAAATAGACGGATGATAAAAAAGGAGGATAGGGAAATGGAATTCCGGACGATTGCGGCTGCCAGCTCGCTCCACTGTCCGAGCTGTGGCGGATCGAACTGCCACCGTCAAATGAAGCGCACCGCCATCGATGCTGTCGGTAAATTGACCCAACCCATGAGCCAATTGCTGTCGGTAAATTGAATATCGATCAAATTATTCATGGTCCCCGAAGGTAATCCTTGCCAGGTATCGCCGCCATTTACGGTTTTACGGATAATGCCATTTTGGCCTACTGCCCAACCTGCCTGGCTATTGATAAAATACACGGAATATAAATCGTACGCGGTGCCTGATGATTTTGCTTGCCAGGAAATCCCACCGTTCATCGTTTTGCGTATCGTACCGCCATCGCCCACCACCAAACCAGTTAGACTGTCGGTGAAAAAAACGGATGCGAGGCGTTGCGACGTACCGGATGTTTGGCCATACCAGGTCAAACCGGCATCTGTAGTTTTTCGTATTGTACCGGTATCGCCAACTGCCCAACCGGTTTGATTGTTGATAAAATAAACCGAATTAAGATTATTTGAAGTCCCGGATGTTTGCAGGTGCCAACAACTGTCTTCGGTTGTCTGACTGTATAAGGTTTGCGCAAAACAGAAAATGGTAGCGATGCAAGGCAAATGCATTATGGGTGTTGCAGCAACCAGATATCGGCACGATTTAAGGATTGGCGAGAAAGCAATTGTTGATTTTTTCATGACCGCACTTTTTAAAAGTGAAGTAAAAAAGGAGGATATCCTTGCCGTCCGAATAAAATTACCGCTGCACCAACACTTTCAGCATTGCCGTACCGGTACCCGAGCGCAGTTGAAACAAGTACAACGCCGGCGGCAAATCACCGAAATCAAAGGCCTGAACAAGCCCGCCGTCGGTGGCGGTTTCTACCGTTTCACGATGCAACAGACGACCATCGGGACTGTACAGTGTAAATTCTACTGTTCCGGCCGGCATGCCGCTCAAGGCAACGCTGAACTGACCCGTGTTCGGATTCGGAGACAGGCGCAGGGTGCGCAGCCATGCGGGTGCGTCCGTGCCGACAAGTTGTTGTGTGCCGGTACCACATGGGTTGAAACATATCAGCGTTACAGTGTAATTACCCGGCGGGTCGTAGACGTGGATGGGGTTGAATTCCGTACTCGTTTGCCCGTCGCCGAAGTCCCAAAAACAACTGTTTGCACCCTGTGATGAATTGGTAAATTCCACCGTTTGCCCGTCGGAAGTAAAATTAAAGGACACTGCGGGTGGGCCAAGAACATGGATAAAATTCGACTGGGTATCTATGTCGGTACCTTGCGCATTACTTACCACCAAGGTTACATTGTAATTGCCCGGTTGGTTGTATAGCACTGTCGGGTTTTTTTCAGTCGAAATAGACGGACTGCCATCGGGGAATATCCAGTTGTAAAAAACGGCATTTGAAGAAGAGGCGTTGGTGAATTGCACGGTCAGTGGGAAGCAGCCGCTGATAGGAGTAGCGGTGAACCCGGCGACAGGAGACGTGGCAATCACCACTGTTTTGGTTGCAGTGTCCGTGCTGCAAGGGTTTGCAGCTATGAGTATTACCTTGTAGCTGCCGTCATTCAGATAAGTGTGCGCAGGGTCAGGCAAGGTGTCTGTCAGGCCGTCGCCGAAATCCCAAAGGTAACTACCGGCATTTTGCGAATGATTAGTGAATGCCGCTGTCTGCCCGGTGATTGTGAAATCAAAGAATGCCGCGGGTGCAGTGTTAACAGGCATGAGACACGCTGCCTCTACTTCAGCCAGGTTGTTACAGCCCGGGGCATTCGCGGAGATGGAAATCGTACCAGGAGGATTGCTTAAATATGCACAGACGCCCTCTATTGCACAGATTGCCAATGCGGGATTGCCCTGAATGCCAAGGTCACCGCCTATAGAAATGAGATGACACAAACCAGATAAACTACTTAGGGTATCATTATTCCCAATCCAAAGATTTGTGCCAATAGAGGTTAGTTTTTCCAATCCGGTTAAAGTGGTAAGTATGTTGTTCCCTTCAATGGCAAGAAAAGTGGCAATGGAGGTGAGATTATTTAGTCCGGACAAACTTTTTAGGGAATCGTTACCTACAATAACCAGATAAAGGCCGATAGAGGTAAGATTTTCCAAGCCGGTTAAACTAACCAAATTTTTATTACCTGGACTGCTGAAGGGAGCGCCACCTATCCAAAGGCCTTCGCCAATGGAAGTTAGTTTTTCCAAGCCGGTTAGACTGGTTAGGGAGGTATTACCACCAATAATAAGATACCCGCCTATGGAGTCAATACTATCTAAACCAGTTAAATTGATGAGAGCATAATTTTCAACAATTCTCAAGCTACCGCTAATGGAGTTGAGGTTTTTTAGTCCGGTTAAACTGGTTAAAGCGTTATTGTACCGAATAAAAAGGTCACCGTTAATAGAAGTGAGCACTGATAGGCCATTCAAATTCTCAATCCCGCTCCCACTGATAGTAATACTGCCCATTATAACTGAGCAATTTGGGTAATTGATTGAGAAACTGTCAATTTCCCCTTGTGTTGAGAGGGTAATATCGGCAGGGCATTGTGCCGGCAAGCGGCAGTAGAAAAAAGTAATCAGTATCAGTGTGAAGATCGAAATTTTCATGACTGTGCTTTTATTAAGTGAAATCAAACTGATTTGATGGCAATACAAAAGTGAATCGCCCTTCAAAAGCGGTAAAAGACAAATTTTCCAGAATTTGGAAAAAATTTGTTGTTCAAACGCACTGAAAATGAATTATTTAATTGTGAATTTTTAGAAAAAATTATTTCCTTCGCCTTGTGGAAAAAACCAAATTATTACAGCTGCTTAATGGTCTTTCTGCCTGGGATTTGCGCAACCTGGAGCAATTTTTGCGCTCCCCGTTTCACAACCAGCGCACTGATGTATTGCGCCTGTTCGAATTTTACCGCGCACAGCGCGCGCAACGAACCCCTAACTTCAGCGAAAAAGCAGCCATCCTCGCAGTATGGCCCGGCAAACTGGCCGACAAGGTGGACTATCCCAATCTACGCAGTTATTTATACAAGTTGGTGGAAAGATATTTGGCCATCGAGGAAATTATTGGGGATGAATTTCTACTGAAAATGCGCCTGGCCAGGGCTTATGAGCGCATGAACAAAGAGGATAATTTCGGCAGGACTGCCCGCGATTTGAAAGCTATTTTGGGAAAACAAGCCTTACGAAACCCCGACTATCTTCGCCGGCGTTTTGAGTTGGAGTACGAAATATTCGATCATGTGTCCAGCCGTAGCCGGATGGAGAAAACTAACTTGGAGGCGGTTGGCAGGATGCTTGATGCACATTACTTCGCCGAAAAATTGAAACTAACCTGTGCTCAATTGTCTTTCAGTGACGTACGCCTGGAGGTATACGATTCGAGTATTTTAGCTGAAATGGTGGCGTTTTTGAAACAAAATATAGAATGGCTGTCTTATCCTGCCATTGCTGTTTATTTTTACGCCTACCTGGCGCTCACCGAGGACGATAATGAACAGCACTTTCAAAAAGTGCGCCGATTGTTGGAAGAATACTATGAGCAGTTTTCGGAGCGCGAAACCCGCGATATCTACCTGCTTTGCAGTAACTTTTGCATCAAGCGCTCGAACCAGGGCGAGTTGCGCTATACCCGCGAAGGCTTCGAATTGTATCGCCTTGGTATCGGCCAGGGCTTTCTGCTAACCGAAGGCCACTTGTCGTACCACACCTATATCAACACGGCAGCTTTTGGTATTACATTGGGGGAGCACGAATGGGTAGAGCGATTCATCGGGGAGTATAAAACCAAAGTTGCGCGCGAGCACCAGGAAAGTTCATACGCGCTTAGCCTGGCCAGGCTGCGGTACGCGCAGGGCAACTTTACTGAGGCCATGCTGCTATTGGCCGGATACACCACCGATGATCCTTATTACTTTCTGATCGCCAAAGTGCTGCTTTCCCGGATTTTTTACGAACTGGAAGAAATTGCCGCTTTGGAGTCGTTACTCGACAGTATACGCGCCTACTTGCAGCGACACAACAACATAAACAACAGTGTAAAAGCGGATTTTAAACATAACATTAGTTTGACAGACAAACTTATCCGCTTGGCGCCGCACGATGCGAAAGGCCGGGCTAAGTTGATAGCCGCTGCGGAAAAATTAAATCGCCTCGTCGACAAAGAATGGTTTTTAAAGCAACTGGGGCAACGTTAAATTTTTCGCCAAATACTCCCGATGAGGTTGTTCTGATACAATGGCCTTTTTTTGTCCACTTCGATCTGTGACGCTAAAACCGCAGTGCCTACGCCAAACCTTCTATCCGGATAGAAGCACTTATGCCTAAATCCGGCGCCGGCTGCGTCATCTTACAATATCCGGTCATGATTCCGATTTTTGAATCGTAGCGACGGCCTACGGCCCCAAAAATGAACGAGGTATTCGCCTGTCAGGCGCCATTTTAGCCCCACAGATATTTTTGAGGATAGTTTTTCTATAATGGCCGGGGTGAGTTATGTGATTAGGTTATACCCCTTACCCAGGTCAAATAGACCCTTGGTATTGTACCAGATTGGAATTGAAACAGGGCAGCAGCAGTCATAGTGACATTGCCGGCCCCCGTAATCGCACCCAATTGGGATTTCCACCCTTCCCCCCTTCACAAACACCCGTTCAACCGGTTACTCCACTCCTGTTGCACGGTGTACCCGTTTACCGTTTTAAACACAAAACCGCAGTAGTCGCCGCTTTCGCCTTTTCGCTGATTATACCACCCGTTGCCGGGCACCGGATCGGTCATAGCCTCACAGAGTTCGTGGCTGGAAGTCACCGACAGCGACTGCTGTGCGCTCAGACCGCCCAGGCAACCCGCGCAGGAAGGGTAGGGGATCACGGCATAAAAAACGTTGCTGTGGATAGCATCGTGATAACCGCAGAAAACGGTGCAGGAAGCGTCGTGGTCGGCCGAAACCTGGATGTTGGGCGGGGTATAAACAAAATACAGGGTCTGCGGGCCTGCAGGCGGCGCCTGGCCGTCGGCGATCCAGCCGGTCAGCAAGCGCTGGATTTGCGCATCCGAGATCTTCTTCCCTCGATAGGTGTGGGGGAAGATCGCGCTGCCCAACCACTTGCCGTGGCCAAAATGATACGGCCCGGTGTTGTATTCGGCAAGTTGGTCCATCAGGGAACTGGCCAGGATCGACGGAAAGAACTGCTGTAGGAATTGTGTGTCGGCATGGTTTTTCTTCCAGGCGCTGCCCAGAAAAACAACGAATACTTCCGGATTGGGGAGCAAGGGCCCGCCCTTGTAGATAAGGGCGTAGGAACTGGCGGCTGCGCGGTCGGATTTGCTGCCGGCCGGCGGAGTATAGATCCGCTTGTAAATTCTGGACATGGTAAAACGGCAGATAGGGGAGCAGATCTGGTGAAATTGCCGTTCAAGGTATAGGGGAACTACGCACAACCGGCCGTTAAGCTGCGCCCAAACCGGCATTTTTGCCCTGGAGCCGGCCGGTTAATTCGGGGGAAGATCCGGTGGACGTTCTCGCAAAAAAAAAGAGAGCGGACCGTTCGATACGTCCGCTCTCAGTATGCTGACGCCCGCGCTTATATCGGGCGGGCGGAACGACGGCGCCCCCGGCAAGCCGGGATCCACCGTTCTCTTGATGCAAGGCAGTACTGCGGGGAAATTTTGTGTCGTAAAGATACCGGGTTTTTCCCCACAGCGCAATCCTTTTATTGTTTTACCACGGTGCCGGTGCGGCGCTGCTGACCCTGTTGCGCGGCGATAAAATACACGCCGGCCGGCAGGTTGCTCAGATCGATCTGCCCGTTGCGCACCCGGGCTTGAGCCGGCGAAACAGCCACCCCCTGCGCATTCAACACCAGTACACGCGTGTCTTCGTCCAGCGGCAGTCGCACCAAGCCGGTGGTCGGGTTGGGCGCCAGGGCAAGCGCTTCACCGGTAGCGATGTCGCCTGCGGCCGTGGTGTTGGAGTAGTAATAAAACGTCTTGTCGAGCACCGTCCAGTTTTGCGCGCCGGGTTCTTTTTCCGAATCCATTTCGACGGCCAGGTCGGTCCCGTTGAAATACACGAAATCGGTGCGGGTGGGCAACGGTGCATCGTCGCCGAAGGCTTCGTATTCTTCGGAAACCAGCCGGTTGGCGGCATCGAAACTGCGGCGGGTTTCATCGGTGCCGGTCCAGCCACCCGTGCTGAAATCGGCATCGAAACTTTTGATCAGGATATCGTTCCCGGCCGGGTCGTAGGTGGTTTCAATTTTGCTGGTTGGGAAATAGGTGGTATCGTCAACCGGGTAATACGAGGTGCGCAACACCTCGCGGTGCTGGTCGAACTCCGATTCCACGTGGGTAAAGAGCGTCCAGACGTTTTGTTCAAAGATGGATTGATCGGTCAGGTAATTGTCGCCGCTGGCGTCGTAATACAGTTCGTCCATAAGCGAAAATTCGAAGCCCGGGCCCTGGTTGACAAAGTTAAAAATAAGCACCGGGCGATCCTGGTTGTCGAAGGCGGTGGTGTTTTGCAGGATGACCGACCAGGCATCGGAAGAGGCATCGTATGCTTCGGCGATCAAAGAATCGCTCAGGGTCAGGGAGTTGCCATGCGGGTAAAATTTGAGCCGGGATTCGGGGATCCACTGCTTGCCGTTCGGGTCATACGTTTCAGCATAAATCTCGAGGGGCCGGTTCAGGTTGTCGACGGTTTGCGTAGCGCGGCGCTGCAATTGCCAGCCGCCCAGGTTTTCGTAGTCGGTCTGTACGGTTATCTTGTTGGACGGGTAGGTAAAAACCGATTTGGTTTGTGCGACGGAATCGCCGAACGGATAATTGCCAAACACAACGGTCGAGTCGAGTACCGGCGCGCCGCCGCGGTTGGCCACGCTTTTGGGTGCGGAAAAAGGTTGCACCGGCGCCAGTTTGGCCAATACTTTCGGCGCACGCTGCGCCAGTTGTTGTTGAACGGAACCCGAAAGCGGCCATTGGCCCTGGGCAAAAAGTGCGCTGGCCAGCAGGACGCCCCAGCAGGTGCAAAACATAGTTTGGAATCGCATGTAGGAAGAGTATTTAATGGTTTAACTGGGGCCGATAGACCGGGCGCCCGGCGACTTGGTTGCAGTCGCTCCGGTTAAAGAAAGTTAAGGGAAAGCGGGGGTTTTGTTAAGAACATGTTTGGAGCCCAGCGATGAAATTCCAAACATGTTCTAAACTGGAATCCAGGCCGGCAAAGAAACCGGCGGGCCATTCAGGGCGCCCGATTCATGTTGCCAAACAGGCAAGAGCGCGTGGCCGGCCCACTAGATTTAATAATTTAACATGCGTTTTGGATAGCGCCAAACTTCAATCGAGCAGAATTGGTCAATAACCGTCGATTTTAGGCCTCGGAGAGGCCTAACATTGGTAGAAACAATCCGTTACCCGCGTTGCGGGGCCTCGGAGAGGCCTAACGTTTGTATCCGGTGGAATAATGGAACAAATGTTAGGCCTCTCCGAGGCCTCCAACATCGACGATTAATACCTACAAATGTTAGACCTCTACAAATGTTAGGCCTCTCCGAGGCCCCTAACATCGACGATTAATACCTACAAACGTTAGGCCTCTACAAACGTTAGGCCTCTACAAATGTTAGGCCTCTACAAATGTTAGGCTTCTCCGACGCCATGCAGTGTTCAATTGTTGGTGTCGATCTATCCAAAAAAAACCACGTCAATTCAATGCACTGCGAAGGCACGGCGGTGTGGAAAACCATCTAAATAATTGATTCTCCGTGCCTCCGTGCCTCCGGGCTGAAAAATTCTCAACCTACCCCTATCCGGCTATTTCACGATTTTCTGCACCATCTGTCCGCCCTGGCCATCGCTGACGCGAATCCAGTAAAATCCCGCCGTCCAGTTGGCGGCATCCACCTGCACCTGTTGTTCGCCTGCCGGCAGGGCGCCCGACCAGGGCAGCGCTACGCGCCTGCCCGTCAGGTCGAATACCTCCACTTGCACCCTTGTAGCATCGAGCAGGGCGAATTGAACGGCAAATCGATCGCTCACCGGGTTGGGAAACACGGCCAGGGCGGTGACCAGGCCGTTCAATTCCGGCGCAGGCGTGGGGTTCAAGCCTGTCGGCAGCGCTACAAACTGGTCGAGATAAAGCCGGTACTGGCCGGGCGCCAGCGGAACCGTAGTGCTCGCTCCGGTGACGTTGAGCGTAGTTCCGGTGTAGTATTCATACCAGGTGCCGGTGTGTTGAAAACTGACCGAAGCTGTGGATGCCGTAACGCCCACATTGGCGACCACCGCGGCGTTCATGGCAGGACTGTTGAGGTAAAGGCTCCGGATTTGCCCGCTACCGATATTGGCCTGAAAATCAGTGGTTTCAAACAAGTCGTAGTTTTTGCGCAATTGCAGCAGGGCCGCTACTACGTCGTGCAGGCGGCGCCGGTAGGGATCGTATTGGAAGTCCCAGCGAATGGGTTTGGCCGCCAGGCGACAGCCGTTGTTGATGGTGCCGTCGGGGCAGTAATTGATCGGGAAATCGTAGCCCAGCTCGCCGAATTCCCACAGCATTTTCGGTCCGGGGATGGTGTACAGCAGGTTGGCGAGCATCTCCTGGCGCCGCATGATGTTGACGATGTTCTTGACGTCGTAGTTCGGCGCGGTGTTGCCGTTGATCTTGCATTCATAGGCGATGCGTTCTTCGTCGTGGCTTTCCATATACCCCACGAGGTGCGGCACCGACCAGCCGCGCTGCTTGTACGAAATGCCGGTCAAGCTGGTATTCACACCGGCCGTGGTGCCCAGGGCTACGGGCGTGTATTGAAAATGCAGGTTGCCCCACAGCATCATGCCGTATTCGGCCAGCTCTTTTTCTTCGGTGTTGTCGGCGAAATGTTCGAGTATGACATAGGCCTGCGGGTCGACGCTCCACATAAAATCGGCATAGTCTTTCCAAATGGCCACCCGGCTGGCATCGTACTGCCCCCAGGCATTCGTATTGCCCAGGGTAATTTTTTGGGTGAATCCTTTCGACAGGTCGAAGCGGAAACCGTCGAGTTTGAATTCCGTCAGCCAATATTGCAAACAGTTTTTGACATAGGCTTTGGTGGCCGGGCTTTCATGGTTGAAATCGTTGAACACGCTGAAATCGTGGGTGGCCACGGGATTCAGCCAGGGGTTGTTGGCGGCCGGGCGGTTGAGGGAAGCATCCCAGTAGAGTTGGGCGAGCGGGCTGGAGCCGCTGGCCTGATTGAACACGACATCGGCAATCACGGCGATGCCGCGCAGGTGGCATGCGTCGATAAAGCGCTTCAAATCCTCGGCCCTTCCATAGTATTTGTCCAGCGCTTTGTGGAACGCCGGATTATAACCCCAGCTGTCGTTGCCGTCGAATTCGGAAACCGGCATCAATTCGATGGCCGTGACGCCGAGTTGATCCAGGTAGTTCAGCGTATCAAGCAGGGTGGAATAGTCGTGGCGGGCCAGAAAGTCGCGCAGGAGCAGTTCGTACACTACGAGGTCGGTTTTCTTCGGGTGCGTATAGCCCGAGGCTTGCCAGTTGAACGGCGGTTGCGCCGTTTGCACGACCGACACGGTGCCGGTAGTTTTCCCCGCAGGGTAGGCCGGCAGGTCAGGAAAGGTCTCTGCGGGGATATAGGCGTCGTTACAGGCTTCGATCACGAGGGTGCTAAGCGGGTCTGCAATTTTTAGCGTGCCGTCGACGAGATATTGGAAGCGATAGATCTGGCCGGGTTGCAGGCCCGTGACGTCCAGCCACCAGGTTGTGTTGTCGACGCTTTTTTTCATTAAATAGGCATCTGCGGGCTGCCAGTTGTTGAAATCACCAATCACATACACGAACTGTTTGGCAGGCGCGTAAAGAGCCAGCCGGACGCTTTGATTGTCAGGGTAACTAATGCCCAAAGGAGTCCCGGCAGGTGGATCTTGTTTCAGCGGCACGACAGGGGTAAAGTAGCTAAATCGGGCAGTATCGGCGTCGGTGGCTGTGGTGGCCACAAATGCTATCTGGTGCACCCCCGCCGAAGCCGTCAGGTTGGTTTGCAAGGTCGTACCGCTGGCTGTGGTTACTTGCTGATCGTTGTCGTACAAGGCCAGACTTGCCGTCACCGAAGCCGCCGCGCTGACGGCGATTTGTGCCCCGATGCTGGCCGGGGCGATGCTTCCCGGATCAGGCTGGATAAAGGTGGTTACCAATCCGGCATTTTGGGGATAAACCGGGTAAAAAATATCGCTCCCATCCGAGGCCCGGCCAACGATACTCCCGCTGGCGTTTCGGAACACGAAGGCTAATTTGAAGACGGTTTCGCCAGCTTGCAGGTTAAAAAATGAACTGATTTGGAAGGTTTTTTTCCAGATGTTATTGCCGGCATTATTCATTTGGCTTTTGGAATCTGATACACCCCAGGTAGTGACCACATGCTTCCAACCGGAGCAAGCGTTTTGGTCGGTAATGACACCTATGTGCACATATACGGGCGAAGTGCCGGCCAGGGCGCCGTTGCCTTTAGAAGCGTCGTAGGTAATTGTCACCGCATCGTTTACGGTTGGGAAAACGGGCGAGCAGGTCACTTGAGCAGAGAGGCAAACGGGCAACAGGAATGGGATAAATAGCAGAAATCGCATATGGCGGCGGTTTTGGTAAAAAAAGAAAATCCTATTTCTCCGGCGGTGGTGAAATAGGATAGGGTGTTTTACTACGGCAAATAACCGGATTTTTCCCGGAATGGCCAACTGAAGCAGGGCTTTGTTTGGTGCTGCCCATGCCACTCAAAAATCCGGATTACCTTTTCCTCAAATTTCGATGCTATCAGCATGAAAATGATCTACATCAAGCTCCTCACCGTGGCATTCGTATGGGGCGGCACATTTTTGGCTACCCGCGTGGCGGCCCAACACCTGGCGCCGTTTGCCGGGGCGTTTTTGCGCTTTCTGTTTGCTTCGGCGGGTTTGCTGGCCCTGCTGGCTATCCGGAAGCAACCACTTCCGCGCTTGAGCGGCACCGCGCTTGGCCAGCATATTGTGCTTGCTCTTTCCGGAATTGTCGGCTATAACTTTTTCTTTTTCAGCGCGTTGAAAATACTTCCGGCCAGCCGGGCTTCGTTGTTGGTTGCCCTGAACCCGGTGATGGTGCTTTTTGCCACGGCCGTGGTATTCGGCGAAAAACTGCGTTGGATGCAAGTGGCGGGGGGCCTGCTTTCCTTGTTCGGGGCCGTGGTGGTCATTGCGCGCGGCGATCTGCGCCATGTATTCGACCATTTTGGCCAGGGAGAATTATTGGCCCTGGGCTGCCCTGCCACTTGGGCGGTGTACACGCTGGTGAGCCGGCAGACATCGAGGGAGCAGTCGCCGGTAGTGACTACTTCCTACGCTTGCCTGCTGGGTACGGCGGGGTTGCTGCCGCTGGCGCTCTGGCAGGGGCTGCCGCTGTTCGCCTTGCCGGTGCAGGTCTGGCTGGCCCTGGCGTATCTGGGGTTGTTGGGGACCGTGCTCGGTTTTGTTTGGTACGCCGAAGGCATCCGGACGCTCGGTACGGCCCGCACCGCCATTTTTAACAACCTGGTTCCGGTCTTTGGCGTCTTGTTATCGGTCTTGCTGCTTCGGGAGCAAATCCAGTGGCCGGTAGCTGCCGGTGGGGCCGTGGTGGTGCTGGGAGTGGCGGTGATCAACTTCCGGTAAAGGGGCTGGAAGGCTCCCGTCGCGCCGGGTCTATTCAAAATCAATCTGGGTGTTGTCGCCGATATTCAGGCTCAGGTTCATGCCTTTGATCGTGGCATCGCTCCCTATAACGGAGTGTTTGAGCACCACATCGTCGAGCACGGCAAAGTTGCCGATGATGCTGTCTTTTATGATCGACGAGTTGATGTTGACATGGTTTCCGATGGTGACATGCGGCCCGATAATGCTGTTGGCGATCTGGCATTTTTCGCCGATCGATACCGGGTGGATGATGATGGTATTGTCAAAATTGGGCAGGCTGAACTCGTCGGTAGCGTATCCGCGTTGGCTAAGCAGCATGGCGTTTGTTTCGAGCAACACCTCTTTGCGGCCGCAATCGAACCAGTTGTTGACGGGGATTGCCTGAAAAGGCACCCCTTGTTCGAGCATTTGTTGCAGCGCGTCGGTGAGTTGGATTTCGCCAACCGTGCGATGGTTGTTCTGCATGAGCACTTCAACGGCCCGAAGCAAAGCGGACACTTGTTTCACTTTATACAGCCCGACGATAGCCATATTCGATTTGGGGATGCGCGGTTTTTCGATCATGCGGGTCACCAGCCCGTGTTCGTTGAATTCGGCTACTCCAAACTCACGCGGGTCTTCCACCTTTTTTACCCCGATGCAGGACGTCGGACAATCAAGCATCAGCCGCAGATCGGCATCGAAAATGGTGTCGCCAAAAGCAATGAAGATCTCGTCTTCGTCTTCAATGGCCTCGTGCGCCGTCCAAACAGCATGGCCGGAGCCTTCGCGGTGTTCCTGGTACACAAACTCGGTCTGCAGCTTCGGGTATCGTTGCGTAATGAAATCGCGCACTTTATCACCCAGATACCCGATGACGAATACAAAGTCGGTAAGCCCGGCTTCGGCCAGCTTGTCGATGATAAAGCAAATAATTGGCTTGCCGGCCACCGGCATCAGTGGTTTGGGCTGCGTAAATGTGTGGGGGCGGAGACGGGTGCCGGCCCCGGCAACGGGGATGACGACTTTCATAGTTGGTTGCCCGGCGCCGGTTTCCGGCTGCCCGGGGGCGGTCAAAGGTAGCGAAATTTACCAATGGCAACCTTCAATCGCCGATGCCATACAGCAAATCCTTCAGGCGGGAGCCCTGAATCTCGGGCAGGTTGTAGGCGCTGTTAAATTTTTCCAGTGTTGCATCGATATCGTTTTTCAGTTCACCGAACGGTTCGGGCAATGCGTCCGAGCAGGCTTTTTCATTGGTGTAATTCCCCACGATTTTGGCGAATTTCTTATAGTATTCGTTTCCTTGGACAACAAAAGCGCAGTACTTCTCTATAAAATGGACGACCCGGTCGATGGCAAATTGCAGGTTGGCCCGGGTTTTGGGGGCCTCAACCGCAGGGGTTCCCGACGGGCCGGTAAGGACCTTGTCCACATATTGCTCCAGCAGATCGTAGAGGCGTTCCCAATCGTCGTTTTCGCGACAGACGGTAAGGGGGATGCCGTAACCTACCTGCCGGGTGGCCTCGCCAAACAGGGTTTCACACTCCTTTTTCAGGGTCA
>JBGARJ010000052.1:0-40655 GCA_044230315.1 Saprospiraceae bacterium
AACGGTCAAACTGGTCACCAAAAGCCCCAAAGCGTTCGGCGCTTTTCTGGCCATTGGGCTGAGCCTGATGCTGACCATCCAGGCGCTGGCCAACATAGCCGTATCGGTGCACCTCGTGCCCTCCACCGGACTAACCTTGCCGATGATCTCCATGGGCGGCACCAGTATGGTATTTACCTCTATCGCGCTGGGCATGATTCTCAGCGTCAGTAAGTTTATCGAAACTATAGACACCAACCCCTCATAAGTCAACCGGAACAACACCCTTTGAAGGCACACAACACGATCTAATGTTATGACACGGCAACTGCGCATATTAATTACCGGAGGCGGAACAGGCGGACACGTCTTTCCGGCGATCGCTATTGCCGATGCGTTGAAACGCCAAATGCCGGACACCGCCTTTTTGTTCGTAGGCGCCGAAGGCAAAATGGAAATGGAACGGGTGCCGCAAGCCGGATACCCGATCGAAGGCCTGAATATTGCCGGATTCCAACGCGGGTTTTCCTGGACCAGTATTCGTCGGAACCTGAGTTTCCCATTCAAATTATTCGGCAGCGCCCTGAAAGCCAGGCGCCTCGTCCGGCAGTTTCGGCCCGACGTGGTGATCGGCACGGGCGGCTATGCGTCAGGGCCGGTGATGCGCGCAGCCCAGCAATTGGGCGTTCCGACGCTCATCCAGGAGCAAAATTCCTATGCCGGCGTCACCAACCGCCTGCTTGCACGCAAAGCGGGCCGGATCTGTGTGGCCTACGATGGAATGGATCAATATTTTCCCGCAGACAAAATCGTATTCACAGGCAACCCGGTGCGGCAGGACATCCTTGACCTCGAACAAAAGCGCCGCGAAGGCCTGCAGTATTACGGCCTGACAGAAGGGAAAAAAACAATTGTGGTGATCGGCGGCAGTCTCGGCGCCCGCACGCTGAACCAGGCCATGGCGACCAATACCGATATGCTGGCCGGCGCCGATCACATCCAGGTCTTGTGGCAATGCGGTCGCTACTACGAGCAACAGTACGCAGACTGTGCTACCGCGCTGCTGCCGAATGTGACGCTGCGTCCGTTTATTGACCGGATGGATTTGCTGTATGCGGCGGCGGATGCCATCATCTCCCGGGCCGGTGCGTTGAGCATCAGCGAGCTGTGCCTGGTGGGAAAACCGGCCATTCTGGTGCCTTCGCCCAATGTTGCCGAAGATCACCAAACCAAAAATGCCATGGCTCTGGTGGAAAAAGGCGCCGCCCGCCTGGTACGGGATTCCGAGGCGGTGGAAAAAATGCTGCCGGAAGCCCTGCTCATCCTGGAAAATGACGCCATAGCCTTTAGCCTGAGTGAAAGCATTCACCAAATGGGGCGGCCCAAAGCAGCAGAAACCATTGCACGGGAAGTCCTGCAACTGGCCGACTTGCAAAATAGTTCACCAACAAAACAGTGACCTGAAATGAGATACAAAGGCTTTATATACTGTCTGTTTTTTGCCTTCCTGGGCCTGGACGCCTGCGGGCACGTCAACGACCAGAACCAGGCGCTGATCGGAAAATGGCAGGGCAAAGAATGGTTGATCTTCGGCAAACCCTCGGGGCAGGATGCCTCGAAAGTCGCTTTTGAATTCAAACCGGACGGAACCTATACCGCCGGATTCGGCCAACAAGGCGAGGCCGGCGTGTGGCGTACCGACAAAGACAAACTTTACACCAAGGCCGGGGGCCGCAAAGAAATCATGGTGAAAATCCTGCAGGCAGACGCTGCCACCCTAAAATTCGAAATGAACCGGGGCGGACAACAGGAAACCATGGAACTGACAAAAGTGCAATGAACCTGAACGATATCCATACCATCTATTTCATCGGCATCGGCGGCATCGGCATGTCGGCACTGGCGCGTTATTTCAAAGGGCATGGCGCCGACGTGCATGGCTACGACCGTACCGAAACCGCGCTCACCCGGGCGTTGGTAGCAGAAGGTATGCACGTGCATTACGATGACCATGTGCGCCACATCCCGGAAGGGGTGGATCTGGTGGTATGGACGCCGGCCGTCCCGCAAGACCATGCCGAATTGAGCTGGTTCCGCGACCATGGATTCCCCATTAAGAAACGCTCGGAAGTGCTGGGCATCATCAGCCGGGGCAAGCGCTGCATTGCCGTGGCCGGCACGCATGGCAAGACAACCACCAGCACGATGGTTGCGCACCTCCTGCGCAGCAACGGGATGGATGCCACGGCCTTTTTGGGCGGCATTTCGGCCAACCTCGGGAGCAATTTTGTGGAAGGTAAAAGCGACTGGGTGGTGGTGGAAGCCGACGAATACGACCGGTCTTTCCTGCAACTCCACCCCGATATCGCCGTGCTCAACTCGCTCGACCCCGATCACCTCGATATCTATGGCTCGCCGGAAGCGGTGGTAGCCGCCTACAAGCAATTTGTGCGGCAGATCAAACCCGGCGGCAAATTGATCTACCGCTATGGATTGCCACTCGATGATGTGGCCGATGAACTGCGCGCCAGCGGCCGCCAGGCCTTTACCTTCGGTATCGACGCCGGCGACTATGAAGCGTTCAACATCCGGGTGGAAGCCGGTCAGATGGCCTTTGGCATCCGGTCGAGTATTTTTAACTGGAACGAACTGCGCCTTCCGTACCCCGGCCGGCACAACGTCGAAAACGCCACCGCCGCCTGGGCCGCAGTGCTTAATGCAGGCGTCTTTACACCCGAAATGCCCGCTACCCTGGCCGCCTTTCGCGGGGTGAAACGGCGCTTCGAATTTATCGTACGCCGCGACGATTGCGTATATGTGGACGATTATGCCCACCACCCCGCGGAACTGAAGGCTGCGATTTCGGCGGCGCGCATGCTCTTCGCGGGCCACCGGATAACGGGCGTGTTTCAGCCACACCTGTACACCCGCACACGCGATTTTGCCGACGGTTTTGCCGCCGCGCTCGATCAACTCGACACCTGTATACTACTTCCTATTTATCCGGCCCGCGAACGGCCGATAGAAGGCGTGACGGCCGAACTAATTTTAGGAAAAATGAATTTAAGCGATTGCAAAGTGGTTGATAAGGCCGATTTATTACACGAACTGGAAAAACGGCCACCGGAGGTCCTGCTCACGCTGGGCGCCGGCGATATTGATACGATGATTGAACCGATCCGCGATTTACTGGAACACCGTACGACAAATCAATACTAAACAGTTGCCGTAAGTAAAAACTATGTTATCTGATCTCCTTTCTCTTCGACTTCCGCGCTTGCGTTATGACCGGATGATCTGGGTGCTGTTTCTCCTGATCACGGGGTTAATTTTGGTATCGGCGGTGGCCCATAAGAAAAGCAGTTTTGCCGAAGGCACCGAGGTGGAAGTGATTCCGTTGGAAAGCGGCGACAAATTGCTCAACGAGCGCGAGGTCCGGCAGACGCTGCTGCGGGCTTTCGGCAATACGCTGGAAGGCACCGAACTGGCCAACCTGGAGATCGAACGGATGGAACGTGTACTGGAGGAAGATCCCTTTGTAGTGAACGCCGAAGCCTATGTCGGACAAAACAACACCCTGCATGTGCGCATCCGCCAACGGGAACCAATCCTTCGGGTTATGGATAATAACGGCGGCAACTATTACCTGGATAAAGATGGCGCTAAAATGCCCACTTCGCGCAACTATACCGCCCGTGTGTTGGTAGCCACGGGGAATATTGCCCCATACTCAACCGATTTTAAAGAGAAAAAACGGAACAGCCTGAAAGACCTGTTTTTACTGACTCATCAACTGCTGGCCGACCCTGTGTGGTCCACTTTTATCCAGCAAATTCACATCAACAACGCCGGTGAATTTATCCTGGTACCCCTCATCGGCGACCAAAAAATTATCCTGGGCAGCGTGCGGCATCTCGATGATAAACTCCAACGCCTCAAGGTTTTCTATAAAGAGGGCATGCCGTATGCCGGCTGGCGAACCTATGAATCGATCAATTTGAAATACAGTGGGCAGGTGGTGGCCCGGCGGTAAGGAGAGCAGGTTTCAGGGTTTCAGAGGGTTTCAAGGTTTCAGGAGGTTTCAGGGTTTCAGGGTTTCAGGGTTTCAGCAGGTTTCAGGGTTTCACAGGGTTTCAAGGTTTCAGGAGGTTTCAGGGTTTCAGGAGGTTTCAGGGTTTCAGGAGGTTTCAAGGTTTCAGTGGGTTGCAGGGTTTCAAGAGGTTTCAGCGGGTTTCAAGGGTTAAGTGGATAGAGAAGATTAAGTTGCAAAAGATAAACTTAGATAGTGTTTTGGCCTCAAACAGATTCTCAAGATACTGAAATCGAATTAGTTAGACAAGTTTTGCCAATAGAACAGATTAATGCATAATTCCTATTCAATTGTCCTTCCCCCGAAAACTGATATCACCAGTTCATGAACCTGATGTATTTAACCACCTAAAACCACCAAAACCAAAACCTATAAAACCTTGCAACCCAGTGAAACCTTGAAACCCTGCAACCTCCTGAAACCCTGAAACCTCTTGAAACCCTGCAACCTTTAAAGCTAAGTGTTTTAAACAAAAAACTTACACAAAAATTTTGAAGCTAAAAGCTTAAAAAATATCTTTGTACCCGGAAAAGTAAAGCAAGAAGGGTGCAAAAGATCATAAGGCAATAAACAGCATCGTAAACCTTAATCTTTGCACACTATGACCGAATTAGTCCCGCAATCCCACGATGTGGTCGTAGCGCTCGACATTGGCACCACCAAGGTGTGCTGCCTGGCCGGCCGCAAAAACACACATGGGAAACTCGAAATCCTGGGAGTAGGTAAGGTGGATAGCGTCGGCGTACTGCGCGGCGTTGTCAGCAACATCGAAAAAACCGTCAATGCGATTCGCGAGGCGGTTGAAATCTGCGAGCGTCAAGCCCGCATGAAATTCAGCGTTGTTCAGGTCGGCATTGCCGGCCAGCACATCAAGAGCCTGCAACACCGGGGCATCCTCACCCGCGAAAGCGATCACAACGAAATTGCCCAGCGCGATATCGACCGCCTGGTGAACGACATGTTCAAACTTGTTCTGCCACCTGGCGATAAGATCATTCATGTCTTTCCGCAGGAATTCACGGTAGACAACGAACAAGGCATCACCGATCCGATCGGCATGTGCGGCGTGCGGCTGGAAGCCAACTTTCACATCATTACCGGCCAGATCACGGCAGTGAACAACATTTTCCGCTGCATTGAAAAGGCCGGCCTGAAAGTGGCCGAACTGACGCTCGAACCCATTGCCAGCGCCAGCGCGGTGTTGTTTGAAGAGGAAAAACAGGCCGGCGTCGCCCTGGTCGATATCGGCGGCGGCACCACCGACATTACCATTTTCCACGAGGGCATCATCCGCCATACGGCCGTAATTCCTTTTGGCGGAAATGTCATCACCGCCGACATCAAGGAAGGCTGCACCGTGATGCAACCGCAGGCTGAAAAGCTGAAAGTCAAATTCGGCTCCGCGTTGGCCAACGAAGTCTACGACAACCGGATCATCACGATCCCGGGCCTTAAAGGCCGCGAACACAAGGAGATCAGCGAGAAAAACCTCGCCCGGATCATCCAGGCCCGGATGGAAGAGGTGCTCGATTACGTCCTGTGGGAGATCCGCCGCAGCGGCTATGAACGCAAACTCATCGGCGGCATCGTTCTCACCGGCGGCGGGGCCTTGCTCCACCACCTGGACAAACTGACCGAGTTTCACACCGGCATGTCGTGCCGGGTGGGGCTACCGGTCGAAAATCTGGCACACGGCTACCGCGAAAGCGTGAACAGCCCGATCTACAGCACAGCCATCGGCTTGTTGCTCAAAGGTTTGCAAGAGGTAGAAGCCGGCAGGGCGCAAGCACCTGCCGAGCGGCCCCATGCCAACGGCGACGAAAAAGAACCCTCCAATGTTTCGGAAGAAAAATCACCCACCTGGCTGGATAATGTATTCCGCAAAACGAAAGAATGGTTCGAAGCTGAACCGGACATGGATTTCAACAAAAAATAGAAACCTTTAAACTTCAGGCTTATGTTATTCGATTTGTCAAAAGACGAGCCTTCGATCATAAAAATTATAGGTGTCGGCGGCGGCGGCAGCAATGCGGTGTCGTACATGTATAAGCAAGGCATTATCGGTGTGGATTATGCGATATGCAACACCGATTCCCAGGCCATGCACCTCAGTCCTGTACCAACCAAAATCCCCCTTGGCGCCAACCTCACCGAAGGCAGGGGGGCGGGCAGCAAACCCGATGTTGGCAAACGCGCCTGCATGGAAAGCCTCGAGGAAATCACCCGTTTCCTCGATGATGGCACCAAAATGGCCTTTATCACCGCCGGTATGGGCGGCGGCACCGGCACCGGCGCCGCTCCGATCATCGCCAAAGCGGCACAGGATCTCGGCATCCTTACGGTCGGTATCGTCACGTTGCCCTTCCTCTTCGAAGGCCGGCTACGCGTATCGAACGGCTTTGAAGGCCTGGATGAACTCCGCAAAAACGTCGATTGCCTGGTCGTGATCAGCAACGACAAACTGCGGCAGATTCACGGCAACCTTAGCATTTCACAGGCCTTTTCCCAGGCCGACAATATTCTCTGCACGGCAGCCAAAGGCATCGCAGAAATCATTACAGTACCGGGTTATGTCAACGTCGATTTCGAAGACGTGAACACCGTCATGCGCGGTTCCGGCGTCGCCATCATGGGTACCGCGGCCTTGGAAGGCGAAGGCCGCGCCCGCAGGGCCGTGGATGAAGCGCTGAATTCGCCCTTGCTGGAAGACAGCAACATCAGCGGCGCCAAAAACATTCTCGTCAATATTACCTCGGGCTCGCATGAAGCCACGATGGATGAAATATTCGAGATCACGGAATTCGTGCAACAGGAAGCCGGAGAAGGCGCCAACCTGATCTGGGGGAACTGCTTTGACGAACGCCTGGGCGAAAAACTGAGCGTGACTATCATCGCCACCGGCTTTGAATCGAGCCGCAAATCGACACCCGGTCACGTACACCACAGCAACCAGCAAGCCGGCCCGTCCGAACGCCAGGTCGTACACCTCGACGAAGAGGAAAAAAAGTCCGCGCCTTCTCTGTTCAGTATAACAGATGAACCATCATACAGCCCGGTAGAAGAGAAGGCCGCTAATTCCATCGAGTTTGACTTCGATAACGTCCGGGAGACCATTGAAAAGATCCGGCAAGCCAAAAGCGATCCGAACGATCCGTTTGTCCGCCCGGAAGAGGCCGCCGAGATCAGCCCGGAAGAACGGCGTAAACGACTGGAAGAAGCCCAGCGCCGTCGCGAAGAAGTGCGCAACCGGCCCATCAACGTAGTGAAATTGAACTCTCCGCAGACGATTATCGAACTGGAGAACCAGCCGGCGTATTTGCGCAAAGGCGTAAGCCTCGATAATTTACCGAATGCAGAAGAATCGGGTATGTCCACCTGGACCATTTCAATCGAAGACGAACCTGAGATCAAAATGAATGGTAATTCGTTCCTGCACGATAACGTGGATTAACCTTTCCCGGCCCAACCTGCAGCGGATGGGCCCAACACATGCTAATTCGGTTCACTAGACCATTTCTTTGCGGTTCGGCGTGTGGGACGCCGGACCGTTTTTTTATGCCGTTCTCTAATGTGCCGGCTAAAAATAGTTTCCGGCTAAACGCCTGAACGATCGCCCGTTTTACTTGTTACTACTTCAAATGGCCATGTAATATTTTGCATTTATGCTCTTTTGCCGGAGGCCCTGATCTGGAAACGCATTATCTTTTCATCGAATCTCTCCCGATATGAAACAAATTGCAATCCGCTACGGCAGCTGGATGTTCCTCGGCTTCACCCTCTTTTTCCTGGCGATGCACCTCTTGCAGTTGAGCCACCATTACTACCTACGGTTATTCAATGGCGTCATTCATGCCACCGGATTGTGGTTTGCCCTTCGCGCCTGGCTGCTGGCGCATCCGGATGCCCACGACGAATATCCGTCAGGAGTCGCTTTGGGGATGTTGACTACCCTGGTCGCGGTAGTGCCTTTTACCATTTTTATGGCTATCTCCCTGGCATATTCGCCTGAGTTCATGGCCCGGATCCAAAGTCAAAACCCGATCGGTCAATATTTCAACCCGGTTACGGCCAGCGCATTTATTCTGATGGAAGGCATAGCCGCCGGGCTGCTCGGTTCCTATATCATAATGCGGATACAGGAAGCCTTGCGGCAACCCGCTTAGGACCGTTCACAAACAAAAGCCCTGTTCATATGGCAGATATTTTTCACCATTTCATCATTAAGGCGTCACCACGGAAAGTTTTTGAAGGCATTTCTACGCCAACCGGTATGGACGTCTGGTGGACCAAAAAATCGGCGGGAGAACCGGTAGAGGGCAGTGAGTATCAGCTTTGGTTCGGTCCGGAATTTGATTGGCGCGCCAAGGCTTCCTGCGTCGTACCGTACAGCGAGTTCGAACTCCGGTTGACCCACGCGCACCCGGATTGGATGAATACGCGCGTAGGTTTTTTGCTGGAATCACACAATGACGCTACCGAAGTCCGGTTTTATCACCTCGGATGGCCGGAGCAAAATGATCATTACCGTACCTCCAACTACTGCTGGGCCATGTATCTGCGGCTCCTGAAGCGTTACCTGGAACTGGGGGAAAAGGTGCCGTACGAAGCGCGGTTGAACGTATAGAAAAGCGCCAGCGTCACATCGGCCACTTATCGGCCCACGGGGCGGCTTGCTCCAATTGGCCCGCCAGGCGGTACAACAAATCTTCCTCGCAGAGGCGGCCGGTGAACATCACACCGACCGGCAGATTTTCCTCCGGGGTCCAATAGACCGGAATCGACATGGAGGGCTGCCCGGTGAGGTTGGCCAGCGGCGTCCAGGGTATGTAGTCGTACACCTTGTCGGCCAGGTTTTGGATCGTCGCCTTTACGGCTCCCCCCAAACCGAATGCATTAATCACCGTCAGGAGACGGCGTTCCGAAGCTGTAGGCTGCAGGCTCCCGATAGGAATAGGGCGTTTGGCGAGGGTAGGGGTGAGTAAAAGGTCGTATTTTTCATAAAAGTCCGCAATGCGCCGGCTGATATCGCCCCACTTGCGTTTGGCAAAGGTAAATTCGGATGCTGTAAACGAGCGACCCAGCAGGTTCAATGCATAGGTGCTGGCTTCCACATCAGAAGGGCGCACCTTGCGCCCGAGGTATTGCGCCAATACCTCAATCTCGCCGGCCAATTCGCCGGCCACTACCACCAGAAATGCTTCGGTCAGATCGGCTCGCTGATAGGGTAATTCTACTTCCGATACTTCATGCCCTTCTGAACGCAGGATATCCACCGCCGTTTGGAGTGCCTGCAAGCAAGCGGCATCCACCGGGAAACCCATCGTGTGCATACCCGAAAAACCGATGCGGAGTTTGCCCGGCGAGGTGTTTACTGCTTCCAGATAGGGCCTTTCCGGTGGGACGATGATGTACGGATCACCTGGCGCTGCGCCCTGGATCACGTCGAGGTATGCCGCTGAATCGCGTACCGAGCGACTGACACAATTTTCAATAGCAGCCCCGGACCACATTTCGCCTTCGAGGGCCGACCAGGAGACCCGCCCGCGGGTGGGTTTTAGTCCAAATAACCCGCAGCAGGAAGCCGGAATGCGGATACTGCCTCCGCCATCGTTTGCCGTGGCCATTGGCACGATCCCGGATGCAACGGCCGCCGCGGAACCACCGCTGGAACCGCCGGGCGAATGGGCCTGGTTCCAGGGGTTGCGCGTCGGGCCAAAAGCCTCCGGTTCGGTAAACGGGGTGATGCCGAATTCCGGGGTATTGGTTTTGCCGAGGATCAGCAGGCCGGCACGGCGCATTTTTTGAACGGCAAAACTGTCTTGCTGCGAGACGAAATTCCGGTAAGCCCCACTTCCGGTGCACATGGGCATGCCTTGTACTTCCATCCCAAGGTCTTTTACCAAAAACGGCACGCCTGCAAACGGGGCTGTCCGGTCTGTCCGTTTGGCCTCTTCGCGCGCCGCTTCGAACCGCCGGTGGATGACGGCATTCAGGGTCGGGTTGACCTGCTCGATACGGCTGATGGCCAGGTCAACCAGCGTGGCGGGTTCAATTTCACCGGCCCGTACCAGGGCGGCGAGGCCCAATGCATCGTGTCGACGGTATTCTTCGTATGTCATATCCAAAACGGTTTTGTTTGTCCCGGCAAAGGCGCTTTATTTCGTCCGGAGGGTATGGCGGATTATGATCCTCCATACCTCTGAAAAAGAGAATCCTTCAGTTTCCTTTTCTGAACCGGTAGATTTTCGAGGGATCGAGCAGCGGATGTGGCCCGTTCAGGGTTTCTTCGGCGTACAGCAGTATGATCCCGTTGAAGTCCACCTCCACAATGTGCGGGTCGATGGTCAATTCAAAATAATTGAGATCCGGTTGATCCACGGGATAAACGGAAGGCCGGTCGGGCCAGAATTGATGCAGCAACGCAAATGCCTTTATGGGCGCCTTTTGAAAAATGATCGCCCCTTGGGCGTCGCTTTCTCCTTGCAGTACGGTGTCGGGCGTTTCCAACTGGCATAATACATGGCGTAACACCTGCGGGTTGGGATCGCTGATCCGGATGGTGATGGTCGGTTCGGGTGTAGCCTTAGCCGATTGCAGGATAAAGTCATGATCCGGTTTGTGAGCGCTGTGCAGGATGATGCTGTCGCCTTTTTGCTCGAAGGTGCCTTTGCCAAATCGGTCTATGGCGCCATACATGTAAAAGAATTCGAAGGTACTATCGGCGTTAAAGCGAAATCCGGAGGCCACTTCAGTGACGTTCTGAAGGTAAAATTCACCAGTGAACATAGGTGCTGGCGTTTGAGCGCAAAGATGCGCAGTGAAGAAATACAAGGCTGCAAACCGGAGCCGGTTCCAGCGGATCAGAGGGTGTGCCATGGCGCAGTATTTTTCAATCTGGGTAATGGCTGGTGCCGGGCAGCGCGGTACGGCTTCCTCCGGCTTAGGCAGGAGTACATCGGGCAGAAATTCGACCGGTTGTGCCAAAATCCGGCATCGCGCGCCTCGAAGTCCGTGGGCGCCATGTCCTTGCAAATACCATTGCGTGTACGGGCATCGAAATCGACTTCTATCCGGTAGGCCATATTTGTGGCAGAGACGGCATTTGACTGTCCACCGTTTTGCCTCTCAAAGGTACTTTTGTCCGGGCACAATCAAAACGATACCTTTAGCGCCACTAACAAATAAATGGTTTTATATGCAACGTAAATGGTTTCTTTTCCTGCTCCTGGCATTTGTGTGCCACCTGGCTGCCCGGGCGCAGGGCAAATTTGTGCACCCGCCCGGCGAGTATATCAGCGTTAATGGCGCCAAACTCTGGGTCGAACGGGAAGGTATGGGCGACCCCTTGTTTATCATTGCCGGCGGCCCGGGCGGGTCGCACGCGCCGTACCACAGTTTCGATACCTTAAAAGACGCTGCGACTTTAGTGTTTATCGATAATTACGGCCGCGGGAAATCCGATACAGCCCAATCGCCCGAGGGCTACAGTATCCGCCGTGATGTTGAAGATATCGAAGGCATACGGCAGGCGTTGAAATACGAAAAGATAAGCCTCCTGGGACATTCTTACGGCAGTATTGTGGCGCAGGCATACGCCATCCGGTACCCGGAACACGTCCGGCACCTCATCATCGCCAACGGATTCTTCAGCGGCGAAATGTGGCAGGCCAACGACGACAACTGCAACCATGAGATCAAGACCAACTACCCCGAAATTTGGGAAGAACTCATGCGCATGCGGAGCGCCGGCGCCCATTCCTGCGACCCCGAGCATTACATGCTGTACAGCAAGGTGCCGTACGGTTTTTTGTACGCCTACAACCCGGATAATTTTCGCAAGAGCATCGACCCGGGCTACCCCAATCCGTTTAACGAGAAATTATACTACCAACTCGTCGGTTACGACGGCGATTTCATCATCGGAGGCGATGTGGCCAAGATCGATTTTCGCAAAGATTTGAAGGATCTGAAAATGCCCGTCCTCATTATCGCCGGCCGGTACGACCGGGTTTCGGTGCCCGCTTTTGCAGTTCAATACAAGCGATATTGTCCGCAGGCCCAGTTTGAAATGTTCGAACGCTCGGGACACAATCCGCAGATCGAGGAACCGGAAAAGGAATTCCGGATCATCCGGACGTTTTTGCAGAAATAAAAAAAGAGGCCGTTGCACCGGAATGCCGCGGCCTCTTTTTTTTATTGAGTTCGAATTTACATATTGTTGATGATCTCCGTGCCAAATTCCGAGCACTTCAGTTTTGTGGCGCCTTTCATGAGCCGTTCGAAATCGTAGGTCACCCGTTTCTTGCGGATGGCGCGTTCGAGGCCTTTAACGATCAGTTTGGCTGCGCGGTCCCAACCCATGTACTCAAACATCATCACGCCCGAGAGGATGACCGAGGAGGGGTTTACCATGTCTTTGCCGGCGTATTTCGGCGCTGTGCCGTGCGTGGCTTCGAAAATGGCGTGCCCGCTGATGTAATTGATGTTGGCGCCGGGAGCGATCCCGATACCGCCGACCTGCGCAGCAAGCGCGTCGGACAAGTAGTCACCGTTGAGGTTCAGGGTAGCTACCACGTCGTATTCGGCCGGGCGCAGAAGGATCTGCTGGAGGAACGCATCGGCGATCACATCTTTCACGAGCATTTTACCGGCAGCCAGGGCTTCGCTTTGGGCTTTATTGGCGGCATCTTCTCCTTTGGCCTCCTTGATGCGATCGTATTCGGCCCAGGTGAACACGCGGTCGCCATATTCGCGTTCGGCCAAAGCATAACCCCAGTCTTTGAATTTGCCCTCGGTGAATTTCATGATATTGCCCTTGTGCACGAGGGTCAACGACTTGCGGTTGTATTTGAAGGCGTATTCGAGGGCCGAGCGCACGAGGCGCTCCGTGCCTTCGACCGACACCGGCTTGATGCCGATGGACGCCGTTTTCGGGAAGCGGATTTTCTTTACCCCCATTTCGTGCTGCAGGAAGTTGAGCACTTTCGTGCATTCCTCGGTGCCGTTGAGGTATTCGATCCCGGCATATATATCTTCGGTGTTCTCCCGGAAGATCACCATATCCACCAAACCGGGCGCTTTTACCGGGCTCGGCACGCCTTTGAACCACCGCACCGGGCGTACGCAGGCATAGAGGTCGAGCTCCTGCCGCAGGGCTACGTTGAGCGAGCGGATGCCGCCGCCAACGGGCGTGGTGAGCGGGCCCTTGATGGCTACTTTATATTCGCTGATGGTATCCAAGGTTTCTTTTGGAAGCCAGTTGTTGGTTTTGTTGAAGGCTTTTTCGCCGGCCAGCACTTCCTTCCACACGATTTTCTTTTTGCCTTTATAGGCTTTCTCCACAGCAGCGTCGAATACGCGCACAGAGGCTGCCCAAATGTCGGCGCCAGTGCCGTCGCCTTCGATAAATGGTATAATTGGGTCGTTAGGGACTTTGAGTTTGCCCTTTTTGATGGTGATGGTAGAACCTTGCATGTAGTGAATTGTATTTAATAAGGGAAGAATTGGTGCAAAAAGCGGCGCGAAGGTAGAAAAACCCCGGAAAAAATGTGCGCTCCGCTGAAAAATGCCTGCCGGCATTACCGGTTCATACCGGCAAGAAAGCCCAGTACCCGGTCTGTTGCGCCGCGATTTTCCTCCAGGTAACCCAGCACTGCGGCTGAAGCGGCCCGGTAAAAAGCCGGTTGGGCCAATTGCCGCAGGACTTGCGCCAGGGTTTCCCGGTCGTGCACTACAAATGCGCCCCCCCGTGCCACAAACTGCCGGGCCTCTTCAAATTTTTCATACTTCGGTCCGAACAGGATCGGAAGCCCAAAGGCTGCAGGTTCCAGCGTATTGTGGATGCCTTTGCCAAACCCGCCTCCGATATACGCCACCCTGCCATAACGGTACAGGGTATTGAGCAGGCCGATATTGTCGATGACCAGGATACCGGCTTCGGCCAGGCCCTCCGGAATACCCTGACCGGCGCTGCAGGCGCTGTAACGCAAAAACGGCCGCTTCATCTGCGGGAGCAACTGCGCCAGATGCCGTTCGGAAGGCTCGTGTGGAGCGATAACCAGCTTCAGGTGTGCAAATTCCGGCTGCGCAGCAAGGGATAGCAACAAGGCTTCATCGTCCTCCCAGGTGCTGCCGGCTACGAGTACGGCTTCGGCGCCTGCGAAGGTTTTGACCACAGGGTTGGCGGGCGCCTGGGCGGCGAGGTTCAGCACCCGATCCACCCGGGTGTCGCCCGCTATGGTAACATTTTGAAAGCCAAGCCCTCGAAGCAGCGCTGCCGACGGCTCGTTTTGGACAAAAAAATGGGTGAAACACTGCAGCATCCGGCGCCAAAACAAGCCGTACCAAGCGAAAAAAGGCTGGCCGGGCCGGAACAAAGCCGAAATCAGCAGGGTAGGGGTGCCGCGTCTGCGGAGCGCGAACAGGTAGTTGGCCCAAAACTCATATTTGACGAACAAGGCCGCATCGGGTTGGATCAGTTCGACAAAATCCCGCGCATTTCGCCGGGTGTCAGCCGGCAAATAGCAGACGAAATCAACCTGATCATAGTTTTTCCGGATGGTATAACCCGACGGCGAATAAAAACTGAGCACGATTTGCCAACCCTGGAACCGTTGCCGGAATGCTTCGATGACCGGCCGTCCCTGTTCAAATTCACCCAGCGAGGCGGCATGCACCCACAGGACATTGCCGGTTTTCGCAAACTTCGCAGCGTAGCGGCGGCGCCAATCCCAACGCCCCTCCACCCACAAGCGGGCTTTGGGGTGAAACCGGGCGGCTATTTGAAGGAAAAGGACGTAAAGGCGGATCAGGAAATCGTAAGCGGTCGCCATGCGGGCAAAGGTCAGTAAAAAATCTTTTCCGCTCCGCCGAAGTAGAAGGGTAGCGTCCAGCCCAGGCGGATACCGAACCGGAGGTCGGTGCGCCGGCCATCCAGTTTGCGCATTTCTGCGAAGTCCCAGTCGCGCAGCGACCGGGTGAACCCCTGGTTGCATTCCAGCCCGATAAACCAGTTGACCCGGCGATTCGCCGCCAGGTGTTGCCAGCCGACAAACTGGTTGAGCGCCAGGCCGCCGGTGAGCCGGTCGTACCCTTTGGCATAATCGCCGGCAATTTGGCTGGCACTCTGCGAATCGTCCTGCAACCGGATCTTATGCCGCAGCATTCCGGCGCCCAAGGTGAGCCGGATGCCGGAGCGCCTGGTTCCGAACGTGAACAGCCGGCCGGCCATTCCACCTATATAATAACCGCGTTCATGCAGGGCAACGTCGGCGGTCAGTTGGTTATTCCCAATAATGTCGCCTTCGGGAGTGCGCAGCAACGCCAGGGGATCTTCTTTTACCTTACTGCCAAAGAGGTAATGGCCCTCGATGCCGATAACCCAGTTGCCTTTTGTGGCGAACTCTACGCCACCTCCGAAACTACCGTCGCGCCCGAATCGCCTGGCCAGGTCCTGGCCAGGCCAGTGCTGGCCAAAAGTTACATGTAACAGGCAAGCATTTCCCAGGTTGCGGGGTTCCAGGTCTTGGTGCTCAGGAAATTTTTGGGCCTGCACAGAGCCTGCCAGGAGGAACAGAAACAGGAACAAGAAGAGATAACGGGTGGCCATCATACGATTGTACAGGTTGAGTCGATTGCCTAAATTTGATTTCAGCGGCACAAAAGTAAGGGCTTCTACCCAGCCTGTACCGGCCTGCCGCCGAATTAACGCAGGCATTGAGCAGGGCGCTGCCAGCCAATGGTGAACAGGCCTTCCCGGCAGATAATCCAGTTGCACGAGGAGACGAAAGACACTAAAACCCTTTCCTTCGTGGGGCAGAACCGGTGACTAAAATCTCTCCGAAAAATGCTTTTTGTCATCCAGTCCGACGGGCGTTTGACAAGGTGGGGTTACCCGGGCTGTCATTATCCTCCGTCATGACGAAGATCAAATTGATTTCTAATCTAAGTCACTTAATGCCCGTTTTTGCTGCCGATACATTTGTGCAAAAGTTAATCAAGATGAAAGTCAAATTAGTTTTTTTGTTCGCACTCACATTGTCCTTGGCCTATGGGCAAGGAAGTTTTCGTACCGCCAGTTTTTCGCTTACTATCAAAGGTACGTCCAGTCTGCACGATTGGGAATCGCAAGCGAAAGAGGTACGCGCCAACGGCGCCATGACAGTTGAAGCCGACGGGCTCAAGTCCATCCAATCGCTTACTGTCGACATTCCGGTCAAATCGATTAAGAGCCCAAAAGGGTCGATCATGGACAACAAGACCTATGACGCCCTCAAAGCTAACAGCTACGCAAACATTACTTTCAAACTGGAAAAAGCCAGCGTGAATAAGAAAGGCGATAGCTACGATATCAATGCTACCGGATACCTGACCATTGCAGGGGTTACCAACAAAATCGACCTTTACGTGCGCGCCAAACTAGGCAGCGATGGCACCCTGACCTTTAGCGGTTCCAAAAAATTAAAAATGACCGACTACAAAGTTAAGCCGCCTACAGCATTCCTCGGCACGATGACCACCGGCGATGATGTCGAAATCGTATTTCAACTTTCGATGAAATAAGAAAAAATCCTAGAACTATTTCTTTAAGATCAAAATCAACTTTATTGTTATGAAAAACGGCCTTTTCATCACTGTTTTAGCGCTTGTCCTCAGCGCTGCTTCGGCTCTTGCTCAACAACCTGCTCTTCAATTCTACCGCGGTTGGGATAAAGATGCCATCAATGTATTCGAACCCTCCAAAACCGAACAACAACCCGAATACACCGGCTTCAAAATTCGTATCGGCGGCTCGTTCACGCAGGATTTCCAGAGTCTGAAAAGCACGAACAAAGCCAATTACGTTCCGGTCTCCGGCACCAACGCCATCAACAAAAACCTGCTCTACGGTTCCATCCCGGCTGAAGACTCGCTCAGCTCCACGCTTAGAGGTTTCAACCTCGCGATGGCCAACCTGAACTTCGATATGCAGATCGGCGACGGGATCCGGGTATGCCTGGAAAACTACATGTCGGCCCGCCACCACAACGAATTCTGGGTCAAAGGCGGCTATATCCAATTCGACAAACTGCCGATGTTCGGCAGCCCGCAGTGGTTTACCGACTATGTCCGCGTGAAAATCGGGCACTTCCAACCCAACTTTGGCGACATGCAGTTCCGCCGTTCAGACGGTGGTAACACCATGTTCAACCCGTTTGTAGAAAACGGTATCCTCGACGCTTTCTCCACGGAAATCGGCGGTGAAGTGTACCTGTTCCCGGTAAAAGGGATCATGGTCATGGGTGGTATGACTTCCGGGTTTATCAACGGCAACATTGTCAAACAACCGGATGCCAACAACAGCTACGGCGCGGTGCCCAACAAACGTTCGCCTTCCATCTTCGGTAAAATTGCGTACGACAACAATTTTGATGAACTCCGCTTCCGCCTGTCGGCTTCGGTGTACAACAACAGCAACAGCACCAGCAACACCATGTTTGCCGGCGACCGCACGGGTTCGCACTACTTCGGGATCATGGAACCGGCCCGGATCAATGGCTTACCGATCTCGATCGGTACCTCCCCGTCCAACCCGGCCACACAAGCCGGCCCGAACTTCACCTCCGGCCGTTTCAACCCCGGCGTTTCGAACCGCGTGATGGCCATTACGATCGATCCGTTTATCAAATTCCACGGCCTTGAAATCTTGGGCTCGTACAACATCGTGAAAGGCAGCGTGTATGCCGACACCGTCATGGAAGGCGGCCGCTCATCGTGGACCAAACGGACCTCCAACCAAATCATGGTAGAAGGCGTCTATCGCTTCCTGGCCAACGAACAAGCTTATGTTGGTTTCCGCTATATCAAAGCAACAGTAGAACCCAACGGTGTCAAATACGTAGACGTTCCGAACAAGCCCTATGATCCGGTTACCAACCCGGCCGACGACGATAAAACCGGCCAAGCCAAGGTGAATATAGACCGCATGGCATTTGCCGCCGGTTGGTTCCCGACCAAAAACCTGCTGCTGAAACTGGAATACATGATCCAGAACTACAAAGATTTCCCGCGGTCTGATTATCGCTATGAAGGTAAAGTCACCGGTTTCATGATCGAAGCCGTTATCGGATTCTAATCTAATTTGACTATTCAACTCTCCCGGCCCTATGGTCCCTTGTGGCCATAGGGCTTTTTTAAAACCAGGATGCTTCCTTAAAATCAGAAACCCGCTTAATTCACTACAATTTGCATCGTCATGAAATGGCATTGCCTGTATCTGTTAGCGTTATCCGCCGCCAGCTGGCTGGGATTGTCGGCCGCCATGCGGCCCGGAGTAAACCAGGCAGATAAAAAGCGTTACTCGATTACCGAATCCAGTAAACTCTATTTAACCGGAACCACCAATGTAAACTCCTTCACCTGCGATTGCCAGGACCGTTTCGTTACCCAGGTGCTGGATGTGGAAAGTAACGGCGATCACGCCAGTTTTCAAAATACCCGGCTGAACATGGCCACCCGAAAATTCAATTGCCACAATGCCAAAATGGATCGCGACATGCAAAAGGCCCTGAAAGCCGAGGCGTATCCGAGCATCCAGATTGAATTGTTGGAAACCTGGCACAACCCAGACCATGCAAGGAATAGCAACAACAACTGGTTCGACGTGAGGGCTAAAGTAAAACTCACTATTTCAGGTGTAACGAAAGTACAATTCATTCAGGCTCAGGCAAAAGCCCTGGCAAAAAACCGCTTTGCCCTCCAGGGGGAAAAAGCCCTGCAAATGACCAGTTTCGGCATTGATCCGCCGGTGGCCGTATTTGGCCTGATCAAAGTGAACGACTGGATCACGTTCCATTTTGACTTGGTTATCCAGGTAGAAGACGAACTTAACTGATCGCTCAAGCCGGCAAACGGACAAACCATCATTCTTCTGTCACCAATCCGTTAACTATGAATAAATTATTAATCAAAGGCTTCGTAGCAGGTGTTATTTTGCTGATCTTCAGTTATTTAGCCCTGTATTTGGTCGTTACCTTTTTTCCGCGCCTGGCTGAAGAATACTACAACCCGGTATTCAGCCTCGAAGGAGACAAAACGATCCTGTACTTTATCCACCCGTTCATCCTCAGCTTTACCCTGGCCTGGTTCTGGGGGCGCTTTAAAAGCCTGTTTACCGGCCCGTTCTGGTGGCGCGGTATCGAAATGGGCCTGGTGTACGGTCTGATTGCCACATTGCCGTCTATGTGGATCACGTTCAGCTCGCTGGCCGTTTCCATCTCGTTGGTGTTTACGTGGTTTCTGTATGGCGTTTTTCAAGCCATCGTGGTTGGCATTGTATATGCCAAAATCAGCCCGTAGGCGATGCCTAGTCGGGTCAAAATACGTTATTCCAGGTAGCTATTACACAGCTGTTTCTGCGCAGATCTTACATCGGAAAAAGCTGTGTAATAGCTGCTGTATAGAATAACGTGTTTGATACTGCGGATACATTTTCAATCCAATCTCAATCAATCCAACACAAAGCCAGGTCTCACCGGATAAGTGTGATGTCGCCTCGGAATTGTTCTGTTGTGCCGTCGATAAATTCTATTTCGGCGAAATAGACAAACACCGCCGGCGTTGCCTTATCGCCGTTGATCCGGCCATCCCAACCCAGCAACGGGTCATTGGGCGCCAAATCGTTTTGTTCCACAATGGCCCTGCCCCAGCGGCTGTACACCCGGAACGTTTTAACCCGGAGCACATCCGAACCGCAATATATCCGGAATATGGCATTGTCGGCGGGTGTATCGGGCGCAAATATGTTCGGGATAAAAACCTGCCGCGTTCGATCCACCACGATCGACCGCTCGTCGGTAGCACGGCACCCGTTGGAGTCGAGCACGGTCACCTGGTAGCGAAATGAACTGACAGGCTGGTACATGCAACTGTCGCACAACATACCGGCCAGCGCCGGCGGCGTGACGATCGTTTGTTTCCGCCGCGAGGGGTCGTTGAGCGCATCGTCGCGCCACAAGGCGATTTCCTGTCCCAGATGAATGGTGGTGTCGGGATCGAGGTCGAGAATAAGGTCGTCCGGCTCCAGCAGGGTAAAGGCGGTGTCCAGCGAACACCCGTCGATCCCCTCGATCACCAATTGGTGGTCGCCCGGCGACAAATGCCGGAATTCCGGCGATACCATGAACCCGCCGCCATCCACCGAATACAAATAGGGCGCCGTACCTCCCGTCACGGGGCCAACATCCAGGATGCCGTCTTTTTTGCCGAAACAACTGATGTGGGTGAGGTTTATCTCCGCATCGGAAGGGATATCCGGCTCCGTAACGTGCACCGTTGTGCTCGACGAACACCCTGTCACGTTGTTGGTCGCCACAAGGGTATAATAGCCGATCTGATCGACCCGTACCTGTTGCGTGTTGGCGCCGGTGACGATATGACCGGTGCTGTCGGTCGTCCATTGCAGGGAATAGTCGGCCGGAGGAACGACGTCCACCAACAGTTTGGCCGGCGACTCCGTGCACGACAAGTGCCCGACCGTGTCGGCCACCAGCTGCGGCCGGTGCGAATCGTCCAGGATCTGGATAAACAGCGAACTGGCACAGGGTGGGTTTTGCTCGCAGGAGTTGGCGGCTTGCACGCACAGGTTGCCGCTCTGATCGCCCAGGGTCACCTGCACAATATTTCCGCCCGAGCCCAGGATGGTAGCGGGAACCGGCATGCTGTCGACAAGCGTGCCGGGCGGGCCGTCCCAGATATATGCCCCGGCGCCGAACACCGGCGGCACGGCGTAGGTGAAGGTGGCCCCCGGACAACCCTCTGTTTTGCCCTGTATGGCCTGTACCATCCCAAGCGGTGGCTCGTACACCGCCTCTTTGGGCGATACATCGACTGTAAAATCGCACTGATCGCCCGCGTAGCCGTCGATCAACAGGAAATAGTTATGTCCGGGCGTCAGGGGGACTTTGATGGACACGGGTTTCATGCCGCCGTTCTCTTCGCCTTTGTCGCAGGCCAGGGGCGGTTTGGAACAATCCTCGTAGAGCGCGACCTGCACGCCATTCCCGTCGTTGCACTTGCTGGGCGTTATGGTAAAGGTGGCCGAAATGTCGCCGGCGATGAACCCGATCCACTGGGCGTTTTCTACTGTTCCGCAAAAGTCAGTGGCCGGGCCGGACGGGTAGCCCTGTGTGGAACCGGTATAGCCATCGAAATTACAAAAAATACAGGCCTGGTTGCAGATGATGGCTGGCCCCGCCCCGCTGCCGCAAGCCGCAGGCAATTGTGCCACAGCGGCCGACCGGGATAATAAACAGCATACGGATAACAACGAGATTAAACGATTCATATAAACCGGAATTTGAGTTTGGATATTGGATTTTAAACGAAACGGGCAGTTGAGCGGAGGTGGTCATCGCAGCACGTTTACCTTAACCACGTCGGCGGCGCCGCTTGTTTTGCTTTCGAGCCGGATGAAATAGGGCCCCGGCGGCAGCTGTGAGACATCGAGGTGATACAGGTTGGCGCCGGGTTGCACCTGCACGTTGTTCGACGACACCAGCGCTCCGCCCAGGCTGTGGAGCGACAGCCGTGCCTCGTATCCCGCCGAACTCCGGAAGGTTACCTGCACGCGGAAATTGGCCGGGTTTGGATAGGCCGTCAACGCCCGGTAAGCCGGTTCGGGGTCGAAAATACCGGTGGCGATATAGCAATCGGGCGGCACCACGTAGGTGCTGCTCATGATCGGCATTTTGGCGTAGCCTTCAAACATGGTTTGTTCCAGTACATAATTGCTGGCGCCAAGCCAATCCTGCAGTAGCGTGGTGAACACCTGCCGGTAGTCGAATTGTTGCCCCTGCAACTGGTTGTCGTTGGCCAGGTTGGCGAGGTCCACATTGGTACCGTGGACGCCCCCGGAGAGCGCTTTGCCAAAGACAAACATCGGCGCGAGGGTGCCGTGGTCGGTGCCGGCCGAGCCGTTTTCCTTTGCGCAACGCCCGAATTCGGAGAAAGTGCAGGCCACCACCTTGTCGGACAGACCCAGACCCTCGAGGTCGTCGTAGAAGAACCGCACCGAGTCCGACAGATTTTTGAGCAGGTCGGCATGCCGGCCTTTGGTAATAGTGCCTTCCGGCGGAATTTGCGAGCCGTGGGTGTCGAAGCCGCCCATGGAACAGAGATAAATTTTGGTTTTACAACCGCCTTTGATCAGCCGGGCAATGGTTTTCAGCTGATTGGCCAGCCCGGTTTGCGGGTAACTGCTGATGGCGTTACTTCCGGCATTGAACGCTTGTGTGATGTACTGGGAATACTGGTCGACGCTTTTTTCCACGCCCATGATATAGGCCAGTTCGTCGCCATATTCCGAATCCGGAATGTTCAGCAGCGGCGCGCCGCCGATCGTTTGCACGAGCGAGTAGAACCCTTCGGGGTCCTGGCCGTACAGGTTGATCGCATTTTGGTGCTCGGTTTCCGTGTGGAAACCCAGGGAAGGGTAGGGATCGCCGATCTGAATGCCCAGAGGGTATAACATATCGGGGATCGGCCCGCCTTTCACATCCGGGTACATGGCGTTGAGTGCGCGGCCCATCCAGCCCGATTTGATGTTGGAGTGCTCCGGTGTGCCGTCGCCGCCCGATAGCCAGATGTCGGTGCTTTTGAAGTGCGACTGGTTCAGGCTTTCGTACCCGACCGCCTGCACTACATTGAGCCAGCCTTTGTCGTACAGGGTTTTAAAACCGGTCATCACCGGATGCAACCCTACCTGGTCGGCACTGGGCAGGGTATTGTCGAGTTTGATATATTTCTCCGGGCCGCTGTCGGGAATCTTGATCACCGGCCGCAATTTGGCGTAGTCGTCATACGCAGCGATAGGGATGATCGTATTGACACCGTCGTTGCCGCCGTGCAATTGGATGAGCACCAGCACGCGGTCGTTCACGTCGTCGCAACCCGCCATCATACGGGCGATTCTGCTGTTGGCAAACGGCCGCATGGCAAATCCATTGACGGTAAAAGAGGTAACGCCCGCCGCCGGAAATATTTTGAGAAAATTTCTTCTTTTCATTTTTTCTGAATTCAATGGTTGAACAAATCGGCACTACCGGAGAATTCCGCATTCAGTACACCTGAAATTCAGGTGCATAGAGCATGGCATTGAACAGCCTGCCCAAGGGGATGCGCACTTCCGAATCGTCGCCCGATGCCGTATAATTCAGCCATTCGTAGGTCCAGTCGGCTGCCGGCAGGTTGTTGAGGAAGATCGTCGTGAGGAAATAATCGAGGCGGTCGCTGTCGGGTACTTCCGGAAACAGGTAGCGGGTAAGTTCATCCACCAGAACGGCCGGGTCGGCGGGGTTGGAGATCACACCGCTGGTATTGAGCCAGGCGGCAAAATCCAGTTTGGTGCCCAGTTCCTGGTCGGCGCCGGGGCCCCAGGCATGCGTGCCGGTCAGCAGCATTTCCGGCCATTTGTAGCGCGATACAATGGTGGCCGAGTTGAAAAACTGCCGGTGGAAATCGGGGTCCTGGTAATACCCCGGGTAGCCGGCCACATCGGGTGGGTAGAACATGAACATGCCGGCCCAGTCCATCAGGCGGCCCATAATGCCGTCGTTGTAGAGAGTGACATAGTGGCCCTCATTGTCGCCTACGGGGTCGGGGATGGGCAGATCGAAAAAGGAGAGGGTCTGGAGCGCCAGGTCGAGCGGCGATCGAATAAGCGCGCCCAGGCTTTCATCGGTAGCGTCGGCGTCGTCGGCGTCGAAAAAGTGTTCACTCTGGAACAGTTGTTCGAGCACCGGTTTGATCTCGAAATTATTGGTGATGAAGGTTTGCGCCAGCGGGCCGATAATGTCGGTCTCGGCCTCGTCATCGATTTTCCGCTTGATAAAAAAGTGGTACAGCCGGCGGCAGAAATTGCGAGCGGTTTCTTCCTGGGCAAACACCATATCTATCAAGGCCTGTAGTTCGGCATTCATGCCGGCCAGGTCGCTGGAGGGCGCCTGAATGGTGGCGCCGCCAAACCGGGCGCTAAATGTTTTGGGTTGAAAATCATGGCTTTGCGGATAGCCCCGGCCGGCCGGCAGGAGGGTGTCGGGGTCCTGGTATTCATCGCGGTCGGAGTGGTTGAACCCGGTGAGCACCCGGGCGGCCTGTACGATATCATCCTCGGTGTAATTGGTGTAATCGCCCGGGCCTGCCGCCGGGCCACGCCCGATGGTGTGGAGTTCAAAAAACTCGCGGGCGTAGTTTTCATTGGGGTTGTTGACGTAGTTCTGGTCGTTGTTGATGTAACTGAGCATACAATTATCGACCACCATCTTGGCCACCAGCAGTTTAAAGTTGCCAAAGCATCCCCAGCGCAACAACATCAGGTAGTCGAAAAACTCCATGCTGCTGCCGCTGTCGGGCGTTACGGCCAGGAACTGGTGCAGAAAGAAGCTCATCCGGTGGGCCGAGCCGGGGTCGTGGAGCGCTTCGTTGACCCACCAGCCTTTGACGTAGGGGCGCAGCACGTCTTCTTCGGCGGGCATTTTGGCATCAGGCGGTTGGGGTGGATTGATCCAGGTGGCGGGGGTGGCGCTGGGACTGTCGGCATACACCGGTTGATCGAGTTGCAACGGGCTGAGGGTGAACAGGGTAGCCAGGGCTTCGGCAGCTGTTTGCCCGGCCAACTCGTCCACTTTCGAGCGGGTGTAGCGGAAACTCGTACGGCGCAGCAGGTGGGCCGCACGCCGTTGTCCCAAGGCGCCTTGAAGCGGATTCAAAGAAGCCATGTGTAAGGAATGTTTATGAGAAAATCGGTTTTGTTACGCAGTGGATAACGGGTGGGCTTTCCGGAGGCGGGATGGGATGTCTCTGACGAGCGTCAGCGAGAACTGCGTGGTATGCCGAAGGATTAAACCGAAGGATTAAACACTTGCATTAACGAGTCATTTGGGGATTTATTCGATGCCCGGATGTTAAATTTTTACCCTTTCCCCGGTAATTTTTAGCGTTGACGAGCATCATAGATCGGGTGGCGTAACATCATTTTTCCGTTTTTATTAAAGGGTAAACATTTGATAACAAATGCGTAAACAAGTGTTAACCATTAATACGCTTTATATGAAACGGATTCTCAGGGTGGCCTGCGCGGCTGCTATCATACTGTTTGCTTATTCGACTGCCTACGGCCAGATCAACTTCGGATTTAAAGGCGGTTTGAATTTATCCAATGTCGCATTTCATACTCCGGTGGACAATGCGCCTAAAGTGCTGCCCACGTTTCAGGCGGGCGGCGTGGTTGAATGGACCTTGCGCGACTATCTCGCCCTCGGGACCGGTATCCAGTTGCAAAGCAAAGGGTACCAATACAAAACGTCCGACGACAATTATTTTATCCAGCACACGGTGAATCCGTTGTATGTGCAGGTACCCGTGCAGGTGATCTTCCACGGTGGCGGCGTTTTTGGCAGTTTCGGCCCGTTTGCCGGCTTTGGCGTATCGGGTGGCAGCCACAAAGTGCAATATACCCCCCGCAGCAGCGACGGCGCCGCCAGAACCCAACGCTCGGCCTTGCGCTATGGCAACGGATTGGACGACGACATTACCCCGTTTGAATTCGGCGGTATGGTGGAGTTCGGATACGAATCAAAAATTGGCCTCCGGTTTACGTTCACTTACCAGGCCGGCCTTAGCGACTGGCGCCCGGCCGACCGGCGCGACTTGTTACTGGATTCGAAAACCGCTTCCCGGGTGGCCAGTTTCTGCGTCACATATATGTTTGGGGTGAAATAACACGGCTGCAAGTGCCGGGGCAGTTCGGCTTTATTTGCGCCTTTTCGCAGGGGGGGGCAGCGCAGGCGGTGGTACCGCATAATGCACCTGCACCAGCCGGCCTTCATATTTTGCATTGAGCACCCGTTGGACTTGGTCCTGATGCTCGTTGCTGAGCGCTGCATTGCATCGGATGAGCGCCGTAACAATCGTGTCGCCCGCAGCATGGGGATATCGCATAGGGACGATGCCCAAAGCAGTGATATTGGTATCCAGCGCCATGAGATCGCGTAAGATACCTTGTTCGCGGGTTTTTTGCTGGGCGATCCGCTCCAGTTGCTGCTTAAGAGCATGGGTCGAGTCCTGCCAGAATAGGACCTGTTTTTCGGCGGTCGAGCGGTTGAGTTGTTCCTTCTCCACAATATACTCGCGTGCCGAACGGAACGTAATGGTGGTGTTTCCCAGGTCGTACAAGGTTGCACGCTGTCGAACTTGTGTCTGCGTGAGCGAATCGGGTTCGCCCAAGGTAAAAATCTCGAGGCTTTTGTTGCTAAAGGAAGCGGTCGTTTTGAGGATGGGAATATCGAGCGCCTCCACTTCCCGGTTCAGAAATTGTTGCACACGTTTGTCGTAGTCGTTCTTCTCTACCAGGGTATACGCCAGCCACAGGCTGGGGAGGGTGGTGCCGGCAATAATCAACCCTACAATCCAGGTCACCCGTTTTTTGGTGCTTTCTTCGCCGTACTCCCGCCGCCGGCTCCGCAGTACAAGCCGGGTGACCAACATGGTGGCAAAAGCGATCATGACCGAATTGATGACGAACAGGTACAGCGACCCTGCAAAGATGTACAGCTCCTGCGGGTGAAGGATGGAGATCCGGGTGATACCGTACCCAGCGGTGCACAACGGCGGCATTAGGGCAGTGGCAATGGCCACCCCGGGGATGATATTGCCGCCCTTCTCCTTCCGCGTGTACGCCACAATGCCGGCTACGCCGCCGAAGAAAGCAATCATCACGTCGTATATGGTCGGGTAAGTGCGCGCCAGTATCTCGTCGGTGGGGTCTTCCAGCGGCGAAATAGCGAAATAGATCGTCGAAGTAGCCAGGCTGATCGCGACGAACGTGAGGAAATTGCGGCCGGCCATTTTGAGTAATTCGAAATCGAATGTAGAAAGAGCATAGCCGGCGCCAATAATCGGCCCCATGAGCGGCGACACTAGCATCGCCCCAATAATGACTGCCGTGGAATTGGTATTGAGCCCCACCGAAGCGATCGCGATCGCCGCCACCAGCGCCCACATGTTGGTACCCTTGAACTCGCAACCCTGGCGGATGCTTTCCGCAATGTCTTTGGCGGTGTCCTGATCGGGGCGCAGGTTGAAATAGTACTTTAAGGTGTTTTGCATGATGTCTATGGGTATACCCGGTCAACTTGACGCCGCAACGCAGCAACCCGTTCAGGAAGCGGGCTGATTTACGTGCATGACCCGTTGCGGGAATGGAATCTCCACATTGTGCTGGCGGAAAGCGTTGATGATACCGATCCGGATATCGCTTTTGATGTTGTCCACCCGGAATACATCCGCCGTCCAGAACAGCACTTCGAAGTCGATCGAGGAGTCGCCGAAATTGATCAGGCGGGCAAAGGGTTCCCGTTCGGGCGACACAAGCGGATGGGCTATGGCTACTTCTTTCATAATGCTCATCACCCGTTCCACATTGGAGGAGTAGGAAACGCCGACCGTCACGTTGAACCGCGACATCTCGGAGTGGTGCGTCCAGTTGATCAGGCTGCCTCCGGTCAGGATAGAATTGGGCAGGATGATGTATTTGTCGTCGCGGGTTTGCACTACCGAGGTGCGCAGGTTGATCTCCTGCACCCGCGCCACGAGGCCGTTCGCTTCGATCACATCGTTCACTTCCACGCTGCCGTCGATCAGCAGGATAAGGCCCGACACGAAATCATTGAACAGATTCTGCAAGCCCAGGCCGATACCGACCAGCAAGGCGGCCGAGCCGGCGATCAGCACCGTAATATTCACCCCCAGACTTTCAATACCGATAGTGATTACGACTACCAGCATGACATATCGGATGATCTGGTAGAGCGCGTATTTTCGCCCGTCGTCCAGGCGTTTGGAGCGGTAAATGGCTGTTCGGACGAGAAACAGGACAAACCAGGTGAGCAGCACCAGGATGCCCAGAAAAACAAAATGGTAAACTGAAATCCGGTAATTGCCGAAATGGAACAGGGTGTAATTGAGAAATTCTTCCATGATGCATCAGATTAGCCCGAGTGGGCCGGGGAATATTCAAGTACTGCAAACTTAATTCAGCGCGGATGAAATAAGCGGGATTTCCGCTTTCTTTTTCCCGGTCATCGGCCCGCCATGACCCGGAACAAAACCCGGGTGCGGTGTGGTTTATCCGCTTACCAGGGGCTTTGGCCGCACAGGGTCTACAAAAAAAGGGTTGCCCCGCGTTCGGGACAACCCTCCACTCTTAAAGACTATTTCAGTCCCTATAAAGGCGACTTACTGGAAGGAATATTCGCCGGTATTCACATTGAACGTCACATTGTAGGTGCCCGCAGTCACGGGGATATTCGGCCCGTCCTGTGTACCTACTCCGCTTGGGAAGCCTGCAGCGCCCCAGTTGTATTTCCAGTCGTGGTTGCCGCGGAACTTGGCACCACCAGCTGTCAGGGTAATGTTAAGGTGCTGTATTGCAGCGTTCGTGCCATCCGTGGTCATGTCGGTGTCGGTGTTCCAACTACCCGGCGTGGCGTCGCCGATGATCCCGATGGTAGTGGGCGTAAAGCTGTATTCACCCGTTTTCGAATTGAACGTAACGAGATACAAGCCTTTTGTGATCGGGATATTCGGTCCGTTTTGGGCGCCGACGCCCGTGGGGAAGTCAACAGCGCCCCAGTTGACATCCCAGGCGTTGTTGGCGCGGAACTTGGCTTCGCCGTCGGCCAGGCCGATAATAAGGTCGTAGGTGCCGTCGCCGTTGTCGTGCAATTTCGTTTCGTCACTCCAACCGCCCGGGGTGGCCGAGCCGATGATGCCGATACTGGTGTAGCCGGCGTCCACTTCAAAGTTGTATTCGCCGGTGCCGGGTTTGAAGGTCACTTTGTATCGGCCGGCCGGCACGGGGATATTCGGGCCGTTTTGTACGCCGACGCCCGTGGGGAAGTCGACTGCGCCCCAGTTGGTATCCCAGGCGTTGTTGGCGCGGAATTTGGCCTCGCCGGCGACAAAATCCATGGTGATCTCAAACACGCCGCCGCCCTTGTCGGTCATTTGCGTTTCGGTGTCCCAACCGCCCGGGGTGGCCGAGCCGATGATGCCGATGCTCGGGTACCGGAGAAAATCGAACTTGTACGCGCGGGTCTTGTCGTTGAAGGTGACTTTGTAAAAGGCTTCGCCTTCGGGTGCGGCAAATGCGATGTTGGAGCCGAATTCGTCGGCTTTTCCGTCGGGTTCATTATCGCCCCAGTTGCGGCCCATAAAGCTGGGGTATTCCGCAAACTTGAACATCTGCCCCGGTTTGAGCTGGATCTCCTTCAATTCCCAGGTATAATCAGCGACAATCGAGAATTTGTATTTGGAACCGGTGAAATCATTGAAGCTACCCAGTAAATACAACCCGCTGATGTTGGTTTTGAAGGTAACTGCGGGCGCAATGGTGTACCGCAGGGTCAGGTCGTTGTACGTAAAGATCACATCGCCGGAAGGGCTGCATGCCGAGTTCGCGCCGCCGCCGGTGGTTTCTTCCACCAGGCCGTCGCAGTCGGGGTCGCCCCAGTCTTTATCGGTCCAGTCCACCGTGTTTTTGAGTTTCCATTGGCCGCCGTCCATGGTGACTTGTACCTGCCAGGTGTATGGGCCGACCAGGGTCATCTGGGCGGCGCCCCAAGCATTGAAAGCGCCGGAGAGCCACATAGCGCCCTGTACGGCGGCATAGGGCAGGGTGGAGACTTCAAATGTGGTGTTGCGGGTCGACGTTTTTCCTTTCGAGTCCGTCACCGAAATAGCCATTTTATACTTGCCAACCGCGAGGGAGGCCGCGTTGAAGCTGGTACCGGCGATCACGATCGAGTCCTCGGTGCCGCTCAGGTTTTTGCTGGCGGAGGCCAGCTCGGTGCCGCCGTCGTTCATCAGTTTGACGGAGCCTGAGGCGAGCGGGGAGACAGTACCGTCGGCAAATTTGACGGTTACATCGAAGGCCTTTCCGAAAACGACCTTGCCGCCGTCGCCCGGGTAAATACTCAGGAAGCCGGGCGGGAAATCGGTCAGCGCCGTCGTGTCAATTTCTTCCTTTTTACAGGAGAAGACCAGGGCGGCAATGCCTAGAAACAGAAGTGAAATTTTAAAAATATGTTTCATATTTTTAGTTTTAAAAGACCATTAGAATTAATACCCGGTGTTCTGACGGAGGTTTTTATTTGACAGAATTTCTGCCGTCGGAATGGGAAGGACATTGCGGTAGGTGTCGGTTACCTTGCCATCCTTCACGCCGCCTTTCCAGGGCCAGATGCCGTTTTCGGTGAACTTTTTGAAGCGGATCAGGTCGGTCCGGCGGTGACCTTCGAAATAAAGCTCGCGGGAACGCTCGTCAAGGATAAAATCCAGGGTCAGCTGGTTGGCAGTGATATTGCCGCTGTTGTTGCTGTAAGCGCGCTGGCGCAGCAAATTCACATAACCAAGGGCCGTGCCGGCGTCGCCACCCGTGCCGTTGCGCAATACAGCCTCGGCATACATCAGGTACACGTCGGCCAGGCGGAACATCGGGAAGTCGGTGTCCGGGAAAGTGAGGTCTGAACCCGGAGTGCCATCGGACGACAGGTTGGTGAATTTCGGCACCGCGTAGCCGTCGCTGAAGTTGGAAATCGAATTGATTTCTTTCGTTTGACCGCTGGTATAGAAAATTGCGCGTTTATCAACAGCGCCCGTCAAATCCGGAAAGCGGTCGGCAAAGACGCTGGTTGTTCGGATACCGAACCAACCGCTGTTCACGCCATAAACCTGCGCCGCCTCGTCTTTATCCGGGTAGTCTTTCCCATTGACGTCATTTACATTGTCCACCATTTTCCCTCCCAGGGACGCGTGTACGAGGTACGTTGTACCGCCCCAGGTTTGGGTATTCAGGCCATCGAATAGGATAGCAAAAATCACCTCCTTCGAGTTGTTATTGTCGGTGGTAAAGAGGTTCCGGTAATTGCTTTCCAGGCTGTAAATGCCGGAGTCGATCACTTTTTTACAGGCAGTGATGCAGTCAGAATAGTGGTTCTGATTGGCATAAACTTCTGCATTCAGGTACAATTTTGCCTGCAACACCCATAAGGCGGCGCGATCGGCCCGGCCGTATTCATTTTGTCCGGGAGCAACCATGTCGTTCTCTATTTCATTCAATTCATTCACCAGAAAATTGAATACAGTCGCCCGGTCGGCTTGTTCGGGCGGAGCCGAGCCGATGCCGCTGGCTTCGGTGTAGAACGGGATATTGCCAAACAAGTCTATGCCGTGCCAGTAGCTGAGGGCGCGTAAGAAACGCGCTTCCGCCCGATAGGCTTTGACCGCATCGCGTGTAGCCTGGCTGACACCGCGTTCGTTCAATTTGTCATCCGTGGTTTCCCGCAGAAATTCGTTAGCCATGGAAACCTGAAAAAAGATGCGGTAATAAGTGGCACGCACAAACTGATTGGCAGCAGTCCAGGTGTGACTGTGCAGGTCCGACAGACCCTCATCACCCCAGGCAATGAGGGCTTCATCGGTGGTCAGCTCCTGGAATTGCCAGTATTGACGCAAGTAGTTGGTGAATCCTTCATCCGGGATGGACGAGATGTCAGCTTTCCCTGCGGGGCCTTGTTGCCCGGTAACGGCTATGCCGGAATATACCCGGGCGATGAACGCGCGATAGGAGGACTCATCCTTGAAGAGCACGGGAGGGGTTTGGGTGCTCAAGGGTTGAAGATCGAGTTTGGTGCAGGCATTCATGACCAGCAAACCAAACGTCAATGCGATATAATTGATCCTTTTCATACCTATGAAAATAGTTTTTATGAATAAAACAGGGTTTACAATCCCAGGCTAAGCCCGAAAATATAAGCCCTCGAACGCGGATACGGGTTGTTGTCGATACCCGAACCCACTTCCGGATCGAGGCCCGAATATTTTGTCCAGATAAATGGATTCTGTGCGGTGACATACAATCGCAGGCTGGAACTCTTCGGCATATGCGGCAGGGTATAGCCCAGGGTAATGTTGTCCATACGCAGGAATGATCCGTCCTCAATATAATAGTCGGAAAAGTATTGCCGGTCTTTAAACCCGGTTACCAAAGCCGATTGGTGCAGGTTGCTGAGGAAGAGATCGCCACGCTCGTTGACCCTGTTGAGGTATCCGCCAACAGAGGCGTTGTTGTTGTACACGTAGTTGCCGGCATTGGCCCGCATGGTGAAATTCAGGTCGAAATTCATGTAACTCAGCGAAGACGAAATCCCAATAAGGGCAGTAGGCGCCGGTTTTTTGTACGGGCGCTTATCCAGGTCGCTCACCACGCCGTCCCCGTTGAAGTCTTCATACATATCTTTCAGGTCAATCACGCCATCGTCGTTGTTGTCCACGCCGTCAGTCAGCGGTTTGCCGTCGGAGCCGTACTTCTGCTGGAATACGTAAAAGGAGTTGACGGGTTGTCCGACTTGCAGGATTTGAATCGTGTTGCCTACGCCGCCGGAAATATTGCCTACCGGCACGCCTTGGTCGCTCACCTGGTCAATGGCCAACACTTTATTGGCATTGCGCGCGATATTGAAACCGATGTTCCACGAAAAGCTGCGGTTATTTATAACATAGCCGTCGAGGCTCAGTTCGATCCCGCGGTTTTCCAACTCACCGATATTAGTCAACACCCGGTCGGTCAGGTTGGTGCCCGACGGGACGCTTACCGTAAAGAGCAGGTCTTTGGTTTTCTTGTAGTAATACTCGAGCGTACCGTTGATCCGGCCGTTGAGGAAGCCGAAATCCAGACCGGCGTTGTACGACGAGGTTTCTTCCCACTTCAGGTTCGGGTCGTAGCCGTTCGGGCGCACGGTGGTCACATACACCGGCTCGCCGTTGGCGTAGCCAAATTGATACCGCGCACGCACGTCGCTGTATTGGTAGGTTGGCAGGTAACCAAAGTCGGGAATGGCTTGGTTACCCGTAATGCCATACCCCAGACGCAGTTTCAGATCGGACAGCACCGAACTCAAGCTTTGGGCAAAACCTTCCTGCATGATCCGCCAGGCCAGGGCGCCGGAGGGGAACCAGCCCCAGCGGTTGGCTTCACCAAAACGGGTGGAACCGTCGCGCCGCAGCGTAAAGGTCAACAGGTATTTGTCCATGAAGGAATAGTTGGCCCGGCCGAAGAACGAGATCAGGCGATTTTCCACTACGGCATTGTTGGCTTCAAAGTTCGAGGCCGGCGTGGTGCTGTTGGCGCCGAAGGCATCGGTCGACAGGTTGTACGCGCGGAACGAGGGATACTCATTCCGGAAATCCTGATACGAATAACCCGCCGTGAAGTCGACCCGGTGGTGTTCGCCCAATTCTTTCTTGTAGTTCAGGTAAAAATCGAGCAGCGGGTTGGTCCGGCTCAGGTTTTCTATCCGAAGCTCGCCATCATAATTGCTGACGATTTTGTTGATGTAAGTCGTCGGCTGGAAGCGGTTGCGTTCGCCGTTTTGGATGTCAACGCCGAGGATCAACTTGGCACTCAGGCCTTTGACAAAATCGTCCATTTTGTATTCCGCGTCCATGCTGGCGATGTTGCGGTACACCTTGTCGAAATCCTGGTTCTGCACATAGGCCGATACCGGGTTCCGTGGCGCCAGGGCGGAACGGTATTCAAAGAAGCCGGCAAACTCGGTATTGGAGCGGTCATAAATCGGCTGAGTGGGATCGAAGCTCCAGGCAGCGCCGATTTGACCCGGGTCAAACTGGTCTTTGGTCCGCGACGATTTCAGGCTAAAATTGACGTTCAGGCGGTCGTCGAACAACGATTGATTCAGCGCCAGCGATGCGCTGATGCGTTCGGTGGAGGAACTGCGCAACACGCCGTCCAGCTTTTGATAGCCTAATGAAGCCCGGTAACCGAGGTTTTGGGCGCCGCCCGAGAAACTCAGCGAGTGGCTTTGGCCTTTTGCATCCTGCGTGATAGCATCAAACCAGTTGGTCGAAGTGCCGCCCAGTTTGTCGAGACGCTCGGGGGCGATATAGGTGACCACGTTTTTGAACTCTTCGGCATTGAGCACCGGCGGTTTTTCCGTAAACGACGAAGTGGTGTAGTACCCGTCGTAGCTCAGGCGGCCGGCGCTGCCTTTTTTGCCTTTTTTGGTGGTGATCATGATTACGCCGTTGGCGCCGCGGGAGCCGTAGATGGCCGTGGCGGAAGCGTCTTTCAACACCGTAATGGATTCGATATCAGCCGCGTTGATAAAGTTCAGCGGGTTGCGGCCGTTGGAAAACCCGCCCGGATTGTGCGGCGTGTTGTCGATGGGCACGCCGTCGATCACATACAGCGGTTCGTTGCTGGCATTGACCGAGGTGCCGCCGCGCACACGCACGGTGGTCTGACCGCCCGGTTCGCCGCTGTTGCTGGAGATCTGCACGCCGGCAATTTTTCCCGACACCAGGGCTTCGGGCGAAACGATGGCGCCACGGTTGAAACTCTTATCGGTCACGGCGTTTACCGAACCGGTAGCGTCTTCCTTCTTAACGGTACCGTACCCGATGACCAGCGTTTCTTCGAGCACCACACCGGGCGACAGCGCCACGTCGATCACGTTGGATGCGCCGACGGTCAGCGTTTTTGTGGCATAGCCGGTGTACGATACGTCCACCTCGGTGGCGTCGTTCGGCAAAGCCAGCCGGTATTTGCCGTCGATGTCCGTTACGGCGCCGGCGGCCGTGCCTTTTACCCGGACGCTTGCTCCGATCAGCGGTTCTCCATTCTCCGCATCGGTAACGGTGCCGGTGATTTGCCTTTGGCTAAAGGCAAAACTGCTGCCCAGGAGCACAAAGCACACCAAGGCAATGATTGGCTTAAGTTTAAAATACTTCATACGAATTGAATTAGGTTGGTGATTTTCGAACGCAACGATCACTCTCACAAAATGTGCAGCAAGTGATTAATACCTTGATATACAGGTATTCAAAAAGAGGAATCAACAGGGAAGCGGCGTTTTTACTTTAAAAACGACTATTAATTTGGCGACACCCGGGGAGGGCAGAATAAAGCCGTGAAATCGTGGTGGCGGCTTTTCCCGGCGCAATATCCGGAGAAAAATCAAAAATGAAAATTTACCCACCGCTTTGTGATAATTTTTTGCATTAAAAACATCACTTTGATTCAACTCCCCGCGGGCTGGTCGGAGGGGCATTCTGCAGAACTGCTATATTCACCGCCTAAATCCGATTTGAGCATGAAACACCTCCTTTTCCTGCTGTGCATTTGCCAGGCCCTGCCTGCGGTTGCCCAACCCTTGTCCGTGACCGATCTGACCTGCGAATACAAGACTAATCCCCTTGGCATCGATGCAGTGCAACCGCGCCTGAGTTGGAAACTTCATCCTGACGCCGGCCGCAATATGGCCCAAACCGCTTACGCTATCCGCGTAGCCGGTGCGCCCCAGTTTACCGGCCAAAGCATTCTTTGGCATTCGGGCAAAATAACTTCCGGCGAATCCGTCCTGCAACCCTATAACGGGCCGGCCCTCCAATCGGGTAGACGCTACTTCTGGCAGGTAAAAGTGTGGGATAACCAGGGGCGCTCTTCCGACTGGAGCACAACGGCCTATTGGGAGATGGGCCTCTTGTCGGCCGGCGACTGGCAAGCACAATGGATTGCCGCCGGGTCCGAATCACCGCGCTACGCTCCTGCACCCATGCTGCGCAAAACTTTTAACCTGCGCAAAAAAATCGCCCGCGCCCGGGCCTATATCACGGCGCATGGGATGTACGAACTGCATCTGAATGGCCAAAAAGTCGGCGACCAGGTGCTGACCCCGGGCTGGACATCCTTTAACAAACGGCTCCAATACCAGGTGTACGATGTGACCAGTCTGTTGCAACCCGGCCAAAATGCAGTAGGCGCCCTGCTCGGCGACGGCTGGTACCACGGCACCATGGGCTGGGAAACCCAATGGGCCTACTATGGCAAAACCCTCGGCTTGCTGTGCCAGATCCAGGTGCAATACGCCAACGGCGCCGTGGAATGGATTGCCACCGATTCCACCTGGAAAGCCAGCCTCGATGGGCCAATCCGCATGGACGACATCTACAACGGCGAAACGTACGATGCCCGCAAGGAAATGCCCGGTTGGGACCAACCCGGTTTCGACGACAGCCATTGGGCCCCAGCCGTCCAGACGGGCGAATCGCGCGACCACCTGCTGGCTTCGAGCGGGTTGCCGGTGCGCAAAATTCAGGAAATCAGGCCCGTGCGCATTTTCACCACGCCCAAAGGCGAGCAGGTGGCCGATCTGGGACAAAACATGGTTGGCTGGGTACGACTGCGGCTGCGCGGCCCGGCCGGCACGGTCGTAACGGTGCGCCACGCCGAAGTGCTCGATAAAGACGGGAACTTCTACACCGCCAATTTGCGCAAAGCCAAATGCACACTCATCTATACGCTGCGCGGCGACGCAAATGGAGAAATGTACGAACCCCGCTTCACGTTCATGGGCTTTCGCTACGTACAGGTTGAGGGGTATTCCGGCACATTGAGCCCCGATGACCTTACCGGTGTGGTGGTACACTCGGACATGCCGGTGACCGGTTCGTTCGAATGTTCCGACCCCCTCATCAACCAGTTGCAGCACAATATCCAGTGGGGCCAGAAAGGCAACTTTGTGGACGTGCCTACCGATTGCCCCCAGCGCGACGAACGCCTGGGCTGGACCGGCGATGCACAGGTGTTTTGCCGCACCGCCGCCTTCAATATGGGCGTGGCACCCTTTTATACAAAATGGGCCGCCGATATTGCCGCCGACCAGCGCGCCAACGGCTCCGTACCCTGGGTGATCCCCGATGTGCTCAACCCGCCCAACAGCGAAACCGTGGGCGTGAGCGCGGGCTGGAGCGATGTGGCCACCATCCTGCCCTGGACGATGTACCAGGTGTACGGCGACAAACGCCTGCTCGAAACCCAGTACCCCAGCATGAAAGCCTGGGTAGAGTATCAGCGCAACCAGTCGGGCGACTCCTGCATCTGGAAAAACGGCAGCCGCTTTGGCGACTGGTTGTTCTACCGCCCGCCCGGATACAGCGCCGACGAACCCGACGGGCACACCGACCGCGACCTGATCGCGACGGCGTTTTTTGCCTATTCCACGCACCTGCTGCAGCAGGCTGCCGAGGTGCTGGACAAAACGGAAGACGCCGCTTTCTACAAGGTACTCTATGAACGGATCCGCCAGGCCTTTCAGGATGCCTACGTGACACCCGCGGGGCGCGTGGTCTCGCATTCGCAAACGGCATATGTGCTGGCACTGAAATTCGATTTGCTCCCCGAGAAACTGCGGCCGGCAGCGGTGCAATACCTCGTCGACGATATCCGCACCCGGCACAACCACTTGTCTACCGGTTTTCTCGGCACGCCCTATCTGTGCCATATCTTATCGGGTTATGGACAAACCAACCTGGCCTACGAGCTGCTTCTGCAGCCCACATACCCTTCGTGGTTGTACCCGGTCCGGCAAGGCGCCACCACCATTTGGGAGCGCTGGGACGGCCTGAAGACCGACAGTACTTTTCAGGACCCCGGCATGAATTCGTTCAACCACTATGCTTACGGCGCCATCGGCGACTGGATGTACCGCGTGGTGGCGGGGCTGGAGATCGGGTCTCCGGGCTACCGCCAGATCCGCATTCAGCCGCAACCGTCCGACAGCCTGTCGTACGCCCGTGCCGCCTATGAGAGTCAATACGGCGCTATTGCCAGCGGCTGGGAACGGCAAGGGGATTCGCTCACGGTGTCGGCAACCATTCCGCCCAATACTACCGCTATCGTTGTGTTGCCCGGCGCCAGGCTGGCTGAAGTGCAGGAAGGCGGCCGGCCGCTCCACACTGCAGGGTTGGCGCGGGCGGTGCAGGAACAGGGCAGGGTAGTGCTGGAAGTGGGTTCGGGAGCGTATGTGTTCCGGTATCCGCTGCGGAAATGAACCGCGCAAGACTGCAATTTTTTATGATTTCTGATGGAAGATGTATCCGTGGCATACACAATTATCGGGTAATGCAAATTGCGAGGCATTTCTTAGCCGGAATGACGTACCGCATGAACCATTGGCTCTACTTTAACCGTTTTGGAGATTGTAAAATGACTAAAATCGGGCTAACAAGAATTATTTAATCAAGTAATAAAAACTATCCGGTAGCATTTCACATACGATATGCGGATGACCAATAAAATATTGTAAAAATATATTCCTTAATAGAATAAATCTATTGCGACATTCCACCGGATACAACGACTTGGTTATGCGAATATTCAGCCTGTTACTCTATATCTGCCTCCCTATTGGGGCGCTCGCTCAAAGCAAAGTCATCCTGCTCCGCCCCGACCGCGTGTTCGACGGCGAACAGGTACACCGGGGCTGGGTAGTGCTGGTGGAGGGCGCATCCATCCGCGCGGCAGGAGAAGCCGCTGCTATTCCCCTGCCGCCTGGCGCCGAACTGGTGGACCTGCCCGGCGCAACGCTGTTGCCCGGTCTGATCGAAGGCCATTCCCACGTGTTGCTGCATCCCTACAACGAAACCCCGTGGAACGACCAGGTGCTGCGCGAATCCGAAGCCGAGCGCGTGGCGCGGGCGGTTGGCCACCTGGCGGCCACCCTGCACGCTGGATTTACCACCCTGCGCGACCTCGGCACCGAAGGGGCCGGTTACGCCGATGTCGGACTTCGCACGGCGATTGAAAAAGGCGTCATTCCCGGGCCCCGCATGCTCGTGGCCGGACCAGCCATTGTGGCCACCGGGTCGTACGGACCCAAAGGCTTTGAGCCTGATGTGCAAGTGCCGCAAGGCGCTGAGGAGGCCGATGGCGCCGAGGAACTGATCAAAGTGGCACGTCGCCAGATCGGTCATGGCATCGATATCGTGAAAGTATACGCCGATTACCGCTGGGGCCCCAACGGGGAGGCATTGCCGACATTTAGCGAGGCGGAGTTGCGTGCGGTGGTGGAAACCGCTCGTAGCAGCGGCCGCCCTGTAGTGGCGCATGCCGGCACGGCCGAAGGCATCAGACGCGCAGTAAACGCCGGCGTGGAAACCATTGAACACGGTGACGGCGCCGATACCGCGGTACTTCGCCTGATGGTACAAAATGGCGTTGCCCTTTGCCCAACCCTGGCCGCCACCGAAGCCATAGCCGCTTACCATGGTTGGAAAAAAGGCGCTGACCCCGACCCCGAACGCGTACGGCAAAAAAAACGCTGTTTCCGGCAGGCGCTGGAAGCGGGCGTCATCATTGGCGCTGGCGGTGATGCGGGCGTTTTTTCCTTACGCGACAATGCACGGGAGTTTCTCGAATTGATGGTGGAAGCATGGCATGACGCCACCCAGGCGCTGCAGCTGGCCATATCGGTTAACGCCCGTGTGTTTCACCTGCCAACCAGGTGGGCCGTATCCGGCCTCGGCATGCAAGCCGACCCGATCGCCGTGACAGGCGACCCAACCATAGATATCAGCGCTGCGCCACGTGACATTGGTGTTGAAAGGCGGGCTGTGCGTGAAATAGGGCGCCCAATGCTGCCATGCCTGTGCTGCCGTGTTCAGACCGAAAAAATTCCCATTCAGCCGCCCTTTTTCCCGGTTCGGAAAATCTATAGGCAGTTTACCAGTGCTTGAAAGAATTTTGATCCACTTAGTTCGACTTTAGCCATTTCATAAACACAAAAGCGTTTCTCGGGTATGCAGGTCGTATTTGGAAACAACATGTCACCCGCCGGAACCCTCTCCGGTCGACATGACAATCGTATGATAATCAATTATTTCCAACGGATTTCTCGCGTTGCTCGAAATTTCCCCGCGCCCTGCCGGAATTTCGAGCAACGCGAGAAATCTGATAAATGTGGTTGAATATCAATGTGTTGTCATGTCGACCGGAGGGAGACATCCGGCACATGACCTTTCACAAAGTTTCCATATCACGATAGGTCAAGGAGGTGTTTAAATCCAGTCAGATCGCTTAGTACAGCCTGGTAATCGCTTTTTTAGTCATGACAAATGGCTAAAGTCGAACTTAGAAACCGTCTGAAAACCCCTGCCGGGTGGCAAGACATATCTTTTGGCGCTTTGCTTCGGCTATTTTTTCGGCAATAGGGCAAGACTATTCCCTCAAAAATCAGCCTTGCCTAACGCCAAAATCTATGCCTTCCCACCTCGCCAGGAGTTTTCAGACGATTTCTAAAACAGCGCTATCCGGAGCGAACTTTATCCGTTCGCCGTTGTTGATAAAAAAGTTTTCATTTGGTTTTTTGGGGTTTATTTGGCTGCCGTTTCGAAATGAAACGGCGGCCTTTTTTATGCCCCTGTTCCGTCGCCCCGGCGGGTGCGACCTTTTTTACCTGCGCACCGTCGAACATGCTCTGCCTGTTCCCCGCAGAAACGCTACCGCTTGGTTTGGCGTTTTGGCACGGCAGGACAGGCTACCTGTTCACTTAAAATACCGTACAAAATGAAAACCCTTTTTGCTTTGGTTGTCGCTACTGCGGCAGCCTTGTTGCTCTTTACCCAATGCCAGGTGGAGCCGACCAATGCCAACCCCAAATCAACAGTTGCTGCAGGGCAGCAAAACCGGATCGCC